>NZ_CP098825.1:611285-1222571 GCF_030759015.1 Paramuribaculum intestinale | reverse complement strand
GCTGCGATAGTCTTGCGGAGCCGACACGTTTCCCGACAGCCGTAGGAAACATCCGGCTCTCTCCAAAAGTTGCCGGCCGAAGTCTGATGCCGGCAAATCTCGAGTATCGGGTGTGATTTGTGTCAACATAGTTCTGGCGCATTTGTTAAATTGCAAATTTAATACAAAATTTAATACGATGCCCAAGGTGGTGTAAAAAATATGTTTTTTATCACCTCAATGCGAAAATCACGATTTTTATAGTAAATTTGCAGCACAATATTCAATATCAATAGCGACAACCAAACAACATTACTCCATGATATTCACATTCCGGTTAGTATCCGACGAAGTCGACAACTTCAAGCGTGAGATCAGCATCGATTCCGATGCCACTTTTCTTGACTTGCGTAATGCTATCTGTGATTCGGTCAATTACGACAAGGGACAGATGAATTCGTTCTTTCTGTGTGATGACAATTGGGAGAAAGGCAAGGAGATAACTCTGGAGGATATGGGTGCCGACTCGGCCGACGATGTCTACCTTATGGAAGAAACGCCGCTCTCGGATTTTCTCGACGACGAAGGGCAGCGGCTCATATTCGTGTTCGATTATCTTACCGACCGTTGTTTCTTCATGGAGCTGAAGAAAACGCAGCCGGGACGTTCGCTCAAAGATCCGGTGTGCTCTCTCGCTTTCGGAAATCCCCCCGCACAGTTCGTAAACCTTGATGAATTCGAGGCACGCATTGACGAAAAGGCTGAGAAAACAGCTGCAGCCGATCCTGATCTTGATGAGAGTTTCTATGGATCTGACGAATACAACGACGACGAATTCGACGCCTCGGGATTTGACGAGGTCAATCCATACGAATAAGAACAATTCCTATTCCGGGGTTAATAGAGAAATACATCATTCGAGCCGGGCATGACATCCTGTCGCTGCCCGGCTTCCATATCGTCCACTTGTATACGGCGCGCATGGTTGAGGCTTGCAATAACAGACACCGGACAAAGTCAGAAATACCGCAGCACAAACTGTTGGTGTACTGATAGTTTGATAATCTCAACTGATTTTTGAAAAGTAACTTATCATTTATGAAGATAGCGATAGTAGTGGCAATGCAGAAAGAACTTGATCTGCTGCTGCCACATATCTCCGATATAGTTAAATCCGAAAAAGGACGCTTCATCGTCTATCACGGACAGATGGCCGGATGCGAGATCATTGCTATGCAGAGTGGCATAGGTAAAGTGAATTCCGCTCTTGCTCTGCAGTGTATGCTTAATGATTTTGCACCAGATCTGGTGATCAACACCGGAGTGGCCGGAGGCACCGGACGTACCGGAATACTCGATGTAGTGGTTGGCAGCCGTGTGGCCTATCACGATGTATGGTGCGGACCGGGAACCGTCCCGGGACAGGCATCTGGCTGTCCGCAGTTCTTCGAGCCACCATGCGGCTTGCTCGATATACCCGCTCTTGATCCTGCCGGCGGAGTGATACATGGACTTATCGCTTCAGGCGATATTTTTGTAGCGTCATCCGAAGAAACCGAGCGAATCCGCGGGCTTTATCCCGATGTGGCGGCAGTAGATATGGAATCGGCATCCATGGCGCAGACTTGTTGGCTGAGCGGCGTGCCGTTTGTTTCAGTCAGAGTGGTCAGCGACACACCCGGAGCCGCTGATAATATCTCGCAGTATGAAAACTTCTGGACTGATGCGCCAATGCGCACATTCTCCGTTCTCATGCCACTTGTAGAACAAATATCACAGCAATGGAAAAAATAGCAAGCTTCACTGTCGACCACCAGCGTCTGCTCCGTGGCATCTACGTTTCGCGGCGCGATGTCACCCGGTCGGGCGATACTCTCACCACATTCGATATACGCATGACTGAGCCCAACCGACAGCCGCCGTTGTCGGGAGCCGCACTCCACACTATCGAACACCTTGCCGCAACATATCTGCGCAACCGGGCCGACTGGAAAGACCGTGTGATATACTGGGGGCCGATGGGATGCCGAACCGGCAATTACCTCATTCTGTCGGGAGATCTGCAGCCTGAGGATATAGTAGGGCTGATGACTGATACGTTTCGCTTCATAGCCGATTATTCAGGGGAAATTCCGGGAGCCTCTCCACGCGATTGCGGCAACTATTCGTATATGGATCTTGATGATGCCAAAGCGCAGGCTCGACGCTTTCTTGAAGAAGTGTTGCTGTGCATGAAGCATGAAAACACCGCATATCCTGAGTGAACCTTTGACCGGCGTCGGTTGTTAATGAATCCAAACACGTTTTAACTCATGAAAAGATTCATTACAGCCATCTCATCACTCGCAGCGCTCATGCTGCTTTTCATTCCGCACACTGCGGCGCAGACCACCGACTACACGTTCAGAGAATGTCTTGGCAGTTCAATGCCTTATCCCGATGTCAGTTCCACGACGCAGACCCCCGACTCGCTCCGACCTATCATGATCAATCATGTTGGGCGTCACGGAGCCAGATATATGTCGTCGGGCAAAGCTGCCGATAATGTCCGAAAGGCACTTAAAAACGCTGTCAGACTCCGCACGATCACTCCGCGCGGCCGACGGATGCTGAGGCTCACTGAGCAGATAATCGAGCGCACTGCCGGCCGCTGGGGTGTGCTTGACACTCTCGGCAAAGCCGAACAGATGGGAATAGGTATGCGCATGTATAGCGATTTTCCGTCGTTGATGCGCAATGGCCGCATCAATGCCATCAGCAGCTACGTCCCGCGCTGTATCATGAGTATGTATGAGATGACCCATCAGATCGCACGTCTTGACGATAAGGTGGAGATCCACACTTCGTCAGGGCGTCAGAACAATCCCCTGCTCCGTTTCTTCAGCGATAACCGCGAGCTTGAGGAACTGTTTGCTACCGATAATTTCCGGCTCGCACTTAATGAGGCTTCCGACTCGATGGTGCCGCGAACAGTGCTCCGTAAAATGCTCGGAAGCGGCTATCCCTACAATGAAATCCACGATCAGGCAGCCCTCACCATGGATATATATTCATGCCTTGCAGCCACTGCAGCCATGGAACTGCGCTGTGACATATCGCAGTATGTCACCCGAGAGGAATTCAATGCCATGTGGTCGTTCAAAAACTACAGCCAGCATCTCGTGCATTCGGCTTCAGCCATATCCGCCGCGCCTGCCAAAGCAGCCCGGGCATTGCTCGACGATATCATCACCACCACCGACCGATTGATAGAAGGTGACTCGACGGTGGCACCGGTGCAGCTGCGATTCGGTCATGCCGAAACCCTCATGCCCTTGCTGGCATTGATGAGAATCCCCGGATGCTATCTTGATTCGGACAACCCCGATGAGGTCAGTCGTCAATGGCTCGACTTTCGTATAGTGCCTATGGCTGCCAACTTCCGTATTATCGTGTTCCGCGGACCGAAAGATGTGATATATATCCGTGCCGATCTCAACGAACAACCGATCAATCTTATAGAAGACGATCCGCGCATATATCTGCCGTGGGATGAAGCCAAGGCCTATCTGCTGCTGCGATCCATGTGATTCTGTTCCCGACAGCCTTATAGCTCTGTGACATTGCTAAGCCACAGGGCTTTTTTTATGTCAGTCTGTCAGACTGCTGACTGACTTGGAAGGGAGCTCCTGCGAGAATTATACAGTGTCTTTCACCTATCTGGAGTTTGGCGGCCTTTTGGCTGTATAGTAAAAATGTCGTAACTTTGCAGACGCAGCCGGACGTTCCGTCGCGGGTCGGCATTAGCCGGCATGAGGAAAGTCCGGGCAACACAGAGCACCATGTTTCCTAACAGGAAGCCGGCAGCGATGCCGGGGCAAGTGTGACAGAAAACGACCGCCACGATCCTTCGGGCCGTGGTAAGGGTGAAAAGGCGGGGTAAGAGCCCACCGGGCTTCATGGCGACATGAGGCACCGCACATCCCATGGGTTGCAAGGCCAAGTATACCGGCATTCAAGGATTGCTCGTCCATTGCCGGGGGGTAGGCTGCTTGAGCCATGCGGCAACGTATGGCGTAGATAAATGACGGAACGGCCCTGATGGCCCCCTCGGGGAAGTGTCAGGCCGACATAACCCGGCTTACAGTCCGGCTGCAAAGCATTAATTCCGCCGACAGTTTTCTCGTAATGAGAAATTGTCGGCGGAATCTGTTTATTTCACTATATTACCGGCGAGGCCGATATGGCTGGACTGTTACCGGTTCATGCGTTTCAGAAGGTTGTATGATGGCACTACACCCAGTTCGCCCGCTTTGCTGACATCGGCCGATCCCTTGCTGCTGTCGCCGAGCATATAATATACATATCCGCGGTTGTAGTAGGCTTCTCCGAAGTCGGGCTTAAGTTCTATAGCGCGGTTGAGAGCCTTGAGTGCCGAAGTGTAGTCCTGCAGCTGAAGCAATATCACTCCCTTGTTGTAGTAAGCCACAGGCATTTCAGGCGAAAGCTCTATGACTTTGTCGATATCGGCCATTACTTCGGTCATATTGGCGCGGCGCTGCTGCATCGATGCGCCCGGCATGATTGCCGGAGCCGTCTGATGAATGCGTCCGTCGCCTGGCTGTGTTTTCGCACTCTCTTCGGCTTCCGATTCGAGTTTCTGCAGGCGGGCTATGCCTCTCATGAAGTATGCCATGGTGAAGTCGGGCGTAAGTTCCAGCGCTCTGTTGAAGTCGGCTATCGAACCATCATAATTGCGTAGCGTCAGCAGGTCCATTGCTCGTCCGAAATAGTCTATCGCACGAGGCTTATGCGATGACAGATATGAATTGTAATAATTCACCGAATCGAAATGGCGCTTTATCTGGTCTTCGTCGTCAAGGCTCGGCACAGAATTGGTCACCTGCAACAAGAATCTCAGTGCGCGTGTGCGGTTGATCTCATCCACCTCCTTGATGTATTCGGGGTTGGGGCGCAGTTCAGTGGGTGAATTGTAATACGATGCTGTGAATATTGGCTCGTATGAGATGCTGACATTACGGTTCTGCACCCTGCCTCTGATGCTTTTATTGATGAACTCCTGCTCTATGTTGGTATTGTCGTTGACCGTAAGAAGTGATGTGAAGCGTGCCATTACCTTGTCGGGCGACTCGGCCGCGCCGCGCATTATCTCTTCGAAATCCTTGTCAAACGGAGTCGGCTCACCGGCAGTCTGAGGCTCGGTGCTGTTACCGTCTGACGAGGTTTTGATGCTGCTGTCCTGGCCTCCTTGTTCTCGGATGTCGTTGCGACCCGAATTTCCAGCTTTGTTACCGCGGGCCAGTGCGAGAGATCGATCAAAATCCTCTTTCGCTTTCATATCGCCCATGTCGCGGCGTATCTCTGATCGCAGGAAATATCCTGCTGCCAGATTGGGATATGCGGCTATGATGGTATTGATGTCGGCGAGCGCGCCTTTGAAGTCGCGTTTTTCCTTCAACACGAGAGCGCGGTTATACAACGCCCGGTAGTCTGTGCCTCTCAGGGCAAGCACTTTGTTGAGATCAGCAAGCGCCTTGTCGAAATCTCTAACTTCACACAGTAGCAGAGCACGGTTGAAATAACCGGTATAATCTTCCGGGTCAAGTTGTATGGCATACTCATAGTCGCTCAACGCGCCGTAATAATCATCAAGATTGTGTCGAAGAAACGCGCGATTTATGTAGAACCCCGGATATTTGGGTTGCAGACGAATGGCTTCGTTCATGTCGTCGAGTGCCGCCGCGTAGTCGCGGTGGGAGTTTATGGCCACGTCGGCTCTGATAAGGTATGCGTTGACAGAGCGTTTGTTAAGATCAAGAGCCTTTTCCACGTCGGCGAGAGCCCCGACGGTATCCTTCTGCTCCAGACGCAGGCGTGCGCGCCCCACGTATCCGCCATCAAATCCGCTGTGCGTGGCGAGCAGCGCATCGAATGTGGCCGCAGCCTCGTCATACCGCTTCAGTTCTTGATATGCGAGAGCCTTGTTGAACAGTATCACACGGTTTTCAGGCAGAGTGCCGAGCACTTCGTCATAATCGTTCAGCGCGTCTTCAACGTTCCCGATATTTTGGTTGGCCACCGCGCGCAGTTCGTAGGCGTCGAGCAGAAACGGATTCTGTTCGAGAGCTTTGGATGCGTCGGCTACAGCCCCTCGGAAGTCGTCGAGATTGTATTTGGCTATCGCCCTGAAAAAATATGGCTGTGCGAGATAAGGCTTGGCTGCGATCACTTGGTTGAAATACTGTATCGACAGCATATAGTCTTCAAAATAAAGCGCGTTGCGCCCTACCTGCATCACCTGATCTGTATTGATCTGTGCGTGGGTCGGCATCTCGCATGAAAGGAGTGCCGCCAGACACGCTATCCTGATTATAAAACGTGATAACATTGGATTTGTAAGTAAGCTGTGGGAATAGACCCCGATCATTCCTGCAAATGATATAATGATCAGATTATCCCATGCAAAGTTAATTCATTTGCATGGGCAAAAGCAAGCTATGATGGTGAAAAAACTGTAATTGCCGTCATTTTGCCACTGTAGAGCCCAGCACGAGCAGTCCGAGGCTGACCATGAGTATGCACAGATCGGCTGCCTTTGCTTTGAAATTCTTTTCGCGAAGCATTACAGCTCCGTAGATGAATGGGATAACGACACTGCCGCGACGTATCATCGACACGACAGAAATCATCGCACCATCGAGCGACAACGAATAGAAGTAAGCTATGTCGGCCACGGTCAGAAATATCGATATCAGCGGGATCGTCCATCGCCACGAAAAAACAGAATGCGATGACGACGACCATCGTCTTACAGCCATCAGGGCGCACGACATGATGATGCATTGATAAAACGAATACCATGCCTGGACGTCGAGCGGTCGGAAATGC
Organism: Paramuribaculum intestinale; assembly: GCF_030759015.1. Classification (GTDB taxonomy): domain Bacteria; phylum Bacteroidota; class Bacteroidia; order Bacteroidales; family Muribaculaceae; genus Paramuribaculum; species Paramuribaculum intestinale. The sequence continues at coordinate 1,215,704 of NZ_CP098825.1, read as the reverse complement.
CGGAGGAGATACTTGTCGTAAAGCGCGCTGACGGCGCCAAGCAGTGCGGCTCCGACAGCCATCCATAGCCATCGGCTGCTTCGTAGCGAGATCCCCTCGCTTGCGCTTATGCGAGAGATCATGTAGAGTGATAGAAAACCGAGCGATATGCCGGCCCACTGCAGGAGATTGAGCTGTTCGCCGTACACAGCCACTGCGCCGACAAGCACCATCACCGGACGGGAGGCGTTGATAGGTCCTTGTATGGTCAGAGGCAGATGTTTCACGGCGAAATATCCAAGGATCCATGACCCGAGCACGATAAACGACTTGATTATGATCATGCCATGGGCCGCCGGCGATGATATTGAGCACTCCCCTGTCGCAATACCGCCGACAAGTATCGGCGACATCAGCACGGCGCCGAAAACGGTGTTGAGCATCAATACCGTCAGCACGTCATTGCCACGCACCGACAGTTTCTTCATCACGTCATAAAATCCCAGACATGTAGCCGAGATAAGAGCCAGAGCCACCCACATGATCTATATTTTGCGCTTATGCAAACAGCAGTCGGAAGGCCTCTTCCACTTTGCTGACTTCAGTGATCTTTATATTCAGCGATCCGAGATCCATACCCTTGACATTGCTCCGTGGTATGATGATTTGCTCCATGCCGAGTTTCTCAGCCTCCTGTATGCGTTGTTCTATGCGGGTGACAGGGCGAATCTCGCCGGTAAGTCCCACTTCCCCGGCCATACACACGGTATGAGGCACCACAATGTCCACATTGCTCGACAGGATGGCGCTGATCACGGCCATGTCAAGAGCCGGATCATTGACCTTCATGCCTCCGGCTATATTGAGAAACACGTCCTTCTGGGCCAATTTGAACCCCACGCGCTTCTCCAGTACGGCAAGCAACATATTCATCCTTTTGGCGTCAAAGCCGGTCACAGACCGTTGCGGTGTGCCATAGGCGGCAGTGCTCACAAGAGCCTGCACCTCGATCATCAGCGGACGAATACCCTCCATCGTCACACCTATCGAGGTGCCCGACAGATTGGTGTCGGTCTGCGACAACAGTATCTCCGAAGGATTGGTGACCTCCCGCAGACCGCTACGCACCATTTCGTAAATGCCGAGTTCGGACGTGCTTCCGAATCGGTTTTTGATCGACCGGAGCAACCTATACAGATAATGTCGGTCGCCTTCAAACTGCAATACGGTATCAACAATGTGTTCCAGTACTTTAGGCCCGGCGATATTGCCCTCTTTGGTTATGTGGCCGATCACAATCACCGGCACACCGCTCTCTTTGGCATATCGCAGCAACCGTGCCGAGCACTCTCTTACCTGGCCTACGCTTCCGGCCGGAGATTCAAGTTCATCGGAAGCTATGGTCTGTATCGAATCGATGACGATCAGTCCGGGATCTGTGTTCTCGATATGCTCGAAAATGTTTTCAAGCGATGTGTCGCACACGATATACACCGTGTCGCTCTGACGTCCGAGGCGTTCGGCACGCATCTTTATCTGCATAGCGCTCTCCTCGCCCGAAACGTAAAGCACGCGACGCGATTGTATCGACAATGTGTTCTGTAGCACCAGGGTGGATTTACCAATGCCGGGCTCGCCGCCGATAAGCACCATCGAGCCGGGGACAAGGCCGCCGCCGAGCACTCGGTTGAGTTCCTTGCTCGGCATGCGTATGCGTGGAGCGTCGGATGTTTCGATTTCCGACACACGCAGTGGGCGTGGACGCTGTCGCGATGTCATTCCGCTCTTGGCGCGTGTCTGCGACGATATAGTCACCTTCTCTTCCACAAGGGTGTTCCATGCTCCGCACGCGCTGCATCGTCCTTCCCACTTCGGAAAGTCGTTTCCGCACGAACTGCACACCCACACGGTCTTTGTTTTTGCCATTGCTGATGATCTGTTTTTTCAGTTTAATAGATTGTCTAAATTTATATAATACGGATTTTGAGAAGGATTGTCAGATGGATTTTTGTTTGTGATGAGGGAGTGTAGCCGTAGCTACATGACCGGGGAGCAAACAAAAAGACGCTGGAAAGACTCTCAAAAGCAAAGTGATATGAATTTTAGACAATATTCTAAGCAAGTGCTCGGATTTAATGAAACAATATGAGGTTGATTCGAACACTTGCTTATTGCATTTGTCTGCGGCGGAATTCAGCCATGATTATAGCTGTGGCCATGCCGACGTTGAGCGATTCGGCGCCATTGCGTTCCGGAGGATATGCTGGAATCTTCAGCCGCATGTCCACCATCGATGCTACGGAATCGGATATGCCATGTCCTTCACTGCCCATTACTATCACCCCTGACTGTGGCAGATCGCTCCGGTAGAGGTCTGTTCCGTCAAGAAATGTGCCACATACTGTAGCCTCCGTCTTTTGAAGCAGTCCTGCTATATCAGTTCTGACTGGCCTTACCCTTGATATTGATCCCATGCTTGCCATTATCGCTTTGGGAGAATATGGATCAGCCGAGTCGGCTGAACATACCACGGTCTCGACTCCAAACCAGTCGGCCACACGCATGATCGTACCCATATTGCCCGGATCCTGTATGCCGTCGAGTACAAGCGCGAGGTTGTCCACGCCTATGTTCAAGGGTATGCATTCCTCCGGCATGTCATAAACGGCTATGACCTGAGGAGGCGTCGACAGATGACTCATCCGCTCCAGATCGCGCCTTGTCACCACAGCCATCCTGTCGGCGGCCAGGCTGACAAGGCCGTCATTGGCTTCGGCCCAGGCTGCCGTGGCATACAGACTGTGGAGTGTGAAATGTCCGAGAGTGTCGTTCACACATTTCTGGCCCTCGGCTTTGAATAGACGGGCCTGACGCCGGGTGCGTGCCTCGTCGAGTGCGGCCACATCCTTCCTCATCTGGTTGGTCAGTTGCATAGCTGTATGTTTATTCTGCAAAATTACTGTAAAATCACGAAAAACTGCGTAACTTTGCACTCCAAAAAGCAAAAACCACAAACCAATGTCACAACTGACCGACGAAATAAGCCGACGACGCACATTCGCGATCATATCGCACCCCGACGCCGGTAAGACCACACTCACCGAAAAGCTGCTACTCTTCGGAGGCGCCATACATATTGCCGGAGCGGTAAAATCCAACAAGATTAAGAAAACCGCTACCAGCGACTGGATGGAGATCGAGAAACAGCGTGGCATTTCAGTGGCCACTTCCGTTATGGGATTTGAATATGACGGCTACAAGATCAATATTCTTGACACTCCGGGTCACCAGGATTTTGCCGAGGACACATATCGTACACTGACTGCGGTCGACAGCGTAATCATAGTCGTTGACGTGGCCAAAGGCGTGGAGCAGCAGACACGTAAGCTGATGGAGGTGTGCCGTATGAGAAACACTCCTGTGATAATCTTCGTCAACAAGCTCGACCGCGAGGGACGCGATCCGTTTGATATACTCGACGAGCTTGAGCAGGAACTGCATATCTCCGTGCGCCCGTTGAGCTGGCCTATCAATATAGGGGCTAAATTCAAGGGAGTCTACAATATTCATGAGCATTCACTCGACCTGTTTACGCCCGACAAGCAGAAGGTCACCGAACGTGTCGAGATCGAGAGCATTGATGATCCGCGCATCGACGAGGCTGTAGGCGAAACTGATGCCGCAAAGCTCCGCGAGGATCTGGAGCTTATCGAAGGAGTATATCCGGCCTTTGAAACGGAAGAGTATCTGGCAGGAAAGGTAGCGCCTGTGTTTTTTGGCTCAGCGCTCAATACTTTTGGCGTAAAAGAGCTTCTCGACTGCTTTGTGAAGATCGCTCCGTCGCCGCGGCCGGTTGAGGCTGTAGAGCGCAAGATAAGCCCCGAAGAGGAGACTTTTTCAGGTTTTGTGTTCAAGATTCACGCAAACATGGATCCTAACCACCGCTCATGCATTGCATTCGTGAAGATATGTTCCGGAAAGTTCGAGCGCAACGCGCCCTACCGTCACGTGCGTTCGGGAAAGACGCTTAAATTCGCGGCTCCCACGGCATTTATGGCGCAGAAAAAGAGTATTGTCGACGAAGCTTTCCCCGGCGACATAGTCGGCATCCCCGACACCGGCAACTTTAAGATCGGCGACACTCTGACCACCTCCGAAGAATTGCATTTCAAGGGATTGCCGAGTTTCTCTCCTGAAATGTTCAAGTATATCGAAAACACAGACCCGATGAAGTCCAAGCAGCTCGACAAAGGCATACAGCAGCTGATGGACGAAGGCGTGGCCCAGCTGTTCACCAATCAGTTCAACGGACGCAAGATCATAGGCACGGTCGGACAACTTCAGTTTGAGGTCATACAATACCGTCTGCTGCACGAATACGGTGCACAATGCCGTTGGGAACCGATTTCGCTTTACAAGGCTTGCTGGATCACAAGCGACGATCAGGAAGCGCTTGAGGCATTCAAGCGTCGCAAACACCAGTTTATGGCCACAGACCGCGAAGGCCGTGATGTCTTCCTGGCCGATTCATCCTATGTGTTGCAGATGGCACAAAGCGACTTTCCAAAAATCCGGTTTTATTTCTCCTCCGAGTTCTGACCGTGGACACATAGGTCTATTGTAACCACCACACGTAAGTAATAACACACACAACTGCATCATAAACGCGCGGCATATTCAGTCCGAAGCGTTTATGATGCAGTCGTTTTGTTTTCAAAAAGTCAGTGACCGCAACGGTGGGTTCAGATATGACTCAAACGAGCAGTCATGATACGATCCATTATGATTCGAGGGTGATGACATCGGTCTCCTCTTCGCCGGGCGGTTGGAAACCGGCATGGAATGCATAAACTTCCTGTCGACTGACAATCTGATCGTCAGAACCATCACCTTTACGTCGGTCAAGTCTTTCGATCAGAGTGGCAAGTGGAGTCTTCAGATACATGAACAGTGGCTTGACTCCACACTCCGAACACACAGCGCGGATAGCCGATCGTCGCACAGTTTTGCACATCGTGGAATCCACCACCACCCGCTCCCCTTTCCTTATAAGGGATGCTAACGAGCTGTCTATTTCATCGGCAGCCCATATAAATGCCGTTTTTCGTGTTTCGGAATCAAGGCCTGGAAATCTGTCACCGTATCGACTCCAGATAATTTCATCCGACGACAGTCGTAAGAACCCTTTCCCGACGAATCGCCTTGCCAAAAACGTCTTGCCTGAACCGCTGACCCCGCACATCACTATGACCTTATGCCCTTCTGCTATTTCATCAATTTTTATAAGATTGTCGTCATTGGTCATATAGTTGATTTGTCCATGCTGTGATGTTATTGATTCTGTTCACGTCGTCTTACCCATTCGGTTTCCATCAGATAGTAGTCGGGTTTAGGGGCTCCGCGAAGCTCGGAGTCAAAAAAAGCTTTCCATCGCTGGTAATACAATTCGCGCAGCAGTCCGCTCCATTCGCGGTGACTGTAATCGTGAAGTCCGCGTAGATTGGACGCCACACTGTCGCCCCACACGGTGATCAGCTGGGCGGCATTGCGCCGGTAAAGCTTTCTGATATTGTCGTCATCTCCGGCAAGGCAGGCAGCATCGTCGAGCCATGTGTCGACACACATTTCGGGCTGTCGTGCCAGCGTGGAATCCTGTTCCAGAATCAGATTGAGGAAACGGTCGGAAACTATCGTCAGACTGTCGGTGATACCGCGGTCATGCAGATCGGACATCAGTCTTATAAGACGGTTTCCCTCATCGGCATTGGCCTGTCGCCGGATATCGGCGAGATCAAAGGCGTAGTTGGCGTTGCCGACATAATCAGGAGCCGCCTGGAGCATAAGTGCCGCCGCTTTGGCTGTGGAGTCGGGTGAATAAAATAGTTCCGAACTTCCCCATGTGGAAGCGCTGCGGGGATTCCACGACGGTCGTGCACAGAAAAGAGACTCTACAGTGCCTTGTCCTTCCATTTCTATCGGCGCGTTATACACAGTGTTGCGCAGGGCATCCCATGCTGCCATTACTTCGGGAGTCACCTCCCTGCCATAGCGTGCCGTCAGATACGATCGGAGCCATTCGCGTGTGTCGAAACGTTCGCTGCGCCAAGGAAGTTCCATGGCCAGCTCATACATCACAGGGTTGTTTTCGATACCTTCCGGGGTCAGCCCGACTCCGGTGAGGCGATGCAACGAATCGGCTTCCTGCGCATCGTAAAATCCGTCGACAAACATGTCCATGCGTCCGTGCAGCCCTACGTTGCCTCCGAAGTTAAGAAGCATACAGTAGATCCATTCATGGTCGGCATATATGCCTTTGCGACGCCATTTGGCGTCTTTGTCACTATAAAGGTCGAGCACTTTCATATCGCCTGCCTTCACAGTGTCGATCATGGCCAGCATCGGGTTGCCGCCCCAGCTCTGTATGACCCATGATGATTCAGGATTTGTGCGTTTCATCGCTTCGGCTATCCGGCGGCCGGCGAGGGGCAGATCTACGCCGGATGTATTACCTCCCTCATGAAACGGATCCATCGAATAATATTTTGCCTTGCCGTAAAGGCTGTCGAGTTCCTGATAATACAGGTCGGCAAGATACGAAAACTCCTCCGTGTCAGGCGAGAGGAAAGCCGGACGGACAAAGCCGCACCACTTCCCGGGATCGGCCACTTTATATCCCAGTTTGCTGTTTATGTCGTGAGGCACCATTCCGGCATATCCCGGATATACCGGCTCTATGCCGAGCGAACGCATCCGTGCCACTATTTTATGCTGAAGCGCGCTCTGGCGGTCATACCATTGGTCTGGCAGCGGACCGCCCCATCCCTCAAGATTGTTCATCTGCCACCATGCTAGAAATGCCGGGCCACTGATAAACCGGCCTATCTCTTCGTCGTCGTATCCGAGCTTTTTCAAGAGGTTGCGCCATACGGTTTCGATGCCGGTCATCATAAGCGGCATATTGATGCCGTGTAGTGCCATCCAGTCAATCTCTTTCATCCACCGCTCTTCGTCCCAAAAGGGCATGGAGTATGAAAAGGTGCAGTAGTTGAGATAATACCTGTCGGCTACAGAGGCCTTTTTGCGTATTGTTTCTTTAGGCAACGGAAGCTTGTCAGGCAAAGGTTGGGTCAGATTGTTCCAGGAAATATGTATTCCGGCCACATATTTAAGATACCAGTTAAGTCCCGTGGCAAGAGCCACTTTGCTGTTTCCGTCAATTACAACTCTTCCGGAATCGGCACTGATTTCAAAAAACTCGGGTCCGGCCGACGGAATTTCATTGAATATGATGCGTCCGGCCGAAGTACCTTCGGTAACCCTCATGGCCAGTGAGTCTACGGGACTCATACTCTTGGCTGACAATGAGATCATGCATAATGCGACAAGGGATAAAACACTACGAAATTTCATGGATTTTTGTTTACAAAGTAACATAAAAAAACTGAATGTGACAAACCGGTCAATCAAAAACACGCAATGACACAAGCTGCGAGAAAGTGAATGCAAAAAAACAGACGGACTCCTCATCAGGAATCCGTCATGTCATTTTGGGGTGAACAGTGGGATTCGAACCCACGACCTTCGGAACCACAATCCGACGTTCTAACCAACTGAACTATGCTCACCATTATGTTGTCTTGGCCTTTTCGGGTTTCGACGGTGCAAAGGTAGAACTATTTTTTGATACTGGCAATAGTTTTGTGATTTTTTTTGCGAAAATTCTCTCTGCTGTATTCTACGAGGTTGTCCTGTAAAGGAATATGCCCTGTGCACCCAATGCGTGCATACATTGAGTTTTGAAATAAGAGGATATTATCGAGTCACTTCCATGATACTTTTCTGAGACTCAATGTAATCAACTATCTTCTGAGGATTGTCACATCCAAGGACATACTTGTCGCCGATCTTCATTTTGACAAGAAAGCAATCCGAAGCCTTGCCAAAAAAACATAATAACGGCCGATGTCACTTTCTCTGAATACTCCCCAATAGCCCATGAATCCGCCGGAGGCAAATATTCGTATCGCACCCATTGTAGGCTGGAACAGTTCAACGCGTTCGATATCTCGCACAGATATCTTACGGCTTTTGCACAGGCTACCCATGAAGATGTATTCTGGATTGAGTAAAGAGCCGTGAAATATCCGTTTGTGCTCTGATCGTTCTCTGATATGACAGATGCCGGTCATTTTGTCGGTTGCAATAATTTTTATTGGTAGCCGACAAGACCTGATTAAGGTGACTTCTACGACAGCTGTCGGAAACAGGATCAGTTATTGCCTCTATGGTTGTTGTTTAATTCCTTGGTAGCTTCTTTGACGAGTTCCTTGTTGACCTTGTCGTTCAGACCGAGATCTGTGGCCACTCCGGGATATTGTTTTGCTTCCTGATCGTTGGCGTGGGCTTTGCCGTTACAGCTGCATCCGCACTTTTTTCCGTTTTCTTTCATGATTGCTGATGTTTTGTAGTTGTGTGTTACAATCTATCAACAACATCACGGTGCGTTTGGTTTACTCAGTCGGAAGCCGGTTCATCTCGTCGATATATGCCAGCAACTCCTCTTTGCCACTTCCTTGTGTGCTTGAGGTGACAAATACAGGAGGCAGGCTCTCCCATGTTTCGAGTAGTTTGTTGCAGTAGCTCTCCACGTTTTTGCGTGCATTTTCCTTGCTGAGCTTATCGGTTTTGGTGAACACTATGCTGAATGGCACTTCGTTCTCGGCCAGCCATTCCATGAACTCCATGTCGATTTTCTGTGGCGAATGGCGCGAATCTATCAGCAGAAACAGATTGGTCATCTGCGTGCGGTTGAGGATATACCCCTGTATCATTCGCTGAAGCTGCGCCCTGCTCTCCTTGCCTCGCTGGGCGTAGCCGTAGCCCGGCAAGTCGACTATATACCAGCTGTCGTTGATTCTGAAATGATTTATAAGCATAGTCTTGCCCGGAGTCGACGATGTCATGGCAAGACTCTTGCGTCCGGTAAGCATGTTGATCAAGGATGATTTTCCTACATTTGAACGTCCGATGAACGCATACTCATGCATGTCGCTGTCGGGGCATTTGCGATAATCGCTGTTGCTTATCTCGAATTTTGCAGACTTGATATCCATTTTCCTAATTTTAGAGTGTAAAGTTAGTCATTTGTTTTGGGATTTGTTTAATTTTGCATGACAATGAGCAGAAATCCCGATAGAGAAACCGTTTTCCGATTCAAGCGGTTCGCGGTATGCAACCGCGAATGCGCCATGAAAGTCAGCACCGACAGCGTCCTGCTTGGAGCATGGGTGTCGGTCGAAGGTGTCGCTTCGGCCATTGATCTTGGAGCCGGATGCGGGATTCTGTCACTCATGCTTTGTCAGCGCGGCGTGGCTCATGTCACAGCCATGGAGATTGATGCCATGGCTGCCGTAGAGGCGATGGGCAATGCCGCTTTGTCGCCATGGGCAGGGAATATCGATATTGTTGTCGGCGACGCGACCTCATACAGTTTCGACAAAGTAGATCTTGTGATCACCAATCCGCCATATTTCGACAGCCCTTTGGTGTCGCCCGATAAAGCTCGGGCCATGGCACGCCATCAGGGTAGTATGAATTTCCAATGGATTATATCGTCAGCTCCGGCGTTGTTGCGTCGTGGAGGGCGGCTGGCCATGGTCACACCCTTCGAGGCATCCGACGAGATCGAATGGCTGTCGTCGCTCCACCGTATGGCTGTCGTGCGACGGTGTGTGGTTCACACCAATCCTAAACGCAAAGGTCGCCGGATATTGTGGGAACTGGCGCATGACGCCGACACCACCTCTCCTGTCGAATGTGAACAATTGAATATCAGAACAAACTCCAATCAATACACAGAAGAATATGTCAGACTTACTTCGGATTTCTACATCAAATGATCATGGCACATTGTCATTCAATGTCGACGAAGGCCGTAGACTTTTGTTTTTTATCTGTGTCTCGGCTGTTTGCCTGGTGATGACCAGCGTGGTGATCGCGATAGTGCTTCGCACTCCGACCACTCCGCATCTCCGGATAGCTGCCATTCTGCAGGATCTGCTCATGTTTGTAGTTCCGACAATTGCTACGGCCGTCATCGTCACAAGGTATCCGGCTCGATTGCTGATGATTGACTCGCGCCCTACCGCATTCGGAATATTGCTCACGGTGCTTGCCATAATTGTCATGATTCCGTTTATGAATGTCATAGTGGCTTGGAACGAATCAATCCGGTTCCCTGAATCAATGTCGGCTCTGGAGGAATTTATGAAAAACGCCGAGGCCAATGCTGCTGCCATGACACGACAACTGATGGGGACTGACACTATAGGCAGTATAATCATGTCGATATTGATCATAGGTCTGCTTGCCGGATTCAGCGAGGAACTTTTTTTTCGTGGCGCTCTGCAGCGGCTTCTGTCTACAGCCGGCATGAACATCCATGTGGCCATATGGCTGACAGCTTTTATATTCAGCGCGGTTCACATGCAGTTCTACGGCTTCGTTCCGCGGATGCTTCTTGGAGCGATGTTCGGATATATGGCTGTGTGGAGCGGATCGCTGTGGATCGCTGTGATAGCACATGCCACAAACAACAGTCTGGTCGTCATAGCCCAGTCTGTAGCCGACTCAGGCGGAGCCGATATCAATCAGATGGCCACTGATGCCACTCCCCTTTCTATGGCCATTGCGGTCATCAGCCTCATGGCCACAGTGGGTATAATGTATATGTTCTATAGGATCGGAAGAATGAAATGATACCCTGACGGTCGTTGCATGGTTGCATGCTCGTGATGGTATAAGTCTGTGGCATGTAACCGACCATAAGGGAAACATCCGTGATCAGTCGAACTTCTTGCGATTGAATATGAATCCGCGCCCGAGATATTTTTCCCTGACGACGGGATTTGCCGCGAGTTCCTCCGATGTTCCCTGAAAGAGTATCTTGCCCTCGAAAAGCAGATAGGCTCTGTCGGTTATACTCAGCGTTTCAGGTGCGTTGTGGTCAGTGATGAGGATGCCTATGTTCTTCTCCTTGAGTTTGTAGACGATATACTGGATGTCCTCCACCGCTATGGGGTCCACTCCGGCGAAAGGCTCGTCGAGCATGATGAATTTAGGATTGATGGCCAGACATCGCGCTATCTCCGTGCGACGGCGTTCGCCTCCCGAAAGCTGGTCGCCAAGATTCTTCCTGACTTTCTCCAGACGGAATTCCGATATCAGGCTCTCGAGTTTGTCGCGTTGATATTCTGGAGTGGTATCGGTCATTTCCAGCACGGCCTTGATATTGTTTTCCACGCTGAGTTTGCGGAACACCGAAGGCTCCTGGGCAAGATAGCCTATACCGTTCTGCGCCCGTTTATATACCGGGTATTTGGTTATATTGAGATCGTTGAGATAAATCTCGCCTTCATTAGGCGTTATCAGTCCCACGGTCATATAGAAAGTCGTGGTCTTGCCTGCACCGTTCGGGCCGAGCAGCCCTACTATCTCACCCTGTGTGACATTGATCGACACATGGTTGACAACAGTGCGCTGACGGTATTTCTTGACCAGATTTTCCGTCCGGAGCACAATCTTGCCGTCGTCGTTTTTTTTCGGCTCTTCGGGCTTGTCCGATATAAACTCGTCGGCCATGGAGAAGTCTACTTCTCTGGCATCGGTCTTTGACTTGCGCAAGTCGTTCAGTTTTATGCTTATGCCCATACTCAGGTCAATCGATAGTCGTGATGTAATTGCTGCAAAATTACACATATTATACGTAAATGCCCAATGAAATCAGAGGAAATTGATTACCTTTGCACACAATAGATGTTATAATATTCACACATAGTTTTGAATAAACTTTTATAAAATGAAAGTTCTGAAGTTTGGCGGCACGTCCGTCGGAACTGTAGAGAGCCTGACTTCGGTCAAGAAGATTGTCGAGGGGCGTCGCAAACCGGTCATAATAGTGGTTTCGGCGCTCGGAGGCGTCACCGACATGCTCATCTCTACCGCAAAGGCCGCCGCTGCCGGCGAAGAGGATACATATCTTGAAACTTACGCCAAAATCATAAAGCGACATCACGATGTGATCGAAGGCATGGTTCCGGATCACCTCAGATCGCAGACATTCAATGATGTCGACCGGATGCTCGACGAACTTGGCAACATATTCAAAGGCGTAAGTCTGCTGAACGATCTGTCATCGCGTTCGCTTGATACGATCGTCAGCTATGGCGAACGGCTTTCAAGTCTGATTATAAGCCGTATAATCAAAGGCGCCAGACTTTTTGATTCCCGACAGATCATCAAGACCGTCGACCAGTTCGGCAAACATGTGCTCGACAACGACGCCACACTCCCGCTTGTAATGCAGACGCTCGGAGCGAAAGACTATGAGGTGGCTGTAGTGCCGGGGTTCATTTCATCCGATTCCGCGACAGGCGACGTCACCAATCTCGGACGTGGAGGCAGCGACTATACAGCCGCGATAATAGCAGCGGCTCTTGATGCCGACTTGCTTGAGATATGGACCGATGTTGACGGATTCATGACAGCTGATCCGAGAATCATCAGCAACACCTATGTCATAGATCATCTGACATTTGTCGAGGCCATGGAGTTGTGCAACTTTGGAGCCAAAGTGATTTATCCCCCGACAATATATCCGGTATTTCATAAAAACATACCGATTCTGCTCAAAAACACCTTTAATCCCGACGCGAAGGGAACGCTTATATCGTCGAGCAGCGATGCCTCCGAAGGAAATTCCGACGGCAAGGCCATCAAGGGAATATCATCTATAAGCGACACCTGCCTGATTACCGTGTCGGGTCTCGGAATGGTTGGAATTGTGGGTATAAACGCACGCATATTCAATGCTCTTGCCCGTGAGGGAGTCAGCGTGTTCATGGTATCGCAGGCTTCCAGTGAGAATACGACATCGTTTGCCGTAAAGAACGAAGATGCCGCGCGTGCCGTGGAAGCACTCGAAAAAGAATACGCGGCCGAACTCGCCTCGGGTGAACTAAACCCCATACATTCGGAGCACAATCTTGCCACAGTGGCTATCGTCGGCGAAAATATGCGTAATGCCGCCGGCGTAGCCGGACGTCTGTTCAACACTCTCGGCAGGAACGGTATAAATGTGATCTCCTGCGCTCAGGGTGCTTCCGAAACCAACATATCGTTTGTAATCAAAATCAAAGATCAGAAAAAGGCGCTCAACGTCATCCACGACAGTTTTTTTCTCTCTGACACCCAAGTACTCAATCTCTTCATAATCGGAATTGGCAACATTGGGCGTCACCTGCTTCAGCAGCTTGCCCTGCAGCAGGAGAAACTTCTCCGCGAAAAGGCTCTGAAGCTAAAGGTAGTGGGCATCGCCAATTCCACTAAAGTATATTTCGACCGCGAAGGCATGAATCTCGACACCTGTCTGGATCGCCTTGCAGCCGAAGGGCTTCAGTCGTCGCCCGAACTGATCCGCGACGAAGTCATCGGAATGAATATATTCAACTCCGTGTTTGTCGACTGCACTTCAAGTCCACAGATCGCCGCGCTATATCCCGATATGTTAAGTCATAACGTCAATGTGGTTGCAGCCAACAAGATCGCGGCCTCAGGATGCTTCGACGGCTATCGCGAACTTAAGGCCATAGCCCGCCGGCGCGATGTGAAGTATCTTTTTGAAACCAATGTCGGAGCCGGTCTTCCGATCATCAACACTATCAATTCGCTGATTAATTCAGGCGACAAGATCATACGGATAGAAGCAGTGCTGTCGGGCACCCTCAACTTCATATTCAACACCATATCCGACACAGTGCCGTTTTCCGAAGCCATCAGGCGTGCCATGGCCGAAGGCTATAGCGAACCGGATCCGCGTGTGGATCTCAGCGGCACCGATGTGATGCGCAAACTTGTGATTCTCGCGCGTGAAAGCGGATATCAGGTCAGTCTGCATGATGTCATATCGACTCCCCTGCTTCCTCCCGCGATGTTCGACGGCTCGGTTGAGGATTTCCTTGAAGCGGTCAAGCAGCTCGACGACGATTTTGAAAGCCGCCGCGGCAAGGCCACCCGGGAGGGTAAGCGTTTCAGATTTGTGGCACGCCTCGACAACGGGTCGGCATCTGTCGGACTTGAGATGGTAGGATCGGATCATCCGTTCTACAACCTTGAGGGAAGCAACAACGTAATACTGCTCACCACCGAACGCTATCACGACTATCCGATGGTGATCAAAGGATATGGCGCCGGCTCCGATGTGACAGCCGCAGGAGTCTTTGCCGATATCATAAGCATCGCCAACATACGCTGATCCACTTCACTGCTCCACACATGAAAACACTTCTGGTGATCATAGATGGAGCGGCTGATGTAGCCGATGCGTCGACCGAAGGTCTTACCCCTCTTCAGGCAGCCGATATGCCGGTGGCCGATACGATAGCATGTCGTTCGGCCACCGGGCGTCTGACTACATCGCCCGATGGCAATGCCCCGGGGAGTGAAACGGCAATCATGTCGATTCTCGGCTATGGCAACGACCGGCCGATATCAGGCCGCGGATGGCTGGAGGCTCTTGGGCTTGGAATGGAGGTCTCTCCTGATGACACCGTATGGCGGTGTAATGTGGTGCGTGCCATGCCGTCAGGCAGAGTTGTAGATCCGATGCCTGAGGATATCACGGCCTCGGAAGCCTGTCGTTTGATCAAATCAGCGGTAAATTATAGTCCGATTGTAGATGCCCGACATATCGGAGGTCTGAGCGGTATTGTTGTTACATCCGGGACGTCACCCGAAATAGATGGAATCGTGTCGCCTTACGATGCATATATATCAGGGACGGCGTTACGGCCTGTTTTCGGCCTGCCTGATTGGATGTGGCTGTGGTCGGCCGGACATCCACTTTCTCTCCCGCCGCTTCCGTATAGAGCAGCTCTCATAGCTGCCACCCCCTTGGTCAAGGGCATAGGGAAGGCTCTCGGCATGGATTGTCTGGACGTTCCGGGGGCCACAGGCGACTGCTCCACATCGCTTGAAGCTAAAGCTGCGGTAGCTGTCGGCGCGCTTGATTCCGACGGCTATGACTTTGTAATGGTTCACATCGAAGGTGCCGATACGGCTTCGCATACCGGCTCGTTCCGTCTGAAACGGTCATTTCTTGAGGCGATCGATTCTCGCTTGCTGGCTCCGTTATGGCAGCGAGTGTCCGATGGTGGCGACACAGTGTTTGCGCTGTTGCCCGACCACGCTACTTCATGGCGACACCGGCGTCACACATCGGATCCTGTACCGGTCAGTCTGTATGTCCCATGGGAGAAAGGAGATAATGTCGACCGGTTCGACGAAACGGCTGTGACCTGCGGATCGCTTGGAGTCATTCCGGCTGGCGGACTGGCCGGAATCATCGCCGGTTTGCGCAAACATAAGAAAAGTGTGCAGTCTTAAGGCGTCCTAACAATATATTTGTTATTTTTGTTGACTGACAAATACACCTACCAATTATGGCAAACAAAAGAACACTGAAAAAACAGATCCGTTATATCTGTGGCGACTGCGCCGCAGAGTGTGCTATGGCATGCGAGATAATCCCGGGAGTTGACTGCGACAAGCTGAGCGAAGTGATATGCGGTCTGGCGAAACTTCAGACAGAGTCACTTGCACGGACTACTTTCAGTTTCGACAGATCACGCTCTGAATTTGAAAATGCCGGAGCATATCGCAAAGCGCGCACAGCCTACAACACTGCCGCATTCAAAAAGCTTCGCAGTGAATTCAACGAACAGCTGCTCCGCATCGTCAAGGAAATGAACTCGGCTCTTCCCTCCAGAAACAAGTCGGAAAAAGTATCTGAAGCGCAATGAGTCTGAGCGGCCTTATCCTTAAATTGGCCGGTTGGAAAGTTGACATTACACAGCCTGATTATCCCAAAAGCATTGTATGTGTGGCTCCCCACACATCCAATTGGGATTTCGTGCTGTGTAAGTTTGCATATGCTGCTGCCGGGCGCAAAGCCGGCTTTCTGATGAAGGAATCATGGTTCTTCTTCCCTCTTGGCATTGTTCTGCGGGCCATAGGAGGCATACCTGTGCCGCGACGAAATAAAAAAGAGAAGACATCGCTGGTCAGTGCGATCGTGGAGCGCTTCAACCATTCCCACCGGCTGACGATAGCCATTACGCCTGAAGGGACCAGAAGCCGCACCGCCCAATGGCATAGCGGTTTCCTTCGTATCGCTATGGAAGCGCGCATACCTATACTGCTTGGAGCGATCGACTATCCTACCCGTCACATGTATATCACCGATACATTCCATCCGACAGGCGATATTGAGGCTGATATGCGTGAAATCAAGCGCTACTACAGCCGGTTTACCGGATTATACAAAGACAAATTCTGCACCGACAACGATGCCTGAAAGCAATCTCAAAGTGGCCGTTATGCCACACGATATAATCGAGAACGACGCTAAGGCCAATATTGAGGCCGTCAGCCGTCGCATCTCATCGATCGACCCGGATACAGATCTGCTGGTACTGCCTGAAATGTTCAATACCGGCTACTCTAATATCAGGGAGCAACTGCGCCTGAATGCCGAGCCCGACAATGGCCCTACGATGCAGGCAGTGGAAGGATGGGCTAAAGACTATAATATGGCCATTTGGGGCGGATTTACTGCTGTCGACGAAAAAGATCGCATATACAATCGCGGATTCATGACCGATCCTGACGGCAATACAGTGTTCTACGACAAACGCCATCTCTTCAGGATGGGGGGAGAACACAATCTGCTTAGAGCCGGCGATAGCCTGTCGCCGGTGATCAGTTACTGCGGATGGAAACTTAAGATGGCTATATGCTATGATATACGGTTCCCGGTATGGAACCGCAACGTCGCCAACGAATACGACGCTCTCATAGTCCCGGCCAACTGGGCGCATTCAAGAGTCTATGCATGGAGGCAGATGCTTATTGCCCGTGCGATCGAAAACCAGTCGTTCGTAGTCGGGTGCAACCGTGAAGGACGCGACCGGTTTGGCGACTATCCCGCCGGAGATTCCTTCGTTTTCAATCATTGGGGCGACGATATCGCCGACCGACGCGACGACGGCATTGTATATGCGACTTTCAATGGCGCGCAGCTTGATGCCGACCGCAAGCGTTTTTCGCCCTGGATGGATGCCGACAGTTTCTCGATCAAATTGTGACCGATACGATCGAAAACCCATACCGCTGAAATTATTCTCTGTCGAGTAATGCAAGTAACTGAGGTATGACTGCCGTCACACCGTCGTTGACTATTGTCTTTACATTTTGGTGCTGCCTGGCAGCTTGATATTCATCCTGGACAGCCATGCGCAAACGTGCATCATCTTCATTCATGCCTCTGTCCACCGCCCTTTGAAGTCGCAGCTGAGTTGGTGCACTGACTTCCCACACTTCATCGGTCATCAGGTCTATGCCGCTCTGATACAGAATCGCCGTTTCAATAAACGACGGCGAACCATCGCGCACGGATGCCCATTCGGCAATATCATCCTTGACGGCCTGATGTACCATACTGTTCAGGCGATGCAGAGCAGCATTGTCGTTAAACACCTTTTCTGCCAGCCGCCTGCGGTCGATATGTCCGTTTACCACTGCATCCGAACATATATCCGTTGCTATGCGTCGCTGCAGCGCCCTGTCGCAGTCCATGATCTCACGGGCATGGCTGTCGCAGTCATACACATCATACCCCATCACGGCAAGCGCACGTGACACAATGCTCTTACCGCTGCCGATTCCTCCGGATATAGCTATAAGCGTCATTGTCTTGCGTGCTTCTCGATGATATATTCAACGCTGTCAGGCTCGACTATTACATTATGATATAGTTCGGGCATCGGAGTGAGGTTGAGTTTGGCTCTTTGTCGACGGTTGTCGATCGTATGGAAATCAACATACGCACTTACCGGATAATCATCGTTATAAAAACTCATAGGTACGAGATACGACACTTCGGCTACTGACGGAAAAGTGATAAGTCCCACACCATCGGGTAATCCGGTCACATCGATCCTTACCTTCTTTTTCTTGACGATCAGAGGCTCTACCGGTACTGTCACAATCACACGGTCGGGAATTATACGCATGCCGTCCATAGGCATAACTGCCACTTCAAACCGTGATGTATCCCGAAGACCCGACCGTATCAATGGCTCGGTTATAACCTCTGTGACTGATGACGGAAGACCGTTCGGAGCGAATACCCTGACAGAATCTACATTGGCCGTAATCGGCCCGCTTAACACGTATTGTAGATCTGTATGTATGTCTGAATTGATGTCAAGTTTGACCATTACTCCCGGCACAGTCGTATAGCGGATCCTCAGCGAGTCGGGGCGCATCGACTGTATCTGCACGCCTTGTCCGAAATATTCGCGAAGACGGCTTTCGAGCTTTGGTCTTGGCAAGGCGAACACATTCTCTTCAGTCACATTGTCAAAAAACCTGATCCGCATCAAAGGCATCTTGCCCCACATGAACCGGATCAACTGATAACCCTTGCCCTGTACCGATACATTTAGGCTCGATGGCACACGCCCGAGCATGGTGATGCTGTCAGGCACATTCTCTATCTCTACCGGGACATCATAGTCGCGTTGCTGTTCCGAGTCAAGCGACAGAAAAAACCAGAAAACAAAAGCTACGCATACAAACATAAGATAAAGGAGCAGATCACGCCCTTTTGAGGAGTGAACGGCTCCTTTAGCCTTATCAATAATGCGTCGATAGTCGACCATTCTGTTATCGGTTTCCGTGAGATGTCACGGTTTCAGGATTGTGGCGGATTACTTTGACGCTTCGTCGACCTTGTTCTGGTCCTGAGAGGCATCGGCGGCCGAAGGATATACTGATCCTTTGTCGACACGGATCACAACATCCTTTGCGATCTGAAGACTTACGATATTGTCGTTGATCGAGCGGATTTTGCCGTATATGCCTCCGGCAGTCACCACGCGGTCGCCCTCGCTGATCGAATCACGGAATTTTCTGATTTCTTTCTGTTTCTTCTGCTGCGGACGTATCATGAAAAAGTAGAATATCGCAATCAGAAGAACGATCATGATGAGATTCATTGCACCGGCGCCTTGTCCGCCGTCAGCCTGAAGTGTCAGGAGATTAAAAATCATTGCTGTATGTAGTTAAGTTTGTAGAACTATGCAAATATACAAATTATTTTTTAAGTAAGCGTTCGAATCTGACAATATTCCACGGCTCTGTCATTTAAGAGGTAGTCCTATAGAGTGTTTGAACACTTACTTACGGGAATTGTTCGGCTGATTCTGTCAGTTCTTGTTCAGTCTGCCCTCTTCGCGCAGATGATTTATCACAGAGTAGAGTATGCCGTTGACAAACTGTCCGCTGCGTGAAGTGCTGTAGGAGTTGGCGATTTCGATATACTCATTCAGAGTCACAGGTATGGGTATCAGCGGATAGCTGAGCAGTTCAGCGATGGCCGTCACCATCACCACCAAATCCATAAATGCCAGTCGTTCGGGATCCCATGAGGTGGAGTTGATGAACTTTTCCACCAGCGAGCGGTATTCGTCAAAGTTGCTCACTGCGTTCATGAACAGTTCCGAACCGAAACGCGCATCCTCGTCATCCTTGTATTTTGGCAGAAGGCTGACAGGGGCTTCGGGCGATGAAGCGATCCGTTTGAGAGTCTTGAGTACGAAAGTTCCCATAATCTCAATATCATCGTTCCAATACACCGATCTTGACTCAAGCGCCTCTGCCAGATCATCCGACGGAAGGATCACATTCTTCATGATCGAGCGCCAGAACTCGCAGTCGGTCTGATAGTCGGTCGACGGAGCTTCCATGTAGTCTTGATAGATCTTAGATTCCATAATACGATCAAGAAGACGCTGTATCATGTCAAGATCATTGTCCCAGCTGAAAGGATTCGCCTTCAGATATTCGGTCATGTCATTGCACTCTGCTATCTTTGCGGGGATTGGATTCTCGATCATCCTTGTGTTGGGATTCAGATCTTCGGCCGTAGCCAGAAACTTATGGCGTGCGGCCTCGATGCGCACATCTCTGAGAGCGGTTATCTCGGCCGGAAGCAGAAGCAGAGCATGATAAAGTTCATATGCCTTGTCGAGCGAGGCGGTCAGCGAGCGCGACGCATCGCGGAGCATATAGCGGTTGTCGCTGAAACTTTCAAGAGTGGCAACAGCCATATCCACACCCTTTTCAAGACCGGATATGCTGAAATCTGGATTCCTACGGGCGCATTCTACAAATTTCTCGTTTTTCAGCACTACAGTAGGCAGCACTGCGGCCCAGAATTTCACATCGCCGGCCATCTCATGGTTTTTCGACTTAATGTAGTTCTTGTAGGCCGAGGATTCGGTCAGAGAAAAATATATCGGAGATATGGCATCCGACATTTCATCGGTCTGTTCGCTTTTTCTCACTATGATCCCTTTTATCTGGTCGTCATCGCGGAGAGCGCGCACAAGTTTGCTGGATGAAAGTGCCGGATGGATAGTGTGTCCTGCCAGAGGCGAAAGCTGGCGAAGTCCAGCGTTGTGACCCGACAGACGAAGTATCATCAGCAGTGTGTCTATATAAACCGTGTAGGCAAATCTCTTGTCCCTTGTAGCCGATTCAGGTGCCGGCTCAATCTTAAACTCGCTTTTGGTGAGCAGATAGGAATAAAGCATCTGCACCACTTTGATTCTGATCAAAACACGATTTATCATGACTGTAAATGTACTTTTTCGTTAATTCGCGCTGCAAAGTTAGAAAATAATTGCCGCCCGCACCCAATATTATAGATGAAATATCGATGTCGGACGTCAATTTTTTATCAAATTTTTTATCAACAGGCCGGACTGCTGCTTACTGGTTGAGATGATTGAAGCCTTGGGCGCGAAGGGGCATCTCTGTGCCGTCGCGGGTCACGAGCGCGCACCCCAGATTTTCAGAAGTTATATGTCCTATGACTTTGACTCCGTCGATCTTTTTGATCTGCTCGTGACAGTGGAGCGGCACCGTGAACAGTAGCTCATAGTCCTCTCCGCCGTTTAGAGCCGCTGTGACAAGATTCATGTTAAGCTCCTCAGCCATCACAGCTGTCTGATAGTCGATCGGAATACGGTCTTCATACACTCTGCATCCCGTCTTGGAGGCATGACATATATGCAGAAGCTCCGACGACAATCCGTCGCTTACATCTATCATAGATGTCGGCCTGATGCCGGCCTCGGCAAGCCGTGCTACAATATCTTTGCGGGCTTCAGGCTTCAGCTGCCGCTCTACCAGATATTCTTTCCCTTCAAAGCGCGGAACGAAATCCTTCATCCCTGCCGATGCGGTTTTTTCACGCTCCAGAAGCTGAAGTCCCATATATGCGGCTCCAAGATCGCCGGAAACGCAGATGAGATCCGTGTCGTGCGCGCCGTCGCGTCCCACAGCCTCCCCTTTGGCCACATCACCGATACAGGTGATACTTATTACCAGCCCCGAGCGTGACGACGTGGTGTCTCCTCCTACAAGATCCACTCCATATATCTCACATGCAAGCCTGATGCCTGAATATAGTTCGTCTATATGCTCTACGGTGAAGCGCTTGGAGATCCCGAGGCTGACGGTGATCTGCCTCGGAGTGCCGTTCATCGCGTATATGTCGGAGAAGTTCACTACGGCAGCCTTATAGCCGAGGTGTTTGAGAGGCACGTATGTCAGATCAAAGTGCACTCCTTCAAGCAGCATGTCCGAACTCACAAGAACATCCGTGTCAGGATATGACAGCACGGCTGCGTCATCACCCACGGATTTTACGGTCGATGGATTGCCTGCGGTCAGTCCGGATGTAACCCTGTCAATGAGTCCGAATTCGCCTATGGTTGAGATCTCTGTTTCCATCCGGTCAGCCCTCCCGCTCTATAAGTTCACGCATGATCTCCATCATATATGGCTGAGCGGCTTCAGCCGCCTTCTGCACCTCTTCATGGGTAGGGACATCCGTCACGTCTTTACCGCCGAGATCTGTTATGACCGATACGCCAAACACCTTCATGCCGGCATGATTGGCCACAATGACTTCAGGCACGGTCGACATGCCGACGGCATCTCCGCCGATTATACGGAAATACTCGTATTCGGCCGGGGTTTCGAAGGTCGGACCCTGAGTCCCGACATATACACCCTTCATCACCCGTATGCCCTTTTTTGCAGCTATCTCTTCAGCGGCAGCCACCAACCGCTTGTCGTAGGCTTCGGTCATGGCCGGGAAACGTGGGCCGAGCTCTTCATAATTCTTTCCGCGAAGAGGATTCTCCGGAAACAGATTGATATGATCTGTGATGATCATGATGTCGCCCACACGGAATTCCTTGTTCATTCCTCCGGCTGCATTGCTCACAAACAGAGTCTTGACGCCAAGCTGCTTCATGACCCTTACCGGGAATGTCACCTCCTTCATGTCATATCCCTCATAGTAGTGAAATCGACCCTGCATCGCTATCACCTGACGATTGCCGAGTCGGCCGAATATCAGATTGCCGCTATGCCCCTCCACTGTCGATACCGGAAAGTTCGGGATCTCCGTGTAAGGAATATATTTTTTCTCAGTGATATGATCCACGAGCGCTCCAAGGCCGGTGCCGAGGATTATTGCGGTTTCGGGCACATTGCCTGCTTTGCTTCTGATATAGTCTGCTGTCTGCTTGATCTTCTCTATCATATTGTTGAATTTCGGTTGATGTTTATTTAATGTTTATGCGTATGGCATTGTTCAGTCTTTACGATCTTATGCTGCCTTGGTTGCGTATGAGTTGCCTAAGTATGTTGGCAAGAGGCGGGTCGCCCGACTGTATTTGTTCTACCGCGATAGGTATGTAATAGGCAAAACCTCTGAGTTGCGGCGGGAAATATGGATTGTTGGCCAGTCTGACGGCGTCCTTTTCAGTCGTGACGACATATCGATGACGTCCCTCCATGTTATTGTATTTGCGGAGTATCGACTGCATATCGGAATTTGTGAAATTATGATGATCCTCAAAGCGCAATATCTTCACCTTTGCTTTGTAATGTGAGCGCAGATAGCGGATGAATGGACGTGGATTGGCCACTCCTGTTACAGCAAGCAGAGTGTCCTCACGTGTCAGACATCCCATATCAAGTGTCGATTCGGGAATTACGTTCTCCGGAAACAAGGCTTTGGGCAAAAGGTATTTGTAGCGGGTGAACAGTAGCTTCTGAAACGGAAACAGATTGAATGTTTCCTTGAAGATACGGAAGTCAACCGGTTTCATTTCGTCGGGACACTTGGTCATAACCACTACGTCAGCACGATCCAACGCGCGAGCCGGTTCACGCAGTCGTCCGTAAGGCAGCAGTGAGTCGTTATACACCGGTCTGCTGTGCTCTGTCAGCACTACGGATACAGTAGGTTTCACGTATCGGTGCTGAAAAGCATCGTCAAGCACTATCAGATTGAGCGTAGGATTTAGTTCAAGCATGGTTTCGATGCCCTTCACACGGCTCTCGCACACAGCCACCATCACGCCGTCATGGCTGAATTTTCGATACATCTGATATGGTTCGTCGCCTATGTCCTGGGGACGAGAATTGGCTCCTGCAAGCACAAAACCCTTGGTATTGCGCTTGTAGCCACGACTGAGTAGCCCGATCCGGTACTCCCCCTTGAGTATCTCGATTATGTGCTCGGAGTGAGGTGTCTTGCCGGCACCTCCCACCGTGAGATTACCTACGGCGATTACAGGAATGTTGAACTTGCGCTGTTTGAGAATCCCTTTGTCAAACATCATGTTGCGCACGGCCACCCCCAGCCCGTACAGGAGCGAAAGGGGGTAGAGAATCAGAAACGGTATAAGTCCTTTTCTTCTGGCCATGATCAGCAAATAGTCTTTAGGTTTTAAAGGGATGAGTGCAGGTTGCGTCAGTGGATTGTTATATATTCCATCCGGCATTGCAGAGCCGAGAGGTGGCCGCATTCGCGGGCCATACGGTAGAGAGGGGCATATTGTCCGAGTTCAGTTTCCACCACCGATGCCTTCATGTTGCTGCTCATGTTGAGCACCTCTTCCCACCATTTGAATTTCAGATCGGGATACTCCTTGATCTTGTAGTTGTCAGCAGCATCAAGTTCGGCTGCCATGTCGGCCAATGCCATGTCAAGACCGCCGAGCCTGTCCACAAGCCCTATGCGTGACGCTGTCAGACCGTCCCATACACGGCCTTCAGCAATGGCTTTTATCGAGTCGACTGATACGCCGCGTCCCTCTGCACACCGTTTTACGAATAGTTCGTAACCACGATCCACGTAGCTCTGCATTGCGTTGCGCTGGTCGGGCGTCATGGCATTCAGCAATCCGGGGAACTGCCCTCTATTAGTGGCTACTGTCGATGTGTGCACACCGATTTTGTCGTTGAGAAGCCGGTGAGCATCGGGAATCAGGCCGAAGATGCCGATCGAACCGGTGAGTGTCACAGGTTCGGCATATATTCTGTCGGCGCCGCATGATATGTAATAGCCACCGGATGCGGCCACATCGCCCATCGAAACGTAATAGGGTTTGCCTGTGAGCGACTTGAACTGTTCGAGAGCTTCCCATATCTGTTCAGAGGCGTACGCACTGCCTCCTCCTGAGTTTACACGCAATATAAGTCCGTCGATATCCGACTCTTCGGCAAGATCAAGTATCTGCGGCACGAGCCTGTCTGATGTTATGCCGTCATTGCCTGATTCAGTGATGTCTCCTACGGCATACAGCACCGCGATGGTCTTGTCGCCATGGTTCTTTTTTGACGACAATATCGTCGCATAGTCCAAGATGTCGACCATCCGGGGATCATCATCCTCTTCCAGCCTGGTGGCATCCACCAGAATCCGGTTCGTTTCATGACGGTACATCGTACGGTCTACTATATGACGTGCGGCCAGTTCGCTTGTTTCGAGAGAGAAAGTGAAGCTGTCGGCCCAACTGTTGACAGCGGCCGTATCCACACCACGTCCCTCGGCGATCTTGCCGGCGATTTCGTTCCAGATATTGCCGAGATAGGCCTGCTGCTGTCTTGTGTTGGCTTCGCTGCTCTGATTGAGCATGAACGGTTCTACAGCGCTCTTGTAGGTACCCACTTTCACCACCTGCACATCAACGCCTATCTTGTCAAGCATATCTTTGAAATACAGAGTGGTGGAGGATAGCCCATGTATGTCGGCCATGCCTATCGGGTTGATGAAGATACTGTCGGCGGCTGTGGCCACGAAATAGTCACCCTGAGAGTAGGTATCGGCGTATGCGTATATCCACTTCCCGCTTTCCTTGAACCTTACCAGTGCCTGACGCAATGCCTGGAGTTGTGCCATTCCGGCCGATATTCCTGCGCAGTCAAGGAATATGCCGTCGATGTCGTCATCTTCGGCAGCATGTTCAATCGCCGCGATCATCATATTGAGGGGATATTGTTTAGGCTTGTCACCGGTAAGCTCGTTCATGATGTTGACCGGTTGTTTGCGGTCGGTGATCTCGCCTGACAGAGTTATTCTGAGCACACTGTTGCTGTCTACTGTCACCATAGTATTGTCACTCGCCGAGGTGGCTGCCATGACCCCTATCATTATGATGCCGAGCAATCCGAACAAAAACACCGAAATCCATATTCCGGCCAATGCTCCGAGCACGCTTACGAAAAATTGCTTCATCAGATTGAATATTATTGATTGAGGATTATTATTGGTAGTATAATGAAATATCTCGCAAAAATATAAAAATACTTTTGCAAAGAAAAATTATTTTATGCGATGCCTTAATAATTTGCCTGTAGGAGTTCGCGGGAGTTCTCTCTTTACGATATATCCCTTCGGTTTATGGCGATGGTCGATGTGAAGTGAAAGCGCGCGGTCTATGGCTTCTATATCAACATCTTCGCATTCGATCACCATGACCAGCTCCTCACCCCATCGTTCCGACTTCCGTCCGGTCAGATAAAATGCGTGAGATCCTGTATATGGTGCTATTTCCCGTTCAATCTCTTCAGGAAACAGCTTGATCCCCCCGGAGATGATTACATTGTCATATCGTCCAAGCCACTGAAATGACTTGTTGTCGTGCAGTTTTACTATATCATTAGTGACAAGCCTTCCGAACGACATCGATCCGGACTCGATCACAAGACATCCGCGGTCGTCTGTATGAAAACTAAAACCGGGTAGCGCTTCAAACCGCCGGCTGTCAATCCGCCTCAGCGCTACATGGCTACAGGTTTCAGTCATCCCGTACGTGGCACGGAAATCAATGCCGGAATCAGTCATAATGCGTTCTTGCTCCGGTGTGACAGGCGCTCCGCCGACTATTACCGATCGCAATCGGCCACGGCCGTTTGCGAGCAATCCCTCTATCTGCGACGGTACGATGGCTGTCAGATCCGCCCGGTCAAGAGTCCAATGCGCCATTGGCGTGGACGAAGGCCGTTCCACCACCACGGTCGCGCCGGCTACAGCAGCCCTGACGATCATCATTTTTCCGGCTATGTAGTCTGTCGAAAGCGGACAGAACAACACAGATTCCGGCCCGATGCCGAAGTGATGGCATGTAGCGCGTGCCGACAACTCCATGTCGGCTTTCAGAAGATGTATATCTTTTGGCGTGCCTGTAGAGCCTGACGTCCTTGCCGTTATATGGTCCTTATCATTTTGCCATTCTTCGACAAATGCTGCGGCCAGCCCTTCGGGATCGATGATTCGGTAGGATCGCGTCATGGTGGTAATAAGTGACTCGCAAAAATTAGCTGCGAGTGATATTTTGAGATTTGTTCGAGTGATTTTTGCTTGAAAACGATGGCGTGTAGCGAGAGTTACTTATTATTTCCGGACGTTCAGCCTCTATGGCAGGGTTATAATACAGCATCGCCCCTCTGCGTTCTACCGGCGAACGGAAATTGTTGGTGTATAGCTGGCCGGTGCCAAGTCCGGATGGCATATCACATTTCATACTGGCTACCCATTGGGCAAGAGCGTTCAGGCCTATGTTGGACTCCAATGCCGATGTGACCCACCATCTGATGCCGACATTTTCAGCGGCTTCAATCCATTCGCTGCTGCCGGAAAATCCGCCGCACAACGCCGGTTTGAGGATTATATATGCCGGCCTGAGGTATTCGATCATCCGTCGCTTCTCATCCACGCTAAATACACCTATCAGCTCCTCGTCAAGAGCTATGTCTATAGGCGATACATTGCAGAGACTCTTCATCGCATCCCATTGCCGGGACGCTATAGGCTGCTCGATGGAGTGTATGTCGAGTGTCGCTAGCCGACGAAGTTTTTGCAGCGCTTCGTCAACATCGAATGCACCGTTGGCATCAAGCCTTATCTCAAGCTCTTCAGGAGCAAAACGGCGACGAAGCTGTTCGAGCAGATGCAGCTCTCTTTCGAAGTCACATCCGCCTATCTTCAGTTTTACGCATCTGAATCCCTCAGAGATTTTCTCCTCCGCCCGGCGGGTCATCTCTTCCACCGATCCCATCCATACCAGCCCGTTTATATGAAGTCCTGACCCGCCATCGGTCCAGTCCGACGGAAACGGCATCATCCTGCCTCCGTTACGCAGATCGGCCAAAGCGGTTTCAATCCCGAACACAATCGAAGGCCATTCCGTCAGGTCTGCAATCTTTACAGCGTTGATCCTGCTGCAGATATCCGACAATACGCTTTCATAATCCTCGCGGTCGTCAGCACTGAGTCCGCGGAACAAAGCACACTCCCCTGTCCCGACAACCGTAGGGTGCTCGTCGTCCCACACACTAACAAAGTATGTGGACTTGCTGCGCATACATTCGCGCGAGGTCACGGCTTCAAATCCGAAGTGCAGGGTATAGGGCGTGAATGAGGCTCTCAACATGGCGGTCAACCGGGGAATTTGGGGAACTTGCCAAAGTCGGGGTCACGTTTTTCAAGAAATGCGTTCTTGCCTTCCTGGGCTTCATCCATCAGATAGTAAAGAAGCGTGGCGTCTCCGGCAAACTCCATTAAACCTCTCTGACCGTCCAGTTCGGCATTGAGCGCACGCTTTATCATACGTATCGCCATCGGGCTGCGCTTCAGTATGGTTTCGCACCATTCCACAGTTTCATCCTCCAGACGGTCGAAAGGAACGACCTTGTTGACCATTCCCATTTCTTCGGCCTCCTGTGCAGTGTACTGGCGGCACAGAAACCATATTTCTCTCGCCTTTTTCTGCCCTACGCATCTTGCGAGGTACGACGATCCGAATCCGGCATCGAAACTGCCCACTTTAGGACCCGTCTGGCCAAATCGTGCGTTTTCCGATGCGATAGTGAGGTCGCACACTACCTGCAATACATTTCCACCTCCGATAGCGTAACCGTTCACCATCGCTATCACCGGCTTGGGTATGGAGCGGATGGCTTTGTGCAGGTCGAGCACGTTAAGGCGCGGCACGCCATTGGAGTCGATATATCCACCGGTGCCTTTTACATTCTGGTCGCCTCCCGAACAGAAGGCCTTGTCGCCGGCTCCGGTTAAGATCACCACTCCGATTTCCGGGCATTCACGACAGTAGGCCATGGCGTCGAGCATCTCCATGTTGGTCTGCGGACGGAAAGCATTGTACACTTTCGGCCTGTTTATGGTGATTTTTGCTATGCCGCCTAATCGTTCGAAAAGAATATCCTCGTATTGTTTGATGGTTGTCCAGTTTCTCATATGTCTGTTTGTTTATGATTTATATATTCCGATTTACGGTTGAAGTAATTCCGCAGTATGCGTGCGCTCTCTTCTGCCGGCGTATCGACAGCAAGCAGTGCGGCTCGCGGCGCCGACAGAAATTGACGGAACACGCCACGCAACGATTGTTCATCAGCGGCCTCGAAATAATCAAGACCGTAAGCTTCGGCAATCTGTCGGGCCGGAAACTGTCGGGGATGAGCAAAATACTTCTCAAGCTCGTCCAGATAACATGTCGATTCCACAAATCTGAAAATGGCGCCCCCGCCATTGCGCATCACAATGATGCGAAGCCGCGGAGCGAGCGAGGCGTATGCAAGTGCGCCGACGTCATATTGAGCCGACATGTCGCCGGTGACCAGCACTGTTATGCCCGGATATGCCATGGCAGCGCCTATTGCGGTCGAGGTGCAGCCGTCTATGCCGCTGACCCCGCGGTTGCAGTCACAGCGGTGATAGTCGCGCGTGGCAAACAACTGTGCATATCTGACCGCTGTGCCGTTTGACAGTTGTAGATTGGCATTGCGTGGAATCATCGGCATGAAAACGGAGAATGCCCGCATGTCGCTCCATGGTGCTGAACCGACGTAAGCCTGATGGGTTGCCTCGGCTTTGCGCGCAAGCAGTTCCCAGCGTCGGCTGTAATCGCAGGAGGCCTGATGAGGCTGCATAGCCGATGCCAGTTGTGGAAAGAACACTTCAGGGCGCATCTCGATGCGTAGTGAAAGATGTCGGAAACAGTCTACTGTCGTATGTGTATGGCCGACGCTCCAATGTTCGGCGTTGTCGATTGATCTTATGTAGTCCTTGATATGGCGGCTCACCAATGCCCCTCCGAGAGTGATCACGACGTCAGGCTTGAGCGTGTGTCGGTCATCATCGGTCATCTGGCTCAACGTGGTATCGATGCGGCTTATGAACGCCGGATTGTGCATATTGGCGATGGTCTCGGTCATGACCACGAAATTCGGCAACCGTGCAAGCCGTCCCAATGCCTGGTTCAGACGGCTGTCTGGCGTCATGAATCCGGCTATTATCATGACTTTCCGCGGTGATGCCAGTTGGCGGCCATATACTCGTGCGTCGCCGACTGTGAGATCCTCCCTTGGCCGTAGTGTAGCTATTTTTCTTGGCTGTGGGTGTCGGCTGTCAGATTGTCTTCCCAAAGGACAGTCAAGTCTGACATTGATATGGACAGGACCCTTTCGGCCACTTAAGGCAAGGGTCATGGCGTCGTTGATCATGCGGTTGGCATACCATTTATCGGCATCTGTGACTGATTCGTTGAGATCATAGCTTCCCTTGGTGAAGTTGGCGAATGTGCCTGGCTGGCGTATGGTCTGCGAGTCATC
This sequence comes from Paramuribaculum intestinale, assembly GCF_030759015.1. Lineage (GTDB taxonomy): Bacteria > Bacteroidota > Bacteroidia > Bacteroidales > Muribaculaceae > Paramuribaculum > Paramuribaculum intestinale. The sequence continues at coordinate 1,185,608 of NZ_CP098825.1, read as the reverse complement.
CTGGTCGATCCATTCATATGGGCGGTCGGCCGATATCACTATCAGTGGCAACGCCCTGTAAAAAGCCTCGGCAACGGCCGGCCCGTAATTCAGTACGGCTGTCCCCGATGTGCATATGATTGCAACCGGTGCGTCCGACACCGCCGCATATCCGAGTGCAATGAAGGCTGCGGATCGTTCGTCGGCCACAGGTATCACCTCTATGGCGTTTTCTCTCGCTGCAGCGACCAACAGCGGCGCATTTCGCGATCCGGGTGACGCTACGATTACATTGACGCCGTATTTCTTCAGCATCGATATCAACTCGCGGCATATCCATTTATCGGTGTTTTCAGCCATCTTTTTTTCGGATTTGGTTCAGCAAAATTACTAAATTTTGACGACATTCGACCTATTACTTGTCGTAGTGCTTTAGAACAAATGCTAATGATGACATTCCACACATATTTAAGGTCTGATACTACGACAAAATTTACCGTCATAGTACTGTAGGTTTTATGTGATGATGCATCTGTATGTAAACTTTTATTTAACCACCGGAGTTGAAAGTTATCCAAAACGGAAATATAAACACCTATGTTGTAGCGTTTTGAAGAATTTAACACATTCAAAAGTTATCCAAAACGAAAAAGTTGTAGAAAACTTTAGTCGAGAAAAATTGTCTGTTCTTGTAAGAATAAATACTTTTGCAACATCAAATGGAAAACTAAAAACAATCCGATAAAATGATACAGATCGTGGTAAAGCGCGACGGCCGCGTCGTGGGATATAACGAAGAAAAAATAATGGCAGCCATACGCAAGGCCATGCTTCAGACCGAAATGGGAGAGGACGAGGCTCTGATCCATAAGATTGTCGATCGTATAGGCGTGACCGGAAAAGAGCGCATGACCGTAGAGGAGATTCAGGATCGCGTGGAGATAGAACTGATGAAAAGCCCGCGCAAGGAAGTGGCCAAGCGTTATATCGCCTACCGCGATCAGCGTAGCATCGCACGCCGTGCCAAGACACGCGATATGTTCCTTGAGATCATCGAAGCCAAGAACAATGACATCACGCGCGAGAATGCCAACATGAACACCGACTCCCCTGCCGGAATGATGATGAAGTTCGCAAGCGAAACGACAAAGCCGTTTGTCGACGATTATCTTCTTTCGCAGGAAGCAAGAGAAGCCGTGAAAAACGGTTATCTCCACATCCACGACAAAGATTATTATCCGACAAAGAGCCTCACCTGTGTACAGCATCCTCTTGACCGCATACTTAAATACGGTTTCTGCGCCGGTCATGGCGAGTCACGTCCGGCCAAACGCATCGAAACAGCCAGCATCATAGCATGTATATCGTTGGAAACAGCACAGAACGAAATGCATGGCGGTCAGGCTATTCCGGCATTTGATTTCTATCTTGCTCCCTACGTGCGCAATTCATTCATTGAGGAACTGAAAACACTTGAAAACCTCACAGGCACCGATCTCAGCCATCTGTATGACTCCGAAGTCGCCGATTTCATCTCGCAACCGCTCGATGGTCTTGAAGGAGATGAGCGGATGAAGCAGCATGCAGTCAACCGCACTGTAGAGCGTGTTCATCAGGCTATGGAGGCATTCATTCACAATATGAACACGATACACTCCCGCGGCGGCAATCAGGTAGTGTTCAGCTCCATCAACTATGGCACTGACACTTCGGCCGAAGGACGATGCGTGATACGCGAACTGCTTACATCCACTTACGAGGGCGTAGGCAATGGAGCCACCGCCATCTTCCCCATACAGATATGGAAGAAAAAGCGTGGAGTAAGCTATCTGCCCGGCGATCGCAACTACGACCTTTACAAACTTGCATGTAAAGTCACGGCAAGGAGGTTCTTCCCCAACTTTGTCAATCTCGACGCCACTTATAACCAACACGAGAAATGGGACGCCAATGATCCCGAACGTTACAGATATGAAGTAGCCACCATGGGATGTCGCACACGTGTGTTCGAAAACCGCTATGGCGAGAAGACATCCATCGGACGTGGCAATCTCAGCTTCTCCACAATCAATATAGTCCGCATCGCCATCGAATGCATGATGATCCAGGATAAAGAAGAACGCATCCGCCGTTTCATGGAGAAGCTCGACGATGTGCTCGACATCACGGCCCGTCAGCTTTGCGACAGGTTCGATTTTCAAAAGACCGCTCTTGCCAAGCAGTTCCCCCTGCTCATGTCGCGTCTGTGGAACGGCAGTGATAAGATGACACCCGGCCAGACCATAGAAAGTGTCATCAATCAGGGCACTCTCGGTATAGGATTTATCGGACTCGCCGAATGTCTGGTGGCGCTTGTCGGTGCGCACCATGGCGAAAGCGAGGAGGCTCAGGCTCTCGGATTGCGTATCGTAAGCCACATGCGCAGCCGTGCCAACGAGTTCTCTGAAAAATATCAGCACAATTTCTCTGTACTGGCCACACCGGCCGAAGGCCTTTCAGGCAAATTCACTTCCAAAGACCGCAAAAGCTTCGGCGTGATCCCCGGAGTGACCGACAAGATATATTACACCAACTCAAATCATGTGCCGGTCTACTACAAATGCTCCCCGAGCCACAAGGCCAAAATAGAGGCTCCGTATCATGAACTGACAGGCGGTGGCCATATATTTTATGTGGAGATCGACGGCGATGCCACACACAATCCGCAGGCTATTGCCGACATTGTCGATCTCATGGACCGTAACAACATCGGCTACTGCTCTGTCAATCACAACCGCAACCGCTGCATGGAGTGCGGTTACGAGGATGCGCACGACGGACTCGAAACATGTCCTAAATGCGGAAGCAAAAATATCGACAAGCTGCAGCGAATCACCGGATACCTCGTCGGCACTACCGACCGGTGGAACAACGCCAAGCTTGCCGAACTCAACGATCGCGTGGTACACAAATGAGAATACTCGACATCATAGAAGGCACATCGGTGGACGGTCCGGGACTCCGGACCGCCATCTATTTTGCCGGATGCCTTCACGAATGCCCCGGATGTCACAATCCTCAATCATGGCCTATGGATGCCGGCAAAGAGATGTCGGCCGATCAGTTGATAGAAATAACTGAAGAAGCTGACGCCGACGTCACACTGACAGGAGGCGACCCGGTTTATCAGGCAGCGGAAATCATGCCCCTCTGTCGCGAACTGAAACGCAAAGGGAGGAATATATGGCTTTATACGGGATTCCGCTATGAGGAGTTGATGGCCGTGAAGGTGTCAAGAGAACTCCTGGACTACATCGACGTGCTTGTCGACGGGCCGTTTATAGAACGCCTCCATGACCGGTCGCTGCTCTTCCGCGGATCATCCAACCAGCGGCTTGTCGATGTGAAGCGCTCGATGCCCGGCCGGATTGTCGAATGGCAGTCTGATTTCTGAGACGATCAGTACTGGAGATATACAAACGGTACGATGTCTGATCCTCTCACCTGTATGATAATCAGGATCACAATTGCCAGCACCACCGTCTGAATGATCAGCGGCATACGTGTATACAATCCTTTGAGCCCGCGGGTCCAGTTCTCCGGAGCGAAATGCATCAGAAAAGCGCCCGCCATCACAAGCACTATCGCCAGATAGCCGCTGACAAACGCCGGAGCCACCGACAGATGGAAATCGCCGAAAATCTGTCCCAGCATCTGCTCTACCGACTCCATTGAACGGGCGCGGAAAAACATGAACGCGAAAGCGATCAGATTAAATGTGATGAACACATTGAACACCCTTCGCCACCAAGTGGGCCGACATGGCGGCAACGCTCTCTTGATCTCCTTGTGGACGATCAGAAACGAGCCATGAAGACCACCCCATATCATATACATCCACGACGCGCCATGCCACAGACCTCCAAGCACCATAGTGGTCATGAGATTGGCATTTTTTCTGAATCGTGAACACCTGTTGCCTCCAAGAGGTATGTAAAGATAGTCGCGAAGCCACGAAGAAAGCGAAATATGCCATCTGCGCCAGAATTCCGAAGGATTCTGCGATTTGAACGGCGAACGGAAGTTGTCGAGAAAATTATATCCGAGAAGCAACGCTATACCTATGGCCATGTCGCTATAGCCTGAGAAATCGCAATATAGCTGGATTGAAAAACCATACACGGCAAGCATATTTTCAAAGCCGCTGAACAATGCCGGACTGTCAAACACACGGTCTACAAAATTCTGACTCAGATAATCTGCCACAACCACCTTCTTCACCAGACCGCAGATAATAAGAAACAATCCTTCGGCCATCATGGCGCGTGTGGCTCTTGGATTTGCATGCACCTGAGGCAGCATATCCTTGGCCCTCACCACCGGACCGGCCAAAAGCGGAGGGAAAAAGGTCAGATAAAACGTGTATGCCAGAAAATCGCGACACGGCTCAATCTGACGACGGTAGATGTCAACTATATAGCTTATCGACCGGAACGTGAAAAACGATATGCCCGCAGGAAGTATTATATCCAGCGCGTCGAATTCTTTGTCGGCAAATTCGGCCACAGTCTGTGCCAGCAGATTGAAATACTTGAAGTAGGCAAGCATACCGAGATTGATCAGCACATTGATCAACACAACCGCTTTTCTGAGCCATATTCTTTTAGCCGCACCGAGTCCTATGCCGAGCAGATAGTCCGACACACAGACGCCTAAAAGGATGAAACAGCATTCGGCCGATGACTTATAATAAAAATACAGAGAGAACAGTATGACAAATACCATCTTCAGGTATTTGAAGCGGCTTAACAGCGCATATACGCCTATAAAGGCTGCGAAGAGAAGCATGAACAGACCGGTATTGAACAGCAAGGGATTGGCTGCGTCATACTGCAGTACATCCGCCATCCGTTCAGGGTCGACATCAGGCAACTGCCAGTCTATATCAGGTATATTCGGGAAGTCGATCGACATATTTGTAAACTACTGTTTTGGTTCAAAAAGATTCATAAGAGCCTCATAAAGGAGCATTCCCTGCAGTCGGTAACCCGACGCGGTCAGATGCACGCGATCCTTTCCCATCAATCCGGCATCGAGCCATCTTGATGATGCACCCTCTCCTCCGGCCACATCATAAAGGTCATAGACTGCAATATTGTGTTTGCGTCCGAAATCCAGTATCTCGTTACGGTATGCCGCTACATTGGCATTGACCGAGTATGATGCCGCCCGGCGACGGCGTCCTTTGCGACGGACATAACTGCGCCGCTGGCATTCCATCGGTGTAACAAGTATTATAGGCACCTTAGGCGACCCTCGGCGTATATTGTTGGCCATTGACTGTAGCGACGACCGAAGCGCGGCTCTGTCAAGACGGCCGAAGGCCTCGTTGGTACCAAGTGCCACTATGACAAGATCCGGAGCCAGACATGATATGCCCGATGAAAAAGAGCCAATTGAATTATACGTCGAGAATGTCGCCCCATTGTTGCCTATCACACTGTAGGTCAAACCAGGACGCAACCCAGACAGATACGAGCCATAATAAACATAACCTCCTGTGGCCGAAAAACGTACAGTCGCGGCATTGACACTTCTTCCGAGTGTTATCCTGACGCAGTTTTTCTCTGAGACAGATTCGTATGGTATGGAATTGCCTTCTTGATCCGTCACGGATACAACGTCTATCTTGCCTTTTCCAAAGAGAGTGATCTCGGCAAACGGATCAAACGTGTCCTCATCGTCGCGGGTGACGAATGTGAGATTGCCGGTCGCTCCGCTAAGCCGCAACGCAAGGCCGTTAAAGCCCATGTCGGCGTCGCTTCCCGACTTAATGGCACGCGTGGCTGTCCATGACGATGTGCTCTCCACCTTGTAATCCGACGGAGGATTGGTCGAAGCAAGTTTCAACGGCGCCACCAGGCCGCGTCCGGCGTCGCCATAGACAAACTGCAGCATATCGCGTGTCACCTGAGTGGAAAACTCCGCCTGAACATGACTGTCGCCGATGTGAAGTATATCTATCCTGCTTCCGGGAGAAGCAAGTTTATTGTACAAAGTCGAGAAGTCCTCGCCATTGTCTTTTATCGCGTTTTTAGAGCGACGGATAAACGACGGCACATGACCCGAAAAAGGCAGCTCGATCAGCTCGCTCTCTATTACAGGATTCTGACGCATATCAGCTTGGTCGTCAATAAAATCCTCCAAGATGCTGTCATTATCGGCAGTCACGGCCACGCATTGTTCAGAGCGCATGACCGGTGCCGACGACATCATCAGCAGCGTGGTTGCTACAGTTATTGTTGTGTGTGTGTGTTTCATTGCAATTGCATCATCAAGGCATTGTAAAATTCCTCGGCCAGAACTTTGCCTCCTTTATGCGACATGTGTGTGTAATCCTTGCCAATCAATCCTTTCCGGCTCCATTCCACTACGGCGTCATTACCACCCTGGGCTTCTCTGATATCCCAGAAAAGACATCCGGCTTCACGGGCTGCATCACGCTGTGCCGACACCATATTGCCTACTGTCGACATCGAATGCAGCTCTCCGCCACGTTTCTGTCCGCGGTCGCCCACTCCCATCAGTATGATCGAAGCCGAGGGAAAGCACTCGCGCAGATGACGTATCACCTTGATCATTTCACGCGAGTACACCGAATAGTTCTTTTGCGATGCCGACATGGCATTCAGCCCGAATTCCAGTATGATCATGTCATATCCGAGCTTTTCGTCCATCTGTCGGCACAGATCATAATTCAGGCTGCTTAACGACAGACCGGAGAATCCTCTGGTCGACATGCATTCGACCGACACTCCCGACGACGACTCAAGCCATACCCCCAGAGCCTTGATCGATGATGTTGAGGTAGAGAGTGATATCGAACCAGTGATTTTGTTTATTACCATCGACTGCACGGATGACGACGGCGCGAATGTTGACGTATGGTTCTCTCCGTCGCTATCGGTCATGGTCACTGTCGCACCGTCAGGGGCGACAAACAGAAATCGACTGATCTCCCATTGATCCACATGTTTGATTTTTTTGTCGCCCTTGTATGTCGATAAGGCTCTCGCACCATCTTTGGGGGTGAAATAGTGCTGTGAAAGCCCTACGAATGCGTTCAATGTCCCCTTTTCGCCATGCTTGTGAGCGTTCCATCCTGATCCACCCTGATGCACCGAGCGTCGGAATCCCGGAAAATCTGTGTGCATGCTGACGTAGCCGACTCCGCTGCCTCCGAAGCGACTCTGTAGTTTCTCCCGGAGATCCTGCGTGAATATGTCGCCCTCAATGTAGCTGTCGCCTACTACGGCTATTCTGACCATACGGCCCGACATCAAAGCTGATCTCATAGCCGACAGGCCGCTTTTTGAAGGTGTGTAGTCCTCTATGGCCACAATGCCGTTCTCATCGCGCAATGCAGGCTGTGCATCCGGCAGGCTGACCACTGTATCCTGTGCATCCGGCTTCGTCATAGCGGCCGAATCGGTCGTATGCAGTGTCATGGCTGCAAAAGCGGAATCAACCCGGGCGGCAACAGTTTTGTTTGTCGCCGCATCACGGCTTTCGGCTATCGCCTTCCGAAGCAGCGGATCGATAGCCTCGTCTTGCAATACGTCGATAGTATCGGATTGCTCTTGTGATTCAATCACAGCAGATACATCAGCTAACAGATTATAATCATCGATCAATCCGTCGGTGAGTTTGCGCAGAGGCAGCACCGATACAAAAGCAACTATCGCCACAGCCGTTATGACTGCGAATGCTGTGCGCCACTGCGCGCTATCATTAGGTCTGCGACTCATCTTACTGTATGCGAATAAGCTTCATCATAACCGGTAAACGACAGGCCGTCCGATGACTCATCGGCATCCGTATCAGTCACAGACCGGTAAAGCATTCTGGCCTTGGCTGCCGCTTCGTTCCATTCGTCGAGCGGATCGGATGCTTCGGTAATGCCGCCACCGGCGTAGATATTATAGCGATAAGTGTCATTTTTGCATGGCGTGACCAGACAGCTACGCAGATCCACGTAGGCTGCAAAGCCGTCGTCATCGGCCAATCCAACCATGCCTCCATAGCATTTCCGGTCATGCATCTCATAGCTGAGAATGTTGCCGAATGCCTGATCGACAGGAAAACCGCACAGTGCTGGGGTAGGATTAAGATCATCGAGCAGACTGATGGGGTCTGTCTCACCCCTGCCGGAAATGACCTCACATAGATGCTCGATGTTGCCGAATGCTACCGCTGAATAAGGTTCTATATCCGTTTCAAGATTATGATTACGGAAATGAAAATCGATAAAATCGGTCACATAATCATGTTCCACACGGTTTTTTGTATCCCACATATCATCCGATGGCTTGCGTGTACCGGCAAGTGATATTGTTGAGAATACACCCGAACCATATTTGTGGCTGAGCAACAGTTCCGGGCTTGCCCCTATCCACAGGCCGGTGGCCGGAGTATAGAAAACAAATCGGTATGTGCCGCCTGGAGCAGTGTCGACATAGCGTCGGAATGCGTCGATCGGATCTATAGTCGAATCGACAGCTATAAGCCGCGATATTACGGTCTTCCCGTGGTTCTTCTTCAGTGTGGCTGTGAGTTCTCTGAGCGAGCTGCAGTATTTCATGAAATCTGTCGAACGATCCACTGCTACAGTTTCAGCTTCAGGCATATCGCCGCAAGTCTTTATAAAATCACTGTCGAGCAACTGACCGGCAGTCAGTTCAGCAGGTATGTAGACAGCTTCCGACGGTGAATCGCCGAAAAAAGACGCGAAAAAACCCGGTTTGAATCGCTTCCCGCCGTGCTCAAGCGCGGATTCTCCATCCGAGAGCGACGCGAACAGTATCGACTTCATAGCGCCTGGCGGTATGACTAAAGCAAAAGGAATCCGGCGGTCGACACAAACGGAGGCCGCCTTTATATGTTCTTCCGATATGATCATATCACCTTTGCCATGAGTTCGTGCGGTAGTGCTTCAGTGATCTTCACCATGGAAAATTCACCCTGACGCAGAGAAGGATGCTTCTCGACAAGAACTTCGGGGTCTACTTCAGGCGAATCCCATTCAGTGCGGCCTACAAAGTATTCGGCTTCCTCACGGTCAATCATCACACGAAGATCCTTCCCGACCTTTTCGTTCTGTATCTCCTGCGAGATACGCTCCTGCAATGACATCAGACGGTCGAGGCGCCGCTGCTTGACCTCCGGGTCCACGTTGTCGGTATAGTTTAGGGCTGAGTAAGTACCCTCTTCCTCGCAGTATGCGAAAGCACCCATACGCTCAAACCGCTGTTGTGCTACAAACTCCATCAGCTCTTCAAAATGCTCTTCAGTCTCTCCTGGGAAACCGGTCATGAGAGTGGTGCGCAGATGTATGCCCGGAACTCGCCTGCGTATCTCGTCAAGCAGCTCTATTGTCTGGCTGCGGGTTATGTGGCGACGCATAGCCTTGAGCATCGGGTCTGATATGTGCTGCAAGGCGATGTCAAGATAATTGCACACATTGGGCCGCTGTGCCATTACGTCAAGCACGTCCATAGGGAAATCCGCCGGATAAGCATAATGAAGTCTGATCCAGTCCACTCCCTTGATATCCGACAGCCGCGATATCAGCTCGGCCAGTCTGCTGTGGGAGCCTTCAAGATCTGTGCCATATGCCGACAGATCCTGAGCGATGACATTGAATTCCCTGACACCGCGTCCGACAAGCATCCTTACTTCCTGCTCTATCTCACCGACCTGACGTGAACGGTGACGCCCGGTGATCAGCGGTATGGCACAGAATGCACAGAAACGGTTGCATCCCTCGGATATTTTCAGATATGCATGATGCGGCGGAGTCGTGAGCATGCGGTCAAATACTGGTGTCTGCAATGCATTGCGGGCCGACAGATCGCTCACAATCGTATCCCAGTCTGTCTTGCCATACCAACGGTCAACCTCAGGGATTTCCGCGGCAAGTTCCTCTCTATAGCGTTGCGAAAGACACCCCATCACATAAAGGCATGACACGCGTCCGTCGGTACGCATCGCCGCAAAATCAAGTATCGTATTGACCGACTCTTCTTTCGCATCGCCGATAAATCCACAAGTATTGATTATAACTATATCTCCACGCAATGTCGACGACGGTTCGTGCACAGCCTCGAAACCAGCATCCTCCAGACGTTTCAACACGCGCTCCGAATCAACCAGATTTTTCGAACACCCGAGAGTGTAAAGACACACGCGCTGCGGTTTCATCATTTGGATCCGAATAAGGATTGAACGAATTCTTTCTTGTGAAACACCTGAAGATCGGCGATGCCCTCACCCAGCCCGATATATCTTACAGGGATCTGCATGCTCTCGGATATGCCGATGACCACTCCCCCTTTGGCCGTGCCGTCGAGCTTGGTCACTACCAAGCCGGTCACATCGGTGGCCTCGGCAAAGCGACGGGCTTGCTCGTATGCGTTCTGTCCCGTGCTACCGTCCAGAACAAGGAGCACTTCGTCGGGAGCTGTGTCGACAATCTTACGCATCACATTGCGTATCTTGGTCAGCTCGTCCATCAGAGCTTTCTTGTTGTGCAGACGTCCGGCCGTGTCGATGATCACCACATCTATGTCACCACGGGCTTTGGCACTTTGCAAAGTATCGTATGCCACCGAAGCGGGATCAGCCCCGATCTTTTGTTTCACGATAGGCACTTCAGCCCTCTTGGCCCACTCTTCAAGCTGCTCCACCGCGGCAGCACGGAACGTGTCAGCCGCGCCGAGCATCACATTGTATCCTGCCGCTTTGTATTGTGCAGCGAGCTTACCGATCGTTGTTGTCTTGCCGGCGCCGTTCACTCCCACCACCATGATTACATACGGCCTGGAGCCGGATGCCGGAAGGCGGAAGTCGTCCGACGAGGCGTTGTCAGGCTTATCGGCAAGCAGAGCCTCGATCTCCTCGCAAAGCAGCCGGTTGAGTTCGGATGTACCCACATATCCGTCACGCTTCACACGTGCCTGCAACCGTTCTATGATTCGTAGCGTCGTGTCTACTCCTACATCCGAAGTTACAAAGATCTCTTCAAGTTCGTCGAGAAAATCATCATCGATATTCTTCTTGCCGGCTATAGCCCTGGCTATTTTGGAGAAAACGCCCTGTTTGGTGCGTTCAAGCCCCTTGTCGAGCGTTTCCTTTTTGTTGTTCTTTGAAAATAGATCGAAAAATCCCATTTTGTGAGTTCCGTGATAATTATTAGCAAAATTACTAAAAAATTCGCCCTCCGACCACAAACATTCGATTTTTGTTTGAAATGATTAGCCTGCGACATCATATTCGTGCAATACAGGCCGACATCATGACATAAACAGATCCGGTCGGCCACCAGGTTTGTATTCCCTGAAGGCCGACCGGCGATTTGCTTTCTCTGAAGCTGCTGTCGCAGCTTCAAGGTCTCATCAGATCCAGCGTACGAACGCGAAATCCTGACGATGTGCGAGATTGGGGTTGATCGGATAAAGACGGAATCCATAGCGGAACACGCCTGTATCACGTACCTTCTCGTCGAGATGGTATGTCAGAACGTTTCCATCGGTCTTTGTCACCTTGAACTGCTTTGTCTCATAGAGGTGTTCCACACCGTCTTCTACGCGATACGACACGTATTCCAGACCAAGATCCTTGCCGATGCCATTTGTGTCGATCACAGCAGTGACGTCGAGCTTCTCTCCGGTGAGATTGGGGTTGGCCTCCTTGATATCGAGCGATACGACATTGATGCCGTTCCACTTCTCGACCACACTCTCCTTCCATGCCACAATCTCCTTGGCAAGCTTGAAGTCGTCAGCCTTGAGAGCTGTCGAACGCTTCTTCTCGGGATTGTAGAACCGATCGATATAATCGTTGATCATGCGGGTCATGGTGAAGTGGGGCGCGATATGTCCGATCGAACCCTTGATATACTGGATCCACTTGGGCGAGTAACCCTTTGAGTTTTTTTCGAAGTAGAGAGGCACGATCTCGTTCTCAAGCATCGAATAGATGGTCGCAGCGTCGAGCTTGTCCTGCTGGGCCTGATCGGTGAAAGTGCGGCGGTCCGTGAGAGCCCATCCGGCCTTTTCATCGAACTTGTAACCCTCATACCACCATCCGTCGAGCACAGAGAAGTTGAGCACGCCGTTCATCTCGGCTTTCTCGCCCGATGTGCCGGATGCCTCCAGCGGACGGGTCGGAGTGTTGAGCCAGATATCCACGCCGGTAACAAGGCGCTTGGCCACAATCATGTTGTAGTCCTCAAGGAATATGATCTTGCCGAGGAACTGCGGCATGCGCGAGATCTCCAGAATGCGCTTGATAAGACCCTGACCGGCTCCGTCGGCAGGATGCGCCTTGCCGGAGAATACAAACTGTACAGGGAAGCGCTCGTTGTTGACGATCTTGGCCAGACGGTCGAGATCAGTAAAGAGCAGATGAGCGCGCTTGTAAGTGGCGAAGCGACGCGCGAAACCGATGATGAGGGCATCCGGATTGATCTTGTCCACGATGCTCATCACAGCCGACGGATCACCCTGGTTGGCGAGCCATTTGGCTTTGAAATCGCGCTTTACGAAGTTGATGAATTTGTTCTTCATGCGCATGCGGAGATTCCAGATGTCTTCATCGCTGACATTGAAGATCCCCTCCCATGCCTTGGGATCGCTCTGGTTGGCAAATACTTGCTCTCCAAGACGCTCGGCATAGAACGACTTCCATTCCGAAGCTGCCCATGTAGGCATGTGCACACCGTTGGTGACGTATCCGACATGGCTCTCCTCCCACGAATAGCCTTTCCAGATACCTGCAAACATCTTCTTCGACACTTCGCCGTGAAGCCAGCTTACACCATTGGCCTCCTGGCAGGTGTTGAGAGCAAACACACTCATGGAGAAGCGTTCGTTGGTGTCGGGATTCTCACGACCCATGTTCATGAGATCCGCCCACGAAATACCAAGACGCGCAGGGAATTCACCCATATATTTGCCGAAGAGACCTTCGTCGAAATAGTCATGACCGGCGGGAACGGGAGTGTGGACTGTGTAGAGCGAAGTCGAGCGCACGATTTCCAGTGCGGTATTGAAGTTAAGTCCCTTTTCCTGAACATAGTCCACCAGGCGCTGCAGATTGAGAAGAGCCGCATGGCCTTCGTTGCAGTGGTAGAGATCGGAGTTGATGCCGAGCTTCTTCAGCATCAACATGCCGCCTATGCCAAGCAGATATTCCTGTTTTATACGGTTCTCCCAGTCGCCACCGTAAAGCTGGTGGGTGATCGAGCGGTCATATTCGCTGTTGAGGTCGAAATCCGTATCCATGAGGTAGAGCTTCATGCGGCCTACGTTCACACGCCAGATGTGCGAGTAGACGATGCGTCCGGGATATGGCACCTCAAGTATTACGGGCTTGCCATCCTCGTCGGTCACCTGCTCGATGGGGAGTTGGTTGAAGTTCTGAGGCTCGTAGTTTGCTATCTGCTGGCCATCGACCGACAGAGTCTGGGTGAAATATCCGTAACGGTAAAGGAAGCCGACGGCTGTCATGTCAACGCGACTGTCGGAAGCTTCCTTTATATAGTCGCCGGCAAGAACACCAAGACCGCCGGAATAGATCTTCAGACAGTTGCACAGACCATATTCCATCGAGAAATATGATACCGAGGGTATGTCTGACCGCATGGGAGTCGCCATGTAGTCGTTGAAACTTTTGTAGACGCTCTCTATGCGACCCATCATCTCGGAGTCTTTGAGCATCTCTTCAAGACGTTCGGATGAAAGACGCTGCAGGAGCATTACGGGGTTCTCACCTGTGGCTCTCCACATGTCGGGATTGATGTCGCGGAAAAGGTTCTTAGCATCGCTGTTCCAAACCCACCAAAGGTTTTTCGCAATGACTTCAAGAGGCTTGAGCTTTGCAGGGAGATCTGCGCTTACAGTAGCCTCATGCCAGACGGGGGCATTGGAGTTGCTTACCTGTATTTTCATTATGTTGATAAAATTGTGATTTATATTTCTGTTTTATTTACGGTTGGTGTTGCGGTTGGCAAGAGCCACTTCGAAGGCATCGATATAATATGCTACAAAATAGCTCCAGGCCGCGCGCGAGGAGGTGTGCATGGCCGCCGATGATATTTTAGCGGTCTCCTCTTCATCGCATTCGTTGAGATCTGCAAGGGTGCGCGCTATATTGTCGACTACCTCGGAATAGTTGTAGTCGCCACGGCCTATGACATTGACTCCACATGAATACAACTGATTGTCGGTAGTCGACAATATCCACTGTCCAAATCCGGAGAGTGAAGTCGTTACAGTCGGAACACCAAACGCGATACTCTCAAGCGGAGTGTACCCCCAGGGTTCATAATACGACGGGAACACGGTGGCGTCCATGCCGATGAGCAGGTCATAGTACTCGGTGTTGAATATGCCATCGGTGCCATTGAGATAACATGGTACGTATATCACATTGACGTGGCTGTCGGCCGAATTCGTAAAACCTATGGCATGGATGCGGTTGATAATCGGATCGCTGTCGGGATTGTTGAGCGTATGGGTCATCACCGGATCCGGCAGACGATGCCAACCTTTGTGATCCGACTCCAATGCTTTGACAAGATCCTCACGAGCCGCTTTAGACCATGCCGGCACCATGACAAACGCAAGAGTCTCGCGTCTGGGAGCGCGAAACCCGAGCGCGGCTATCGCGTCAAGGAACATATCTATACCCTTGTTGCGGTATTCGCATCGACCGGATGTGGCTACAATCATCGTATGTTCAGGCAGTGTGCGGCCCACAAGTGCCGACGCGGCCTCAAGCATCAGTTTGCGTGCCGACTGGCGCTCCTTCTTGAAGCGGCTACGCGGCGGCACAAAATTTTTCTCAAATCCGTTGGGCGTGACAACCTGCGGGCGCAGATCGAGAAGCTGCTCACACTCTATGGCCGTGATCTCGCTCACCGTTGTGAAGCAATCGGCCTGATGAGCAGCTGTTTTTTCCAACGAATGTTTGGCTTCCATATTGAGTTCCCGGGCCATCTGGTCGCCGTTATAGTTCTGAAGCTGTCCGTAGAGCGGCTTGCCGTTGCCACAGATGCTTCGGCCTATGCTTGTGGCATGAGTGGTGAATACGGTGGCCACCTGAGGGAGTTTCCACTTCACATATAGAAGCCCCATGCCGGTTGTCCACTCGTCGAAGTGGGCTATGACATTTTTATGCGATCGTGGCCCGACCTTGCAATAGGAGCATAACGACTCGATGACAATGCCCGCTGCGTGAGAAAACGCACACGCTTCTCCATAATCGCCATAAGCATGAAGCGAATCGACTCCAAACCGCTGCCACATCTCTCCGAAGAGGGTGTCATTGAGCGCATACATTGTGTCAAACTTGACAAGAATCACGATTGGTTTGCCCGGCACGTCCCAGCGTCCGGTGCGCACCTTGATGCCGTGAGGCAACGACACTGTCGAAGCCCACCCTTTCAGTACCGACGGATTTTCTATGAAATATGGCGAGGGATTCTGCTCCGACCACACATCCGGGCCGATGAATATCACCTTGTCTTTATATAGTTCATGGAGTGTGTCCGCTTTGGTAGAGAGCACGGTGTATATGCCTCCTATCTTGTTGCAGACTTCCCAACTGGTCTCTATAAGCAGGTCAAGTGCCACTGCTGGTTGTTCCATTATCTTTCTGAAATAGGATTAAATCGGGTGGCAAAATTACGAATTATTAGGCAATTTGCAAAATATAGACTGAAATTAGGTGTCGAATATTTTGTACATTCATCGCGAATTAGTATTTTTGCCAAATCAACGATATAGCGTTTCAGTTCATGACCCTGCCCGCCATGTCACATTCACGACAAGACTTAAACGAGATCTATGCCCACATGTGACCCCTCCCTGCGAGCAGTGATATATCAGAAGATCAACTGTATGAGACACCGTGCCATAATAGCCTTTCTTATCATGGCGGCCATTACGGCTCCGCTGTCAGCCGCTATGCCCGATGGCTTATCGGCCGACGGAAGGGAGTCCATGGCCGCACGCGTCAGTATGCCTGATATCATGGTCGGCGAAGGCATGCTGACACTGAACGCTGCAACCGGGAAGTCTGAAACGTTTCATATTTATGGCATCACAGGTCAGCTGATCAAGCGACTGGAGATTAAGGCCGGAGATTCGGCGCAGCTTGAGTTGCAACGCGGTGTGTACATTGTGAAGTGCTCGCATTGGGCGCGTAAAATCATGGTAAAATAACCGACACTATGTCTGGCCGCAGCACTATATTTTCAATCATCACAGTTAGCTATAACGCCGTAGGCGATATAGAACGCACCGTGCGTTCTGTCATGGAGCAGGACTTCCGCGACTTTGAGTATCTCATTATCGACGGAGCCTCAAAGGATGGCACTCCCAAAAAGGCCGCGGAGATAACCGGACGGTATGACGACATCAATGTGACCATCATCAGCGAACCCGACAGCGGCATATACGACGCCATGAACAAAGGACTCGACCTTGCCGCCGGAGAATATCTGATATTCCTCAATGCCGGCGACGCCTTTCATGACACCGACACACTCTCAGTGCTCAGCAGAGCCATCGAGAGCAACAACCTACCCGGTATCGTCTACGGACAGACCGACATCGTCGACAAAGACGGCAACAGGCTCGCCGGACGACATCTCACCGCCCCACCTCAATTGACACTGTCAAGTTTCTCCAAGGGCATGCTTGTCTGCCATCAGGCGTTTGTCGTGCTTGCCAGGATAGCTTCCCCGTTCAACACATCATATCGCTTTTCGGCTGATTACGACTGGTGTATCCGATGCCTGCAACACTCACGCCACAACGTGTATGTCGACCGCACATTGGTCGACTATCTTGCCGAGGGTACGACTACGGCTAATCGGCGCGCCTCGCTTATAGAACGATTCCGCATCATGACATGCTATTATGGGTTGCCGCTCGCCATATTGAGACATCTGCAGTTCATACCGCGCTTCATCCGACGGCGTAAACTTGAAAAACAAATATTCAATAATCCACATAATATAAAGCAATGAAATATTATCTCGCAAACAACGGACAGCAGGAAGGACCGTTCACTCCTGAAGAACTCGCTTCGAGAGGCATCACCCCGTCGTCGCTCGTATGGTGTGAAGGCATGACCGAATGGACTCAGGCCGGACAGGTGCCCGAACTCAGCGCATACCTTCTCGGAGGTGCCCAGGCTCCGTCGACACTTCCCAACGGAGGCTTCACCAACTGCCAGCAACAACCCCAGTCGCCATTCGGCGGACAGACTCCCTTCGCGCCTCAACAGCCCGAAACTGCGGTATGCCCGAAAACATGGCTCGTAGAGTCAATCCTCGTGACACTTTTCTGTTGTCTCCCGTTTGGCATTGTAGGCATTATCAAAGCCTCGCAAGTCGAAAGCCAGTTCCGCATAGGCAACTATGCCGGCGCACAGCAGTCATCGGCCGACGCCGGAAAATGGACCAAGCTTGGTTTTTTCATCGGACTCGGAATCAGCCTTTTGTATATCCTTCTTGTATTGGTAGGTGTTGTCGGCAGCAATCTTTAATACTACATTTTATGTAGAACGGCAGCACGCCGACAGATTTCTGTCATGGCTGCGTCTGACATACATTCCCGAGGCACTCGCCTCGGGAATGATTACTGACGCCATGCTTATGAGACTGAGCGAGCCTCCCGATCCATCAGCCGAGGCGTATGCGCTACATCTTCGTGCCGAAAACGCATCGGCAGCAAACGACTGGATCAACACCATCGGCCATTCACTCATAGGCCTGCTGGCTGAAGAAATAGGGCGGGAACGCCTGCTGCATTTCACAACCCCAATGGAACAGATCGAAATATGAATTCCGTCAAGACTCCCGGCGACAGCCCTGTCAGCCTTAAAGAGTGGGATCGGATTATAATCGGAGTGGATCCGGGTACGAATGTCATGGGCTACGGCATATTGGGTGTGAAGTCAAAGAAACCGGCCATGATAGCCCTTGGTATCATTGAGCTGAACAAATTCGAAAGCCACTACCTTCGGCTGCGACGTATTTACGACCGCATATTATCGCTTGTCGACCAATACCTGCCCGATGAAATGGCTATCGAAGCACCTTTTTTCGGGAAAAACGTGCAGTCTATGCTCAAACTCGGACGCGCCCAGGGAGTTGCCATGGCAGCAGCCCTGAGCCGCGATGTCCCCATCACTGAGTATGAACCACGCAAAATAAAGATGGCTATCACAGGCAACGGAGCAGCATCCAAAGAACAGGTCAGAGAAATGTTGCGACGCATCCTCGCCATACCCGAAGCCAATCTGCTGCCACAACTCGACTCCACCGACGCACTCGGAGCGGCATTATGCCACTTCTACGAATCGCAGCGTCCGGCAGCCACAGCCGGACCACGCACATGGAAAGAATTCCTTGCAAAACATCCCGACCGCGTAAAATAGCCCCGGCCAACTCCGCCTCCGGCTCACAAACTTTAATGCTTAAACTTTACGTATAAACGTAAAAACAGCCTTGGAAATCAGCTTGCATTTATCTGATTTTCAAGGCTTTTACTTGCGGAGCGAGGGGGATTCGAACCCCCGAGCCGCTTTTGGCGACTACACGCTTTCCAGGCGTGTAATCTTGCCAGCAGACATTCTAATAATCAGTTTGTTACAAAGTTGTATTTTTTGTTTGCTTGTGAATTGCTTGTTTTAGTATTTTGTGAGTCCGGTTCGGATGGATTCGGCATCCCAACCGGGAGTGTAAAAATTGCCCTCTCCAACGAGGAGCCACGAGGGGGAAATGTGAAAATCCCTTACGAGATACGTGAGCCACGACGGCTGGAATATGTCGCGGGTGGGATCAGCAGAGAGGGTGTGGAGGTTGCGCCGGTTTATGTCATAGCGGTCGGTAAATGATTTGGTGCCGCGAATGACCTTGTCGGTCTTGAGGCGACTCAGAGCCTCGAAAAAACGGAGGACGATTATTTGACTGTCGGGTGACTGCATGAGGATGAGCGTTTGATGGCGTCGTTGATGAAATTATTTTTCTTGTCGAGTTGTTGTTGCCAACAGGAGATCGTTTCAGCCGGAAAATCTGTACGCCCTTCGACGGTCAGCTGATGGATCTCTTCGGCAGTCATGACCGGCAAATATTGCTCGAGGGTGAGAAGCTGACGGAGGTGTTCCTTGGCGGCGTCGACCGCCGACGTCAGCATTGACCCCTCGCCGAGGAGGAGCCATCTGGCGTTGATGTCTGGGAATTTTTCGAGTAGCGCGACTATGGGTCGGATCCCGATGCCTCCCTGCCCCAATATGAGGCGGGAGAGGTATTGTGGTGACCATCCCATAAGGGCGGCAAATTCGGTCTGATTGCCCCCGGTAGCGTATTCGATGATTTGGCGCAGACGGTTATTCATTATGTCGGTTATGAGTTGAGCAAACGAATGAATTCCTCACGGGTGATTCCAAGAGTGCGAATATTAGACCTGATGATAAACTCTGGAACGGGATCTACATGGGTCTGGAAAATGACAGGCCGGAACATGCCTTCTTCCTGCCAAGCCTCATGACCTCCTTTGGTGCGGACACACCGCAACCCAAGCATGGTGAGCACGGCGCGAAATTGCGCTATGCTCACATTTGACAATGCACCCATTATGCCATTGCGATTTGTGCGGGTGCTACAATCTTTTCAAACCCGATGCCTGAGTTGACAAGGTGTTTCAACTCCGGCTTCTTCAACAGTGTACTGAATGCAGGGGCTCGCAAGGTGCGTTGGGTGATCTTCCATCCGTGAGCTACAAGATCATCGAACAGAGTGCCATTGTCTACACACGTTTCGATATAGAGCTGGAAGCATTCGTAGAATGCTGAAACTGCATCGTTGAAAGACGCTCCCGACGTCGACAAGTCGAGCGACGGACAGTAGGCTATCTGTCGGTCACCTTCGGCAAAAATATAGAATTCGATATTGAATTTATACTGCCTGTTGCGATTATCTGTTGCGGTGGTTGTCAACGAAACTTTTGTGTTATATTGTTTTTCGGCCATAAATATAACAATTAAATTTTGATAATAGATTAAATGCCGAGGAGTTGTTTCTTTTTAGTGTCGAATTCTTCTTGCGTAAGAATGCCGGCGTCAAGAAGCTGTTTCAGCTTGAGTATTTCGTCAGCAGCGGAGATTGTTGGGGCTGTTTGAGTGGGGACTGGCGGCGGTGTCATCCCGGGCTGATTGCTGAATATTTTATCCTGAACGAATTCTTTGATGCGTTCGACCAGCTCGTTGTTGGCTTTTGCGAATACGATAGAGTTCTCATCGTCCGCGGCATTGTACACGCCTCCGCGCCGTTCGATCGCTCCCTGAATACCAAACTGGAGATACCCGTTTGCGAGCATGCCGCCGCGTTTCATTTGGACGCTCTGAATGGTGGTGTAAGGGAATGACTTCTCGCCGGCGGTGCCATGTGTCATGAATCCGAGTACGCCTTTGCGAGTGATCACAATGTGAGAATTGTAGACGGCAAGCTGGCCGTTGGTGCCTTTTAAGAAAAAAATGGGATCCGATGCCATGATGATATGAGTGTTAAGGTAAATAATGTTTTTTACCAACCGAAGTCGGCCTGATACTTTATGACTTTCCAAACGCCGCGGATAAGGTTGCGCGGCAGCTCCTCGTCGGCTACGTCGGGGTTGTATGATACGCACCAAACGTAGTTCTTAGGGTCGGGATCGTAGCGGCGAACCTCTTTGGTTATGCGTCGGCCGTCACGAAGCCAAAGGACGTATATGTTGCCATACCCGAAATACTCCTGCCAATCCTCGACCTTGCGGATCAGCAGCACGGATCCGGGCGGGATGGTCGGCGACATGGAGTTGCCGGTCTGGATGATGGCCACGTCTCCCTCGCGGGCGTCGGTGAACGGGAGGAGCTTTATCGGATATTGTTCCGAAGGCTCAATCAGATTGAGAGAATGAACACCTCCGACGCTATCGATATTGATGAGCGGCACAAGTTTATAGGATTCGCGCGCGTGTGAGGTTTCGGCCTCCGGTTCATCGACCGACTCACCAAGATCTTTGAGCATTTCGCCTTCGCCGGTTAAGAGCCAACTCTTGCTTATATCAAGTGATATGCAAATCTTGTTTATTACAGCTTCGTCGCATGGACGCTTTTCGCGCAAGATGGCAGACAGATTGGGCTGATGGATATTAATTCGTTCTGCCATCTGGCTCTGATTTAGACTTAAACGATTCATGATCTCTCGTATGCGAGAGACGACCTCCGTGGATGAAGTTGTCATATCATTTGATAAGTTAAAAATATTTAATTACTTGTTTAATTATATCATTTGATATAAATTTGCATTGTGATTTTGAAACGGGTTAATAAACACGCCTCAAAAATACGAAATAAAATCGAGATTAAACAAAAAAGTTAAAACAAATAACTCCACAACAACAAATCACAATGAAAGCGACAATTACACAGATATACGCTGGGCAAGTGGCTGAGACCGTAAAGGGCGGTAATACTGTCAAAATACGGCATATGATAAGCCGGAAGCAGAAGGCGATGGCCGAAGCACTGGAGCTGGCCGAGTTCTACAAAACCGACAAACCCGAATTTGCAGAGGAGGAAGCCACACGTGCGAAACGCCTGCAAAGAGAGATCAGGCAGCTCAAAAAATTTAGCATCAAACCCCAAGTAAAATAAGACAAATAATTCTACAACGATTATGTTACAGAGCGAATATGAAGCCTTGACGGGCAAGCCTATCGAGGCAGAGGAATACCAAAAGATCGAGCGGGTCTATATGGTAGCATCGGACGCTATCGGCAAAGAAGATTTTTGCAAGGCCATGAAGAAGGCCAATAGCGATACGACGTGCTTGATTTACGACCTCACCAAGCAAGCAGAACGCTTTCAAACGATGGCGCGTGAAGCCAAACAGGAGACTAAACGCGAATTTGAGTGCAGTTACGAACTCAAGAAAGAGAACGCGGAACTGTGCAGAATCAACACTGAATTACGCAAGGACTTCAACGAGGCAATCGCCCAAAAGGTTAATCTCGCCCTCGCGCTTATGGGGGCAGGAATGGAAAATAGAGCCATAGAGATCCTTGGCCACGGATACGTGATCAGCCTGAAATGCTCCACCAACATGGAGCTGACAAATAAAGACAAGGCATATATTGCCAAGCTGTTAGCTAATAAATAATGCAAGTTGTTAAATATGAGTAAATTACCCCCCCCCTCTGCGCCCAAACTGGACGCCAAGCGGTTTGCGGCGGAAGCAGGAATCAGCGAGCAGGAGGCAGAGAGAGTGCTTGAAGATGCACTCGCAGAGAAGAAAAGAATCGACGAAATGAACGAAAAGCAACAGCGATGAATGAGGAAACGAAAGTAATGATATTCCGGGCGAAGTGTGGCACGGCAGAAAGAGAGCTTGCCTTCCCCGTGCCGGCCTCGATGGTGGAATGGATGGGACTCATCCAGCTTCCGGAGAACCCGACCGAAGATGGCGATCCGATGCAGTACACGGTAGAGGGCAGCAAGAAGATACAACTGTCGATAAGCCTGCTGGATCTCCGGCGTAAATTCTAAAGAAAAATCAACAAATCAAATAACATAACAGATATGGCTCCTACAGCAGAATTACGAACAGACGCAGAGAAAGCGAGAGACGCGAAGCACAGAGCTATCTGCAACGACTTTCTGACGCTCTCAAATTCGGCTCCCGGCGCAGCAGCTCATAGGCTCTTCCGGGTGATAGCAGACAAGTATGAAATGACCGTGCCCGGTATAAGACGAATCGTCATCAACGCCGGACTTTACAACCCAAACTAAAACGAAGACGATGAAACAGACAACAATCAAAGAAACGGCGAAGAGCGCTGCAAAGTCGCTGATATTGTTCGCACTTGTGGTGATCTCGATAATCTGCCTGATGGCCGGGCTGGAGGAAGATGGTAGCGATTGGTGGTTTGCCGTGTTGGTCGGCTCAAAAGTTATATCCGTCGGAGCATTCTGGGCATCGATCAGGCTTTATGACCGATGGAGTAAAACCGACAAGTGGCTCATGGCGTATGACCGCGAATGCAAGAAGACGGATGAGGCTCCGAATCCGATGTACCATGCTAAAAAGGAAGCGCGATGAGGTACAGTCCTACTCCTCCGGACGTGGCGGATAACGGATGGTACGATACAACCACTACGGCCAAGAAGCTTGGCGTCGAACGTACCACATTCTGGCGGCTGGTAAAAGCAGGAAGAATCAAGAGGCGAATGTGCGCCATAGACAACAAGTACAGGTATCAAGGCAAGGATATACGTAAACTATGGTATTCCTTCCTATGACAAATACAGGGCTATCCGGGAGGATCCCTGCGACAGAGAGCTGTCGCGAAGAGGTATAATTTTTAAGGTAAAAAAAAGAGGGTCAATCCGTGAGGACGCCCGTCGCAAGAGTGCGACAAAACCGACATTTTGTCAAATCGTTATCAATCGTTTGTCGCCCGAAGCAAGCAGCCGGGCGGCACACTGCCGGGGAGGAGCGTCACTCATGAGGAGGCCACAGCCTCCCGCTCCCCGGCAAAAGGCCGGATAGCTCAGTTGGCAGAGCAACCGCGCGGTAACCAATCCGCCGGGGTGTCCGTGGTTCGAGTCCACGTCCGGCCACCAACAAAGTAGCACATTGACATCGCGGACGCATACGCAAGGTGCGTGTGTGGAAAGTAGATAACCAATACAGGCCTGCCGCGCAGCCGTGCAACGCGGACGCGACAGGCCACAAGGGAGAGTAGCGATAATGGCAGGCGCGCCACTCGTAGAGCGACAAGCCCGTAGCCGGGAGGTGCCGAGAATACGAGGGAGTGTGGTAGGCGACACATTGCGGGTTCGACTCCCGCCTCTCCCGCAAAGCAACGCGGAAAGCTTTTAGACCGCATTTAACAAAAACAGCAATGAACGAAATCATTGAAATCAAGCAGGCGGAAGTACTGCAGGCCATCAATCGCAGTGAGGTTGATATGCAGATCGCCACGGCGAAACAATATCCGAGGCACCTGCCGACGGTATTGAATCAGATTGCCACGCTGGCTACGCTCGACGCTGAAACGGCAGAGGATTGTTTCTACATCCTCCGGCGCAAGGGCGAAGGTGGCGGCAATACTATCGAGGGGCTGTCGGTCAGGATGGCCGAGATCATCGCCGGAGCGTGGGGCAACCTGCGGGTGCAGACGCGCATCATCGGCAACGACGGCAAAACAATCACGGCGCAAGGCGTATGTCACGACCTCGAAACCAACGTGGCGGTGAGTGTGGAGGTAAAGCGACGCATAACAGATCGCAACGGCAGGACATACAGCGAGGATATGCAGGTGGTGACCGGAAACGCTGCATCGGCCATAGCGTTCCGAAATGCCGTGCTAAAAGTTGTGCCTAAGGCCGTGACAAAGCGTGTGATCGCAGACGTAAAGCAGGTAGCCATGGGACAGGCTCTCGATCTCGAAACGAGCCGTCAGCGCATGGTAGACTACTTCGGCAAGCTGGGAGTGACAGAGGAGCTTCTTCTGGAGTACCTCGAGCTGAAAAAGCGAGAGGAAATCGACAAGGAGCGCGTATTCGAACTCCGGGCCTTGGCCAATGCGATCAAGGAGGGCACAACGACCGTTCAGGAAGCATTCATGCAGCCCATCGAAGATCGCCGACAGGCAGCAGCGGCCAAACAGAAAGCCATCGAGGCTCGAGAGAAAGCCGCAGCGGCAGCAAGCCGTCAGGCAAAAAAGGTGGCCACTCCGGCGCCCCCTAAGCCGGAAAAACCGGCAGAAAACATCGATGAGGAAACCGGAGAAGTGAAAGAGTGACAACATAACGGAGGATGACTCCATGGATATTCTCAACAAATTGACCCCCTATGGATTATTTAAATTGACCCCCATTGATAACCTGTGATTTTTGGACAGTTTTTACAGGGGTTGACAATAGGGTCTGGGGGATTCTGATGGCGTGTTGATAATTAAGATTTATTTACAAAAATAATCATTTGATTTTATTCTGCAACTTGCGGATGGACTCTCCGAAGAGCTCTATCCTTATCGAGTGGTGCACGATCCTGTCGAGGATCGCATCGGCGATCGTCTTCTCTCCGATCACGTCATGCCAGTCGCATACGGGAACCTGGGAGGTGATGATGGTGGCTCGTCGTCCGTGCCGGTCCTCGATTATGTCCATCAGTGAGGATCGCGCGGCGGCATCGAAAGGATGTATGCCGAAGTCATCAAGGATGAGAAGGTCGGTACGCTCGATCCTTTTCAGTTCGGTAAGAATCGTGCCTTTTGCCTTTGCGGCGCTTCAGCTGGCCCATCAGGCGTGCTGTGCTGGCGTATAGCACGCGCATCCCTTTCTGGCATGCCCGGTAGCCCAGAGCGGTTGCTATGTAGCTTTTGCCGGTGCCGGCACTGCCGGTGATGAAGATGTCGCGTGGCTCGGTGACGAAGGTCATCTCGGAGAGCCGCATCAGCAGGTTCCGGTCAAGGCCGCGCTCAAGGGAGTAGTCTATCTCCTCGATTGAGGCGCGGTAACGGAACGAGGCCTGTTTCTGCAGGCGCTGTATAAGCCGGTTGGTGCGGTCGTCCCATTCATTTTCCACGAGCCACGCCACGAACTGGTCTGTTGTCATGCCTTCGCTTTTGAACGATTCCATTGATGTGCGGAAGGCCCGCGTGCATGCCCAGCAGCCGCATCTGCGACATCCGGGCGAGTGTCTGTTGGTTCATTTCCATTGTTGTATGTATTGTTGGATTGATATGTTACCTGAAGTATTCCTTCCCGCGTATGTTTGCATGCCGGGGCATCTGGGCGCTCTCCTCGCACTCTTGACCCGGGAAGGGTGTCGTCATCGAGGCAGTCATGACGGCTGCGCAGTATCGAGTCGACGGCGCTGTAGTTGTAGAGTCCGGAGGATGCGGCTGGCGGCGGCAGGCTGACCAGCAAGGCGGTCGTTGCCGACCCTGGATGCGAACGACAGTATGCCCTTGCAGGATTTGTAGGCCTGTTCGGGATGGGTCTTTGACTCTATGACATGCCGCAGGAAGTCCTCTACGTCGGCATGTATGCGTGCCCCCTGCCTCAGGAAGCCCTCGACGCTCCATCCGCTCAGGTCCGGTGTAAAGCCGAGGCAAGGTGATTCGGCTCCGTGGTATACCCGTACGGGCGCCATCCTCTGGGATGTACGGCCACGCGGTCTCCGCCGCAGTATATCTCAACCGTACGTGAGTCATACAGTATGTTGACCTTGCGGCCGATAAGACGGTGGGGCACGCTGTAGTAGTGGCGGTCAAGGCGTACGTGCCCGTTGCGCTGTACCGTGGCGGTATGCCGTTCCTTCCAGCTCGAACCTTATGGGATTTAACGGGCGCAGGTACATGCGCTCCAGATCCTCGAAACTGCTCGCGGCGGCTGTAAGGGCGTCCGCTCATGCGGGCGTTGTTGTGAAGCTCCAGCGCCGTACGGATAGCGGCGTTCAGCGACACAAGATCATGATGAGTGCGCTGTCGCACCAACGGGTAGATGCTGCGGTAGATGAGCTTGACGGCGCCCTCCACCAGGCCTTGTCGCGCGGCTTGCGCACGCGTGCCGGTATGACTGCGCAACCGTGATGCTCGGCGAAGGCCGCGTAATCCTCATTGAGCTCCGCCTCGTAACGGCTTGCGCTTCTTTACGGCAGCCTTGAGATTGTCTGGCACGATGGCCGCCGGTGCCCCGCCATAAAAATGAAGCGCATTCTCACAGCACCGTATGAAGTCCTCCTTGCGCTGGCTCATCACGGCCTCAACATATGTAAGCTGTGAGCAAGGCAGTATGGCCACGAACACCTCCACGGCGATGATCCCGCCGCTGTCACGGTCGACCAGCTCCAGACGGTCGCCTGCGTAATCGACATACATCTTGTCGCCGGCCTTGTGTTCCAGATGCGCTATAGGGTGCATCTGCGCCACATACAGACGCATCAGACGGCTGAACGTCGACCGGGAATAGCCTCCCGGGTGACTCCCGATATAGTCGTCATACAGCTTCTGCCGCGTCATACCTCTCTTTTTCAGACGTCTGACATAATCAGGCATAAGTCCCATAAGCTCCTGATGGCGGCTTGACACGGGTTCCGAACCGACCGCTCTCACTCCGAAAATCTCATTCAGATCCGGATCCTCCAGTTTCAGAAGATCCTCGATGCCACGGTTCAGCTCCATAAACCGCCGGAGGTATTTACGCACCGTGTTGCGCGCTATGCCCGTCAGGTTGCTGATACTCTTGGCTCCGTTGCCGTTGGCGTGGCATCGGAGCACCTGTCTTAATTTGTTCATGCTCAGTTTTCGATTTGCCATCAGTCGTATGTTTAATATTATTTAACATACAATATAGCTCAAAAACTCCTTTTGCCAACTCCCGTAAAGTCTTTTTCCGGGGGTAATTTGCTTGACCGGACGGGGGTCAATTTAAATGATTTTCCGGGGGCAATTTATCTGGTCAACCGGGGGGCAAATTCACTGAGTTTTTCCATCTGACCAACGACGGCAATCCGGCGTGGGTGCTGCCACAGGCTATCGGTCTGTATGACGCATGTGGCAAATCGGCCACCTACACGGTGTTTGACGATTCGCCAAGCGGAGGCAACGAGAGCACATGGCGCGTGTATGTGGCATCGTTGACGCAGATTAGCACGGGTATCAGGTTTGTGATCAACTCCAACCGCAACACATCAAGCACGACTTATCGGCTCTTTGTCGATGTCGCCGGCTGCGGCAGCAACTCAAAAACATTCACGATGCCACAGTACTCATCTACTAATTTGGATTTTACGTGGAATGAGCTGCGCATGGGTTCGCCTGCACCCGCGGCCGGGTCAACCTACAACATACGTATGCAGATACACTCGATGTCCGGCACATCGGCAACCACCCTCTGGTGGGGGGCAAAAAACAATAACAATACAATAACTAACCTCAAAACAATAAATTATGAACAAAAACAAAGTGCAGGTGGTGGCAGCCACCTATCAGGTCAACAATGACCACGACGACAATCGCGAGTATCGGATCTCGGCAAGCGTGAGAATCGGAGCGGACAACACCGTGGAGAGTATCGACGCGGGAGTAGTGTCGACGCTTGACGGCCACAGCGTCGCTACATTTCGCCGCTACATGGGCGGGGTCTGACGGTAGAGTTTGACGCTACATGCCCGGATCAGACTGCGACGCTCGACGCCATAAACGGATTTATCGCAGATTGCGGGGAAGGAGGGGTTGCGTAATGAAGACATTCGAACTGCTGAATCTATCGGATATACTTTCGCGCCTGCCTCTCGGCAAACTGTCGATCGAGCGACGCGCAGCTCTGACACGCACGGTGTGTGCCATATCAAGGGCACGCAAGCCATTCGACGATTGTCTGACAGAGGCGAAGAAGAAGCTTGTGCCGGACGGCTACGAGGAGCTGTCCGGCAAGACCGACAGAACACCCGATGAGGATGCGCGCCTCAAAGACATGACCGAAAACTACAACAAGGCCGTACATGCCACTATCAAGCCGGAGCTTAACGCAGAGGTGACGCTGACCGTCAGCAAACCGATGACGGCGGAGGATCTGCTTGCACTGGCCGACTGTGACGAGAAATGGACTCTCGCCGATACAATGTGGGTAGCCAACCTGCTCGGCATAGACATGGCAGAGTAAACAACCAATCAAGCCATAACAATAAATCAACTATGATCAAGAGATTTAAGGTATGGAGGCGTGAACGCCGTATCAGGCAGTTCCGCTCACGGCTGAAAGAGGCCTATCCGGACGCGGCGAAGTTCATCGAACGCATAGCATGGCTCGACGGCACGGATGAGTATCTTCTCAATTGCAGCTTAACTACAGCCGGGAATCTCGGAGCTTATTGCTACGAGGGCAGCACGTCATCATGGAGAGAAAGCCACGATTGAGAGCTTAATATTCCGCAGGTATTTTGTTGGCAGCAACCAAGGATGAAACAACTGATTGGAATGCGGTGGCGACCTCTCGTATATCCTTGCGCGGGCCGGCTGGAAGATCACACGGAATGTTTTGGCTTCTGGCAATATTCATGACCGCTGTTTTGATAAGCCCGATGTCATAGTTGCCTAAAGGAGTTGCCACACAACAAGGGATTCCGAGGAGTGAACAAACTCGACATACAGCCATCCCGATCTCTTTGGCCTGATAGGGCGGAATAGAAAAGTTTCTCATAAGTGTAAAACAATCCCGGCATAGGGCTGACGGCAATAAAGTGACGCTCTGCCGACGGCGATATGCCGGGAAGTAAATAAGTTCAGTCGCGCGGACGGGAGCGTCACCAACCGCCGCGACACAAAAGTAATAAAAAATCTTACAGACGATGAAAAATATCAACGTAATTATCCGAGGCAATCTGATTTGCAGCGGAAATATAACACCTACTCCGGATGGAGACGTGAGTGCATTTTGCTGCCCAGCGGATGTGGTTTTGCCAAAGATATTCAGGCACGGTGAAACCATATACGACATAACGAATGCCGTTGTAATAAACGGCGACGTGAGGACAAACAGCGTTACATCACTGGGAATTGGCGGCGTACTCGTGACCGGTAGCGTTATGATGTACAATAATGGCATTGTTGACGAGTGGCATAAGACGTATCCCGAAATCGAAATCATAGAGCCATGAAGTATTTTTCTTTTCAAGAGTTCGAGCGGTCAGGTACCGCCTACCGCCACGGCATCGCCAACACCGCGCCGGAGAGTGCCCGCAAGAACATCGCGGTGCTTGTAGACAAAGTGCTCGACCCTCTGCGCGAGGCGTGGGGAAAGCCGATCGCGGTAACGAGCGGCTATCGATGCGCGGCACTCAACAAGGCGGTGGGAGGCAGTGCGACAAGCCACCACTGCAAAGGCATGGCAGCCGATCTTACGACGGGCAACTGCGTAGAGAACCGTCGGATCTTTCAGCTGATAATGGATATGGGACTTCCGTTCACCCAATTAATCGACGAGAAGAATTTCTCATGGGTGCATGTGAGCCTTGACCCTGCGGATGTGAAACGTCAGGTGTTGAAGCTATGACCCCGCGCGACACGAAGTATCAGCCGGGAGTGTGTACCGCCCTGCTTGTAGCTATCCTCATGCTTCTTGCAGTGGCAGTCATGCTGTCGGGATGCTCGCCCACGAAGTATGTGCCAGTGGAGACGGTGCGCACTGAATATGTCAACGCCGACACCACGGGGCTGTATGAGCGCATGAGGAGTTTCTTTGAGTCGCAACGGCTCAAAGAAACTTCCTCTGACTCTTTAATCGACCGCACGAAGGAAACCGTGGTGCTGAAAGAGAACGGCGATACCGCAAGACATGACAAGGAACGTATAGTATATGTCGCATCTTATCGTGAAAAGGAGCTTGAACACAAGGTGCAGCAACAGGACAGCATAATCAAGGCACTGCGCCTTCAGCTTGAATCGGTGAAGTCAGACACCATCCCTGTTCCCTATCCTGTGGAAAAGCAGCTGACAAAGTGGCAGCAGACCAAGATGGACTTCGGAGGGTTCGCCCTCGGAGGCGTCGCGATTGTAATCTGTGCCGTCGTCGTATGGCTTGTTAGGAAGTTTAGAAAGTAAAACAGAAAAGCAATGGAAAGCCAAAGTAATACATTCTGTGCGTTTTTCGCGGTTCTCGGAGCGGCCATAGTCGACTTCTACGCTCATCTTTCGGGGTGGCTCCCGCTGGCGGGAGGACTGCTGTTACTTGATCTGCGCTTCGGCATCAAGGCGGCGCGAGTCCGCGGGGAGAAGATCCGCTTCTCGCGGGCGTGGCGTAGGACGATAAACAAAAGCGTGGACTATCTCGGATGGGTAACGGTGGCCGAAATGTTGTCGCGCACGTTTGGCGTCAATCTCGGTAAGCCGGTTGTATCCATAGGAGTTCTGATGATTGTATACGCGATTGAATTGACGAGTTGTCTCAACAACTACTTCGAGTATAAGGGACTGCCATGGCGTTTCGAGCCGTGGGAGTGGATAAAGAAGAAAATCCCGATCGGAGAACTGCTTAAGAAAAATAAAGCGGACTGAATGATGCTTGCGAGGACCGAAGAGAATTTGTAACTTTGCAGCGTTGTTGTGGAGTTGTTTTCAACTCCAGAGCTTGTAGGCTCCGCCATGGTTATTCGTGACGGGGCTTATTTTGTGGAATTGTCTCAGGTTACGCTGGATTGTCTATCTTTTGACGGACATACAAACACCTATGACAAAGCAAATACTCCATTAGGCTACAAATTCGCTGAAAATAACGCTTACTGCTTACCATACAGCACATAATCAATCACCCGGCGGTTAGCCTCGTCGATTTTGCGCCGATCAAAGTCGATATAAATATCGGTGACAGAATTCCCTCCATGGCCAAGCGCAGCGGCAATAGTTTCTTTTGGGATATCGAGTGAGGCGGCTATGGTAGCCCAAGAGTGACGCGCCCAATAAGTCGATATGCGCATACCGAGCTGATAACCTATAGGAGCAAGACCACGACAGACTGAGGCGTAGAACGACCGATAGTTGGCGTAGTCATCAAGATAAGAGAGGAGATAATCGGATCCCCAATACTGCGCTATTATAGCCATCGCCTCCGGCTCAACTTTGATAGAATACAGACGATGAGTTTTGGCGCGGGAGTACTCTATCCGTCCGTCGACGATCTTGCGCAGGCGGCATAAGTCTACCACGTTTATGCCGCACAAGAAAAATATTAGCTTAAAGCAATCCAGAGCTTGCTGCTCGAAGGGCTCCATCCCTTGTGCGTTTAGCACTTCGCGCAATTGGTCGAGCGTCAGCGCGCGTTTTCGTGTTGATTCGGGGGTGATCTTGAACTTGCGAAACGGGTAGCAGCTTATCAAGCCATCGGTGATTGTATCGTTGAATATGGCGCGAATATTGCGAAAATGGATGTTGCGGGCATTGCGCGATGGGGATGTTTGCGCGAGGAATGCGTCAAACCGTCGAAGCCAAGCAACGGTTATGTCCTCGAATCGCAGACCGCCTAAATTCTGCTTGCGAGTGAAAGCCTGCAGACGATGAAGCGTATTGCGATATACGCGTTGTGTGCCAGCAGAATGTGACGAGACAAACTCATTGTATCGTGAGAGGAAAGTCAGATCCGGCTTAGAATCGGAGGGGTACAACTCCGCCATGACTCGCTTTTTGATGTCGCAAGCGCGCATATTCAGGAGCTCGCCGTCTGATTGAAGACGATAAATTATGCCATCTGCGTTGAGCTTGCACTCCGCGATTTGACTATTTAATTGCTGCTTGCGGGGATGGCCAATTATCATTTGCCGGCTGATGTCCCACTGAGTAGGCAGGAGAGAGACATTAAGGGGGATAAATGCTCTCACGCCATTTTTGGTAAGGACGAGGCGGAGAGGTGCCGGAGCACCGGGCCGAACGGCTCGGCAATCAAGATAAAATCGAGTAGTGATCATAACCTTAAAATCGCTCGCTTGTGAGTTGCTTGTGAAATGCAACTATCTGCAACGTAGTGCTACAAACTGCAACATCTGCGGGCTTTTTTTTTAAGGCGTCCGGCCTCTTTGTATAAAATAAAACGCCATAATGAAATCGCAAAACGATTTGATTACGAGCGTCTTATCTTGCGGAGCGAGGGGGATTCGAACCCCCGAGCCGCTTTTGGCGACTACACGCTTTCCAGGCGTGCCTCTTCAACCACTCGAGCATCGCTCCATAAAATGGACGGTTGAACTTTGTGGGTGCAAAGTTAGTTTTTTTTTGCGAATTAAGCAAGCGCTTATCTCACTTTCTATGCGTAATGCAGCTGTCAAAATGCCTTATTGTGCGTATTAACCTGATTTACAGAAGCATACATAGCGAAGTCAGTCATTTCATCAAAAAACAATAGTATGGGAAATATGGCGCAAGGCAGATATCTGTCTTGGCATCCTTATGGCGTGCATCCTCTCCGAGCAAAACGCTCAGGTGATCCCAGAATGGTTTCCGATGATGTTTGTGACGAAAATGAGCTATTTCGTGAAGTATCACCCCGTCAATCCAGTCGCTTCGGAATATTACGAGCATCGGTGGGAGATAGATGACATTGTCGTAAGTGCATTGGCCGAGCACATTTTTAGGCAAGCGCTTTATTACGACTCCACCGCCGGCAAGTCTTTTGTTTTCGAGCCAGTATCTGACTCGTTCGGGCAGCACTTTTTCGGCCTGCGCAGTAATATGGTCGCGAAGCGTGACACGTAGCCATTCCTGAATGCCAGTATCATTGAAGTCTGTCGACGGGGAATAGATAATATCTATCTGCGGCAGATCGGCGACGATGATCATGACAGTATGGCCGTCGACGATATATCGGCACGAGGCACACAGATATTCGCCCTCGCGGTCTATTATGCCACCGTCTACCTGATGCCATGCCACATTTATATGAGCAGTCCTTAGCCTCAGCGACGGATTGATGATGAATTCAGGCTGTTTCATGCTTTCCATTTGCGGTCGAGCAATGCATCGAAGGCTTTGCTGTTGGAGTTGATCTGTAGTCCGTAGAAACGTGTGCCTTTGCTCTGCGCCTTTCTTACACGCTCGGTATTGGCTCGGTCGGGCGGATTGAATATGAAGTCGGATATGATCAGCACGTCCGCCATACCATAGTCATCCGATTCCAGCAGCCTCAGTGCCTCGATCAGCAGTTTTTCCTCGCCATTGCCGCCTGTGAATCTTTGTTGCAGAAACGATGTAAGGGCACGCATGTTGGCCCCACGCCCGAGATCGATAGAGCGGATTCTCACAGAAAATGTGATCAGATAGCAACTCCGATGTTCGGCGCGGGCTATTCTGACAAGCTGTATCAAAAGTGATTTGGCCATCTGCTCCGGTCGCCCGTACATAGATCCGCTGGTGTCCACCGCTACAATTATCGGCCCCTTTTTAGGCCGTGGCAAGGGGTTGTTGATCTGAGTCTTTAGAGGCGCCGCCGATGGTGCCGAAAACTGTTGAAGCTGTCTCAAGGCATAGCACTGATAAAACAGCTGCTCGGTGTCGGGAGTCGACAGCAGGAGGGTTTCAGAGGGGGTGACACGTTCTATATCATTACCGAACGAAATTTTAGAAATACCTTCGCCCGCATCATTCGACGACAATCCCTTCGGGAGATAGCTATACATGAGATTGTCTACTGTGCCGTCGGCATCACGGGCGCGGCCTATGATGTCTACAATCTCGCTCAACACAGGCGACTTATAGACTATATCCTCAATCTTGCGTCGTTCGATATAGTCCTGATCGCCGATCTCACGGAAGCGCTGTGCCCAGTTCTGTTTCGAGCGCGCGAGCATCTCCCTGCGGGTCTCTTCCGCATGGTTGCGACAGGCCGATTCCCAGTCGGAGGTAAGCGCGGCGAACACTGCATCGTTGTTTTCGCCGTCAAAGCGTTGTGAATATCCGTCGATGTTCACCTCATACTTGGTATACCGTTGCTTTATATGCCCTACCACTCCCGACCATTGCCGGCGCTTCTGTTCGATCGACGCACTTCTGAATCGATTTATCATCGCGAGTTCGGCAGCAAGCTGCTGTTCGACGATGGCGAAATGCTGCAGCAACGCCTGAAAAAAATCCATAAGATTCTCTTTCAGCACCTCCGCCCAAAGCGGATCGACGCTGACCAGATGAGGATTCTCGTCGATCACTTGACGCATGTATGCGCCAAGCTGATCATCAGCAGCGATCTCCGGAGGCATTTCCCTGCGCTCGATATAGAAATCGAATGCTTCGGAGTACGTGTCGATCCGGTTATTTATGCGTTCCGTATCGCTCATCACAGCAATGATGCAAGATTCTGCAGTTTGATCTCTGTTTCGGTCACCGATTGTTCAGCCTCGGCTATTTTCTTCCTGACCAAAGCCATATCGGTCGACGAAAGGAATATATTGACCGGTGTCTTCCAATTGTGATCTACCATCGCACGCCATTCGTCCAGGAGCGTTGCAAATTCGTTTTTAAGATCGTCGACACGCTGATATACAGGCTTGGCCTTTCCGGAACTCACGGTGTCAGCCTCGTCACAGTCGGCTCTTGTAAACGTATATGGAATGCCGTCGACAAACAATCCTCCCCTGCACTTCTGCAATTCGCACCGCCTTATACTGTCGCCATCCGATGACTTGCTCTCAAGCGGACGCCCCGGGAGCATGGCATGGATGACGAAACGCTTGCGTGCTTTGTCGAAATATTGTATGCCTGCCACACTCCGCGAATCGTCCAGACCGTTGTAATCCCATTTGGCAAACAGGCATTCGCCGTCGGGATAATCATCTATCCGATAATAAAAGAAATCGAATTCCTTGAACCGCCCGGCGGCATTCCGTTCAGTCTTGTCGGACTCCGACGGACGTAATATCCGCTTTATTTCCCGATCTACCGACGAAAGCCGCTTCAATATCGGCGACACCATGGATTCGAGCACGGC
This sequence comes from Paramuribaculum intestinale, assembly GCF_030759015.1. GTDB lineage: Bacteria > Bacteroidota > Bacteroidia > Bacteroidales > Muribaculaceae > Paramuribaculum > Paramuribaculum intestinale. The sequence continues at coordinate 1,150,061 of NZ_CP098825.1, read as the reverse complement.
TTTGATGACCGGTTCACGGCTCTCTGCATCGCTCCAGAAACAGTGGATCAGCAATATGAAGTCAGTCATATCTATCTGCCGGCGACCGTTTAGTAATGCTGACGTCTGCATAAGCCCGAACGATTTTTTCCAGCGCCGGTCGGATATATAGAAACGCAGATGGCCCTCATCATCCTTTTCAAGCGTCATCAATGCCTTACGCAATGCCTTGATCGAAGCAGCCACATCTGTTCCCAGTCCGACGCTGCGCGACTCCTTCTGCCATCGCCCATACTCTTCCGATGTTATAGCCCTGTCTGAATCCAGAGGAGAGTTGTCCATGGCATCGCCTTGGATCATCTTCATGAATGCTGATTCGCTTTCGATGCAATTGGATACCATTCTTACCAGAAAGCGATCCCATAGAGCCTCCAGTCCTTCGTTTTTAGCCGGGAGTTCATTGCTTGCGGCTATGAGTGTCTTCATGGGGATTCTGACTGTGCTGCTTCCGTTATGATATATATGTTCATTGACGGCGGTCAGAAGCGTATTTTGTATTGATGGTCCGGCCTTCCATATTTCATCAAGAAACACCACATCGGCCGTGGGCAGATAGCCGTCAGTCAGACGCTCGTAGCGATCCTCGTTTTTGAGCTTAGATATTGATATCGGGCCGAAAATTTCATCAGGAGTGCTGAAACGCGACATCAGATAATCAAACGACCGGGCATTGTCAAAAACGTCCTTGAGCCTTGATGCGACAAGACTCTTGGCTGTACCCGGAGGTCCGAGAAGAAACATATTTTCCCCGGCCACGGCACATAGCAGAGCCATAGCCACAATCTGATCTTTCTCATACACTCCCCTGCTCATCCAGGATATCACATCCTTTATGCGCGCCGTCATTGACGCATCGTCGCTACTGTCTGCCGCTTGCCTCGGTCTTGTTTTCTTGGCCATAAATCCAATCGTGTGTGTTGTCAAAAGGTTATTGATCAGTTTACGGCACAAAATTATAATTTTTGTTCCACATAATCTGACACGCCGCCCATATATTTTTCTAAATGGGTAGCCGCTGCATGTGAAAGCTGATGTCGGTTTTATTCGAGATGTATCAGCGCCTTGAACCTCTCTACTGTATCAGGATCGCCTGAATGTTTTCCGCGGTCTTCGCTCAGTTTGCATGTCTGGAAGTAGAATGGCCATGACTCGGTTATCTTCACGGATGTGAGCTTTATCACAATATTCATTGGCCTGACATTTGCAAAATCGTTTGTGAAGTGCGTGCCTATGCCATAAGATGGCTGACATTTCCCCTCGGCATAGCGCTGCAAGGCTATCGCCTCGTCGACATCGAGCGCATTACTGAACACCACCTGTTTTGTCATCGGATCGATATGAAGCGAACGATATTTGGCCGTGATTTTGTCGAGTTGCTCATAATTGTCGCCACTGTCCACCCGCAGCCCCTTGAACATATTGGCGTAATCCTCTGAAAAATTCAGGCTGAATATATCCCACCCGTAAGTATCGTAGAGATATGTTCCCAATGCGCCACGGTATGTATGACTCCAGATGCGCATAGCCATGTAGTTGGCCATCTGTGGGCCGTACATTCCGGCTATGGCGCATATCAGCTCGTGGGCCATAGTGCCGACCGGAGTCAGATCATGCTTCATGGCCAGATACACATTGCTTGTGCCCACAAAGCGTCCATTGCCGCCATTGTCGCAGCGCGAACTTCCGGCGAGCGAGGCCACAGCCACATCCTGCGCCCGGAACGATGCGCGGCGACGTGTCCCGAAGTCACTGAACACACATCCACCCTCCACAAGACGTCGCCCCTTGGCTTCAGTACGCTGTCCGAACTCTGCATAATCAAGTCGGTAGGCATCTCCGGTCATGATATAATACAGCTCCGAAACCATTGCGAGCACCTTTACTTCAAGCAAAATGGTGCTGCTCCAGCTCCCCTCGAAAGTTATGTCGAGGTGTCCTTCGTCGTCCTGAAATACGCTGACCTGACGCGAATCGTATCTGAAACCTTTCAGGTAACTGTAAAACCAGTCGGGAATATAGCTGCACCGACGCTTCATGAAGTCGATCTCCTCGTCGGTTATGATCACCGATTCCAAAGCCTTGATCTGTCGACGCAGTTCGTCGGCAAACCCAGCCGGATACACCGTGTTGTTGCGGTCGTTGAAGCGATATTTCACCTGTGTGCGCGGAAAATTGTCTATCACAGCCACACACATTGTGAATTTATACAGATCGTCGTCTGTGAAATGGGTGATTATCTGCTGCATGGGTTGTATTTTTGTTCTTAGAGTGTGTTTACTTTTGACTTATGTTAAGATTTAGAGAATATGTTCGAGTCAATTTTTAGATTTTGTGAAGGAGTTATGGGGTTCCATAATGACTGAACAAAAGCTTAAAATTGGTCGAAAAGAGCTATAAAGATTTCATAAAGTTAAAAGTAAACATACTCTTAAAAATACAACGCTCAGATATGGCTGACGGTTTGATCCAGCGGCTTGCGCGAGAAATGATTCGGCAGCGGTCCGGCACCCGGAGCGGCATATCCGAGATCAAGAATCATCAGTATTTCCTCATGTTCGGGCAGGCCGAGCGCCTCATGCAGTTTGTCAGGATCAAAGCAGTTGACCCAGCATGAATCCACGCCACAGTCGGCCGCCGCAAGCATAAGATGTGTGGCCACGATCGAGGCATCCTCTATGCCCGAGTCGCGTGTGCCTCCCGGATATGTATATACGTTATTTTTGTCAAATGCCACTATCAACACCACCGGCGCTCCGTAGCGGCAAGGTGTCACAGCATCGATGGCTTCAAGCGACTTGGCCGATCTGGCCACATAGATATGCTGCTCCTGAAGATTTTTTGCTGTCGGCGCCAGCCGTGCCATTTCAAGTATCGACTGGATGGTTGCCTCATCCGGCACTCTCTCGGAATATTGCTTGCATGAATATCTGGTGCCCACCAGCTTGCTGAATTCCATATTATAACGTTTTGAGATAGTTGTAGATTATATCACTTACGCGCTGATTCCGACAGCAGTGGATCTATCAACGGAAAAATCTGCGGCGATGCAGTGACGACAGAGATATTGCGGTCATCGCGAAAAAAACGGTGTCGAGCCCCGGCCTCATCGGCTATCAGCAGAGCCGCGCTTACGTCCCATCTGTGGAGATTAAGTTCCCAATGTGCATCAAGAAAACCGGCGGCCACATAGCATATTTCAGTTGCGGCCGATCCAAGCCGGCGGATACCTCTCACCATAGGCATGACACGCTCAAGATTATCAAGATTGTTGTCGGAGGTGACATTTTTGTCGACCGGAAAACCTGTTGCGACCACTGCCCGGCTAAGACTGTCAATGGTCGACGGCTTCAGGGGCTTTCCGTTCAAAAAAGCGCCCTGACCTTTAACCGCATGGAAAAACTCGTTGAGATATGGAGCGAAAACAACTCCGATCACGGTTTCTCCTTTGTATTCGACACCGATGGAAACAGCATATACCGGCAGTCCGGAACCGAAATTTGTTGTGCCGTCAAGCGGATCGATCACCCATCTCCAGCCGCTGTCGCCATCAGTGGCGCCGCTCTCCTCCGACAAGATCGCATGTGACGGATAACATTCCCGTATATGGCTTATCAGCAGCGCTTCGCTCGCCTTGTCGGCAGCTGTGACTATGTCGCTGTCATTTAGCTTGGTATGTATATCAAGATCATCGCCACGGAAATATTTCAGAAGCAACGCTCCGGCCTCACGGGCCCAGCTCATAGCGTTGAGCGCTATGTCGTCGATCATTCGGTCCATAATCGTTGACATCATTCAATCGGCACCTGACGGCGGAATTCCTCTTTGAAAGATATAAGCGTTTCCGTGCGTCCCGCACCGATAGTCTGGAAATTGTCGCGTATTATCTGGAGCATGTGGGCATTATTGCGCGCATAAAGCTTCACCAGCAAATCGTACTTGCCTGTAGTGTAATGGCATTCCACCACTTCAGGAATATGGCGGAGCTGCTCCACGACCGTTTCATAGCTCGACGGCTCATTCAGAAAGAAACCGACGTAAGCACACGTTTCATAACCCATTGCCGATGGATTGATCAGCGATTCGAATCCGTTTATCACACCTGAAGCTGTGAGTTTCTGAATACGCTGATGTACAGCCGCTCCCGAAACATTGCACTCCCTTGCTATCTCCAGAAAGGGAACCCGTGCGTTTTCGGTCAGCATCTCGAGAATCTTCCTGTCGAGGCTGTCATATTGTTGTCGTCCCATATGTTTTTGTCAATTGTCATGCAAAATTAAATAAAAATTGTCAGCCCTACAACCCTATCTTATTGTTTAAGCATTCTTCCATCTTTGTGAAAAATGACCGAATAAATACGACATAAAGATCAAAACCAAATGTCGGATATGTTGTTGTAATATCAGGTTTCAACAATTGCAGACTTGCAAGTTGTCGACACATCAACACTTGTCTGCCGGTCAAATTTTATCATTTACTCTCATGAATGATCGCATTATTTGTCTTCTGTCTATGATATGCATCTATGCATCCGCATACGCACATGACGCCACCCTGCCGACCGACTCAGCCCACTATATCGGACATCAAGCCGTGGGACTCGTGCTCAGCGGAGGCGGCGCCAAAGGCATAGCACATATAGCCGTCATAAAAGCGCTTGAAGAAAATGACATACCGATCGACTATATCGCCGGTACCTCGATGGGAGCGGTGGTCGGCGGCCTCTATGCAGCCGGATATACTCCCGACGAGATGATGGCGCTTATCAAGTCTGAAGGTTTCGCCGACTGGTCGACGGGTAAGATTGATCCCGACTACCTCTACTATTTCGACCGCGAACCCTCCTCGCCCGCCATGGTCAAAGTCAACCTCGGATCGTCGGGCAACGGACGCCCTGTGTCGGTATTGCCTACCTCGCTGATCAATCCGTTGCCGATGAATTTCGCGTTCATGGATCTGTTCGCAGCCTACACGGCTCAATGCGGCGGCGACTTCGACCGGCTGTTTGTGCCTCTGCGCACGGTCACATCCGACGTCTACAGCAAACACAAGATAGTGCTGTCGCACGGATCGCTCGGCGATGCCGTCAGAGCGTCAATGAGTTTTCCGCTGGTGTTCCGTCCGATAGAGATCGATTCCGTGCTGGTATATGACGGCGGCATATATGACAACTATCCATTCAATGTGATGCGCACTGATTTCGCTCCGGATATAATGATCGGATCCAACGTATCCGGACCGGATAAAAAACCACAACAAAACAACGTGCTTCAGCAGCTTGAGGACATGATCATACAGAACAACGACTATGACATGCCGGCCGACTGGGGCGTCAGCATCAATGTGCCGGTGCGCATGTACGGTGTGCTTGATTTCGACAAGGCCGACACAATCTATGCCATAGGCTACCGTGCCGCCATGGAGATGATGGACTCGATCAAGACACGCGTGACCACACGCATCCCATCAGAAGTACGGCAGATCAGACGCATGGCGTTCAAGGCCGCCACACCTTATGTCAGATTCGATTCAGTCAGTGTAGAGGGTGGAACTTCACGTCAGAACGAGTTTATCCGCTATCTGTTCACCCACAATACACCGGACACATTCGGTATAAAAAGAGCACGCGACTCCTACTACAGGGCTATCACCCCGGGCAAACTGGAGAATCTTGTGCCACAGGCTGTTTACGACGATTCTACCGGCATGTTTAACCTTCGGCTAAAGGCCAACGTGAAAAACAACTTTCAGGTAGCCGCCGGAGGATACGTGTCAACATCAACTTCGTCTATGCTCTATTTTTCAGGCGGATATAACACGCTATCATTCAATTCGCTGACTACCAGTGCCAATATCTGGCTCGGCCAGAGCTATCAGGCCGCGCTCATCGACGCCCGTTTCAGCCTGCTCACCCGCATTCCTTCCGCCTTGCGCTTTCAGGCTGTAGCGTCGCGACAGAAGTTTCATGAAAGCGACGAACTCTTCTTTCAGGACAACATACCCATATTCGTCACCGATACCGAATTGTTCGGCAGGATAAGCTACGTCATGTCGGCCGGACGTCCGGCCAAACTCGAATTCGGTATAGGAGCCGGACTGATAAAAAACCGTTTCTTCCCGACCTCAGGAACCGATTTCCGCTCATCATTGCGCGATCATACCTACCGGCATCTTGTCGAAGGACGCCTGGGCTATGAATACAATACGCTCGACAATATCAACTACCCCACGTCAGGCTCCCACATCAATATCAGGCTGACAGGAGCCACCGGTCGATATCGATTCGAACCGGCCGGCACTGACCACACGGCCGATATAAGCCGACACACCATTATCGGACAGGCCGAAGTCAAGGCCACACATTATTTTACCATCGGGCGTAAAGCTGCTTTAGGCACGGAAGTTCAGGCATTGATATCCAACCGTGGTCTGCAGTCGGGCTACGGCGCCACGCTTGTCATGGCACCCTCCTACACTCCAACGCCATCGACCTACAACTCATTCAATCCGGCATTGAGAGCCAACTCGTTTGTCACCGCATCGATGGTGCCGATATGGAAAATAAGCTCCAGTGTGCAGCTTCGCACTACATTGTGTGCTTTCATGCCCTATCGTCGTATTCTGGAAAATCCCGATGGCACAGCGCGTTATGGCCGCAGATTTGGCACAGCACACTTTTTCGGCGAATCAGCCCTGGCATTCACTTTGCCTTTCGCCACATTGAGCGCATATGCCAATTATTGCTCATATCCGGCACGCAACTGGAATTTCGGCATCTCACTCGGGCTGTTTGTGCTCGCGCCTCGGTTTCTTCACTGATTTTTCGTAATTTTGCCGAAAACTCCATTCTGATCATGATTGAAATTATCGGCATTCTGGCTGCCGGCATCCTTGTCGGCAGGATATGGCGAAGTAATGCATGGCCGTCGAAAATCGCCGGACTGGTCACCGTGACAGTGTGCATATTGGTATTTGTGCTCGGATTTACAGTCGGAGCGGCTCCTGCCGTCAACAACGATCTGGCGGGAGTTATGGCCGATGCCGTGACGCTGACAGCACTCGGACTGGCCGGCAGCTTCACGGCTGTATTCATCCTGAAAAAATCATTACGCAAAGGTCGTTGATCCGCCTATTTATATCCATATAATAGTCATGAAGGGTAGTATTATAGTGCTTCTGTGCTTTATTGCCGGATGGATCACAGGGAGCTTGACCGGTGTCATCGATGGATTCCATAGCTTGTCGATTTGGCTATTGTATTTTCTGATGTTTCAGGTAGGACTTGGCATCGGAACCAATCCCGACCTGGGACGCATGCTCCGTTCGCTGCGTATGACCGACGTGCTTTTGCCGGTCGCCACAATGTGCGGCACACTGATTTTCACCGCTGTCGGTTCGTTTTTCATAAGCCGTTGGAATATGGCTGAATGTCTGGCCGTCAACAGTGCCTGCGGATATTATTCGCTATCTTCCATACTCGTATCCCAACTCAAAGAACCCTCTCTCGGCGTCGCCATAGCCACCCAGCTCGGCACTGTGGCTCTGCTCGCCAACATTTTCCGCGAACTGACAACGCTTGTCGGCGCCCCCTTGATCCGGAGATGGTTAGGTCCGGAGGCCGTCATTTCTTCCGCGGGAGTGACATCGGTCGACGTATGTCTTCCGGCCATACGCCGATGGTGTGGCCCATCCTATATTCCCTCGGCGATCATACACGGAGTGCTGATCGACATATCCACTCCTTTTTTCATATCTTTTTTCTGCTCCATCTGATTGCTGCCACATTTTCGATTGTCCGAAGCATAGTTTTCAAAAAAAACGTGTAAATTTGCATATATAAGAATTTGCTGAGTTTGGTCCTGCCACTACTATATATCGCATTATTGCAGAACCGGTCCTGGCTTTTTTTATAAACATCAGATTCAAGCATATATCCCAATGAACCCACTTCAGATCAGCGTCGACTATCTTCAGACAGCCAATTATGCGCTGTTTCACAACCATATCCCCGTATGCCACGCTATAGAGCTGACCAATATATCGGAGCGACCGGTCGACGGAATCACAGTGTCATGCACCGGAGAATTCATATCACGCTATGACAGCGAAACCATAGCCGGGATCAACCCCGGGGAAACCGTCAGGATAGGCACATTCAGCATTATTCCCGAAGCGTCCGAGCTTGCTTCAATCACTGAACGAGTCGTGACAGAGTTCACTCTGACTGTTACAAGCCGCGGAGCTGTCATCTGCGAAGGAAAACACGTCATCGAACTTATGCCCTACGATCACTGGACCGGAATAAGAACGCTTCCGCAGACGATCGCCTCATTCATAACACCAAATCACCCGGCCATCAACAGCATCGTGCTGAAAAGCGCCGAAATGCTGAAACGACTCACCGGGTCATCATCGCTCAATGAATATCAGACCGGCGATTGTAACGACGTGCGTCAGCAGGTGGCAGCAGTATTCGCCGCCATACATGGACTCGGCATAGTCTATCGCGGAGTGCCTGCCAGCTATGAGGCTGTCGGACAACGCATCACAATGCCGGATCAAGTCGTGGCCACTAAAATCGCCAACTGCATAGAATTGACACTGCTTATGGCCACTGTACTGGAAGCCATAGGCATCAATTGCGTGATCATATTTCAAAAAGGCCATGCATATCTCGGCGTATGGCTTGTCAACGACTGTTACCCGTGCAGCGTATGCGACGATCCGTCATATATAGAAAAAAAATGTTCGTGTGGCATCGACGAGATGCTTGTGATTGAATGCACACATGCCTTACATGAAAACGCTTCATTCGGGCAGGCTGTCAAGATGGCCGACGCCAACCTCGCACAATACAACATGTTTGAGCTGTTTGTTGATATCAAGAGAAGCCGCCTCGAACGGATATTGCCACTCCCATCCAGAATAGAGAACAACGGTGCATGGAGCTTCGACAACACCGGTGTAGAGCATGACTCATGTCTGCTTGATGTAAAGGAGCATGACCGGTTTGATCTGAGCCGGCTTGCCAACACCGGCAAAGAACTGACTAAATTCGATATGTGGGAACGCAAGCTTCTTGACTTCTCGCTGCGCAACACTCTTCTCAATCTGTCATTCCGCCGACGGTCTATACAATTGATCTCTTTCGATATCGACAGAATAGAGGATCATCTTCACGATGGAAAGGAATACTGTATCAAGTCGAAACCTGACACTGAATTACCCATGCCGCCGGCCGACTACGGATTTGTCAGATCGAAACTGTTCGAACCGCTTCATGATCTTATTCATGATGACATCGAGCACCATCATCTGCTCCACACTTTCCTAGCCGAAGCGGAAACTGTAAGCATTCTCAAGCATATCTATCGTACAGCACGCAATACAATAGAAGAGACCGGTGCCAATCCGCTGTATCTCGCTATCGGAGCGCTGCGGTGGTTTGAAACACCCAAGTCCACGATTCCGCGCTATGCGCCCTTGCTGTTGCTCCCGGTAGAGATGGTCTACAAAAAGAGCAATTATTATATTCGCACACGCGAAGAAGACATTTCGCTCAATATCACATTGATGGAATTTCTGCGTCAGAACTACGACATAACCATCGACGGTCTGCACACATTGCCTGCCGACAATAGCGGCGTCGATGTAAGGATGATATTCGCCATCATACGTGACGCGCTTAAAGAGCAGAAAGGATGGGATGTGGAAGAAGAATGCCTGCTCGGAAATTTCTCGTTCAGCAAGTTCCTGATGTGGAACGACATCCATACCCATCGCGAGCAGCTTGCGCAGAATGACATCATCAATAGCCTGCTTGCCAACCGACTGACTTGGACTCCCACGCCCGCAGCGACGGATCTTAAAAATATCGACCAAAGTGTCCCACCGACAGATCTGGTGCTCCCCGTATCGGCCGATTCCTCACAGATCGCGGCCGTCATTGAAGGGAGCAATGGCAATTCGTTCATACTCTACGGACCTCCCGGAACCGGTAAGTCGCAGACCATCACCAATCTGATAGCCAACGCACTTTACCAGGGCAAACGGGTGCTGTTCGTCGCCGAGAAAATGGCGGCGCTGAGTGTCGTGCAGAAACGTCTGGCCGACATAGGTCTTGATCCGTTCTGCCTCGAACTTCACTCCAATAAATCCACCAAACGCCATGTGCTGCAGCAATTGGAAAAAGCTCTGAAAGTGGTCCATATAGTTGCACCGGCAGAATTTACCGACCGGGCCGACAGGCTTTTTGCCCGACGGAAGGAGCTTATAGCATATATTGACGCACTCCACACTCCGGACACGATCGACGGGCTGTCGCTCTACGACTGCATAATCAGATACGAAGAGATCGGAAGCGAACCGCTTGAAGGATTCGTTTTTGACGACAATCTCGATGCGCTGCTGCAGAAAGAAGGAGTCAAAGGGATTGAAGATCTGCTGGGAGGTGATTTTGAAGCCGTACTTAAACTTGTCGGACAGCCGTCAGAACACCCCCTTAACGGACTTTGTATTGACCGCGACATGGTCATAGACAGAAATGAAGCAACCCGACGCATGGCCGACGATGCTCTCACGATCACAACGCTCCGTAAGGAGGCCGGCACCCTTTCCGACACAAAAGCATTACGCGAACGGCTGCTTCGCGACAATCTGCCGGCCATATTCAGCGAAGATCCTGCCACACTCCACCGCGAATGGCGGAGAGCCAAGTCAAAATGGTTTATTCCGCGTATGTTCGCCAAACGCAGTTTCATCAACTATCTCCGGCAGTTCAACGAATTCATCACTGTCGACGAAGTGGATCAGCTTATCGAAAATCTCACCGCATACCGGCGGCAGCATGAGAAGATCGACGACCTGAGGCATATACTCCGCCGCCACCTCAACATTGACATTCCCGAGGATGAAATGCCCGATATTTCGCTTCTCGACCGAGCGTCTGAACAGCTTGGGCGATGGTCGAGCCACCCGGAACTGATGCGCGACTGGTTTCACTGGTCGGAATACGGCGACCGGCTCAAAACTATGGGACTCGGATGCGTGGTCGACGTATTGGCTACACGCTCATGCGACATCAGCGCCCTCAGGAACGCATTTCTTAAGGCTCTTTTCAAGTACAAGACCGACGTGAAAATTAAAGGATCGGACACCCTTGCCACTTTCGAAGGGATGCTCTTCGACGAAAAAATAGCTTCCTACCGGCGTCTGACCGACGAATTCCAGACCATCACACGCAAGGAGCTATATGCCCGGCTTGCAGCCGGAATTCCACGGATGACCGACAACACTCCCGGCAGCAGCGAGATCGGGCTTCTCAACCGCAACATAAGCAATGGAGGCCGCGGGCAGTCGCTGCGCGACCTTTTCGACCAGCTGCCCACACTGATGCCGCGACTGTGTCCATGTATGCTCATGAGTCCGATGAGCGTGGCACAATATATCGATCTGTCGGCCGACAAATTTGACCTCGTGATATTCGATGAAGCGTCGCAGATGCCCACAAGCGAGGCTGTCGGAGCTATCGCGCGCGGCAATGCGCTGATTGTGGTCGGCGACCCGAAACAGATGCCCCCCACAAGCTATTTTGCCAACACTGTTGAAGCCGAGGACGCAGGCATTGACGATATGGAAAGCATTCTTGAGGACTGCCGGACACTCGACATGCCCTCTCTGCAGCTTTCATGGCACTACCGCTCACGTCATGAAAGCCTGATCGCTTTCTCCAACAATGAATATTATGACGGCTCGCTCATCACATTCCCTTCCGTCGACGACAGAGCCACCAAAGTGCATTATGTGCCGGTGACTGGATGCTACGACAAAGGTGGCTCGCGAAGCAACAGAGCCGAGGCTGAGTCCATTGTCAGCGAGATCGTGCGGCGTATTGATGATGAGGCCCTGCGCCGATACAGCATCGGGGTCATAGCCTTCAATGTGATGCAGCAGGGACTTATTGAGGATCTTCTGCAGGAACGTTTCGATCGCGACAGATCGCTGCAGGAACTGGCCTCATCCATGCCTGAACCTATCTTTGTGAAGAATCTGGAAAACGTTCAGGGCGACGAGCGCGACGTGATACTCTTCTCCATCGGCTACGGACCCGACCGGGAGGGACGTATCTCCATGAATTTCGGACCGCTCAACAATGCCGGAGGCGAACGCCGGCTGAATGTGGCTGTGAGCCGTGCCCGTCATGAAATGTATATATTCTCCACCCTCAAATCGTCCGACATAGACCTGCGGCGATCCAAGGCACGCGGCGTGGAAGGACTGAAACACTTCCTGCAATATGCCGAAACACAGGCATTGCCATCCACTATACTTACAAGTGCCGGACATCAGCGCACACTGATAGCCCGACAGATAGCGGACGAACTCCGTAAACGCGGATATGCCGTCGCCACCGACGTCGGCCGTTCACGGTTCCGTATCGACGTGGCCGTATGCAACCCCGATAGCCTCGGAGTCTACGACCTCGGAATACTGCTCGACGGAGAGGCATACCGCGACACCCACACCACACGCGACCGCGAAATAGTGCAGCCCGCCGTGCTTACGGCTCTCGACTGGAAGATAATGCGGGTATGGAGTGTCGACTGGTTCAACAACAGGGAGCGGGTGATCGACCGGATCATTGAGAAAATCAACACACAGTCCGGCTCCGTCGCTACTCCTTCTCTCAAGCCCGCATTCGACATTTCGGCCGAGCAGATCGAAAAAAAGAAATCAGCCGCTAAAAAATATGTCAGATACTTTGCTGGCATTGACGAGGCGATCAACATGCCTGATGCTGAGCTGATGCACAACATCATATCCATCGAACAACCGATCTGTTTCACTTATCTCTGCCGCCGCATCTCCAGTCTGCGCAATATTCCGCGTATGTCGCAGGCAATGGTCAGAAATCTCCGGATTCAGACCGATCGGTTCTATACCGACAACAGCGACGCATTGTGGATCAGCCCCGATGACAGCCATGAGTATGTATGGTACCGTTACGATTCCGGACGTGACATTTCGGATATCCCCGATGTGGAGCTGGCCAACGTCGCTACCGAAGTGCTGACCGAACAGGTGGCGATAAACACCGTCGACCTGATATTCATGGCGTCGAGAAAACTCGGTTTCTCACGTCGCAGCACAAATATCGACGCTGCATTCCAAAGAGTGCTGACCGATATGAAATCGTCGGACACAATCGAATATGTCGGAGAAAACATCAGGTTGAAGACACGCCAGTAAACAATCGATACAACAGTAATTCAGCATCATACAACCACCAAAGTCATCATTGGCAGCCGTGTTTTTCGTCACTTTGCTGCAGAATCCGGCGTTTTTGCGTAACTTTGCAGTAATAAGTGACTCGCAAAAAGCGCCGCAGCAGGCCACGGGTTACTGATATAAAAACTATTTTAGAGAGTTACTTATTGACCTTAAAGTGACACAGACAATAAAAAACATAGCGATAATAGGTTCCACCGGATCGATAGGCACACAGACGCTCGACATAGCACGCCAGTGCCCCGACCGGTTCAAGGTGACGGTGCTCGCTGCCGGCACGCGCGTGAACGATCTGATCGAACAGGCTCGCATACACCGACCCGCACTGGCTATAATTGCCGACCAAAGCAAGTACGCCGAACTGCGCGACGCCCTCTCTCCACTTGGTATAGCCACCGCTGCAGGAGCGAAGGCCATCGCCGACGCCATGGAGCGTGACGACTTCTCCACTGTGGTCACCGCCACGGTAGGCTACAGCGGACTCGAACCTACCATCAGAGCTATCCGCGCCGGCAAAGACATCGCATTGGCCAACAAAGAGACACTCGTTGTGGCAGGTGAACTGATCGACCGGTTGCTCTCAGCATCCGCGAGCCGGATCCTGCCTGTGGATTCGGAGCATTCGGCCATCTACCAGTGTCTGGTGGGAGAAGATCCCGCCACTGTCGACCGTCTGATAATAACCGCCTCCGGCGGACCGTTCCGCAACCACACCAAAGAGCAGCTCGCCGATGTAACCGTGGCCGACGCCCTTCGTCATCCCAACTGGAGCATGGGCAACAAGATCACCATAGACTCGGCGACAATGATGAACAAGGCGTTTGAGATCATAGAAGCACGATGGCTCTTCGGACTCGAAGCTGACCGTATCGAACCTGTGGTACATCCGCAGAGCATCATCCACTCCATGGTACAGTTCTGCGACGGCGCAGTAAAGGCACAGCTTGGCATACCCGACATGCATCTGCCAATCCGTTATGCGCTTGGCGACGCCACACGTATCGACAGCCACGAACGACGGCTCAGAATCGAGGATTATGCTGCGCTGACATTCTTCCGGCCCGACATGTCGAAATTTCCTTGCCTCGGACTGGCTTACACCGCTCTTGAGCACGGAGGCACCGCCGCTTGCGCCATCAATGCAGCCAATGAAGTGGCTGTAGCGGCATTCCTGGCCGGGCGCATCCGGTTTACCGACATTTATCAGGTCATCGAACAGACCCGCATGGCCACCACATTTGTACCCGCCCCCGGCTACGATGACTACGTAGCTGTCAACAGCGAGGCGAGAGCCAAAGCCGACGAAATAATAAAAACACTCTAAGTCACATACTATACTCTGACATAAAATGGAATCATTTCTCATCAAAGCGGCACAGCTCATTGTGGCACTGGCCTTTCTGGTCATCATACATGAGTGCGGCCACTATATCTTCGCACGCATTTTCGGCATAAAGGTCGAGAAATTCTATCTGTTTTTCAATCCGTGGTTCTCGCTTGTGAAGTGGAAACCGCGCCAAAAAGACCGCGCGACCGACGCACAAGCCAATGAAAAGCCCTCCTGGCGCGACACTGAGTATGGCATCGGATGGCTGCCGCTCGGAGGTTATGTGAAGATCGCCGGAATGATCGACGAATCGATGGACAAAGAACAGATGGCACAACCCGAAAAACCATGGGAATTCCGGGCTAAACCGGCATGGCAGCGTCTGCTTGTGATGCTTGGCGGCGTAATGTTCAATTTCATTCTGGCCATCATCATATATGCCGGCATAGCATGGCACTGGGGATCAGCCTACATACCTCTGCAGGAAGCCTATGAAGGCATGGACTTCGTAGAGGAAGCCCGGACTATCGGGTTCCGCAACGGCGACATCCCTCTTAAAGCCGACGGCAAAGAGATCGACTCATCCACAGGTGACTTCGCCTACGTAATAGCCTCGGCATCGAAAGTCGATGTGCTCCGCGACCATCGCGACACAGTAAGCATCGCCATACCCGAAAACTTCATTCTGAAGATCAACGAACGCGGAGGATTCATGTCGTTCCGTGTGCCGGCATTTGTCGGCCGACTGCAACCCGGTGGCCCCGCCGCCGAAGCAGGCATCAGGGAGGGCGACCGTATCATCGCCGTTGACTCCACCGCTACTCCGGCCTTTACCGAACTTGTTCCGGCGCTTCTCGCCAAAGCCGGCCGCAAGGCACAGATCACGCTGATGCGCGACGGACAGACCATGACTGTTGAAGCCACACCGACCGAAGGTGGCAAACTCGGCTTTCAGCTGAAGCCCATTACAGAAATTTACCCCACCGTTCGCCAGCATTTCAGTCTGTTCCAGTCATTCCCCAAAGGATGGGAAAACGGCACCGGAACTATGGCCAACTACGTCAGCTCCATGAAATACGTGTTCACATCCGAGGGTGCGCAGAGCATCGGCGGATTCGGAGCCATCGGCAGCCTGTTCCCTGAAAAATGGGACTGGTATGGATTCTGGCAGATAACGGCATTTCTTTCGGTAGCTCTTGCGTTCATGAACATAATTCCCATACCTGGACTTGATGGAGGCCACGTGATGTTCCTGCTCTACGAGATCATCTCGCGCCGCAAGCCCAATGAAAAAGTCATGGAATACGCACAATACGCCGGAATGCTGTTCCTCCTGCTGCTGCTCGTCTACGCCAACGGCAACGACATATTCCGTGCATTCAAATAAACCCACCCGATAATTTTGACAATGACCCGCTACAAGAACATAACTCTGCGCAAAGGCAAAGAGGAATCACTGCTCCGTTTCCACCCCTGGGTATTCTCCGGAGCCATCGACATACTGCCCGACGGCCTCGAAGAGGGCGATACGGTGACGGTGACTGCATCCGACGGCCGACTGCTCGGCACCGGACATTTTCAGATCGGATCCATCGCCGTCAGAATGCTGTCGTCGGCCGACGAACCTATCGACGAACCGTTCTACGCATCACGGCTCCGACAGGCCTGGATAATGCGAAAGACCATAGGCGTCATACGCCCCGACACCGATGCCTACAGACTCGTACACGGCGAAGGAGATTTCCTTCCGGGACTTGTAGTGGATGTCTATGGACCCACAGCTGTGGTGCAGGCCCACTCTCCTGCCATGCATTTTGCGCGCGACATCATAGCACGCGCTTTGGTGAGCCTGCCTGAAGCCGGTATATCCAACGTCTATTACAAATCCGAAACCACACTGCCGTTCAAAGCCCGCCTTGATCCGCAAAACGACTATATCATCGGAGCCTACGCCGGCAATGTAGCGACAGAAAACGGACTGAAATTCCATGTCGACTGGCTTAAGGGACAGAAAACCGGATTTTTCGTGGATCAGCGCGACAATCGTGCGCTGCTTGAAAGATATAGCGCCGGACGCCGTGTGCTAAACATGTTCTGCTACACCGGCGGATTTTCGGTCTACGCCATGCGCGGCGGAGCCTTGAGCGTCGACTCTGTCGACAGTTCGGCCAAAGCGGTCACACTGACCGATGCCAACATACATCTCAACTTTCCCGATGACACACGCCACCGCTCGCACGCCGAAGATGCATTCAAATTTCTTACCGATATGCCGCATGGAGCCTACGATCTGATAGTGCTTGATCCGCCGGCTTTCGCCAAACACCGCAGCGCCATACGCAATGCTTTGCGCGGCTATCAGAGGATCAACGCCAAGGCATTCGCCAAAATCGCCCTGGGAGGCATACTGTTCACATTTTCGTGCTCACAGGCCATCACCCGCGAACAGTTCAGGCTCGCGGTATTCTCGGCTGCAGCCGAGAGCCGGCGTAAAGTGAGAATACTGCATCAGCTCACACAGCCCGCCGACCATCCTGTCAATATATATCATCCCGAAGGCGAATACCTCAAAGGACTGATACTTTACGTCGAATAACCCCATCAATGTCAAATCTTACAATTATGGAAAAAATAAAAACCGCCACACTGGCAATAGCCATAGCCGCTTCATCGCTCGCATCTCCGGCCATGGCCGACGACTTCGATTATGTAGTCGACCGTTTTGCCGACATTCAGGTGCTCCGCTACAAAGTGCCCGACTTCGAATCACTGTCGCTTCGCCAGAAAATGCTCGTTTATCATCTGACCGAAGCCGCACTCGCCGGACGCGATATACTGTGGGATCAGAACAACCGATACAATCTCTCGCTCCGCCACCTGCTCGAAAACATTTACAGCAACTATGACGGCGACCGCAATTCGGACGATTACAAGGCGTTTGAAACATATCTCAAACAGGTATGGTTTGCCAACGGCAACCACCATCATTACTCCATGGACAAGTTCGTGCCCGCTTTCAGCCGCGACTTCATGGAAAAACAGATCGCCGCGCTGCCTGACGACAAACGACCAGCCGACAAGGATCAGCTGCTCCGCTACATATTCGATCCGGCGTTCATGCCTAAAAAAGTCAATCAGGTGGCCGGGGAGGATCTGATACTCACCTCAGCCGTAAATCTCTACGACGGAGTGACACAGGCCGAAGTGGAGCAATACTACGCCTCCCGCAAGGATTCGACCGACCTGACACCGGTAATGCACGGACTCAACACACGCGTGGTAAAGGACTCCGACGGTAAAATCGTGGAGCAGACCTACAAGATCGGAGGAGTCTATTCCGAAGCTATATCACGGATCGTCGATCAGCTCGAAAAAGCCCGTCAATATGCCGAAAACCCCGTTCAGGCATCGGTCATAGACAAGCTGATAGCCTACTATCGCTCGGGCGACCTCAAAGACTTTGACGAGTACTCCATACTATGGGTGGGCGATACCGATTCGCGTGTCGACTTCATCAACGGATTCATCGAAAGCTACGATGACCCTCTCGGCATGACCGGTTCATGGGAATCGATTGTCAACTTCAAGAATCTCGAAGCCTCACATCGCACCGAAGCCATCAGCTCCGATGCCCAGTGGTTTGAGGATCACTCGCCTGTCGATCCCCGCTTCCGCAAAGACAAAGTGCAGGGAGTGACTGCCAAAGTGATCACTGCCGCCATACTCGCCGGCGACTCATATCCGGCTACACCCATAGGCATCAACCTGCCCAACTCCAACTGGATACGCGCCAGCCACGGATCCAAGTCGGTGACAATCGAGAACATCACACAGGCCTACGACGCCGCATCGCACGGCAACGGCTTCAACGAGGAATTCGTGCCCGACACCGCCACAAGAGCGCTCATAGATAAGTATCTTTTTATTACCGACAATCTGCACACCGATCTGCACGAATGTCTGGGTCATGCATCTGGCCGACTGTTGCCCGGAGTGGATCCCGACGCCCTGAAAGCCCATGGCTCGACTCTCGAGGAAGCTCGCGCCGATCTCTTCGCCCTCTATTATCTGGCCGATCCCAAGCTTGTGGAACTCGGTCTGCTTGACAACCCCGACGCCTATAAAGCACAATATTATCACTATCTGCTCAACGGCCTCATGACACAGCTCATGCGCATCGAACCGGGCAAGGACGTGGAGGAAGCCCACATGCGCAACCGCAAGCTTATAAGCGAATGGGTGCTCGATCATGGAAAGGAAGCCAACGTCGCATCACTCGACAAGATCAACGGCAAGACCGTGCTCACGGTCAACGATTACGAAGCCCTGCGCCGACTGTTCGGAGAATTGCTCGGAGAAGTACAGCGCATCAAGAGCGAAGGTGACTACGAGGCGGGTGAAACACTCGTCGAAAAATACGCAGTGAAAGTCGACCCACAGCTCCACAAGGAGATCCTCGACCGCTACTCCAACCTCTCGATAGCACCCTATAAGGGATTTGTCAATCCTCGTTACGAAGTAGTGCGTGATGATGCCGGCAACCCTGTCGATGTGACGGTCACCTACACCGAACAGTATCCCGAACAAATGCTGCGCTACTCACGGCAGTACTCGACTCTCTGATCCATCGCACATCCGCTCGTGAGTGTGCGCCAAGCCGCTTTGCAAACAAAGCTGACATAAAAAAATGGTTTGTCATCCCGACAAACCATTTTTTTTAACCTTAAATCTAATACCATGAAAAAACACAGTGCAAATATAGTAATTATACTATCATAACACCACCATAGGAGAGTGGTTCGCGCATATCGCCGTTTTAACACACATTAACGCCGCCGATGCCTATATAATTAGTAACTTTACATCGCAAGAACGAAGCATTCACATCATCTATATTTCCTAAACGACAATGAACAACAGAATACTGGTAATAGACGACGAAGAATCACTCTGCGAAATACTCAAATTCAACCTTGAAAAAGAAGGATATGAGGTCAATTGCGCGTACAGTGCCGAAGAAGCGCTCACGCTTGACCTCTCGGTATATTCTCTGATGATTGTCGACATAATGATGGAACGGCTCAGCGGATTTGATTTTGCAAAACGCATCCGCAACAGCTCAGCCACCGAAACCACCCCCATTATATTCTGCTCGGCTCTCAACGGAGAAGACGACACCGTCATGGGGCTTAATATCGGCGCTGACGACTATATCACCAAACCTTTTGTCATAAGCGAGGTGCTTGCCCGCGTAAGAGCCGTGCTCCGTCGCAGCCAGTCCCACCGCCAGTGGACAATGTCGGCTCCCAAAAGCATCTACGAGCCCGACATCACATTCAACGGTCTGCGTATCGACCGCAACGAAAAACTATGCTATCTCAACAACCAGGAGATCAACCTGACCAAGACCGAATTTGACATACTGCTATTCCTTATATCCCACCGCAACCGCATCCACTCGCGCGAAGAGATAATACGCAATGTGTGGTCAAACGATGTCGTGGTCACCAACCGTACCATCGACACCAACATAGCCCGTCT
Source organism: Paramuribaculum intestinale (assembly GCF_030759015.1). Lineage (GTDB taxonomy): Bacteria > Bacteroidota > Bacteroidia > Bacteroidales > Muribaculaceae > Paramuribaculum > Paramuribaculum intestinale. The sequence goes on along the minus strand of NZ_CP098825.1, from coordinate 1,129,870 downwards.
GCGCAAAAAGATAGGAAGCTACGGCGACAACATCGTGACCCGTCTCGGTTTCGGATATGGCTTCAAAGAGACAGTTTAGTTACCGCTGGCGACTGTTCATCCCCATGCTGGTACTGATGTGGACCGGCATGCTCGTACTGCTGTATCAGCAGTATAAACATGAATCGGCCATACGCACCGAACAGATCAGCAAGGAACTGAAGTTTATCAACAGCCGCATCATCAATGCCTATAAAAACGACATTGACATGCGGCCGTTCATGAACTTCATCAACGACTACTTCGCCAACTCCATGTACGAAGGCATTTCGGTATGCGTCTACGACAAGGAGGGGCGACTGATCTACAATGCCGGCGACACACCCATCATACAGGACTTCTCGGAAGCCGCCGAACGCGCCGAATTCCGCGAAGCCGAAGCCACCGGCGAAGGATCAAACGAATATCAGGAAGACGACCAGTTCTTCTACTCCGCCGCACTGAAAAGCAACGACGGGAAGATCTACGTGCAGACTACCGTACCCTACACCATGACCATCGGCGAGGCCATCAGAGCCAATACCAACTTCTGGATCATATTTGTGATATTCGTGGCCATGGGAGGAATCTGCTACTTCTCCACACGATATCTGACAAAAAACATCGGACTACTGCGCGACTTCGCCACCAAAGCCGCCGACAACATCGAGACCGTCGACGAAACCGACTTCCCCCACGACGAACTCGGCGACATATCACGAAAGATCATCAAGCTCTACCGCGACAAAGCCGACGCTGTCAAGAAAAGCGAACGCGAGCACAAGATCGCCCTTCATGCAGTAGAGGAAAAAGCCCGCATAAAACGACAGCTCACCAACAACATCAACCACGAGCTGAAAACGCCTGTAGGAGTCATCAAAGGCTACCTCGACACCATCGCGTCAAACCCCGACATGGACACACCCACAAGGCAACGCTTCATAAGCCGCGCGCAGGACAACGTGGAACGCCTGTGCATCCTGCTCGGAGATGTATCCACCATGACACGCCTTGAAGAAGGCACTGGAAATATACCGGTAAAGGAAATCGACTTCCACGACATCGTTTTCACTATCGAAAACGACCTGACTGCATCAGGAATCAACGGCAACATGAAGTTCAGCTACAATCTGCCCCTCGACTGCATGATCAGAGGAAATGCCACTCTCCTCACCGGAATGATCTCCAACCTCATCAAAAACGCCGCTATCCACTCCGGCGGAACCGAAATGGGACTCGACCTGATAGTCGAATCCGAGCGCTACTACACATTCCGTTTCTACGACAACGGCACCGGTGTAGATCCGCAGCATCTGCCTCATCTCTTCGAACGTTTCTACCGGATCGATGCCGGACGCTCGCGCAAGGTCGGTGGGACAGGACTCGGACTGCCCATCGTCAAAAACACCGTCGAGGCTCTTGGGGGAAGCATTTCAGTACACAACGGCCCGATGGGCGGACTCGAATTCCTCTTCACATTAGAAAAATGGAAAGACTGACTTCGGACAATGGATCAGTCAGCGCGCCAATACATAGCTATTGACCTGAAATCGTTTTACGCATCAGTGGAATGCGTCGAACGAGGTCTTGACCCGCTCGACACAAATCTTGTCGTGGCCGACGCGAGTCGCACATCCAAGACCATATGTCTGGCAGTATCACCATCGCTAAAACGCCTCGGGCTGGGCGGACGGCCACGCCTGTTTGAAGTGGAACAGAAGGTCAGAGAAACCAACCGTAAGCGTACGGGCAGCGGATGTAGCGGACGGTCATATTCGGCCGCGAGACTTGACGCCGACCCCAGTCTCGCCGTAGACTACATCGTAGCGCCGCCGCGGATGGCACACTATATCGACTACAGCAGCCGTATCTACAGCATCTATCTGCGCCATGTGTCGCCCGATGACATGCACGTCTACTCTATCGACGAAGTGTTTATCGATGCCACCGACTACCTGCGCCTATACAATCTCACCGCTCACGATTTCGCCATGCGGATGATCCGGGAGGTGCTTGCCGCTACTGGCGTCACTGCCACCGCCGGAATAGGAACCAACATGTATCTGTGCAAGATAGCCATGGATATTGTAGCCAAGAAGATGGCGCCGGATGCCGACGGAGTCAGAATAGCCGAACTCGACGAATTTTCCTACCGGTCAATGCTTTGGGATCATAAACCCATAACCGATTTCTGGCGCATAGGCAGCGGCATCGCCCGCCGCCTGGCACCATACGGCATCGATACCATGGGCCAGATAGCCCGCATATCGCTTACCAACGAGAAGCTCTTCTACGACATGTTCGGTGTCAATGCCGAGCTGCTTATCGACCACGCCTGGGGATGGGAACCGGTGGAAATACGACATATTAAGGCCTACAGACCCGAAAGCCGATCCATAAGCAGCGGTCAGGTACTCACCTGCCCCTACGACACCGGCAAAGCGCGGATCGTGGTCAGAGAGATGGCCGATGCCATGGGGCTGAAACTTGTAGCCATGAAGATGGTCACAAGCCAGATCGTGCTCCACATAGGCTACGACGCCACATCGCCATATCAGAACCAATCTGACGACATTCCTGTCAAACGTGACAGATTTGGCCGTACGGTGCCTGTATCATCCCACGGCTCCACAACGTTTGCATATCCTACATCATCGTCCGAGGAAATCTCCACTGCCGCCGCGACACTCTACGATCGCATAGTGAGAAAGGATATGCTTGTCAGACGCATCACGATCACAGCAGCCGATATCACCGACGAATCACTGAAATCCAATGCCGGCGACAAAGCCATTCAGCTCGAGCTGTTCAGTCCGACGGATATAGAAGCCGGGATCATGCATCAGAAGCGTGAGCGATTGCTTCAGGAAGCTATGTTGAAAATAAAAAAAGCCTACGGAAAAAACTCCATATTAAAAGGACTCAACTTTGCCGAAGGTGCCACACAGCGGCTTCGCAACCGCCAGATAGGAGGACACCATGAATAAAGATAACAACCGACAAGACAATCCAACCGTCCACACCCTGCATGGTCATCCATATGCCGACATACTGTTCCGGCCACACCACGTCAGCCCGGTCCATCCGCAAATGTCCATGAGAGCGAGAGCCGCGCAGTTCGCTCCCTTTGCAGCTCTTCCCGGCCATAGCGACGTGCTGGAGGAAACAGCCCGATATACCGACCATCCTGATGATCTGGCCGACGACGAACGCGTATGGCTTGACAATGCGCTCGCGGCAATATTGGACTCACACTCGCGCAAAGCATCGATCACATATCTTGAGCCTGACAGTCACAAAAGCGGAGGCCGTATCGTGACCGTCAGCGACTCCATTATCTCGGTTGATCCTGTGCAACGTACTGTAAGGTTATCCAACGGAACCCGTATCGACATATCCATGATCCGCCACATCACTCCGATAGAACCATAAAACAGATGACGCCGCAATCATCAGACTGCGGCGTCATGCCTTATAAGTGTATTCACAACCGTAATTCACCGATCTTCACCGGCCATACGGCTTGAGGCTGCTGTTCAGGCGTTCTTCACCTTCTCTACGATAGCCTTGAATGCGGCGGGATTGTTGAGAGCGAGATCGGCAAGCACCTTGCGGTTGATCTCGATTCCGGCCTTATGGATAAGACCCATGAGCTTCGAGTAGCTGAGATCCTCCATGCGTGCGGCAGCGTTGATACGCTGGATCCAGAGAGCACGGAAATTGCCCTTCTTGTCCTTACGGTCGCGGTAAGCGTAGGTAAGACCTTTTTCCCAGGTGTTCTTGGCAACGGTCCACACATTGCGGCGGCAGCCAAAGTAACCGCGGGTGAGTTTTAAGATTTTCTTTCTGCGAGCTCTTGAAGCTACATGATTTACTGATCTTGGCATTTCTTTTGTCGTTTATTGGGTGTTAGCGCTCGTGCCCTATGCGCACGGGTCTTTTTTGCTAAACATCCGGTTAATAACTGTTATAAAGTCACGAATTATACATGAACTGTATTGCGGAAAACGCTTCCGGTGCCTGATTTACTTGAGGGCGAGAAGCTCCAGCACGGCGCTGCGGTCGGCCGATGCCACAGTAGCGGCATGGGTGAGGTTGCGCTTCTGCTTTTTGGTCTTCTTGGTCAAGATGTGGCTCTTGAAAGCATGTTTTCTCTTGATTTTTCCTGTTCCGGTAAGGGCGAACCTCTTTTTGGCACCGGAATTAGTCTTAATCTTTGGCATTTGGGTTACTTTTGTTGATTAATTCGAGTTTATACTGTACCGCTGCCGACTCGCGACCGCGGCTGTTTCTTTGCACGCGCTGTGTCAGTCACTTCTTTTTCGGCGAGATCATGATGATCATTCTCTTGCCTTCAAGCACCGGCATCTGCTCTACCTTGCCATACTCCTCCAGATCATTTGCAAAGCGGAGCAGCAACACTTCGCCCTGCTCTTTGAAGAGGATCGAGCGTCCCTTGAAGAATACGTATGCTTTCACTTTGGCACCCTCCTGAAGGAAACCCACAGCATGCTTGAGCTTGAAGCTGTAGTCATGATCATCGGTCTGCGGACCGAAACGGATCTCCTTCACCACGACTTTTGTAGCCTTGGCCTTCTGCTCTTTCTGACGTTTCTTCTGCTGATAGAGAAACTTCTGATAGTCGAGTATCTTACATACCGGCGGCTCGGCGGTAGGAGAGATCTCAATCAAATCAAGCCCCTGCTCTTCGGCTATTTTCAAGGCCTGGGGTATCGGGTAGATGCCGGTCTCGACGTTGTCACCCACCAGACGCACTTCACGGGCATGGATACGTTCGTTGATAGCGTATGGATCCTTTGAGGCGTTGTTCCTGTCGGGCCTTCTGGCGCCTGGATTGGAGCTGTTCGGTCTGCGCGGACCGGGTACGTAGGGTTTTTTCTGCATTAAAGCGTTTATTGATTTGTGAGATTTTTGACTTCTTCAGTCAAATTCGCTGCAAAGGTAGCAATTTTCATCGTACCTTTATCACCTTCGCCCTGTTTTCTTACAGAAACTTCGCCATTTTGTGCTTCTTTTTCTCCGACTACCAGCAGATAGGGGATACGTTTAAGCTCATTGTCGCGAATTCTCTTGCCGATCTTCTCGTTGCGGTCATCCACGATCGCACGCACATCGGCCTCGTTGAGCTGACGTGCCACTTCGAAGGCATAGTCGTTGTATTTCTCGCTGATCGGGAGCACCACGGCCTGATCGGGAGCAAGCCACAGCGGGAAGCGTCCGGCCGTATGCTCCAGAAGCACAGCTACAAATCGCTCCATCGATCCGAAAGGAGCGCGGTGTATCATCACCGGACGGTGCTTCTGATTGTCGGCGCCGGTATATTCAAGACCGAAGCGTTCGGGCAGATTGTAGTCCACCTGGATGGTGCCGAGCTGCCAGCGGCGGCCGAGAGCATCCTTCACCATGAAGTCGAGCTTCGGACCATAGAATGCGGCTTCGCCAAGTTCGGTACGTGCTTTCAGACCCTTCTCCTGACAGGCCTCTATGATGGCCTGCTCGGCGAGATGCCAGTTTTCATCCGATCCGATATATTTCTCCTTGTTATTGGGGTCGCGAAGTGAGATCTGTGCCTCGAAGTTCTCAAATTTCAGAGCCTTGAAGATGTAGAATATTATATCCATCACCTTGAGGAACTCATCCTTGATCTGATCGGGAGCGCAGAAGATATGGGCGTCATCCTGCGTGAATCCTCGCACACGGGTCAGGCCGTGAAGCTCACCGCTCTGCTCGTAGCGGTACACTGTGCCGAATTCGGCCAGTCGCAGAGGCAGTTCGCGGTAGCTGCGCGGAAACGCTCTGAATATCTCGCAGTGGTGCGGGCAGTTCATAGGCTTGAGCAGATACTCTTCGCCCTCCTCCGGAGTGTGGATAGGCTGGAAGGAGTCTTTGCCATATTTCGCATAGTGACCCGATGTCACATAGAGCATCTTGTTGCCTATATGCGGAGTGATCACCTGCTGGTAGCCGTAACGGCGCTGTATCTTGCGCAGGAACTGTTCCAGACGGTCGCGCAGTGCGGCGCCCTTGGGTAGCCACAGAGGCAGACCGGCTCCGACATTCTGCGAGAATGCAAACAGTTCCATCTCTTTGCCGAGCTTGCGGTGATCGCGCTTCTTGGCCTCCTCAAGCATCACGAGATACTCGTCGAGCATCTTCTGCTTGGGGAATGTGATGCCGTATACACGTATGAGCTGCTCGCGCTTCTCGTCGCCGCGCCAGTATGCGCCTGCAAGCGAAGTGATCTTCACAGCCTTTATAGGAGCCGTATTGGCGATATGCGGGCCACGGCACAGATCGGTGAATCCGCCCTGTGTGTACGTGGTGATATGTCCGTCCTCAAGCTCGCTGATAAGCTCGCACTTATACGACTCGCCACGGTCACCGAACAGTTTCAGTGCATCCGATTTGCTGATGTCGGCTCTCACTATTGCATTCTTTTCCCTTGCAAGTTCGAGCATTTTTTTCTCAATCTTGGGGAACTCGGAGGCCGTGATTTCATTACCGTTGGGATCGATGTCGTAATAAAAACCGTTGTCGACAGCCGGTCCGATGCCGAATTTTACGCCCGGATACAAAGCCTGAAGAGCCTCGGCCAGAAGATGAGCCGAACTGTGCCAGAAGGCATGCTTGCCTTCCGGATCATCCCACTTGAAGAGCTTTATTGTGGCGTCCTCCTCTATGGGGCGGGTGATGTCCCATTCCTGACCGTTGACATATGCGGCCAGAATGTCTTGTGCAAGCCTGGAGCTGATACTTTCGGCTATGGCGAGAGGCGTCACGCCGGCTTCAAACTGCTTTACCGAATTATCGGGAAAAGTTATGTTTATCATATTTTTTTGATGTCCACGATTTACGATAGCGTGTTAACGGCTGCAAAATTAATGAATATCCTTGTAATTTTCAAAATCATTTGACGCTGAGCCTGAATATTGTCAGTCGCCCATGGTGCGGAGCAGTTCGTCGTTGTCGGGCGTACGCTCCATGCGGTCCTTGACAAATTCCATGGCCTCGATCGAATTGCGGTCCGAGAGGAAGCGGCGCAGTATCCACATGCGGTTGAGTGTCTCCGTGCGGAGCAGCAGGTCGTCGCGACGTGTGCTTGACGCCATGATGTCCACAGCCGGGAATATGCGCTTGTTCGACAGCTTGCGGTCGAGCTGAAGCTCCATATTGCCAGTACCCTTGAACTCCTCGAATATCACCTCGTCCATCTTGGAGCTTGTTTCGGTCAGAGCGGTGGCTATGATGGTCAGCGATCCGCCGTTCTCTATATTGCGCGCGGCTCCGAAGAAGCGTTTAGGCTTCTGCAGCGCGTTGGCATCCACACCGCCGCTCAGTATCTTGCCCGATGCCGGCGACACCGTATTGTATGCACGCGCCAGGCGCGTGATGGAGTCGAGCAGTATCACCACGTCGTGGCCGCACTCCACCATCCTCTTGGCTTTTTCCAGCACAAGGCTAGCGATCTTCACGTGCTTGTCGGCCGGCTCGTCGAAAGTAGAGGCTATCACCTCGGCATTGACACTGCGGCTCATGTCGGTCACCTCTTCCGGGCGCTCGTCGATGAGCAGTATCATTATATATGTTTCGGGATGATTCTCGGCTATGGCGTTGGCGATATCTTTAAGAAGTATCGTCTTACCGGTCTTGGGAGGCGCCACGATAAGTCCGCGCTGCCCCTTGCCTATAGGCGAGAACATATCCACAACGCGGGTAGAGAGATTGTTGGCCCGCCCTCCCGTCAGATTGAATTTCTCCTCAGGGAACAGGGGCGTAAGGGTTTCGAACGGCACACGGTCACGAATAAATTCGGGCGAACGGCCGTTGACACTCTTCACCTTGTCCATCGGGAAATATTTGTCATTTTCACGCGGAGCGCGTATTGTTGCTTCCACGACATCGCCGGTCTTCAGACCATAAGCCTTGATCTGCTGCGGAGTCAGATACACATCATCAGGCGAGGGCAGATAATTGTAGTCGCTCGAACGCAGGAAGCCATATCCTTCGGGCACTACTTCAAGCAGTCCGGTAGTCTCTATCAGCCCGTCGAAGCTGTACGACGGTTCTTGACGCTGCTGATTCTGATTGCGGTTTTTCTGCTTGTTTTTCTTGCCCTGCTGTTGCTGCTGCTTGTCCTGCTGCCACGGCTCGTTGAGCTGTATGGGTGCTGTAGCTGCGGCCACGGCGGCCTGTGCTGCGGCTTCCTCTTTCTCACGCTGCGAGCGCGGCACGAACCTCCGGCCCTCCGAGCGCGGGAAGAATGCGCCAAATCCGTCGCCCTGATTGTTTCGCATATCCTGACGCTGACCGTCATTATTGCGGCGTTGCTGATTGGCCGCCTCTGCCGCAGGCTCATGCTGCTGCGCCGGCGTATGATTATCGGCAGCAGGCGTTGTCTGCGACTGATTCATCGTCTCTTCAGCCTTGACTACGGTCGCGGCTTCGTCCACACTCTGTTCAGACGCCTCGTCGCTTTTTTTCAACTCTGACTCCCCTTCCGTTTTCTGGCGGCTTCCTTTCGGACGACCCCTGCGTTTCTTCTCCGGCGCCGGATTCTCTGCCGACGCTTCCGTAGCCGCGACGGCGCTTTCAGCCTGTGGCTGCGCTTCGGGTTCGACAGACGCTATGCTGTCATCGCTACGTTTCTGCTGAGGTTTACGGCCTCTTTTCTTCGCGCCCTGACCATCCTGCTGGTCATCGGATGGAGATTGATTGTCGCCATTGCCCGACACAGCCGCGTCATTCTTTTTCCGACGAGGCTGACGTCGTTTATCGTTCGACATATTGGCGGCCGCCATGGCTGCGAAGTCTATGGCCTGCTGATCGAGAATGGCATCGATCACCTCGTTTTTTGGAAGTGATGACATCTTTTTCAGTCCCATGCCTTCGGCTATGGCGTGAAGTTCAGAATCTACCTTTTCTGATAACTCATCAAGATTGTACATAAATCTAAATATATTCTTGTAAGGGGAATTGTGTTGCTTGTGAATGTGCTTTTGGAGCGTACCGACAGATTTCATACGCATTTTACATCAATGCGCTTCAGCGCTATCATGCTGACAATCTGACTGAACAACTACAAAATTAAGTAATGAGGGGAGGAATGATAGTGCGGTGAATATTTTAATGAAAGGATTTTTCCGCTCTTTTTCAAGCGCAAAATTAATCATTTCTCTATTAAAAACAACCTGTTTGCGCAAAATGTTTATAAAAAAACATCAACATCAATGAAGTCACACCCTGCAATAAAAACAATCAAAGCTTCGTGAAACTGATTCCGAAGCTTTGATTCGAGTAGCGGGATCGAGAATTGAACTCGAGACCTCCGGGTTATGAATCCGACGCTCTAACCAACTGAGCTATCCCGCCGTTTTGGCTTTGCGAGTGCAAAGTTACATCCAAAATCCCATATAGCCAAATTTTTTGTGCGTTTTTTTGCACTAAAAATTCATTAACGTTAACTTACAGCAGTTTACAATAACATCATGTGCCAAGCTATCGTTCAAACAACATCAATCAGACCCACCTTCTGCCCTGCATCTACATCAGCACGCACTTGAAGCCACTTAATTTTCACAACATTTCGACGGCAGCCGTTGTAATATATTGCAGCAAATTTCTTAACTTTGCTTCCAATAGACAACAACACTAATACCTATTCGACAAATGTACAGCTTCGATAAAAGAGTAGTCATCACTCTCGATGCCGGCGGCACCAACTTCGTTTTCGGTGCCATGCAGGCCAACAAATTCATAGTCGAGCCTGTGAGCATGCCATCCAACGCCCATGACCTCGATCTGTGTCTCTCCACAATGGTCAAGGGATTCCGCGACGTCATCTCCAAGCTCGATCGTAAGCCCGTGGCTATCAGCTTCGCGTTTCCCGGTCCGGCCGACTATCCCAACGGCATCATCGGAGGCTACCTGCCCAACTTCCCGTCGTTCCGCAACGGAGTGGCTCTCGGACCATTCCTCGAGGATATGTTCGGAATTCCGGTATTTATAAACAACGACGGCGACCTCTACGCATTCGGCGAAGCTCTCGGAGGCGCTTTGCCTGAGATCAACCGACGCCTGGAGGAGGCTGGAAGCGCCAAACGCTACCATAACCTTATAGGCTATACATTCGGCACAGGACTCGGCATAGGCATCGTGGTCGACAACAAGCTCAACCGTGGCGACAATTCATGTGTCGAGACATTCTGTCTGCGCAACAAGAAATATCCCGAAGCTTTTGTCGAAGAGGGAGCATCAATCCGCGCCGTCAAGAGGGTCTATATGGAACGCTCCGGCATTGTCGACCCCGATCTCACCCCCAAGGATATATGCGACATAGCCGACGGTGTGCGACAGGGCGATGCCAAAGCCGCGCGCGGAGCCTTCGAAGAGCTCGGAGAAGTGGCCGGCGATGCAATGGCCACAGCCGCGACACTCATCGACGGACTCATAGTGATCGGAGGAGGACTAACCGGAGCCCACCGGTTCTTCATGCCTTCGCTGCTTAAGGAAATGCGCGGCAAGATTCACTCGCTCAAAGGCGAAGAACTCGATAGGGTGCAGATGCGCGTGTTTGACCTCGACAACCCCGAAGAGTTCCGGCAGTTTGCCTGCGGAGAGTCGCGCCCGCTCAAAGTCTATGGCACCGACCGCACCATAACATACGATCCGATGAAACGCATCGGAGTCATGATATCCAAGATCGGAGCCAGCAACGCCATCTCCATCGGAGCCTATGCCTTCGCGCTGTCGCAGATCGATAGCCAGAACCCCATGCCTGAAGTAAAAGTTTCGGAATGACCAAAAAAGACCTGAAAATAGTATTCCTCGGAACTCCCGAGTTTGCAGTTGAAAGCCTCCGCCGCCTTGTCGACGGAGGCTACAACATTGTTGGAGTCGTGACCATGCCCGACAAACCCGCCGGAAGAGGTCACCACATGTTCCAGTCGCCTGTCAAGCTGTTTGCGATAGAGCATGGACTTAAAGTCATGCAGCCGGTGAAGCTCAGCGACGAATCATTTGTTGAAGAATTACGTGCGCTCGAAGCCGACCTCTTTGTGGTCATCGCTTTCAGGATGCTGCCGAGAGTCGTATGGCAGATGCCACCGTTGGGCACATTCAATCTCCACGCCTCACTGCTGCCGCGCTATCGCGGAGCCGCACCGATCAACTGGGCCGTCATCAACGGCGATGACAAGACCGGAGTCACCACATTCTTCCTCAAACATGAGATCGACACCGGCGACATAATCGATCGCGAAGAAATCGTCATCGCGCCCGACGAGAATGTAGGATCGGTCCACGACCGTCTGATGGAACTTGGTGCACGACTGACACTCAAGACTGTCGATGCTATCATTGACGGCACAGTCAAGCCAATACCGCAGAGCGCGCTGAGCATCGATGAACCCACCCCGGCGCCAAAGATATTCAAGGATACATGCCATATCGACTGGAACAAGCCGGCACAGGCTGTACATAATCTCGTGCGCGGACTCTCGCCATACCCCGCGGCATGGACCGACATGGGCAACAATGAGTCGCTCAAAATATTTGCCACACGCATCACCGGACAAAAGGCCGAGACTCCCGGCACGGTACATGCCGACGGATCAACACTGACCGTCGACTGCTCCGACTACCGCATAGAGATACTCAGCCTTCAGCCGCAGGGCAAAAAACGTATGGATGCGGCATCATGGCTTCGCGGAGTGCGCGGACTGCCCGAAAAGTTCAGCTGATAACCCCGTCACGCCTCAGCAGAGCCTCAGGCTCCGGATCACGGCCTCTGAACCGGCGATACAGTTCGTCCGGTTCATCCGTCGCACCCTTTTCAAGTATCTCGCGACGAAATGATTCAGCTGTCCGGCGGTTGGTCACCCCCTCCTCCAGAAAACGGCCGAACGCGTCGGCTTCTATCACTTCGGCCCATTTGTAGCTATAATATCCCGCCGCATAACCTCCGGAAAAAATATGGCCGAACGACGGTGACACCACGCTTCGGCATTCATTAGGTATCGCAGCCATGGCATCAGTCACCGACAGCTCGAATGCCACCGGATCATCGACCGGCTCGGTGACTGTATGCCACGCCATGTCGGTCAGACCAAACATAAGCTGCCTGATGCAGTCATATCCGCAGCCAAACTGACTGCTTCGCACCATTTTCTCCACAGCCTCGTCGGGAAGAGGCTCACCGGTCTGATAATGTCGCGCGAAAGTATCAAGAAACTCCCTGCGGCGCATGAAGTTTTCATTGAACTGCGACGGAAGCTCAACAAAGTCACGCGCCACATTCGTGCCCGACAGAGCGGCATAGCGGCAGCGGCTGAACAGTGAGTGAAGAGCATGTCCGAACTCATGCAGCAACGTGTTGACCTCATTGGGAGAAAGAAGCGCCGGAGTCGAAGATGTCGGCCTGGTGAAATTGGTCACGATACTGACATGGGGCCTCACATCACTGCCGTCGGGAAGCATCGACTGCTCCCTGAAATCGGTCATCCATGCACCGGCGCGTTTACCGTCGCGCGGGAAGAAATCCATGTATAGCAGACCGAGATGGCTTCCGTCGATATCCTTCACCTCATACACCTCCACATCGGGATGATACACCGGTATGTCATGCCGTTTTACGAAGTCTATGCCATAAAGCGTGCGAGCCAGTCCGAACACACCTTTCACCGTAGTGTCAAGTTTGAAATATGGTCGCATCGACTCAGGATCATAATCATAACGGCTGATGCGATACAGACGGCTGTAATAGGCATAATCCCACTGCCGCGTCACAAAACTGTCACCTTCCGTGACTCGCGCGAAATCGGTGATAGCATCCACCTCGGCGCGCTGAACCGGCATATAAGCGTCCTTCAGCCGTCGAAGAAGGGCGTCGACATTGCTGCGTGTGCGTGCCATCTTGTTGGCCAGCGCATAGTCGGCATAAGTGTCATAGCCAAGCAGACGCGCCACTTTGAGCCGAAGCCAAGCCATACGGCTGACTATAGCGAGACTTGAGTACTCGCCCGCGCTGTTGCGCGACGAGTAGGCTCTGAAAAAACGCTCGCGCAGATCACGCCGCGACGAGTGCGACATGAAAGTGCTGTAGACCGGAAAATCAAGCTTGAAACAATACTCTCCCGCTCTACCCTCTGATACAGCTCTCTCGGCCGCCTCCTCTACAAGCCTCTCGGGAAGGCCGTCAAGATCATCGGCGCCGAGATATATCTTCATTCCGGCATTCTCCTTCACGAGATTTTGTCCGAATTGCTCCGACAGCTGCGACAGCTCTTTTTTCGCTTCACGGTAAGCTTCGCGGTCGGCGCCCTCAAGCAAAGCGCCTGATCTCACAAACTTCTCATATGTGTCCTTGAGAAGCATACGGTCTTCTCTGTCGAGCGCCGCCGATTCCGATGAATCATGCACACTGCGTATCCGTTGCCACAGCTTCTCGTCAAGACTCACCCTGACCGAATGCTCAGTAAGCATCTCCGACACCTTCACGGATATATCCATCATTTCATCGTCCGTACAGGCCGACGTAAGTGGGAAGAAAGCTCCCGCCACACGCTCAAGCATCTCTCCGCTCCTCGCCAGCGCCGCGATGGTATTGGCAAATGTCGGCGCCTCTGCATTGTCACGTATGGCCTCGACTTCACTCCAGGCCTGCCCTATGGCGGTTTCGAATGCCGGCAGATAGTCGGCATTGCTTATCTTGTCGAACGCCACCGCACCGAAAGGGGTGTCGAATGGACGCATGAATATATCTCCGTTCATATTATTTCCTCTATAACTATTGCCTTGATTATATCATCCACACCGGCCTCTTTTAGGGCTACGGCGTCATCCTCCATCGCTTTCAGAAACCACTGCGAGTCCTTGCCCGGCTGTTCCGACGCCTTCAGATAAAGCGACGCGGCCTCGCGTGGATGTCCGGCGGAAAGCTCTATATGGCCTGCATTGAGGTAATCCTCTGCCTTTGGAGATGATGCGAGTATCTTGTCGCTATAGGCTCTTGCCCTGGCCATATCACCCATCCTGAACGCGCACCACACTATCGGACGCCATGCCCTGTCGGAATGCTCGTCGAGATACTCCACTTTGAAAAACTCCTTCATAGCCTCCTCGTATCGGTGCAGATCCATCAGGCACATTCCTATATTGAGCGTTGTCAGCAGATCATCGGACTGCAAGGCGGATATACGTCGATAATACTCGATAGCCGTCCCGTTGCGACCGAGCATACGGCTGCACTGAGCCATGCGGCGAAGAGTCCATACATTGTCGGGATTAGTCAGTTCGCTGCGCCCGTACATAGCCAGAGCCTCCTCGATACGTCCGAGTTTCTGCATGCAGTAGGCCGTCTTCTGATACACCTGCCACTGATCGCTTCCACCGCGGTCGGTCAGCCGGCCGAACATAGCGAGAGCTTCGGCATAATATCCACGTTTGAAATAAAACTCCGCTGTCTCACGTATGAATACAGCATCGTCAAACCACTCCGACAGCTCATCTATTTCAGGAAGATTTATAAATCCGGCAAACGGATTGGTAAATTCGTTCTTGCGCCTGAAAAGATTGAAAAACCTGTAAAGATTCTGTATATACCGGTTCACTTCACTCTCGGCCCTTTCAGCCTCCGGACGCAACGACGATGCGGTTATCTCCGCAAAATTGATATTGCCGGCCCTGAACTGCTGCATCATCATGGCCCGCTGTTGCTCGGGAATACTGTTCATCGACAGCATCATCGAATACTTGTCGCTGTCGCATAGATACGGCATTTCAGCCACAAGCTCTTTGAGCGCATCGGCTTCGGGAGCGTCAAAAAAACTGATCGACGAATGATCCTTGTCAAACACAAGAAACCAGTTGGCCGGATCCGAGAAAAACGGAAAATTCTTAAGCCGCGAGAAAGTGACCATCATCACATCGCCGCCATCGCTCTGCAGCTCGTTAAGTTCGCGGAGTTTCTCGGCCAGACCGCTGCGCTCGAACACCTCCTCCCACTCGGGATTCTCCTCCATCGCGCCCTCGAGATCCGACAGATCCTTAAGCTCCTTTATCTTGCGGTCGAGTTCGGGCTTGATTTTCATCATGTCGGGTATCACCTCACGCTCCATCTTCCCGGTGATCCGCTCCGTATCAGTCGCCTTCAGCAATCTCACGAACACCATCCGGAGATCCGAAGTCCATGATGGCAACTCTGACGCCGCAGCAAGCATGTCGGCCAGCCGGCGGTCTGACAGTCGCCCGCGGTTGCCCCACATGGCTATCAGCAGACTCGCAAGAGCTATCAGCCGCAATTCGGCCGATATTTCTCCGCTTCGGTAATATATCGAAAGCATGATCCTGAGCCGTGCCGCATCGAATATCTCCAGCGCGCCAAGCATCAGCGACGATATCAGCTGCTGTTTGATTCCACGACCGACAGTCGGATCGCAGATAAAACCTTCTATGGCTGCCGCATCGGCGTCCGACAGCGGATGAGTCACCCAGAGAAGGGCGAACAGACGCGAAGCGAGTTTCTCCTGCACGTCGCGCATCGACCGGTCATCGGCGGCATTATCCATCCCGCCAAACAGAGCCAGGCCCGTCTTTCTGACATTTTCAGTATAGCGCTCCAACAGCGACGTGATCGACGAATCGGGCTGCATGTTCTCATATCGGAGCGTAGAGAAGTAGAGCCGTGGCGAATCGGCCGTCCGCGAGGCACGTATCACCTCGTCGGTCATCCCGAGAAGCTGCGACGCTATGGCATCGTAAAGTGACGTACGGCCGGGATCAGCCACACCGTCGAGCGCATACCGCCGCAGATAACCGTAATCGGTGCGTAGTTTCTCTATCCGTTCACGCAGCTGCCAAGGCGCGTTGTACACCGACAGAGTTGCCTCTACCTGGTCGATCGCCTGCGCCAGACGGCGGCGCGAGATGAGATCGGAGATATTATCGTGGAGAGTTTTGAGAGAGCTGTCTGACATATTGGATTTTCTTGTTTTTAGGCCTGTGATTTGGTGTTCAGGCATAGCTTGTTTTCGGTCATGGATACATCAAAAACCATGCCAGAACCGACCTCTGTCGGCTCATTTACGCCAGAATCCCGGAGTGAACAGCAGCAGCACGGTAAATATTTCAAGTCGTCCGGTAAGCATCAGCAGCGACAGCACCCATTTTCCCGAAGAGGGTATTATGGCATACGACTCTCCGTATCCGGTCACACCTGTGCCGAGTCCCGTATTGCTGACACACGAGAACGACGAGAAAAACGCATCCACCAAAGGGATATTGAAAGCTGTCAGAAGTATACCCCCCGCCGCTATGATCATCACATAGATACATAGGAAAGCTATCACTTTCGACACCACATCGGGCGCGATCACCTTGTCGTTTATGCGCACGCTCATCATTGTGTTGGGATGTATGCAGCGATACACCTCGTTGCCACTGTTTTTAAGCAGAAACAGTATACGGTCTATCTTGGCGCCGCCACTTGTCGATCCGGCGCACGAACCGAAAAACATAAGCAGAAACAAAAGAGCGAGCACAAAAGTTCCCCAGCTCTCAAAATTATTCACCGTCAGGCCTGTCGATGTAATGGTGGAGATGATCTGAAACAACGGATCGAGCGTGAATGAGCTTAAATCCGTCACCTGCCCCCTTCCCACTATGGCTATGACAAAAAAGATGTAGAACACCAGAATAATACGTATGTAGGCCTTGAACACGTCGTTGCGCCAGAAACACCTCAGATTGCCATGCATCGCTTTATACATCAATCCGAAGTTCACACCGCCGAGAAACATGAATATCGTGATCACCAGTTTCACATAGGCCGAATTCCATGCTCCGATACTGTCGTCGCGGGTTGAATATCCGCCTGTGGAGATCGACGAGAACGCATGGCACAGACTGTCGAAAAAATCCATCGGCCCTATCCACAGCAACAGGGTGAGTATCGCCGTCAGCAGAAAATAAAGAAACCACAGCCCTTTGGCCGTCTGCGATATGCGCGGGCGGAGTTTATCATGGGTTATGCCAGTCACTTCGGCATTGAACATCTGCATTCCCCCCGAATGGTTGAGCATCGGTATCACTGCGAGAGTAAACAGGATTATACCCATGCCGCCGATCCACTGCATCAGGCATCGCCACAGCAAAATGCCGTGTGAGAACATCTCCACCGAAGTCAGAGCCGACGCTCCTGTGGTCGTAAACCCCGACATAGCCTCGAAAAAGGCGTCGCTTAATTCGAGTGGATGACTGCACAGCATGAACGGCAACATACCGAATGCTGAAAAAAACACCCATACGAGCGCCGTCAGCAGAAATCCCTCCCGCTTGCCCATGTCAGTGCGCGAAGGCCTGATGCCAAATGTCATCAGCAACCCCGTCAGAGCTGTCGCTACTGCGCTTATGGCAAATGCCTCCATGTCGGTTTCACCGTATGCGGCGCATGCCATAAGAGGCAATACAAGAAACGCTCCCTCGATCATCAGAAGCCATCCCACCACACGCAGCACCATGGGGAAATTGATTGTCGTCAGCCTTATATGCTGTCTGCTCATCCGAAAAGTCTTTCGATTTTATGTATTGTACCCGACAGACAGAACACCACCACATGGTCACCGGGTTCTATCACGGTCTGGCCGGTCACAAGCATTCCTCGTCCGTCGCGTATCAGTCCGGCTATGGTCACATCACGGCTCAGACGCAGGCTTCTCACCGGCCCGCGGGTTATTTTTGACCCTGCTCTGACCTCGATCTCGGCCACGTCGGCATCGGCCAGTGCGAGAAACTTCGATGAAGATGAGTCTGTGGCCAGCAGCATCTGGAATATAGTGCTTGAGGCGAGCAGCTTCTTGTTGACGATAGTTCCGATGTTGAGATTTTCAGCAGGCGAGATAAACTGCAGATCCTCCACCTCGGCGATAGTCTTCTTTATACCATGCTCCTTGGCGGTCAGCGATGCGAGTATATTCGTTTCCGACCGGTCGGTAAGGGCTATGAAAGCATCCATATCGTCGATACCCTCCTCGTCGAGCGTGTCGATGTCGCGCGCGTCGCCGTTGACAATCTTTGCATCGGGGCAACGCTCGCAGAGTTTCACACAACGCTGACGGTCGATATCAATGATCTTGAACTTATATCTGTCACCTGCTATCGCCGCCAGTCTCACTGCTATGCGGCTGCCACCCATCACGAGCACCTTGCGGATGTTCACCTGACGCTTGCCGCACATCTCGCGGATATTCTCTATATGGTCGCGTGTCGTGGTGAAATATAGTATATCATTGTGTATGATACGGTCATCGCCACGTGGAATGATCGTCTCGTTACGGCGGCGTATGGCTGCCACATGGAAGTTGTGTCCCGAAGCGGCCAGATCCTTCAGCTGCATGCCGCACAGAGGAGCATTGTCGCGGATCTTCACGCCTACCACTGTCAGCTCTCCGTCGTGGATGTCAAACCATGTCCGCACCCATGTGCGTTCGAGCGAAGTCAATATCTCCTTTGCAGCCAGATATTCGGGATAGATCAGATTGTTAACGCCGAGAGCATTGAAGAAAGCGCTGTTGCGCTGTTCCATAAACTCATAGTTGTCAATGCGCGCCACTGTCTTTTTTGCTCCAAGGTTTTTAGCTATGGAGCAGGCTATGACATTGGTGGTTTCGAACGGGGTGACAGCTATGAACAGATCGCACTGCGCCACTCCGGCTTCCGAAAGCACAGTGAACGAAGTCGGAGAACCGCAGTTGGTCATCAGATTGTAGTTGGCATCGATCGCCGCCAGTTTTTCGGCATCGGCATCGACAAGAATCACGTCCTGTTCCTCTTTCGACAGAAGTTTGGCCAGATGTGATCCGACCTCGCCGGCTCCCGCTATAACGATTTTCATTTCTTGAGTTTCATTATGGTTTCTGCGATCGAGGCCGCATCATAGCGACACAGACGCCGCAACTGCTCGACTGTACCCTGCGGAACGAAAGCGTCGGGAATACCCATACGCACCACTGGCAGGTTGTGGCCTTTGGCGGCAAGCCATTCGAGCACGGCACTGCCAAGACCTCCGTCGATTGTTCCGTCCTCTACAGTCACGATCGGACGGCCGCTCGCGGCCACCTCCTTCATGATCTCGTCATCGAGAGGTTTGAGAAACACCATGTCGTAATGAGCCACGGACACGCCGCCTGCAGCAGCCAGTTTCGCTCCTTGAGCCGCCTCGAAAGCTATCGGCCCGATGGTGAGCATCGTTACATCCTCGCCCCGGCTCAGACACTCTCCGCGGCCGACGGTCATACGCTGCATCGGCTTGTGGCTGTCGTGGCCGTAACCGCGCGGATAACGTATCGCCCACGGACCGCACCGGTCAGGAAGCTGCGAGGTGTAGAGCAGCGAACGCAGCTGGTCGGCGTCGCGCGGCGAAGCTATGGTCATGCCGGGGACAGTACGCATGTATGCAAGGTCGTTGGCGCCGTGGTGAGTTACGCCATCCTCACCTACCAGACCGGCACGGTCTATACAGAATGTCACCGGCAGACCCTGCACGGCCACGTCATTGATGATATTGTCATAAGCACGCTGCAGAAAGACCGAATAGATGGCCACGTATGGCAGCATTCCGTCAGTAGCGAGCCCACCGGCAAAGGTCACGGCATGACCCTCTGAAATGCCGACGTCAAACGTGCGTTGAGGCATCTCCTGCTGCATCATGTTCATTGAGGTGCCAGATGTCATGGCCGCCGTTATTCCGACGATAGCCTTATTGTCACGAGCCAGCTCAACAAGAGTCGAACCCATCGCATCCTGAAACTTCGTGCGGGCCGGATCCTTACTCTCTGACTTGCGCTCTCCGCTCTCAGGCTCAAAGCATCCGGGTGCATGCCAGACAGCCGGATCATTTTCAGCCGGCACATAACCTTTGCCCTTCGTCGTGCGCAGATGCAGCAGCCGCGGGCCGCTCATATCCTTGATATCGTCAAGCACCTTTATGATACGTGGCAGATCATGACCGTCAAACGGTCCGAAATATCTGATATTTAAGCCCTCGAATATATTTTGCTCTTTGGTCAGGAGCGATTTCAGGCTGTTGTTGAAACGCAGTATGCGTCCTTTGCTGTTGTCGTTGAACAGATGCAGCTTTTTCAGCAGTCGGTACACTCCGTAGCGGAAACTGTTGTAGCCTTTTGAAGCAGTCAGATGAGCGAGATATGAATTCAGCGACCCGACATTGTGGTCGATCGACATATCATTGTCGTTGAGGATTATCAGCAGATTGCTGTTGGTGTTGGCGGCATTGTTCAGCCCCTCGAACGCCAGACCTCCGCTTATCGAAGCGTCGCCTATCACAGCCACGACATTGCGGCGTGGGCTGTCGTTGTTGAGGGCCGAAGCCACCGACATGCCGAGGGCTGCCGAAATCGAATTTGACGCATGACCGGCCGTGAACGTATCATATTCGCTCTCGTCCGGATTAGGAAAACCACTCAGACCGCCAAGCTTGCGGTTGGTGTGGAAACGGTCGGCACGGCCTGTTATCAGCTTGTGACCATAGGCCTGATGACCAACATCCCATACAATCCGGTCATAGGGCGTATTGAATACGTAATGAAGAGCCACTGTAAGCTCCACCGCACCCATACTGGAGGCGAAGTGACCCGGATTTGATGAAAGTGATTCTATCAGAAACCTACGGATGTCGCTACAGAGTCCTATAAGCTCACTGCCCGACATGCCACGCACATCGGCTGGCCGTGACACCCGGCTCAGTATTGGATAACGATCCATGTCGGGCGCCTTACGGCTTTCGTCGGGCGCCACCGTGAGAGTCTTGCTTCTTGCCTCGCACATATTTCTTATATAAGGGCACAAACACTATAATGGCCGACGCCACAAGCACAAAAGCCACACGCAAAGTGAACCGTTGCGAAGTCACAACCGCGACACACAGCACAGCCCAAAGCACAATAATACACGTAAGCCTGAATATGTCGGTACCCTTCATTGATTATTTTATTCCATATAACGACAGCCTGCGTCGGCCACCATCTTAATGGCAAAGTTAGCAAGTATTCTTGTGATACGAAAATTTTTCGGCTCTTTATCACTGACGGTTCATATCCGACATACCATAGTCAAGAGCATCTCTGCCACATAGCACAGCATGTTACACACCCGCGCACCGCTCACCTCAGCGAGTCAAGCGCCTTGATCATATCGCACAGTTTGGCGCGCACCTGCATCAGCCTGGTGACGGCCTGACTCTTGCGGCTGACGCCTTCGGGATTGCGGCGCAGCTCCTCCTGGGCGGCATCAAGTTTAAGCCCACGGTGTTTCACAAGATAATGTATCATGCGTATGCGCTCCACGTCGTCGGGAGTGTAGAAGCGCGTGCCACGGTCGTTGCGCCGTGGCTTGATGATGGTAAACTGCTGTTCCCAGAAACGGAGCGTACTCACAGGCAGTCCGGTCAGCTCTGCCACCTCGCCGATCTTATAGAATTTTTTATCAATCGGATCCATTCAGTGGTTGGTTTTTGAAGTAGTCGGATCTGATGGCTGCGTCCGATATACGACGTGCCGATCTGATCATATCGAGCATCCGCGAGGTCAGCGCCGCAGAGTCGCCCACCTCTTCACCGGTCATCATAGACACTGCATAAGCCCCGCGGTCAGGATCAAGCAGACTCTGCCCCATTCCGTGCCAGAAATAACCGGAGAGTCCGAGCATGGCAGACAGAGTGGGGTATATGTCGATCTGTCCGGCTACGCTTTCCACACGCGACCCGCCGCCTACAGGCGGATTGAGTATCAGCAGCGGAGTGTACTGACCCGCCGATACGAGAGATGATGCCTTTACAAAATCATTTCGGTCGCCGGCGAGTCCCTCATGATCGCCGACGATCACCACGAGTGTGTTGTCGAAATCCCGGCGCGACCGCAGATAATCGATCAGAATATGCAGTTGCGAGTCGGTATAGTGTGCCATTGCGATATAGTCGGCAAGCCGTCGCGGCAGATCCTTTTCCCTCATGTCAAACTGCGGATCTACCATATTGTCAGGTAGTCTGAATGGGTTATGACCAGAATATGTGACAAACGTCAGCATACGCGATTCGCCCTCCGGCCATATATGTCCTTGCCGGAGCAGTTCCACCGACTGTCGCAGAAAAGATCCGTCGCTGAGCTTGGCCGGATTGCCAATCATCTCGTCCATTCGCCATGCCCGGCGGTCGATCAGCGAGTCGTAGCCGAAAGCGCGGCCTATAGCCTGCTGATTCCATGTGATCGGCTTGTCGCACGTGAATATATAGCTTTTTGTGCCATATCGTTCACGCATCGCTTTGTTAAGTGACGGATATGTGACCGACGGATATTTCATACTGTAGACCTGACCGTTCATAGGCAGCAGGCCGCAATTGATCAGCAGCTGGCAGTCGATCGATCGCCCCGAAGCCACCTGTGTCAGTATGTTGGGAGCATACAACGTCGTGGAGTCACGCAGCAGACTGTTGAGATATGGTGTAATCTCTTTGCCGTCAATCCTCGCCTCCACAGGCCAGCTCTCAAGACTCTCGCAAATGATAAGTACGAGATTGCGTCTCGGCACAGCGTCGGCTGGAAGCTCCTGTACCGCCACCAACGAATCATGAAGTGCTATCCATCGGTCTATATCGGGGGTATGGTCAGTAGCATCACGGCGGCTGTCATCGATCAGCGAATAGGCTATGTGGCCGCCTAATGTGTAGACAGGCACACCGCAAGTGCTGTAATAGCACGACTGCGCGAGCCGATCGTAGGCCGCATAAAAGCCCCCGCGCGCCATGATCCACAACGCGCTGACCGATGCCATGACTGCCGACAACAGAAGAATACGCGCCACGGGCCGACGGGGCCGCAAAGCAGCTTTACGCTTCATGACCCATCCGGCCGCAACGACTGTCAGCGCTCCAAACCAGTCATACCAGCGTATCGAGTCAGTCACACTGGCTGTGAAGTCCGACAGATTGCCGACAAGGAGATAGCTTGCCGGAGGTATAGCCGTAAGATACGTGCGGCAATACATCAGATTTGCCTCCAGCAGCCCGTACACCACCGTAAGCCATATCACATGAACCGAAATCCTGCGTGCAGCTGCGTAAGGGATCGACATCAACAAAGCCGCCACAAGAGTGTTGAGCCACATCAACGGGTCGCTCATGGCTCTGAAAGTGGTGGTAATGCACCAGTCGACATCAAACCACAGCAGCAATGCAAGCGACGAAAGCACGGCCACGCACATTCGCCCGGTCCAAAGATCTCTGCCCGAAAAAACTCTCAGAATTTTTCCCATCACCATAGTTCTAAGAGTGTGTTTGAATTTCACTTCTGTTCACTCAAAGAGGATTTTCGGAGAGATTTGCGTGAGTTGAGGAGGGAGCGATGCGGGCATCGTGACCGATGAAACTTGACGCAAATCGCCCGAAAAGACCTTTGAGGGAATAGAAAGAAGTCCATATATATTATTTCTTCGTGTTAAATTCAAACCTACTCTAAAATCTCATACGTCGCACCTCAACGCTTGAGTTTCAGAGAAGCCCACATCATGGCCGCCAGAGAAGCGAACAATATCAGGCTTCCGAGAGCCAATGCATATCGTCCGAGACACAGCATCACGTAGCAGCACGAGTATATCAGCGTGAGAATCGACGCTATAGTCACGCCCGTGCGAACCGATGCAAGCATCCGCCACATATATCCTCCGATCAGCGCTATGGTCATGACCGAAGCCACCAGATAAGCCATTCCGAACGACACGAACTCCACAAACGAAAGCAGCAGCAGATAGAACATCACCAGCGCCGCGCCTATCAGAAAGCAATTGAACATCGGTATTGCCCGCTTGGTGATCACTTCCGTGAAAAACAGGCTGATAAACGTCAGCACAATGATAATGAAGGCAAATTTCAGGCTGCGGCTGACCTTGCGGTAACGGTCGACTCCCACAAGAAATTTTGCACCGATCACCTGCAGATCGTAAGGCTCTTCAATGACGTAGACCATCTCCGGATCCATCTCACCGCCCAAAATAGAGCGGTCATTGTCCATAAAACTGTTGCACGCATCGGTCGTCATGACACTGTTGCTTTCCCATTTGGCAGAGAAAGTCCGGTCGGTAACCGAACGGTCATCTGGCAGACTGCTTCCGGTAAACGATGGATTGCGGGCTTCACCCTCCATCGTCACGACAGTATGCTGTCCGCTCTGCACTACCTCGATGCTGCCCGATCCGTGGATTCTGAAAGAGAAATCGAAATCCGTGACGCCGTCATCCATTGCGCTTGCGTCAATATCCGCGACAAGGCTGCCACCGTCGCGCCGCCACTCCACAGTGCGGCCTGCGATTCGAAGCGGCTCTATACGATAGATCTTACGTGCCGGGACTCTGACCGTAAGCCTGACATCGTCAGTTCCCGTCGGCAATCGCAACGCATCGAAACTGCCCGACATCTCAACGGCCGCATCATAAACCTCGGCCTCGTATATGCCGCGATGCAGTGTCTTTGACTCTATCGACACATCGCAGCGAAGCGTCCGGGATACAGCCGCCACCGAATCACCCGCCATGACAAACGGACCGCCTATGCGTACTTTTCCACCCCACTCATCGGCTATGCTGTCGGCCACATCGTTGACCGACGACTGACGGTCATAGACCAGTCCCCACACTATCAGGGTGGCTATCATCAGCACCACGCACTGCACCGCCATTAAAACGATCTTCACACCCGGACGGTCAGGCTTGCGTGGAGCCGCCACATAAGCGGGAGGCAACGGAGGCGGAGTTGTTGACATGCCGTTCATTTTATGATCAGTTCGCCATCAGCAGTCTGCCTCATGCGCAGAGTGAAGTACATTGCCAGAGCTATAATCACAAACAGCAGTATGCTGCCTATCAGAAGAGCAAGCGAACCGATGTAGATCAGTATGAGTATCACCGCATACTCAACCACAAGAATCCCTGCGGTGAGCCCTGCGGCTTTGACATTCGCGGTAATGCCCTTGACAAAAAGCGTGATCAGTCCGGCGGTAATAACGGTTACAATGCCGTAGGCAGCCCAGAACGGCACGAATTCAGCCAACGCAAGCAGCATCAGATAAAACAGTCCGAGCGCGCAACCTATGAGCGCATACTGCAGATAATTGACATACTTTCGAAAAGCCACCTCGATGAGAGTGATCGAAATAAGCGAGATGGCTATCAGAGCGAAACAATAGCTCGCGCTGTCCGACACCATCAGTGAACTGCTTTCCGACAGCAGACCCTGACTCTGACGCTCCGCGCCATAATCGCCTATTCCGTCAGCAATCAGAGCAATAATAGCCGAAAACACAGCTATCACAAGCGTCTGTACTCCCAGCCAGGCTGTCGTATGACGCGGAACTGATACTTTTGTCGCAGGCAATGGCGGCATCGGCCGGTTGGCAAAATCATTCATTGTGTCCATATTGCAAAAAAACAATGTTGGTTGTGATTTTGCAAATATAGGGATTTATGCCATTGAGTGCAAATCGCAGCAAATGCAATAAAGCATACGCCGCAACGTATTTAACTATTTTTAAGACCGACGGCCGCGGCGTAGAATCACATACAGTATCACCGGGACACCCACTACGGGGGTCACTGCGTTGAGCGGCAATACCATGTGGGCAGGCAACACACATATCAGATTGCACAGCAGAGCCACTGCCGCGCCAACTACAAGCGTGGCCGGCAACAGCACACGATGATCGGCGGTGCGGAATATCATTCGTGCCACATGCGGCATGGCAAGCCCGATGAAAGCTATCGGGCCGCAGAAAGCCGTGACCGACGACGACAGCAGTCCGGTGGCGAGAAGCAGCATATTGCGTACTCTGCCGAGATTCACACCGAGGCTTGATGCATAGTCGGCTCCGAGCTGCACGATATTGAGCGGCTTTACAAGCAGCAGCGAAAGCACTATGCCTGCGCCCGCGATCAGCGCGAACATAGGCAGACTCGACGATGTCACTCCGCTGAAATTGCCCATGCCCCACATCACATAGCTCTGTATGCCGTCGGCTGTCGACGTGTAGTTGAGGAGCATGATGAGCGACGAGGCAAGATAGCCTATCATCACTCCCACGATCAGGAGCATCAGATCACTGCGTATCACAGCCGACAGCGCGAGCAATACACCGATGACGGCCAGACTGCCCACAAAAGCTCCGGCCATGACTGCAGCATATCCGCTCCAACTCATGACACCGGCGCTGACGCTGCCCCCGAACAGAAGTATCACCACCGCCACTCCCAGACTGGCTCCGGAGTTGATGCCGAGCACCGACGGACCGGCCAACGGATTGCGGAAGGCGGTCTGAAGCAGAAGTCCCGATGCGGCGAGTGCAGCCCCTGCGATGATGGCGGTAAGCATCTGCGGTATGCGGCTGCTGAGAATTATATATTCTACGGCGCCATGCTGCGCGCCCGAGCCTGTAAGAACATCCGTGACCGTCCGGGCCGGAATGTCGACCGATCCGAAATACACGTTCAAGGCAGCAAGCACTGCCGTCAGCAAAATGAGCGCTGCAAATCTCACCGCCGTTGCGTTCATGGCTGAAGAGGTATGAAATAGGAATGTCCGGGATATGGCTCGACCAATCCGGGATGAATGATCGATATCAGCTCGGCAAGCAGCCACTGTGGATGAAACGGCACCTCCTCGTAGAAGTATCTCACCGCGGTGTTGCATCCATAGACTCTTTTCCGGCCGAACGCATCAAAGAGCGGATAGAACGGGCTGTCGGATTCGAGCTGTCCGTAAGTCATGTCGGACGACTGATTGTAGCGTATCAGCCACACCGGAGCATTACGCGCCGTCAGCAGCACCTCCTCACCCGATACAGGATATGATCCCGACGACTGACGCGACGCGAAAGGATTCGTGCCACCGGCATGAGTTATAAACAGTCCCATGGTCGATTGTCCGCCGGGTACATACCACTGCGATCCGTACAGCCGGTCGACAAGCACTTCAGGACGTGTTTCTACATTCTTCACGCGTTTCATCAGCCGTTCGTATTCATTACGCGAATTTCTGAATAACGAGTCGGCCATCGCGCTGCGCCCGAAAAGCATTCCGTAAAATTTCATCCATTCGGCTCTGCCCAATGGCGTCGGCTCCATATAATCGGCACACTCGATGATCGGGATGCCCAGCGAAGTCACTCTGCCGTAACCACCCGAATTCTCAAAAGGCGAGAGCATTATGGCGTCGGGCGAGAGCATCATTATCTTTTCGAGATCAGGCGCGGTGCCTATGCCGCAATCAGCCACCGATCCGTCGGCCATGCGAGCCGTTACTGCAGGAGTATGGATATACTTCGAATCACATACCCCTCCTATCGACTCCCCCGCTCCAAACTCGTCGATAAGCGACACATGCACTGCCGAGTAGACCAATGCGTTTTTCAACGGAGTGCGCACCAACGTGCCTTCAGGCAATGATGACGGCACCGGCAGCGAATCGGCCACAAGCACGTAGGTGTGGAGCGTGCGCAGCGTGTCCCACGGGTTGCGTATCCTGACCACTGCAAACGAATCGGTCTCGTCAATCGTTATATTGCGTGCGAAATCAAATCGCATCGCATCGCCCCTCTGATGGCTGACGGCGCCCGAGCCACCCCCGCACGAAACGAGCGAGATGGCTGCGGCCGCCGTCAGGACTGCAGAAAAAAAAGTATGTAGGGCTTTGTCTGTGGCTCTGATCATTTGGCCACCTCAGCAATATTGAAGTTCACGTAGCAGGGGCCAACACCGGTGTCATAGTGCTTCACGAGCGATCCGTCGGCCTTGTACTGTTCGACATATCCCGGAGTAGAATAGCTTGCATAACCGCCCACCATATTGTAGGAAGTGACAAACACATCGCCCACAACCGGATCAACGGCTATCGCTGCCGGCGAATCGACTCCCGACACAGGGAAAGCACTGATCGTGCCGGTGGCAGTATCAAGCACCTTGTAATCGATCGAGCTTGCGCCGTAGGGGGCGTTGATGAAGTATAGCTTGCCGGCGCCGGCGCCCATCAGAGTAGCCGGAGCTATGGCATTGACAGTGTTGTCGTTGACGATCTGACGGAGTGTAGCGGGATTGGCCGCGCTGTAGTCACCCATCGTTATGACATATACATTATTGCCGTCAGAGGCCATTTTTGTGGGATTGATGCCGACATTGATTTTCTTCTCCTCCGTGAACGATCCGAGTGCTATTTTCGATACGGTGCATCCGTCGGCATATCCGTTCTGATAGTTCATGCCATCGGAGTTGGCCACATACAGATAATCGCCGGCCACACACATCTCTTCCGGGTTCGGGCCTACCTTTACAGCTCCGTCGATCGAAAGCGAAAGAGTATCGATACGCTGAACGTAGCCGTTGTACATCGATGCATAGACTTTGCCTTCGTGAGCGAGCACAAAGCGGGGTTCCTGACCTTCGGAAGCGTCAAACGGGATGGTTTTCAGCGACTTCAGAGATACACGGTCAACAACCTCTATGAGATTGGACTGATATACGGCAATATACATCTTAGAGCCGTACACTACTGCATTCTGAGGGGTATCGCCGAGCACGCGGCCATTGGCAGCCTTGAACACATCCTGCAATGCCTGACCCGTAGCATAGTCAATGAATGTGAGGCTGCCGGGAATGTTGTTGCGGAGATTGCCGCTGTTGACGATAAACGCACCGTTTGACACGGTCACGGTTTCAATCTCATGGTCGGGACCGTCATCATCGCTACAAGCGGCAAATGACAGCGGAAGGGCTGCGACGAGAAGTCGCGAAATGAATTTGTTCATACGGTTTCTTACTGTTTTCTTTTTTGGTTATAGTTGATATTTCAGTGTCAGCCGCCACGAGCGCCCGGGCATGGGGTAGCGTGCTATCACCTGATATTGCTTGTTGAATATATTGTCGATATCAAACGATGCCTCCCACCGATGGCTGAAAAGCATCAGACTGCGGCGCAGCGACACTCCGGCCTCCACATATCCGTCGATGCGTGTGTCGGGAAGGTTGCTGTTGGTGGCATAGCGGGAGCTGACGCCGACGGCTTTCACCACAACGTCGACCCAGGGATTGCTGTAGGCCACCGAGCCGCCCCCGGAATTGAGCGGTATATATGCCACCTGCTTGCCGTATTCGGCCGACGTCCGGTCGGTCAGTGGCTTCGACCGCTGATAGCTGTAGTTGACATTCCATTCGAGCTTATGGTCTTTTGCCAGAGCCATATCAGCCGCCAGAGTCAGGTCAATGCCTGTGGCACGTACCTTGTCAAGATTGACCATTGTCCATACAAACATGTTGTAGGGCACCCCGACTATCATATCGTCGATATTGTTGAGATAGGCGTCGGCAGTCATGGTCAGCCGTGTGAACCACACCGATGGAGATATGTCGAGAGTTGTCCCGACGTTGAACTGACGCGTCGTTTCCGGACGCAGATCAGTGCTGCCGTAGTGAAAAAAGTACGACTCATTGAAGGTCGGCACACGGAAGATGCTTTTGAACGATGCCCGCAGACGCCATTCGCGCGACGCCAACGGCTGAAATGAAATGCTTGCCGATGGTGAAAGCTTGTAATTGTCGCGAGCCTCATCTCCATTATGCACTTTGTTGATATATATCGATCCGAGCAGCGACGCTGTGGCTGTCAGACGCCCGGTGCGGTAACGCCCTGTCAGCGATTGAAGAATCGTGTAGCGACTCGGCCCAACCTCCTGCGGCAGGTTGCTCGACAGATTGCCATAGGCGAAGTCGGCCGCATAATTCAGTGCCAGCCGGTCGGCAGGCATCCACAGCAACACACCGGAAGCGTATGCCTCGCGCTGAAAGTAGTCCTGATCAAGACGGCCCCCGGGATAATGTCCGTTGACGTCATCGTAGAGCGATGCCTCCCAGTTGAACTTACTTGTAAGCTTGAGCGACAGATTGCTTGAAAGGGTGCTGCGCCACAAAGCCTGTGCGAAAGCGTTGCGCTCACGCAGTCTCTCATTGCACTGCGGATTATAGTATATAACCGGTCCGGGCAGCTGGCGTCCGTTGTCGTAATAATAGATTTTGGCTGAAAGCGATGACTTGCGTCCGACCGGCAGTGTCATATTGATTTCGCCATGACCGGAATTCATCAGCGAATTTCTGCGTCGCTCGCGCGAGGAATAAATGCCGTTGCGGAGTGTGAACGGATAGTCGTTGAGCGCATGGGTGAACTCACCTATAAAACCGATAGCCAGACCGTCGGCGCGGCTTGTGCCGATCTTCACAAACGGGTTGAGCAGACCGAACGAGCCGACACGCATCTGCGCCGTCAGCCACAGCGAGTCCGCTTCCGAAACCATCGGAGCCGACGAAAGTATGAGCGACGAGGCCGAAGCAAGAGCTCTGGCCGGAATGAAAATGTCGTCGTTGTCGCCTATGACAAGCGACAGACTGCCCATATTGTCGAGTGAGTAACGCGACAGATCCACCTCCCCGCTGCGGTTGTTTGAAAGGGTCACCCCATCGTAGACCACTCCGGTGTGAGCCGCTCCGAAACTTCTGACAGCCACAGTCTTCATGCCGCCCGCGCCGCCATAGTCCTTCAGGTTGATACCGGGCAGACGTTTCAATGCCGAAGATATATCGGTTGCGCCCATGGCCTTCAGTGTCGACGATCCGAGGGAGAATCGAGGGGCAGTCGAACGGTCGGCCTTCTGCGTAACAGCTTCGATCGTGACCTCCGGAAGAGCACGGATGTCCGACAGCGAGTCGGGGAGAGCCTCCGCCGCCATAGCCAAGCCACAGCACGCAAGAGATCCGGCCAGAGCCACAGCCCTGACCGACGCATACGATATGGTCGCCGATAATGTAGGTGTATGAATTCTCATCCTCGAAAGAATCATATTATGTATGAATAAGGAATCGGCGGCAGGTCTTCGGACTTATTTCAGCTTTTCCGGAAGCCTTCCCGAAGCGCTGTGACGCGCCCCAGTGGCATATTTTCCGGTGCCTTTATGAAAATTACCGCAGCGGGACTGTCCGGGAGTCTCACCCGTGTTCCCTTTTAATCGCCCAGCCATATGACAGGTCAGGACGAACCGCTTCTCCGTCTGCAAAAGTAATATTTAATTTCAAAGCCCACAAATATTTTCATTAACTTTGCAAAAACGTATTGCAAATGTATTGAAAACAAACCTTGTAAGAAGCTGACCTATCGCATGATGAAGCAAAGCAGTCACACAGCAGGAAATAGAGGACGTCAGCGCGTAACGGCCGATGAGATCATAGCCACAATGGAGGATATGACCGACGAAAAACAGCGCGAAGTATTGTGTCGTTTTTTCAAGACCGCCCCCGGACAATACGGCGAGGGCGATAAGTTTCTCGGCATAAGAGTACCTGCCACCCGGATGATAGTCAAGGAAGCGCGTCTTTGCGTCGCACCGGATCAGATCGCCCGGCTGCTTGCATCGCCATGGCATGAGATCAGGCTTGCAGGATTTCTGCTGTTGGCCGAAGAGATGTCGGCGGCTCTCCCGCGTAGAGGCGTCGACACGCCTTCACTGGCGGCAAAGCGTGGGAAGATTGCACGGTTTTATCTCGCACACGCCTCCAGAGCCAACAACTGGGATCTGGTGGATCTCTCGGCGCCTTACATCATAGGCCGATGGCTGCTCTATCCTGATGCCGACGGAAAGCTTCCCGACCGTGGGATTCTCGACACTCTGGCATCGCACAGCGACCTGTGGCATCAACGGATCGGAATCGTCGCCACCCTCGCGCTGATACGCCAAGGGCAGACGGCCGACACACTCCGGATAGCCACACGCCTGCTCGACCACAGACACGATCTGATCCACAAAGCCACGGGATGGATGCTGCGCGAGGTCGGAAAGAAAGACCCCGGCTGTCTGCTGGAATATCTCGAATCACACTTCAGAGATATGCCGCGCACAGCACTGCGATATGCCATAGAGCGTCTGCCTGAGCCACAACGCCTGTATTGGCTCAAAAGACAATAAAAACCACTACAGACTCAAGACATGAACATAGAAGAAGTAAGAGAGTATGGCCTTTCACTGCCCCACGCTACAGAGCGGTGTCCGTTTGGCTCCGACACGCTGTCGCTTGAAATCGGCGGGAGAATATTCTGCCTGATGACCCTTGATAACCAATGGGATTTCTACAATCTCAAGGCCGATCCGGATTTTGCAATAGAACTGCGCGACAGATACGCAAGCATCCGCCCGGGCTATCACATGAACAAGCGGCACTGGATCTCGGTCGACTTTCATGGCGACGTCCCCGACGCGGTCCATCGCGAACTGATACTCCACTCCTATCGCCAGACAGCCATGAAACTGCCGCGCAATGTGCGCGAACAACTCTCAATCACCTGATAAGACAGAGCGTCGTCCGACGATATCCGACGCAGAACCCCTTCCAACAAAAATCATTTTTTATATCCGGCTCGTCAGTAATCTGCGGCCTGCCGGAGTCATATTTACTTCGACAGCATTATCGAAAGAATCTCGCGGTCGGTCTGCGCCATGCCCTGCAGGCCTATGCGTGTAAGATTGTCGATCGAACGATCCACATCCTCGTCGACAATGCCTTCGAGAGAGCTCACCGAGGTGTCCTCCATGGCCATCAGCGCGGCATATACGGCGGTTGACACCCCTGAGGTCACTTTAAGCGCACAGCTTGGCTTGGCTCCGTCGCATATCATTCCGGTAAGATTGCCTACCATGTTTTTCACAGCGTGACATATCTGACGATATCCGCCACCCATGAGAAGTGTCAGGCCACACGACGATCCGGTGGCTGCGACAACACACCCGCAAAGCGCTGACAGACGTCCGAGCTTCTGCTTGATATAGATGACTGTCAGATGGCTCAAGGCAAGCGCCCGCAGCATCTCGTCATCCGACTTACCGTTCTCTCTGGCATACACCACCACCGGCACCGTCGCCGATATGCCCTGATTGCCGCTGCCCGAATTGCTCATCACAGGAATCATGGCTCCGCCCATGCGCGCGTCACAGGCGGCAGCCGTCAGCGACACTATGTGCGTAAACTGCGTGTCGCCCATCATCTTCGATCCGTGTCTACCGCCCAATATCTTCCCTAAAGCATGGCCGTAATTTCCCTCTATGGATATTCTCGAAGCTGCAAGATTGAGCTTCGACGCCTCAAGCAGAAAGCCCAGTTCGGCGAGCGGCGTTGTCGTGGCGAATTCATAGACCGTTTCGAGTGTCAGATCGGTCGTATGATCCTCGGCGGCATCTCCGTCGGTGAGCCGCTGGTCAAGCACCACATCATTGTCGGCCGAGAGATACACGAAATTGGTATGACCGCCGGCTATGATGGCTACAGTCTTGTGGCCGCCGGCCTCGCAACAGATCTCTATATACAGTTTCTCGGCAATTCCATCCTTGAGCGATATGAATATACGCGAAGCGTCGACCATAGCCTTGCCACGACCCACGGCATCGCTGTCGACATCGCGGAGCACTTCGAGCCCCAGTTCGGGCTTGCCGCATATCGCTCCAAGGGCTATGGCTATGGGCAGACCGGTCATACCGGTGCCCGGAATCCCTACACCCATGGCGTTCTTGATGATATTCGCGCTGAGAGTGGCCGTGATGCGCTCCGGTTCACATCCGAGCATACGCGAGGCCTTGGCCACACAGAGAGCCACGGCTATCGGTTCGGTACATCCTATGGCAGGCACCACCTCGCTTTTGATCAGCGATATGATGCGGGCACGCCGTTCGTTGTCGATCATGGTGAATTTATGAGTATGGAATTATAGAGAATCCTGTCGGACAGGAACTGATCTCCGGTCAGAAGTAATATGTGCCACGCACATACCAGTAGCGGTTGCGTGCGCTGTAGTTGGTGAGTACCTTGGCTTTGACTACATAGGTCATGCCCATATTATAGCCTGCGGTCAGCTGCCAGCGGCGCATGATCTCCACGCCGCCACCCATGTCAAGAGCCAGCGTTCCGCCGGCAAAATCCATTGCGTCGCATTTGCTGTGGCCTGCAAGAATGCTGAACTCCGGTCCGAAATATACAAGCGGAGCTATTTTCTCCTCCAGTCCGCCAAGACGTGTCCACTTGAAACGCACGTGGAGCGGGATCACAGCATAATGCATCCGGAGCTGTTCGTTGCCATAGCCCTGGCTGCTCCACATCTTGCGCTCGCCCAGATGCACCTTGGAGCCGGTCATCTCATAGTGCAGACCGATATCCAGTCCGAATCCGATACCGGGGAACATCATTTCGCCGGTTACGCCGGCCGAAAACCCTGTGGATTTATCGACAGTGACAAGTTCCTGCTTAAACTTGAGATTATTGACATTAACTCCCGCCTGCGCACCCCAGCGGAACTGTGCGAATGCCTCTGACGGCACAGTCATTGCCGCAGCAACGGCGATCGCCGCGGCTGTGCGGCGCAGATATGATCTGATTGGTTGTATCATGATGATAGTGCTATATTTTCGGCAAAGGTACAAAACACTCCCGACATACCCGCCCCAACTGCACCAAAAAATCGCATTGCGCGGCTAACTGTTTCTGAAATGGAGCGGTTGTTAGATCCTAATGGCCATCCATCGACGTTTGCCTGCATTTCCACAACCCATCACTGTTTGGCATAAAAAATAAGCCGGGTCTCTCAAGGAACACCCCGGCGCTAAACTGGCATGATAGCCTTGCAGCTAAAGTCCATCACAAAAGTAATACTTTTCTTTTACACTCCAAATAATTCTTTTACACTCCAAATAATGACACCGCAAAAATTTCGCGAATTTACCAAAAAAGATGAAAAGAGCTCGCAAAGCTTCTCCGCAGCGATCTGCCGCGGCTCATGGTAACAAAGGCGATGCAGCATTTCCGGGCAATTTCGCCCGGATCACCCCAAAATGCGCAAGACGACAAAACGAATATGACAAAAAAACTGACATGACAACGAAGAATTAACCGCGGTAATAAAGAATTTTGTAACTTTGTAGGCACGGCCGATGCTGTCGGCAAAGGCCTGACACTATTTCAACGACAACTATTCCGACAGAAATTATGAAAAAATGCCCTTATTGCGCCGAAGAGATTCAGGACGACGCCATAAAATGCCGATACTGCGGCAGCGCTATCGATAACGGATATGGCCAGACGCCGCCCCCATACGGCGATCAGCAAGCCCATTACGCCGGCCAGTCATCACCGTCAGACCCTTACGCGATGTGGTATGCCAATGACGCTTTCGCATCGGGTCCGCAAGGACGGAGCCGCGGAGTGACTGCCCTGCTGGCCATACTGTTAGGCTGGCTCGGAATCCACTATTTCTATATCGGGAAAACCACCGGCGGCATAGTGTTTCTGTTGCTGACGGTGATCTCCTGCGGATCAATTCCTGCACTTTTAGGGCTGATACAGGGCATAATGATGCTCTGCATGACCAATCAGGAATTTGAGAACCGCTATCTGCTCACCACTTCATCATTCCCATTCTGATGCGCCGGTACATACCTGTGCTAACCATAGCCGGATCCGACTCATCGGGCGGCGCAGGCATTCAGGCCGACATCAAGACCATGTCGGCCATAGGGTGCTACGGCATGTCGGCCATTACAGCCCTGACGGCACAGAACACCGTCGGCGTGGGAGCCATAGAGGGGGTAAGCCCCATGATGGTCAAGGCACAGATCGACGCCGTGTTTGCCGACATATCGCCTGCTGCTGTCAAGACCGGAATGCTCTTCAGCGCTCCGATAGTCGAGGCTGTGGCCGAAGTGCTCGGACATCACTGCGTCAAAAATCTTGTGGTCGACCCGGTGATGGTGTCGACAAGCGGCAAACGCCTGATCGCCGACGATGCAGTGGAAGCCATGAGACGGACACTCTTTCCTATGCTCACACTCATCACCCCCAACCGCAACGAGTCAGAGGCGCTTACCGGCTGCGACGACCCACGCCGGCAGGCCGAGGAACTGCGCCGACAAGGATGCGCCAATGTGCTCGTAAAGGGTGGCGATTCGGATGCGGTAGATTTCAAGACAGATATGCTGCTCACAGCCGATGGCGACTGGATTGAGCTCAAAGCCGATGCGGTCGACACCCCCAACACACACGGCACCGGATGCACTCTGTCGTCGGCCATAGCGTGCTACATGGCTATAGGCTACAGTCTGCCAAGAGCCGTGGAGATGGGCAAGCTTTTCGTCACCCGCGCACTCCGCTCCGGCGCTAAAGTCACTACCGGCAAAGGCCACGGCCCGGTCGACCACTTTTTCTCACCACGCAAACTTAAGATCACATGAACATAACAATCAACGGCAAAACGTATGATATGCCTGAGGCATCCACACTGCAGGATGCTCTTGAGGCGGCTAACGTAAAACCGCAAGGCATAGCCACTGCGCTCAACAATCATGTGGTGACAGCCGACATGCGTCCGAAAACGGTGCTGACCGATGGCGACCGCGTAGTAGTCATCACAGCTTTTTACGGCGGATGACCGACATGATGCGGATAGCTGTCACCGGAACCGACCCGCGCCACGACGAGGGAGAATGGATCGCCACAATCCTGCGCGAAGGCTGGGATGCAGTGCACCTGCGTCACCCTGCGGCCTCGCTGTCAGAGATGCGTCGACTGATCGAGAGCGTGCCGCAGCAATTTCATTCACGGCTACGACTCCACGGGCATTTCGAACTGATCAACGAATTCAATGTCGGAGGGCTGCATCTCAACCGACGCTGCCCTGCCCCTCCCGCCAATTATCGGGGAGGTCTGTCGCGTTCATGCCACACAGTCGAAGAGATCGCCGAGGCCGACAGCCATCTCGAATATGTCACACTCAGTCCGGTGTTCGACAGCATATCCAAACCGGGCTACACCGCTGCATTCAGCGACTATGAACTGGAGAGCATCGAAACATTTTCATCACCGATTGTTATAGCATTAGGCGGAGTCACTCCGGAGCACACCGGTTATCTGCGCAGAGCCGGCTTCGGCGGATATGCCGTGCTCGGCTACCTTTGGGCAGCCTCCGGGCAACAGGATCTCGAACACCGGCTCCGCCAGTTTGTTTAACCAGAATTCAATTAAAACAGATCTACGACTATGTTGCAGTTCATAACCAATCCTTCCGACCGCTGGTCGATAGCCGAGGAAGTGCGGATGGCCATTGAGGGCGGATGCCGCTGGATACAGCTGCGTATGAAGGACGCTTCCGACGAGGATGTGCGCCGGACTGCTCTGGAACTCATACCCCTATGCCGCGACCACGACACATTCCTGATAATCGACGACCGTGTGGAACTCGTCAACGAGTTGCGCGTATCGGGAGTGCATCTCGGCCGCGGCGACATGGATCCGATGGAAGCACGCGAGCTTCTCGGCCCGCACGCAATAATAGGCGTCACAGCCAACACCGCCGAAGATATAATCAAATGGAAAGGGAAGGATGTGGATTATGTAGGCCTCGGCCCCGTACACACCACCTCGACCAAAAAAAATCTCGCCCCGGTGCTCGGCACCGATGGGGTCAAAGAGGTTGTCGACACCGTGCGCAAGGCCGGAGTCGAGTTGCCGATCGTAGCTATCGGCGGCCTCACGCTCGACGATGTAGATCCGCTTAAAGCGGCAGGGATCAACGGCATAGCCGTAAGCGGGGCGATCATCAACGCTCCCGATCCAATGCTCTACACTATGAAGATAATGGAACGTCTGATGGATATTCCTCACGACTGAACTACAATACACTTGCAATGGAAGACATTTTGACAATAGGAGGACGGGGATTCCATTCCCGCCTCTTTGTCGGCACGGGCAAATTCGCCTCCAACCGGCTTATGCTTGACGCCATACTGGCGTCGGGTTCGGAAATGGTCACCGTGGCCATGAAGCGCATCGACATGGACCACGAGGAAGAGGACAACATGCTCCAGCACATCAACCGCGAGCATGTCACTCTTCTGCCCAACACTTCGGGCGTGCGCAACGCCGAAGAGGCTGTAATGGCCGCACGGCTCGCCCGCGACTGTTTCGGCACCGACTTCATCAAACTAGAGATCCATCCCGATCCCAAGTATCTGCTGCCTGACCCGGTGGAAACACTAAAGGCTACAGAGATACTGGCCCGGGAGGGATTCCATGTGCTCCCCTACATACAGGCCGACCCGGTGCTCTGCAAACGCCTTGAAGAGGCAGGCACAGCCGCAGTCATGCCGCTGGGAGCGCCGATCGGCACCAACAAGGGACTGCGTACACGCGACCTGCTTGAAATCATCATAGCGGAGAGCACGGTGCCGGTAGTGGTCGACGCCGGCATAGGAGCGCCGTCGCATGCGGCCGAGGCTCTGGAGATCGGAGCCGATGCTGTGCTTGTGAACACTGCCATAGCCGTGGCGCGCAACCCTGTGGAGATGGCTGTCGCATTCAGGCTCGCCGTCGAGGCCGGCCGCAAAGCCCGTCTGGCCGGACTCGGACGGGTGGCCACCGGCGCTGCCGTCCACGCTCAGGCCACAAGCCCTCTCACCTCATTCCTTGACTGATTTCCAACCCTATCACATAGAATTATGACTATCGACAATATCAATCTCCACAGCTATCCCGGCTCGGAGAAAACATACATGCACGGCGAGATACACCCCGATGTGAAAGTAGGCATGCGCCGTGTCATACTCACCCCCACGGTCAAAGTAGCTCCCGACGGCACGAAGACCGTCAGGGAGAACGAACCGGTCTACGTTTACGATACAAGCGGCGTTTATACCGATCCGGATGTGACCACCGACATCAACCGCGGACTCCCTCGCATACGCGAACAGTGGAACGCACGGCGCGACGATCTCGAGCAGCTGCCTGAAATCACCTCGGAATACGGCCGTCAGCGCGAAGCCGACCGTTCGCTCGACGCGATACGGTTCGCCAACCGCCACCGTCCGCTGAGAGCTAAACAGGGTTGCCGCATCACGCAGATGGATCTCGCCCGGCGAGGTATCATCACCCCTGAAATGGAGTATGTGGCCATCCGCGAGAACATGAACTGCGCGGCTCTCGGCATCAAGAGCTACATCACTCCTGAAACGGTGAGAGAAGAAGTTGCCGCCGGACGCGCCGTGATCCCGGCCAATCCCAATCATCCCGAAGCGGAGCCGATGATCATAGGCCGCAAATTCGCCGTGAAGCTCAACACCAACATCGGCAACTCGGCTCTGTCGTCGGGCATCGAGGAGGAGGTAAGCAAAGCCGTGTGGAGCTGCTACTGGGGCGGCGACACACTTATGGATCTCTCCACCGGAGCCAACATACACGAAACGCGCGAATGGATCATCCGCAACTGTCCGGTGCCCGTAGGTACTGTGCCGGTATACCAGGCTCTCGAAAAGGTGGACGGCAGCGTGGAGCGCCTCTCGTGGGAGATATACCGCGACACGCTCATAGAGCAGGCCGAGCAGGGTGTGGACTACTTCACCATCCATGCCGGCGCACTCCGCGCCCACGCCGACATGATCAACGAACGCCTGACGGGAATCGTGAGCCGCGGAGGATCCATCATGACACGATGGGCGGTGATCCACAACGAGGAAAACTTCCTCTACACCCACTTCGACGAGATATGCGAGATACTGGCACAGTATGACGTGGCCGTATCGCTCGGCGACGGCCTCCGCCCGGGTTCAATCCATGATGCCAACGACCGCTCGCAGTTCCTCGAACTCGACGTGCTCGGCGAACTCACCGAAAAGGCTTGGGTCCACGGCGTACAGGTGCTGATAGAGGGTCCCGGCCATGTGCCGATGCAGAAGATACAGGAGAATATGGACCGTCAGCTCGACAAATGCCACGAAGCCCCGTTCTACACACTAGGCCCGCTGACCACTGACATAGCTCCCGGCTACGACCATATCACCTCGGCCATAGGCGCCGCACAGATCGCTTGGGCCGGCACCGCAATGATATGCTATGTCACGCCCAAAGAACATCTGGCACTCCCCAATCTCGACGATGTGCGTCAGGGCGTGATCACCTACAAGATCGCCGCCCACGCCGCCGACCTCGCCAAGGGTTATCCCGGCGCACAGGTGCGCGACGACGCGATGAGCCTCGCACGCTACGACTTCAGGTGGAAAGACCAGTTCAACCTGTCGCTTGACCCGGAGAAAGCCCGTCGCTACTATGTGGAGAGTCACCGCGACGACGACCATTTCTGCACCATGTGCGGACCCAACTTCTGCGCGATGCGCATATCGCAGTCGACAGCCGAAGAGTGCGCGAAATAATCCGACAGCGATGTTTTACGACGAACTGAAAAAATATGACTGGGACCGCACCACCGCCGAGATCGCGGCCAAGACGGCCTCGGATGTGGAAACGGCTCTCGCCAAGGAGCATCTTGACGTGGACGACTTCATGGCGCTCATATCGCCGGCCGCACAACCATATATCGAAGAGATGGCGCAGCTGTCGCACGCCTATACGCTCGAACGCTTCGGAAAGACCATTTCGATGTATATACCGCTCTATGTGAGCAACGCCTGCACCAACAAGTGCGTGTATTGCGGATTTAACCACGACAATCCTTTCACGCGCATCACTCTGTCACTCGATCAGGTGAAGAAAGAGTGTGAGGCTATCCGGCGCCTCGGCCCGTTTGAGAATCTGCTGGTGGTGTCGGGAGAGTTCCCGAGGCTCAACGGCGTGGACTATCTCGAGAAGGTGCTGCAGGTGGCACGGCCATATTTCAGCAACCTCACCATCGAGGTGATGCCAATGAAGACCCGCGACTATCAGCGGCTGACAGGCAGCGGGCTGAACGGTGTGGTGTGCTTTCAGGAGACATATCATGAGGAGGCCTACAAGACCTATCATCCCCACGGCATGAAATCCATTTTCGAATGGCGTGTCAACGGATTTGACCGCATGGGTCAGGCCGGAGTGCACAAGATAGGCATGGGAGTGCTCATAGGCCTTGAGGACTGGCGCACCGACGTGACGATGATGGCACGTCATCTGCGCTATCTCCGCAAACATTACTGGAAGACCCGCTACAGCATCAACTTCCCGCGCATGTGTCCGGCCGAAGGAGGCTATCAGCCGAAAGTGGTGATGACCGACCGTGAGCTTGCCCAGCTGACATTCGCTTTCAGAATATTCGACCATGACGTCGACATATCCTACTCCACCCGCGAATCTCCGTCATTCCGCGCCAACATGATGAAACTCGGAGTGACCTCCATGAGCGCCGGCAGCAAGACCGATCCGGGAGGCTATTGCTCCGAACCCGACTCGCTGGAGCAGTTTGAAGTCACCGACTCGCGCACCCCCGCACAGGTGGCCGAAGAGATACGCTCGCTCGGCTACGAAACAGTATGGAAGGACTGGGACCGCTGCTTCGACTGAACAGACAGAACTTGACGCACAACTATTGTCGCCCCCGTCATTGCGGATCCATCCATGATAGCGCAATAACGGGGGCGACGCGGTTGGCGAAATAAAAAAAAAGCGGTAACTTTGTATCGGATTTCAATAAAGATAAGGTAAACAAAGATGATAGCGGTAAACAATTTAGGCATACAGTTTGGAAAAAGAGTGTTGTTTCAGGATGTGAACATGAAATTCACTCCTGGCAACTGCTACGGCATTATCGGCGCCAACGGTGCCGGCAAATCCACACTGATGCGTATGCTGAGCGGACAGCTCAGTCCCACCCACGGCACTATAACCCAAGGCCCGGGCGAACGCATGAGTGTGCTCGAACAGGATCACTTCAAATTTGATGAATTCACTGTGATGGACACAGTGCTCCAGGGTCACACCGTGCTTTGGGACATCATGAAGGAGAAGGATGCCCTGTATGCCAAGGCCGACTTCAGCGATGCCGACGGCATACGCGCCTCGGAGCTTGAGGAGAAGTTCGCCGAACTCGAAGGGTGGAATGCAGAGAGCGACGCCGCGAGCCTGCTCAGCGGCCTCGGCATAAAGGAGGACAAGCACTATATGCTCATGAAGGACCTAAGCGGTAACGAGAAAGTGCGTGTGCTGCTCGCCAAAGCCCTCTTCGGCAACCCCGACAATCTGCTTCTCGACAAACCTACCAACGACCTTGATCTCGACACCGTGGCATGGCTCGAAAATTATCTGTCAAACTTTGAGAATACCGTCCTTGTGGTTTCACACGACCGTCACTTCCTCGACTCCGTGTCGACCCACACCCTTGACATCGACTACAACAAGGTGTCGCTCTTCGCCGGCAACTACAGCTTCTGGTATGAGTCGAGCCAGCTCGCTCTCCGCCAGCAACAGCAGCAGAACAAGAAGGCAGAGGAGAAGCGCAAGGAGCTGCTTGAATTCATACAGCGATTCAGCGCCAATGTGGCCAAATCAAAGCAGACCACAAGCCGCAAGAAGATGCTTGAAAAGCTCAATATCGAGGAGATCCAGCCCTCGTCGCGACGCTATCCGGGCATCATATTCACTCCAGAGCGCGAACCCGGCAACAAGATACTGGAAGTGCACGGGCTTACAGCATCGGTCGACGGCGAACTGCTCTTCAAGGATGTGAATTTCCAGATCGAGAAAGGCGACAAGGTGGCATTCCTGAGCCGCGATCCGCGTGCCATGACTGCCCTGTTTGAAATAATCAACGGCAACCGCAAGGCCGATGCCGGCACGTATGACTGGGGTCAGACCATAACCACGGCCTATCTGCCGCTCGACAATTCCGACTTTTTCAATACCGACATGAATCTGGTAGACTGGCTGTGCCAGTTCAGCGACGATTCAAGCGAGATATATCTCAAGGGATTCCTCGGCAAGATGCTCTTCTCGGGAGAAGAGGTGCTTAAGAAGGCATCGGTGCTCTCCGGCGGCGAGAAAATGCGCTGCATGATAGCCCGCATGATGCTTCGCAACGCCAACACCATGGTGCTCGACTCCCCCACCAACCATCTTGATCTGGAATCGATACAGGCGTTCAACAACACTCTTCAGAGCTTCAAGGGCAACATACTGCTGTCGTCGCACGACCATGAGTTTATCCAGACCGTGTGCAACCGCATCATAGAGCTTACGCCGTCAGGAATCATCGACAAGATGATGGACTACGATGACTATATCACCGACGAGCGCGTAGCCGCTGCCCGTGAGAAAATGTACGGAACGAACTAAACGACCGCGCGATGGTAAAGCATA
Source organism: Paramuribaculum intestinale (assembly GCF_030759015.1). GTDB lineage: Bacteria > Bacteroidota > Bacteroidia > Bacteroidales > Muribaculaceae > Paramuribaculum > Paramuribaculum intestinale. The sequence continues at coordinate 1,086,598 of NZ_CP098825.1, read as the reverse complement.
TCGTCACTTTCAAACTGTCGGGAAGCACCGAGGAACGTGCGGCGGTGGCTCTACGGTTTGCCGAAGCCCTGAAGGCACTGCCCGGACAGATAGAATGCCTTGAAAGCATCGAGGTGGGCATCAACGAGAATCCTGCCGAAGACTGGGACGTGGTATTGACAGCCACATTGCCGTCGCTCGCCGACGTAGCCGTCTATGCGGCTCATCCGGCTCATGTGGCCGCCGCCTCGATCATAGCCGGATGCAAGGCTGCACGGGCTTGTGTGGACTACACCGTCGGCTGACCGGCTGCCGAGGCTGTTGCCGACATCAGGCGTGCTGCTCCGTCGGCCGACACAAAAGCGTCAGCGGGTATGATCAGATATCGGGCGGATCGTCCGCGAAGACGTAGGACGCAGGCGCTTCTTGACGACACGACATCGACAATATCACTAAAAGATACCGACTCAAAATCATCGTCGACCATGGCTTCAGTCTGTGGCGACGATGATTTTTCTTGTAAAAGAGATGCGTCATTTCCGCCGGCCTCTTCATCTGAAGGATCATCGCATTCATCTGAAGGTTCATCGCACGGTTTCTGGAATATGACCTCAATCCCCGCAGAGTTGAGCAGAATTCTTTTGGGCGCGACACAGAGCCGTGCCTCCGAAGTGACCACTGACCTCATGCATATATGCAGCATGACTATCGGATATACGCAGAACGCCAGGATCACTCCGGCAAATATCCAGCGCATGCCATCAGCGTCGGCAAGTCCAGCTATCAGGCATCCAAGCGCCACAACTACAGGAATCCACACCCACCGGCCGACAATACGGCCGAACGCAAGACGCAGATATGCCGAAGGAGGTGTGGCGAAGACTCCGGTCAGCGGTTCGCCTGACGGAGTAGTGCCGTCGGCCAACGGCAAGGCGCGTCCGTCGGCTGACGAAACGCGCCCCGCTTCATTATATCGTCCGGTCGACAATGCCAATGGTCAGTCGAGTTTATGTATGACAAGTCCGGAACGGAGCTTTGGCTCGAACCAGGTGGTCTTCGGAGGCATGATATTGCCTGAATCGGCAATATCCATCAGCTGCTTCATCGACACAGGATAGAGGGCGAGAGCCATGGCCATCTCTCCGCTGTCGACGCGGCGGCTCAACTCGCTGAGACCGCGTATGCCGCCTACAAAATCTATGCGTTTGTCGGATCGGAGATCCGTGATGCCGAGTATGTCGCGGAGTATCAGATCGCTCGATATGGTCACGTCAAGCACTCCGATTGGATCCTGATCGTTGTAGCGGCCCTCGCGTGCGGTGAGCGAATACCATATTCCGGCCAGATAGAGCGAAAAGTTGTGGAGTTTTTCGGGCTTATATATGTCAGCGCCTCTGGCCTCCACGATGAAATCCTTTTCGAGCCGGCCGAGAAACTCCTCCGGCGTAAGCCCGTTGAGATCGCGCACCACACGATTGTAGTCGATAATCTTGAGGTGTGACGCAGGGAATGCCACCGCCAGGAAATAATTGTACTCTTCATCGCCCCGGTGGCCGGGATTGGCCTTTGCTTTTTCGGCGCCTACGAGAGCTGCGGCCGCAGTGCGGTGATGTCCGTCGGCGATATACAGATATGGTATCCTGGCGAATTCACCGGTTATGGCTTCGATCGTGGCCTTGTCGTCGATCACCCAAAAATGGTGGCCGAATCCGTCGGGAGCCGTGAAATCATATTCCGGCGCTCCTTTCGTGACATCAGCTATGATGCGCTCAAGCACGTCATTGTCGGGGAAAGCGAAGAATACAGGCTCGACATTGGCATTGTTGATCCTGACATGCTTCATGCGGTCCTCCTCCTTGTCGCGGCGCGTTAGCTCATGCTTCTTGATGCGTTCCTCCATATAGTCGTCGACATTGGCCGCTATGACGATTCCATACTGTGTGCGTCCGTCCATCGTCTGGGCGTAGATGTAGTAATGGTCGTCATCGTCCTGCACAAGCCATCCGTTGCTCTGGAAGGCATTGAAGTTTTCCACTGCCTTGTCGTAGACCCGCGGATCATGCTCGTCGGTCGACGGGTCGAAGTCGATCTCCGGCTTGATGATGTGGTACAACGATTTGGGGTTGCCGTCGGCCTCACGCCGCGCTTCATCGGAATTGAGCACGTCGTAGGGGCGCGATGCCACCTCTTCAACCAGTTCTCTTGGGGGACGTACGCCCCTGAAGGGTTTGATTTTTGCCATAATGTCAGGTATCAATTAAGGTAAGTTATCTGCATGTCGGGCGGCCGACAGCTTTTTATTCAAAAGCTGTCGCGCACGATTGTCTGTTCGCGGTCGGGACCGATCGAAACCACGGCTATCGGGGTCTGAAGCTCTTTTTCGAGGAATGCCACATAGTCGCTGAATGCCTTGGGGAATTCCTGTTCGCTCTTCATGCCCGTCATGTCGGTCTTCCATCCGGGAAGGGTGACGTAGACCGGCTTGACATCCACGCCGTCGACGGTGTAGGGGAAGTCCTCAACACGCTTGCCGTCGATCTCGTAGGCCACACAAGCCTTGATTTCGTCGAATCCGTCGAGCACGTCGCTTTTCATCATTATGAGTTTGGTGACGCCGTCGATCATGATGGCGTATCTGAGCGCCACGAGATCTATCCATCCGCAACGGCGTTCGCGTCCGGTCACGGCTCCGTATTCGTGGCCGAGATCGCGGATGAGGCGGCCTGTTTCGTCGAACAGTTCAGTGGGGAACGGTCCGCTGCCTACTCTTGTGCAGTAGGCCTTGAATATTCCGTAGACGTCGCCTATGCGGTTGGGAGCCACTCCGAGTCCGGCGCAGGCTCCGGCTGTAATGGTGTTGGACGATGTCACGAACGGGTATGATCCGAAGTCAACGTCGAGCAGTGTGCCCTGCGCTCCCTCGCACAATACGCTTTTGCCGTCGGCGAGCGCCCGGTTGATGAAGAATTCGCTGTCGACGATATCGAAAGTCTTGATATATTCGATGGCATCCATCCATTTGCTTTCAAGCTCGGCTGTGTCGGGCTTTTCGCCGAGTGCGGCGAGCATGTCGATATGACGGTCGCGCGCTTTGGCGTAGCGCTCTCTGAAGTCGGAAAGCAGCGTGTCGCCGAGTCGCAGTCCGTTGCGGCTGATCTTGTCGGTATATGTCGGTCCGATGCCTTTGCCCGTAGTGCCTATCTTCGAGATGCCCTTGGCTTTTTCGTTGGCAGCGTCAAGCAGGCGGTGGGTAGGCATGATCAGGTGCACTTTCTTCGATATTTTCAGGATTGACCGCAGGGGTATGCCTGATTTTTCAAGGCTTTCGGCCTCTTCGCGGAAGAGCACCGGGTCAAGAACCACGCCGTTGCCTATAAGGTTGGTCTTGCCGTCCTGAAAAATTCCTGAGGGAATTGAACGCAACACATATTTCTTGCCTTCGAACTCAAGGGTGTGTCCGGCATTAGGTCCGCCCTGGAAACGGGCTATGATGTCATAGCGCGGCGTGAGTACGTCCACTACTTTTCCTTTTCCTTCATCGCCCCACTGGAGGCCGAGCAACACGTCTACTTTCATTGCTTTACGATATTGTATGATTGGTGTCGAATTTTATTCTTTGTTTTTGGCTGACGGCCTCGGTCGTCGTGCGCATCGGGAGCATACTCCGTAGATGTACAGGTCGGCATAGGCCGGATGAAACGAGGTGTAGCGCTTTGATGACAGCAGCCGGTCGATTTCGGCATCCTTGACCTCCCTGACCTTGCCGCACTGTGTGCATACGAGGTGGTGGTGGTTGGTTATGCCTGCCACTTTTTCGTACTGTGCCGGAGTGGAGCCGAAGTTGTGACGTCGGACAAGTCCGGCATCGACAAGTATTTCCATGGTGTTGTAGACCGTGGCACGGCTGACATGGTAGCCGTCGGCGTCGAGCATACGGTGAAGTGTGTCGACAAAAAAGTGCTCCGACAGGCTGAACACTTTGTCGAGTATGGCGTAACGCTCCGGAGTCCGGCGCAGACGGTGCTGCATCAGATACCGGTTGAGGGCCGCTGTGGCGGCTGCTTTTGTACGTTCATCGTTCATCGCGATGACAAAGTTAAAAAAACCTTTTCACTTTGCCATAATTTAATGGCAAAAAAGCGTATTATCCTCCACTATACCTGCACGAGGCTCCGTTATCAATCCATATTCAGTGCCTTCCATCGGTGGTGCGAAACCGGTGTGAGCCTATGTTGCGTAAACTGCACGAAGCGCGACCCGACTTTCAGGTCAGGCCGCGCTATCGGTAATATATTGCCTTTTGTGCAATGATCAGAAATAGAAGTTCATGGATTTGGGATATACGAGCATTCCGCTGCCGATCTGCTGGGCTACGGCATCGCCACACGAACGGCGGACGATGGCAAGCGCGAAAGCGAGAGTGGATGCGGGGCCGTTGCCCGTGATCAGGTTGTCGAGCGCCACCACGGGGGCGTCGCGCATGACGATCTTGTCGGATTCGGGCTGCATGCCGGGATAACATGTGGCTTCGCGTCCGTCAAGAATACCGAGCGGCGCGAGCACCAGTGCAGGCGAGGCGCAGATAGCGGCGATTTTACCGCCTTTAGCCGCATGGGCACGCAATGCTTCGGTGACGATCCTGCTGTCGGCGAGATTCTGTGCGCCGGGCATTCCTCCCGGACAAATAAGCCATTCCACGTCAGTGAAGTCGGCATCTTCCGGGAGCAGATCGGCCACAACCACTACGCCGTGGGCTCCACACACTTTTTCACTGTTCTCGGGATTGATGGCGACGGTGAGCACCTCCATGCCGGCACGACGCATCACGTCGACCGTAGCCAATGCTTCGGTTTCCTCGAATCCCGGTGCTAAAAACAAGTAAGAGCGTTTCATGATTAAATATTTAGGATTGGTGATATCTCGGAATCTGTCACTCTGTCATTGATCTTAAGTAGCTCTCAAGAATCAGTTGATATTATCAAACCCGTCAGCAACCCGCGGTTATACTTCGGTTTTGCGAGCCACTTATGGGATATAAACAATCGGTTTTGGCAAATGTAACCATAATCCGGGGATTTTTATGTAATTTTGACAGAAATTTTCAGAATCATGAAACATTTTTCATTGTCGGCACTGATTATCACTATAACAGCAGGCTTGACCGTATGCACCGGTAGCTGCGACTCACGCCGCTGGCGTTCGACGCAGGGATGTGTCTGGTCCACGACGTATCATGTGACATACCGCGGGAAGAATGACCTTTCGGACTCTATTCTGGCGACAATGAGCCGCGTGGAGAAATCGCTGTCGCCATTCGACAAAGGATCGGTCATTAGCCTGATCAACCGCAACGAGAGCGACCGTTGTGACTCGCTGGTAGCCATTGTGACCGCCGCCTCACGGAGGGTGTGGAGCGCAAGCGGCGGTAAATTCGACCCGACGGTAGCCCCTGCGGTCAATCTGTGGGGGTTCGGTTATGAAACAGCCTGCGGCGAGCCTACGGATGATGCGATAGACAGCGTCAGAGCCATCGTCGGCATGGACCGGTGCATGGTTGCCGACGGACGGATGATAAAGAAGGACAGCCGCACACAGTTCAATTTCAGCGCCATCACCAAAGGGCTCGGCTGCGACGAGGTGGCAGCCATGATGAGGCGCAACGGCGTCGACGACTTTATGGTGGAGATCGGAGGCGAGATCACCCTCGGAGGCAGTAATCCGGCAAGAGAGAAGTGGCACATAATGATCGACATGCCGACTGAAAGCACGGCCGATGAAACACGCAGCGGACTGACCACAATAGCCGTCACAGGCTGCGGGATCGCCACCTCGGGCAACTACCGCAACTATCGCGACACCCCCGGCGGCCGCATAGGCCACACGATAGATCCGCTGACGTGCCGACCGGTGAAAAGCACCACCATTTCGGCCACCGTGATAGCCCCCGACGCCATGACGGCCGACGCTCTGGCCACAGCCTGCATGGCCATGGAAGCAAAAGCGGCAATGGCCATGATAGAGCGTGAACATGATGCCGAGGCCATGATTGTGACGGCCGACAGCACAGCCGCCAATGGAATGAAAATCATGTCAAGCAAAGGTTTTCCGCTATGATCAGCATAAGAAAATACCGGCCCGACGACGCCGGACGGATCACAGAGATTTACAATCACTACATAACGCATACAACCATCACCTTTGAGACCGAACCGCTTACAGTGGAGGAGATGAGTGCCCGGCTCGACAGCATAGCCGCCGAATATCCTCTGCTGGTGGCGGAGGATGCCGACGGCTGCATCGCAGGATATGCCTATGCCCACCAGTGGAAACAGAGCCGGGCTTATCGTCCGACTGCCGAAACGACGCTATACGTCGACAGCCGTCATCAAGGCCACGGCACAGGCACCGCCCTGCTGCGCCGACTCATAGAGGAGTGTCGCTGCGATGCTTCTCTTCATGCTCTGATAGCATGCATAACCGCAGACAACGCTATAAGCCGGCGTCTCCACGAACGTGAAGGCTTCCTGCCGGTGTCGGAGTTCAAGGCCGTGGGTCTGAAATTCGGACGCCGGCTCGACGTGGTCGACTACGAGCTTATCGTGGGATAATGCCGAGTCGCGGGTACGCCCGCGACAAATTTCACAATTGCACCCGCGACAAACGCCCGCACGGACATGGCTTCAGGCTGCGTAACTTTGCAGCCGATATGAGAAACATCACAGAAATCATAGTGCATTGCACTGCCACTCCACGCTCCCGCAACGTCAGCGTGGCCGAGATCGACAGCTGGCACCGCCAGCGCGGATTCAATCAGATAGGATACCATTACGTGGTGGCGCTTGACGGCACGGTGCATCGCGGCCGCGACGAAAGCATAGCCGGAGCACACTGCCTCGGACACAACGCCGGAAGCATCGGAGTGGCCTACGTAGGCGGCATCGAGACGGACGGGACGCCTGCCGACACACGCACGCCACAACAGCGCGAATCGCTCACCGCGCTGCTCGCATCGCTGCTCAGGCGCTATCCCGGATCGAGCGTCAGAGGCCACCGCGACTTCGCCGCCAAAGCGTGCCCCTCGTTTGACGCCACTGCGGAATATGCTCGTCTGTGCAAAGGATATCACGCCACTTGACATGTATGCGGATAATTAGGATTTTTTGCGTAACTTTGCATCAGGATTGCAGCTTCAGGCACCGACTTCGGGCGCAATCCCCCCACATCAATAACTGACCCTCTAAAGCAATCATCATACCGCCGAAGATGCATCCGCTACGTATAAAACGCTTATACAGATTCATGCTCAAGAGTTTCGTGCCCTTGTTTGTGATGACCTTCTTCATCTGCCTGTTCATCGTTATGATGCAGTTTCTATGGCGGTTTATCGACGATTTCGTGGGCAAGGGCCTGAGCATCGGAGTGATCGGAGAGCTGTTTTTCTACGCCTCGCTGACAATGATACCGATGGCTCTGCCGCTCGCCATCCTTCTGGCGTCGCTCATGACATTCGGTAATCTCGGCGAGCGATTCGAACTGACGGCCATGAAGGCTTCGGGCGTGTCGCTGATCAAAACGATGAAGCCTCTGATCGCACTGGTGGCCTTTATTGCCATAGCGGCTTTTTTCTTTCAGAACAATGTGTTGCCGGTCGCGCAGACAAAGATGTGGACCCTGCTCTACTCCATGCGTCAGAAATCGCCTGAGCTGGAGATACCCGAGGGAGTATTCTACGACCAGATTCCAGGCTACAACATCTACGTCAAGGAGAAAAACCGCGACAACGGCACCCTCTATCAGATGATGATCTACGACCTGTCGAAGGGGTTTGACAACGCCAGTGTGATTCTGGCCGATTCAGGACGTCTGGTCATGACCGAGGACAAGACCCATCTGGTGCTGCGGCTATGGCAGGGAGAATCGTTCGAGAATCTAAAGGAAGCCGGCATGAGCAGCGCCAATGTGCCTTATCGCCGCGAATCGTTTGATTACAAGGAGGTGTTGCTGAAATTCGACGCCAACTTCAACCGAATGGACGAGGACGGGATGCGCAACCAGTATGTCGGCAAAAACATCGCCGAGCTGCAGGAAACCATCGACTCCGTGCGTGCCCAGGCGGACAGCATCGGCTTGGAATATGCCAAAGCCGTGCAGTCGGCCGGACTTATGTCGATGCCACTCACAAAAGGCAACGACACTACCGGCCACAGCCATGCTGCCGCACGCCGGCTCAATGTCGACTCGGTGTTCAGAGGCTCAACATCGGCATATACACTGAGTTACCTGCAGACCGCTCTGGAGAAGACCAAGCGACAGCGTCAGGACTACGAATTCAAAGGCTATGCCTTGGCCGACAAACGCAAGACCATACGCCGCCACGGCATAGAACTGCAAAAGAAGTTCACACTGTCGTTTGCCTGTCTGGTGTTTTTCTTTATCGGCGCTCCGCTCGGAGCGATCATCCGCAAGGGTGGTCTGGGAATGCCGCTTGTCATATCGGTGTTTCTCTTCATATTCTATTACATCATAGACAATACCGGCAACAAGATGGCGCGCGAGGGGCGTCTGGAGGTGTGGGAAGGCATGTGGCTCAGCGCCGCTGTGCTGCTGCCTCTGGGCGTATTTTTCACCTACAAGGCGGTCAACGACTCGGCGGTGTTCAACCGCGACGCGTACGCCAACTTCTTCAGGCGTCTGCTCGGCCGAGGCGAAGTGCGTTCGGTCAGCATGAAAGAGGTGATCATGGAGGAGGTCGCTAAGGCTGAAGCGCTTACGAAGCTTGAATCGCTGTCGCTACATGCCGGCCGGCTACGCCAAAGCCTTGCGCGGTGCACTAACTATGTGGCCTACTGGACGCAGGGAGTGCCGCGTCTGGATCTCAAAGCGCTGTCGGCCGAACTGGAGAGCACCGTGGGGTATCTTGCCAACTCGCGCGACAGACTCGTAGTGATGAAACTCATGGATTTCCCGGTGCTTCGCAGCCTTTGGATATATCATCCGACAGGCGTTAAGTGGGTGGCCTGGAGCGCCATCATACTGTTCCCGATAGGGTTGCCGGTCTATATCGCCGGACGCCGCTCTATAAAACACCTCGACGGCGAGATAGCCACTATCGAAAAGGTAAGCCGCGAGGAGATCAAGCTTCTCAACGGCGAGAAGCCCCAAAGAACCATTACCAAAGACAAAACGTAGTATTCCTAAACTATACATATCAACGAACACCAATAGACAGCCACCTATTATCTATAATATGGAAAAGATCAGACTCAACACAATAGAGGAAGCCATAGAGGACTTCCGTCAGGGCAAATTCGTCATTGTGGTCGACGACGAGGATCGCGAAAACGAAGGCGACCTCATCATGGCTGCCGAAAAAGCCACGGCAGAGAGTGTCAACTTCATGGTGACGAATGCCCGCGGAGAGCTGTGCGCACCGCTGACCATTTCGCGCTGCCGCGAACTCAATCTGCCGCATCAGGTGGATGACAACACCTCGATGCTCGGCACACCGTTCACCATCACCGTTGACAAACTCGAAGGATGCACCACCGGAGTTTCGGCTAACGACCGTGCGGCCACTCTGCGTCATCTGGCCGATCCGGATGCGAAGCCGGAGGACTTCGGACGCCCCGGACACGTACATCCGCTCTACGCGCAGGAAGAGGGTGTGCTACGCCGGCCCGGACATACCGAAGCGGCCATCGATCTCGCCCGCCTCGCCGGGCTCAGGCCAGCCGCCACACTGATAGAGATACTCAATCCCGACGGCACCATGGCTCGCCTGCCGCAGCTGCGCGAGAAAGCCGACGAATGGGGTCTGAAGCTCATTTCGATACGCGATCTCATCGCCTACCGTATGCTACGGGAGCTGACCGTGGAAAAGGGTGAGGAAGTAAATATGCCCACAGCCTACGGCCACTTCCGTCTGATACCGTTCCGCCACAAGACCACCGGACTTGAGCACATAGCTCTGATAAAAGGCGACGTGGCGACGGACGAGCCGGTGCTGGTGCGCGTACACTCGTCGTGCGCTACCGGCGACATATTCGCTTCACGCCGATGTGACTGCGGCGAACAGCTCCACCGCTCGATGCAGGCCATCGAACGCGCCGGACGCGGAGTGGTGCTCTATCTGAGCCAAGAGGGACGTGGCATCGGACTCATGGAAAAGATCAGAGCCTACAAGCTGCAGGAAGATGGGCTCGACACTGTCGACGCCAATCTGCATCTGGGTCACAAGGCCGACGAGCGCGACTACGGAGTGGGAGCGCAGATACTCCATCTGCTCGGAGTCAAAAGAATGCGTCTTATGACCAACAACCCTAAAAAACGCATCGGACTGGAGGGCTACGGACTCACCGTGGAGGAGATCGTGCCGATTGAAATCGAACCCAATGATGACAACCGATTCTATATGCACACCAAAAAGGAGCGTATGGGTCACAATCTTCATAACGTAGACTGATGACGCAGTCACTGTTTTCTCTCCGGCGGCTGCGCTCGGCGGCCATGGCCGCACTCGTTGCAATCATGGCCGCAGGGATGTGGTCATGCGGCAGCGAGGAGTCGTATTCTCCTGAGATTGCCAAAGCGCTCGACCGTGCTGCACGCAACAGGAAGGAGCTGGTGGAAGTGCTCGAACACTATGAGGACGAACCTGAAAAACTGGAGGCTGCCAAGTTCCTGATCAGTAACATGCATGGCCACTACTCTTATCAGTGCACGGAACTTGATTCGCTTGAAATGTTTCTCGCACAGCTCACACGCAAGGAGGTGGATTTTTTCTTCACCCCCGAGCAGCTCAAGCGCTGGGAAAAGTTCTCACTCATCAATCTTCCACGCAAGGATGACCTCCGCAGTGTCAGCGCCGAAATGCTTATCGAGAACATTGATCTGGCATTCAAGCAATGGAAAGAGCGTCCATGGAACAAAGACCTGTCGTTTGACGACTTCTGCGAACTGATATTGCCCTATACCATAAGCGACGACCAGCCTGTGAGATGGCGGCGGATGTATGCCGAACACTACAATCATGTGCTCGACTCGCTCTATCAGGGCAGCGACGTGCTCGAGGCCGCCCTTGTATTGCTGAAGCACATTGAAAGCGAGAAATGGATCTACAACGATCAGCTGATCACTCCCCACCGCACCGCCACAAACCTGTTCAACAATCGTGTCGGATTCAGGCGCGACTGGTGTGATCTGCTCGTCTATGCCATGCGCTCATGCGGCATACCGGTGACTACCGACAACATACTGTTCTCGCCCGACAACAATCATTCATACCAGTGGATCGTGGTCCGCGATCCGATCACCTCGGAATACTATCCCGTAGGGCTTGACGACTACATCCCCGACCGCAGCCACCGCCCTGCTTCGCCGCGAACCACCGGCAAGATCTACCGTCAGTCGTTTGCACGCCAGGATGACCGCATGGCTGCTCTCAACGACATACGCTCGCTGCCAGTCAGGCTCAACAATCCCTTTCTGCACGATGTCACCTCACACTATTTCGGCCACAACGAAGCCACTGTCGGCATTCGTCCGACCGACGCAAAAATGATGGTATATCTCGGTCTATGGATCGACGGAAGCTGGGAAATAATCGATACCGGACGACGCGACGGCGACCGTGTGACATTCCACGACATTGAGCCTGGAGTGATCTTTGTCCCGGTGCGGCACACCACGGAAAGATTTGTACCGTGTGGCGACGCATTTTATGTCACACACGACTCTAAAGTGAAAACGCTTAAAGCCAATCCCGACAGACTGGTGCAGAAGGCGCGTCTGCGACGCACAAGACCATTCACCAACGTGCTGGCAATGCGCCTGTCGGATCATATAAGCGGATATACCCTGTCGGCATCAGACGACTATGCGTTCACTCATCCCGACACGATTTTCAGAGTCAATGACAACGATACCATCTTCACCGATTTGCTCAACATATCACTCCCACGCGACAGGCATTACCGCTATCTGCGAATGAGTGCTCCCAAGGGCAAACGTTTCACCATCGGCGAACTCGACATATTCGATGATAAGGAGATGGAACATCAACGCATTTGTCAGGTGATCGAGCGGTTTCCATCCGAATTCGAGCCCTACTATCTTCAGGACGGCATAGCCACATCGCGGTTCACACTTCCGGCCGACCGCAGTTTCTTCACCTACGACCTCGGCTCCCGGCCGGCAGCAATGGCTTCGGTATCGTTCTATACTGATAAAAACTTCATCACCAAGGGCACTGACTACGAAATATATTATCTTGCCGCCGACGGCAACTGGACTCTGCTCGACAAGGCTACTGCCAGAAAAACGTATATCGACATGGTTGTGCCCGGCAATGCACTGCTGCTGATATGCAAGGCTGGCTCCGAGCTGAAAGGACAAGCCTTCATCTACAAAAACGGCCGGCAGATCTATTCCTACGATCTTGCACGACTTTACCGATGAAAAAGATTTGGCCGAGAGCGTAAATAATATTAACTTTGCGACAATCAAACATAACATTGATCTATGCACAGCCGTCCTGCCCGCTTTCGAAAGGAGTCACGGCCTGCATCTGACACTGTAATCAGACTCTTAATTCACATAAAGCTTCGTCATGGATCAGAAACTCGACTGGGCCAACCTATCGTTCGGCTATATTCCTACCGATTACAATGTGCGCTGCCGTTACCGCGACGGCAAGTGGGGCGAGATAGAAGTATCATCGTCCGACACTATCAACATGCACATGGCCGCCACGGCTCTCCACTATGGCCAGGAGATATTCGAAGGCCTCAAAGCCTTCCGCGGCGCCGACGGCAAGGTGCGCATATTCCGTATTGAAGACAATGCCAACCGTATCATTTCATCGGCCAACGGCATCAAGATGGCGCCGGTGCCCGTCGACCTGTTCAAGAAGATGGTGATCAAAGCCGTGGAGCTCAACGCCCGCTTCATACCCCCCTACGGCAGCGGAGCATCGCTCTACATACGCCCCATCGAGCTTGGCATGAGCGCCCAGATCGGCGTGCATCCCTCGTCGGAATATCTGTTCATGGTGATGGTGACCCCCGTCGGCCCATACTTCAAGGAGGGATTCAAACCTACCAATATATGCATCATGCGCGAGTTTGACCGCGTGGCGCCCAAAGGCACCGGCCGCTGGAAAGTGGGCGGCAATTACGCAGCAAGCCTTGAAGCCGGCGAGCGCGCCCACGAACTCGGATATTCGGCCGTGCTCTACCTTGATCCGCGCGAGAAAAAGTATATCGACGAATGCGGTCCGGCCAACTTCTTCGCCATCAAGCAGGGCCGCTACATCACCCCTGCCTCGGAATCGATACTCCCCTCCGTCACCAACCGCAGCCTGATGCAGCTCGCCCGCGACATGGGCATCACGGTCGAAGAGCGTCACATACCTCTGGAGGAGCTTGCCGAGATCGACGAGGCCGGAGCGTGCGGCACAGCCGCCGTGGCATCGCCCGTGGCCGAAATCCACGACATAGACACCGGTGTCAAGTATATCGTGGCCAAGGATCACCAGCCCGGCCCGATCACCACACGGCTGTATGAGAAGCTGCGTGCAGTGCAGCTCGGAGAAGAGCCCGACACACACGGCTGGAACACCATTGTGGAGGGTATCTGATGACACTGCCTTATCAATCGGTAATCGACAAATATTATCCCGAAGGGTCAACCCTTCGGGATATTTTTCTGCGCCACAGCCGTTCGGTGGCCGCGCTTGCGGTGGAAATAGCCCGAAGACGACATCTTCCGGTCGACCTGCAGACTGTTGAGGAAGCCGCCATGCTCCATGACATAGGCATATTTCTCACTGACGCACCCGGAATCCACTGTCACGGCACCGCTCCCTACATAGCCCACGGCTATCTGGGAGCCGACCTGCTCCGCCGCGAGCGTTACAGCGAGGATGTGGCAAGAGTGGCCGAACGCCATACCGGCTCGGGGCTGACCGCCGGCGAGATCGCGGCGCAACATCTGCCTCTTCCCGCCGACCGGACGTATATGCCCGACACACAGCTCGAACGCTTGATATGCTATGCCGACAAATTCTACTCCAAAAGCGGCGACATGGAGCGCAAGAGCATCGACCGGGTCAGAGCATCGATGGCGCGCATATCGGCCGACACACTACGTCGCTTCGATCGGCTGCACGAAGAGTTTTCGGACTGATGCCTGACCGGCCGCAGACTGTAGGTCAGAGCACCACAGTGGCTCTCACCGGGAAATGATCGGAGGGCACACGCGCCTTGAAATTGCCTATCATAAGCTCCGACGGAGCGTTGGCGCCGGCAGGCTTCACCTCGCCCCCTTCATCGGAGCGGTACGTATCGGTGAGGATGCCGTATTTCTCCACAATGATTCCAGGGCTGACAAATATATGGTCGATACGCTGGTCGGAGAAAGCGTCGGTACGGTAATCGTTGAACGTGCCGTTGGTCTCATATACCATCGCGGCAGCGTCATGCGAATCAATAAGACCGCATTCAAGCACTGTGCGGTAAGCGTCGCTGCGCTGATCGACATTGAAGTCGCCAGTCAGCATCGCCGGCAGGCTGTCGCCAAGCTGAATGATCTTGTCGCGTATGAGCCGTGCGCTCTCTCGCCGCGCCACCTGACCCACATGGTCCATGTGGAGATTGAACATCAGAAACTCACGGCCGGTGGGAATGTGGCGGAAGCGTCCCCATGTGCATATCCTGACACATACGGCGTCCCACCCCAGACCCGGCGACTCCGGGTTTTCCGACAGCCAGAAATCACCGTGATCCACCGCCTCGAACAGATCCGTCCGGTAGAAAATCACCGAATGCTCTCCGGCCTTGTCGCCGTCGTCGCGTCCGCGTCCTATATAATCATAGCCGGGCAGCGATCCCTTCAGATCCTCAAGCTGGCTGTGAAAACCCTCCTGAGTGCCGAATATATCGAAATCATGGAAACGGATGAGATCGGCCACCACACGATGTCTTCTCTGCCATGAATCGCCACGCGCATCGTCGCCGGCATTGAGCTGTCGGATATTGTAGGTAGCGACATTGAAACGCGCACTGCCGCCTGACTCCGCGGCCATAACTCCGGCAGCCGCAAGAGCCACCGCTATCAAAGCGAATATTTTCATGAGCTTTCACAAAAAAATGTTTTCACAAAATTACCGGATATTTTTGGAAATTATGTGAATTATCGCTATCTTCGCTACCGATGATAGATGATTTCCTGACATATCTGCGCTGCGAACTCAACTATTCGCCCCACACAGTCGACGCCTACCGCCGCGATCTGACCGGCTGGCGTGACGACACCACATCGGGAGGACGATACGCTTTCGATCCGGCCTCGGTCACGCTGCTTGACCTGCGAGAATGGATATTCTCACTGTCGAAACGCGGATCATCGCCCCGAACGGTGCGCCGCAAGGTGCAGGCTCTCCGGGCCTTCTACCGGTGGATGATGCGCAGCCGCGGTCTGCAGGCCAATCCGGCCGCAGAGCTGACACTGCCCAAGCTCGAAAAGCCCCTGCCGGTATTCGTCAGACCGGAAGAAACGGAATCAGTGCTCAACGAAGAGGTGGATATGACCGATTTCGAGCAGGTGCGCGACCGGCTCATAGTCGACATGCTCTACACCACCGGGATGCGATGCTCCGAGCTGACCGGCCTTACCGATGCCGGAGTGGATCTGGCCCGTGGTGAACTAAAAGTGCACGGAAAACGTAATAAAGACAGACTCATCCCATTCGGGAAAGAGCTTGCCGATATGATACGACACTATCAGACACTACGCAACAACACAGCCGGACGAAGCGAGCTGTTTTTTGTCCGCTCCGACGGACGTCCGCTATACCGCAAGCTCGTCTACAATGTGGTGCACCGAGCGCTGCAGCCGACCACTGCCCTGCGCCGCAGTCCACACGTGCTACGGCACTCGTTTGCCACCGACATGCTCAACGACGGCGCCGACATCAACGCCGTGCGCCGACTGCTCGGCCACGAATCGCTGTCGACCACACAGATATATACACATATAACATACCGGGAACTTCAACAAAATTACCAACAAGCACATCCACGTGCATTAAAAAAAGGAGGTTAATCATGGAAGTAAAAATTCAGGCAATCCACTTCGACATCGCCGACAAACTCGTCAGCTTCATCAACAAGAAAGCCGAACGTCTGGCGCGCCACAATGTCAACATCTCTACAGTCGACGTCACCCTAAAGGTCGTAAAGCCCGAGACAGCCATGAACAAAGAGGCTCTGGTAAAGGTAGCAGTGCCCCAGCAGGACGATTTCGTGGCCACAAAGATAGCCGACACATTCGAAGAAGCCATCGACCTGTGTCTGGAGGCGATCGAGCGTCAGCTTGAGAAAAAGAAAGACCGCAAATAACCGACGCTACGGCCTGACGACACAGTGACTGACCACTGATGGTCGCCGCGCCGCAACGCCTGACCGCAACGGCGGTGTGTCGACGGCCTGTCACAGCCGGGGCACACCGCCATATCGCATCCTGAAAGCCGCATCCCGACCGCATGACAATGACCGCATAAAGATCGCGGCAATCGATATGTGAAGATCCGAAGTCGGGATTCGCGTATGGAGAGCCGTATGGAACCGTATGGAAATTCCGTATGGAGATTCCGTATGGAGATTCCGTATGGAGATTCCGTATGGAGATTCCCAAAAAGAGTGTAAAAAAAAGCGCGTGGGGAGAGAATATTCAACGATTTGAAGTAACTTTGCATCTCGAACCAACGCTACTTCACATTTGAGGCATTCTCAACTATATATCATACTGACAGCCACAGCCTTGCTGACAGCTTCGGCGTCGGCTTCGCTTGCCGGACAGACATCGCCGACACATGCGGCGATCCCTGCGGCGCAAATACCCGACTCAATTAACGCAGCCGATTCCATGCAGGCTTCCGCCGCTGATACGGATTCGGCCGGCGTCACGGCTTCGATACTCAACCGCCGGCGCATCTCTCCCGACGTCACTGACGATACCACCCGACGGCCATCGGGTCCGAGAATATCGCGAGTGAAATCCGACCTCGACAATCCCGTCGACATCAACGCCAACGACTCCATGGTGATCATAGGCCGCAACAACGCATACATCTACGGCGCAAGTTCGGTCAGCTACGGACGACAGAAAATCGACGCCGACGAGATACACCTCGACATGGCCACCTCCACGGTCTACGCCGTAGGACGCCCCGACTCCGTAGGCGACATTCAGGGATCGCCCGTGTTTGACGACAACGGCACCTCCTATGAGGCCAAGACCATGGAATATAATTTCAAATCCGAGAAAGGCATCATCACCGACATCATCACCGAGCAGGGCGAGGGATATCTGACCGGAGGACGGGCGAAAAAGATGGACGAAAATACCATCTTCCTGCAGAACGGACGATACACCACCTGCAACCACCACGACAATCCCCACTTCTATTTCCAGCTCACCAAAGCCAAGGTGAAACCGAAGAAAGACATCGTGGTCGGGCCCGCCTACATGGTGCTTGCCGGACTGCCGCTGCCGCTGGCCGTGCCTTTCGGATATTTCCCCTTCTCCGAAAAATACTCCTCGGGCATAATATTCCCCACATTCGGCGACGACTACAACCGTGGATTCTACCTCTCCGACGGAGGCTACTATTTCGCCATCAACGACAATATCGACCTCGCGCTCACAGGAGAGATCTACACCAAGGGATCGTGGGGACTGCAGGCACGCTCGGCCTACGTGAAACGCTACAGATACAGCGGATCATTCAACCTCAGCTACCTTAAGACCATCACCGGCGACAAAGGAGCACCCGACTATCAGGCCATGACCAACTTCCAGGTGTTGTGGAGTCATTCGCAGGATCCGAAAGCCAATCCGGCACTCAACTTCTCGGCATCGGTCAACTTCACCACATCGGGCTACTCGCGCAACAACCTCAACTCTTACTACTCCAACTCGTTCACGGAAAACACCAAGAGCTCTACGGTCAACCTGACCTACCGCCGCCCGGGTTCGAAATGGTCGTTGTCGACCACTGCCAACATTGCACAGCGCACACAGGACTCCACCCTGGCCGTATCGTTTCCCAACGTCACCGTCAGCCTCTCGCAGATCACGCCTTTCAAACGCAAGAGAGCCGTCGGAGCTGAAAAATGGTATGAGAAGATAAAACTCTCCTATTCGGGAGTGTTTAACAACTCTCTCACCGCCAAGCAGGACGAATTTTTCAAGAAAAGCCTGATCAAAGACTGGCGCAACGGCATGCGCCACAACATACCCATATCGGCCACATTCAATGTGTTCAACTACATCAACGTCACTCCGTCGGTCAACATCACCGACCGCATGTACACAATGAAGGTCAACCGCCAGTGGGATCCCAACGCCTCGGTCGAAGTGTGCGACACAAGCTACTCCTTCTACAACGTATGGGACTTTTTGGCATCGGTGTCGCTCGACACCAAAGTCTACGGATTTTTTCAGCCGCTGCCGTTTCTTGGCGACAAGGTAAAGATGATACGCCACGTCATGACACCCACCATATCGTTCAGCGGCACACCCGACTTCGGATCGCCATTCTTCGGATATTACGGCACATACCAGTATCCCGACGCACAGGGAGTCATGCAGACACGCCAATACTCCAAATATCCCAACGCTCTGTTCGGAGTGCCAGGCGTGGGACGTTCGGGTACGGTCAGCTTCTCGCTTGCCAACAACCTGGAGATGAAAGTGAAGGACGACAATGACTCGATAGGCGAGCGCAAGGTGTCGCTGATCGAGAATTTCTCAGTAAGCCAGAGCTACAACTTCGCCGCCGACTCGCTGCGATGGAGCAACATCAACACATCGCTGCTGGTCAAACTGATGAAAAACTTCAACCTCAACCTGTCGGCCACATGGGATGTCTACACCTATCAGCTCAACCAGGCCGGCAACCCGGTGAGAGTAAACCGCACGCGTCTTCAGGCAGGAAAAGGACTGGCCAAACTGTCGAGTACCGGCACATCGTTCTCCTACACGCTCAACAACAACACCTTCAAGCGCAAAAACGACAAAGACAAAAAAGGCTCTGACAAAAAAGGGAATAGCGGCGACGATACCGACAGCGACGACCCGATGTCGAACGCACCCAACGCCGACCGCGATCCTCGCGGCAATATCGACAACGACATCGACCTGTCGTCCGACGGCTACATGAAATGGGATGTGCCCTGGAATCTGTCGTTCAACTACTCGATAGGATACGCCTATGGCAAGTTCAACAAGCGCAAGATGGACTACGACGGCAAGATCACACAGAATCTCAGCTTCTCCGGCAACATACGTCCTACGGCCAACTGGAATTTCTCATTCAGCGCCTCATATAATTTCGAAACTCACAAGATCGCCTACATGAACTGCAATATCACACGCGATCTTCACTGTTTCAGCATGCGCGCGAGCTTCGTGCCTGTCGGACCGTACAAATCCTACAACTTCCACATTTCGGTCAACTCCTCGCTGCTGCAGGATGTGAAATACGACAAACGCTCATCTATACGCAACGGTGTCACCTGGTACTGATACCACCGTAGCCGGCAATATATCCGGAGAGTGATACGGATAGCGCCGATAAGATCACAATCCATAAAAGCGGTGTGGCTCTCCTCCCGAGCCACACCGCTTTTACTCTAATGCTTTGACCCTATTGCCGCCCGCAATGCGACATCATGTCTCATTCGGCCGTCGGCATCGACCGTAACAGTCGGTCGAGCCACGGCCCCACCCACTCCATCTTGAAGTAATGGTTCGGACCGTCGACATTGACCATACGGTAGAATTCGTCGCGCGACAGCCCATCGGGAAGCGCGTCATAGTCGGTGCGCGACGCCTCATCGGCATATTTGGCATAATGATGCCACTCGAACGCCTCCGGCGCGCCCGACCTCCTGTAGGCATCCTCTATCAGCCTGAAATCGCGGTCAAGCCCACCCTCGGTGCATATCACCGGACGCGGAGACAAGGCTGCCACTATGTCGGGGAAATCAAACTGCGTCAGAAATCCGGGGATAAGATGACGTATTGAGTTGGGATAACCCCTGCGGCCATCTTCGTCGCGTGCATTGAGCACCAACGCTCTTTCACGCGTGCGGCATAGGAAATCGTTGTAGACAAACGCATATATCGAGCTGTCAAGCAGCCCGAGAGCCATCATAGGCTCCGTACCGAGCGAGAAACCGCTCACTATTATCCGGTTCTTGTCAATATCAGGCTGCGTTTTCATCCAGTCCAGCACCACCTTGTCATACCACGAAGCCAGACCGAGATAGCTCCAGCCAGTTTCAAGCAGGAAACGCGACGGGGTGATATCGTCATACACACCGCCATCGGACTGCTCGCCGAAACAAGGATTGTCGACCACCACGGCCGTCAGACCGCGCTTCACGAAATGCAGCCCCATGGCCGCACGCCTCACGATAGAGTCAGCTTCTCCATCGAGCATGAAGTTGCCCGAGCGCTCCCCCGCCAGAAGCTCCTTGGTCTGACCCGATCCGGGAATACACAGCACGGCCGCACGGCTGACATCCGCACTGTCGGGACGCATCACGAAGTATGCCACCGGATTCTCGTCGAGCGGAAACGACTCCCACCGCTCTATCACATAGCCGTCACGGCGAGATTCTGTCACCTTGCGCGGAGACGCAGCCGGCGCATCGGGATGACGCATCAGCCCGCGCATGGCCTCCGACATGGCTTCGCGCCATGCATCGAGGCTGTCGGCCGGCATACCGCCATCATATTGCAATCTCGGCACGGCGCGCTTCATCACCCGCTCCACTGCCGAACGGGTGCTGTTATAGACCGGCGTCGGCTGATCCTCACTGCCGGAAGCCGCCGACGCGACAAGGCATCCCGCACACATCGCCGCTATCAGGGCCACGGCTGCCGCACTGTACTTTTTCATAGGTAAGAATTATCTGTAAAATGGATATGACGAACTGACGCAAAGTTACAACTTTACGCGGATATACGCAGACACTATTTATCGTCTTTGCATATGCTTTTTCAGCGGCACGGATGTTTTTTCGTAAAAATAGCGTAGACCGGATGATACGTCAGCCGGGTGATACGTTGCCGCACGATGCGTCTGGCAGCGGCGACATTGCCCGACGAAGCAGCGGATGTGTTGACACCAGTCCGACTCATGTGGCGCAACAGATCTGATGCCGACTCGAAATCCACCGTAGCAGTCCGGCCATCGTCCGACATAGTAAGTTCCATCGCGTCAGGGGTCAGCCGCGCCAGTCCGTCGGCATCAAGATATGTGGCCGCAGGAGTGATTATGCCGCTCAGCTCGTGGAAAGTCGATCGTCCGAACGTGGATATGACTACCTGACCGCCCGGACGCAACACCCGTCCGCACTCTGCAAGAAACCTACCGAGCGAATTGAACCACTGCACCGAAGCCGAAGCCACGATAGCGTCGGCCGAGTTGTCGGCCATGCCGCGTACCGCAAGTTCGGCGTCGCATATCCGTTTTTTGCCGGGAAGATCGTCGCCGATGGCCGCCAGATCCCAGAATTCGAGATTCGCGCCGCGAAGCCAGCCGAGATATTCGCGTGTGAACAGTCCTGTGCCCGGACCGATCTCCACCACATCGGTGATCCTGCGCCCGGATGACACCTCGCGCCAAATCTCCGACAGGCACGCGGCCATGGCGCGCTGCACCGTGGCCGCGCCGTCGTAGGTAGGCGCGCCGTGCGAGAAGTTACGTTCCACAGAATCCTTATCGACCGAAGCCATAGCCATGACCTGCGTCCAGTCAGGAAAATGCGCGCCGCCGGTCACCGTCATATCGGGATGTCCATGCCACGCCTCCATCTGCCCTGCAAACGGGATTATGCGATCCGACTTTGAAACGATCACCTTATCCCAGACGCATATATCATCCTCACGCGCCGGATCATTCACGCCCATGCGTGATATCGACTCAAGCTCGCCACGCAGATGCTCCACGCCGACGGGTTCGAAATCCGGCATCGGATCCGATACTGCAAACATCCGCTTGCGGAATTCCCCCACCGATCGCTCCGAAAGGGTGCGGAGTGTAAGACCGAACACCCTGCACGGTATGCCACGGCGGTCGTCGACAGGCCACGGAGTGCCGTTCACGGCCAGCGTACGCGTGATCGGCAAATCGGGACAGCTCAACAGCCATCGATGAGCCACAGCAACCCCAAACGACCATGCCACGACGCATATCTCCCTGTATTCTTTCAGACAATCCACGTCGGGAAACTCCACGTCGCTGTAGTCATACACCACCATCAGGTCAAAACCGCTACGGATATAGCCGCGATAGAGCGACGGACGTGTCGACCATCCGGCAAACACGATCATCAGCCGCCCGGCTCCGGTCTGTATCACTTCATATCTCATGGCGCAGCGAATCCAACAGTCCGTCGATATCATCCTCGGTCATGGCCGCGCTCAGACTTATGCGCAGACGCTCCGTGCCGGCCGGTACGGTCGGAGTCCTTATCGGCAGCACCTTCTGTCCACGGTGCCGGAGTGCGGCCGACAATGCCACGGCCCGATCCGAACTACCGGTCACAACATACTGGATATGGCTCTCCGGGGGCATGAACCGCGAATCGGAAGGCAGCAGACCGCACAGTCCGCCGTGAAGCCGCTTCGCCAGCGCACGCAGATGCCGGCGACGCTCCTCCATCTGCGGCAGACGTTCCACGACAAAGCGGGTCCACTCGGCATTGAGCGGAGGCAACACGGTGGAAAATATCAGGCTGCGTGCATTATTGACCACATAGCTGCGCACACTCTCCTCCATAACCGCGAACGCGCCTATCGAAGCCGCGGCCTTGCCGAATGTACCCACGATCACATCTACATCGCCGGGGCGGTCAAGAGCCATCGTCAGTCCGAGGCCGTCAGGACCGCTGACGGCAAATCCGTGAGCCTCGTCGACATAGAGCATCACCTCGTCATAACGACGCCGGATATCGACAAGCGCATTCATATCGGGGCTGTCGCCATCCATTGAGAACACGCTCTCCGTCACCACCAGTATGCGGTCATATCGCCCCGACTTACTGCGGATTATTGACTCAAGATGCGCCATATCGTTGTGCCTGAAACGTGCCAGATCGGCACCTGAAAGCTTATAGCCGTCAATGATGCTGGCGTGCACGAGTTTGTCGGCCACAATCAGTGTTCCCGCCGGAGCGAGCGCCGCGATCAGGCCGGTGTTGGCATGATACCCGCTGTTGAACAGCAACGCCTTTCGGCCATACATGCGTCCGAGAGCATCCTCCAGTCGGCTGAACGATGCCTGATCCGAGGCAAGCAGCCGCGAGGCCGACGCCGTCAGCGACGGACGCCTGTCGGCCACCATCCGGAAAAAATCGTCCTGAAGTCCGCGGTCGGCAGCAAGCCCGAGATAATCGTTGGAAGTGAAATCAACCAGACCGTCGTCACTCGAATCGGACGGTATGACACGCAGATTCCCGCTGCGAGCCAGCCGTCCGAGGCTCTCCTCTATGCTTTCCATCGTCGCGGATCTTTCAATATGTCTATCATCCGGCCGGTAAGCGTAGCGAGCTCCTCGTCGCTGATCACGTAGGGAGGCATCACGTACACATTGCGCCCGAACGGACGCACCCAGATGCCGCGGTCAACACACTCCACCTGGAATCGCCCTACGTCGACCGGATCGGTCATCTCCACAACGCCTATAGAGCCGAGCACCCTCACGTCGGCCACTCCCTCTATCTCACGCGCCGGAGCGAGCATCGAACGCAGACTCGCCTCCATATCGCCAAGACGCCGCGCCATATCCTGCTCGCGGAGCATCTTGAGCGACTCTATGGCTATGGCACATGCCAGCGGATTGGCCATGAACGTCGGGCCGTGCATCATCACTCCGGCCTCACCGCCCGATATTGTGTCGGCCACTTCACGTGTGGTCATCACAGCGCTCATCGTCAGATAACCGGCCGTAAGCCCCTTGCCGATACACATTATGTCAGGCTCCACACCGGCATGTTCCCATGCAAAGAAGCGTCCGGTTCGCCAGAAGCCCGTGGCTATTTCATCAAATATCAGATACACACCATATCTGTCGCACAGACGGCGCGCCTCCACAAGATACTGCGGGTGATAAAACCGCATCCCTCCCGCGCCCTGAACCACCGGCTCAAGAATCAGCGCGGCGATCTCGTCGGCATGCTCGCGCAGAGTCTTTTCGAGCGGCTCCATCGCTTCCTGACACCACTCCTCGCCGTATTTCACCGAAGGCGACTCCACGAAATAACGGATCGGGAGCGAAGGACCGAAAGCGCCGTGCATGCCCGTCACCGGGTCACATACCGACATCGCATTCCATGTGTCGCCATGATAACCGCTGCGGATTGTCACAAAATTGGTGCGCCGGTGCGAACCGCTCTTTGCCACCGATGCCTGCACGGCCATCTTCATGGCCACCTCCACAGCCACCGAACCCGAATCGGCATAAAACAGATTGTGCATTCCCGGCGGAGCCACCTCCAGCAGAGCCTTGCCAAGCTCTATGGCAGGCTCGTGGGTCAGACCGCCGAACATCACATGGCTCATCCGCTGCAGCTGACTGACAGCGGCAGCGTTGATGCGCTCGTTGTTGTATCCGTGGATTACACACCACCACGACGACATTCCGTCGATAAGCTCGCGTCCGTCGGCCAGACGGATTCTGACGCCATCGGCCGACACCACCTTGTAAGTGGGCAGCGGATCTATCGTCGAAGTATAGGGATGCCATAGATGTTCGCGATCCCAGGCATCATGTAAGAGTGATCGTTCCATTGCGAATGATATTTCACCACAAAAGTAATCAAAAATAGCCGAGCCGTAAAATAAACATGCCACAGCCGACGTTAGATTAACGACACATGAAACAAAAAACCAAGCCCATACACCCGGCCGAAGAGCAATCTCCGGCCAATGACAAGAACCTGTCGCCGGCATCCGACCCACATCCGATGACCATAAGCATCGTCAGGCAGTTTGCCCGCGTATATCACCCCGACGAACGCTACACACCTGCATTCGGCAACGCCATCTACATCAACTGACCCCGAAACATAACCATTTCCGCAGACTGACACTCTACGACTCCTCCCACCCGCCCCGGCAACGACTGCGGCGGGACGTTTTTTGTTTGCGAGTTTAAGCATTAAGTCATAAATTTGTAGTCTTGAAACATAATATTTATCATCATGAACAGAATCTCAACACGCGTAGAGTCGCTCTCGCCCTCACAGACCCTTGCCATGTCGCAGAAAAGTGCCGAACTCAAGGCTGCCGGAGTCGACGTCATCAACCTCTCTGTAGGTGAACCCGACTTCAACACACCCGCCCATATCAAGGAAGCGGCAAAACGCGCCATCGACGATAATTTCACATTCTATACACCCGTACCCGGATACATGTCGCTCCGCAAAGCCATAGCCGACAATCTCAAGGCCACCGACGGCGTCGACTTCGCTCCCGAACAGATCGTGGTGTCAAACGGAGCCAAACAGGCACTCTGCAACGCTGTGCTAGCACTCGTCAATCCTGGCGACGAAGTGATCATACCCACTCCGGCATGGGTCAGCTACGTGGAGATGGTCAAACTGGCCGAAGGCACCAACGTGCTCGTGCCCGCAGGAATCGAACAGGATTTCAAGATCACTCCCGCACAGCTCGAAGCGGCAATAACCCCCCGCACACGGCTCATGATCCTCTGCTCTCCCTCCAACCCCACCGGCAGCGTGTATTCTCATCAGGAACTTCAGGGACTCGTAGATGTGATCAGCCGTCACCCGCAGATCACTGTCATCGCCGACGAGATCTATCAGCACATCAATTTCACCGGCAGCTTCACCTCGCTTTCGGCCTTCCCTGAAATCGCCGACCGCACAGTAGTGATCAACGGCGTATCGAAAGCCTACGCCATGACCGGATGGCGCATCGGATTCATCGCCGCTCCCCTCCCCATAGCCAAGGCCTGCTCCAAACTCCAGAGCCAGTACACCTCCAATCCGTCGTCGGTAGCGCAGAAAGCCGCCGAAGCCGCCTATCTCGGACCGCAAGACTGCGTTGAGGAGATGCGTAAGGCTTTCGAACGCCGCCGCGATCTGGTGGTAAGCCTCGCACGCGAGATACCCGGACTTAACGTCAACTGTCCGCAGGGCGCCTTCTATCTCTTCCCTGAAGTGTCGTCATATCTCGGCAAGAGCTTCAACGGCAAGACCATCGCCACCGACTCCGATCTGGCCATGTACCTGCTCGAAGAGGGACACGTGGCCACAGTGGCCGGATCGGCCTTCTGCCTCCCGGGATACATACGCCTTAGCTATGCGACTTCCGACGATAACATCCGTGAAGCCATGCGCCGCATAGCCGAAGCGCTCTCACGACTGAAATAAACACCGGTTCATGAACATTTTCCGAATCATACTTCTGGCGGCCGTCATAATGATGGCCGCCGCTTGCAAACGCAACGCCGAGCTGCTCGACAGCATACCGGCCGACGCGGATGCCGTGGCACGCATCGATATCCGACGGCTCGCCAGAGAATGCGGCGATGCACTGCCCCACGACATTTCCGACCGTATCCACAGGCTTGAAACAGCGGTAGACCTATCGGAAGTATTCCTCGTGGTCGACGCCGGAGGGCGCGATGTATGGCTCACCGCTACAGTCATCAACAGTGACTCGCTGACAGCCGCTCTCGGACAACCCTCCGACAAGGATGCCGACGGGTTTGTATCATATGCCGGCGGCACTACATTGCCTGAAGCCTACGCCCGCGACGGCCGGATATGGGTAGCAGTCGACCGACAGTCATCCGCCACTCCTGCCGCCATGGTCAGGAAAGCGACAGCCTCCGGCGGCGAAGGAAGCATGGCGAAGGTGCCGGGCACCGGCGACTTCCTGCGGCGTCCGATGATGGCGGGGATTGCCGTCGCAGGCAATGGATTCACCGACCAGTGGCAGTGCATCGAAATGCAGATCCACGACAACGCTCTGGTGTTTGACCATTTCAGGGTCGATCAGCGGGGCATGGTGGCACCTACCGCCGGACTCGAACCCGTCAACACCCGCTTTCTCGACTACGCTCCCCATCCGGCGTCAATGGCGTTTGCAGCCGGAATCGACAAAGACAATGTCGACTGGGACGGCATAGGCAAAGCTATCGGCATGATCGGAGGATTTACCTACTACGGTTTCTACGAATCGATACTTCCTTTTCTCAAAGAGATCGACGGCACAATATCCATTGTGGCGTCACAGCCGGCCGACGGACATCGCGGATCTGTCGACATCTCCACCACCCGATTCATAATCATGGCGCACATGGGTCAGGAGAGCGCACGCAAAGCCATCGCCACAGCCGAAACATATATAGTGCGTCTTGGACTCCCTGTCGACAAAGCTGCCGACGGATCGCTGGCCTTGCGTTACGGCAGCATACATCTGCATGCCGCCTACATCGATGGCTATCTTACGATTTCAAACTTCGTCCCGCACAAATCCGAGCCCTCGCCACAACTTGTCGACGCAATGAAAGGCCATCTCGCAACGGGGCTGCTTGATATAGACCGTGCCACGGTCAGACGCTGGCTGCACACTGCCGACTACGGAGTGAGCATAAAGGCCGAAGCCGGCAACACACACAACACCGTCACACTGCGGCTTACCGAATGCGGCGACACGCCTATACTGCAAGCACTTATCAAAACTTTTGTCCACACCAACAACGACTGACATGATCGCCCAAATAGAGCTGCGCGGACTGGTTCCGGAAGTGTTTGCCCGTGAAAATCCGACGACCGTAAAAGATTCGGGAATCTGGCTGTCGGACAAACCTGTCTCGTTCAGCCGCGGATGCCGTCAGCTCATCGAATCGGCCTCAGGCCAGGGTAAGTCATCGCTTATCAGCTTCATCTACGGCCGACGCACGGACTACCGCGGAATGATCGCTTTTGACGGTACCGACATCCGTGGGCTTGACTCCTCATGCTGGACCGCAATCCGGCGTCGGGCTATAGCATGGCTTCCACAGGAGATGATGCTCTTCCCCGAGCTTACGGCACGTGAAAACGTCGAAATCAAACGCTCCCTCACCGGATGGAGATCCCCGCGATGGGTCGAAGATGCTTTCGAACGCCTCGGCATAGCCGACCGCATCGACTCGCCAGTCGGACACATGTCGGTCGGACAGCAACAGCGCGTGGCTATAATCCGCACCATGGCACAGCCGGCCGACTTCATTCTGCTCGACGAGCCTGTCAGCCACCTCGACTCACAGAGCAACGACTGCGCAGCGTCGTTCATCGAGGAGGAAGCATCATCTACCGGCGCCGGAATAATAGCGACATCGGTCGGCAATCCGCTGGCGCTCGACTACACTTCAATCACACACCTATGACCACCGACCGCAGGATTCTCGGGCAATTGCTCCGCCGCAACATCAGCATTGGCCAACTGGCCGCATTCGCCGCATCAAGCCTCATAGGCCTGGTGATCATATCTACGGCCGTCAGATTCTACACCGACATCACAGCGCCGGCGGCCTCCGACGGCGCCACCGACTTTCTGGTCATATCCCATGGCGTGAAAGGCCTCGGCAGCCTCACCGACGGTACCGACGGATTTTCTGCGGACGAGATCGACCGGCTGCGCCGACAGCCGTGGGTAAAACGCCTTGGCACATTTACCACGGCCGGATTCAGCGTCAGCGCCGGAATCGACATCGGCCCGGGCAACGGCATGTCGACAGCCCTGTTTCTCGAATCGCTCCCCGACGAGTTTGTCGATGCCGATCCCTCGCAGTGGCATTACACCCCCGGAGTGTCGGAAACGGTGCCGATCGTGATCAGCAAAGATTATCTCGCACTCTACAACTTCGGATTCGCAGCTTCAAGAGGACTGCCCCAGATAAGCGATACGATGAGCGGTCTGCTGCCTATAAACCTCACCGTGTCGGGCAACGGACTTCGCCACACATTCAAGGCGCGCATAGCCGGGTTTTCCAACCGACTCAATACCATCGCCGTACCACAGTCGTTCATGGACTGGGCCAACGGAATATATGCCGACGCCGCCGCGCCGCGCACTCCGTCAAGAATCATGGTCGAAACCACCAACCCCGGCGACCCGGCCATTAAAACCTATCTGTCTGACAACGGCTACGAACTCGGAGGCGACAAGGCGTTCGGCGGCCGCGCCTCACAGATAGCCGGAGTGCTGACGGCCATTGTCATTGGGGTCGGCATTGTCATCGTGCTTCTGTCGTTCGGACTGTTGTTGCTGAGTGTATGGCTATTGCTCTACAAAAACCGCTACACCACCACCCTTCTCATGCTCGAAGGATATTCGCCGGCACAGATCAGCGGCTACTACATACGCCTGATCGCTACAGTCAACGCCATACTGCTCGTCATCGCTGTAGTAGCCATGACTGCCATATCACGCCTATGGAGCGCCCCGCTCGCCGGCGCCGGAATCACAGGCGGCTCTCCGCTGACAGCCATTGCATGCGCAGCGGCCATCACCCTACTTCTCACTGCCGGAGCCTTGATAGCTGTCCGCCGCACTATCATCCGATCATTCTCCCCGCGACACTGACCATCTCTCTTCCCTTAAAGGATTCGGAATTGTGATTGACGGCGAATGAATATTAATGAAACATCCACTGTCAATCAGTAGATTACAACAAATTTGAACGTTAATAAATTCATAGGGATTTATTTCAACGCACTTTTGGTTGTGAAAAAAGATATATTTGCACAACGGTATTTTGAAATGCACAATCAACTATGGAAAGAATAACTCTCTACCTCCGCACGACAAAGATGAGCGGTAAAATCAAGCTCCGCTTCCGCCTTACCGAAGGGCGTGAGGTGCTGCTATTTCACAAAAGTCAGATTGACACCGACCTCGCCGACTTGAAGAAGTTTGAGATGGACGGCTCATTGAAGCCTCGTGTCAGTATCTATAACTGAGAAACTCGTATATCGCAATCACTCGGGAAATTGAGGCTATGCGGGAAGCATACAATTTATTGAAAGATGAAAACTCGGTTTTTCAAACCCGAAAACCGAGTTCTTCAAACAAATCGCTAATTTTGCACTTGCCAGTTGAACCTGCAGTAATCACGGCTCTTTCATTTAAGATAAAAATAAAGACATATTTTCCCTTACCCGGTTTGTTGAGAATCGGGTAAATTTCCATGATTGTATTTCAGGCAGTTATCTTTTTCTGAAAATCAGATTTATTTTCATTTCTGGTAAAGAAACCGCATCAATTGGGTAAAGCTCATCGAGACATGACGCATAAGTTCTGCCACGCCTTTTCTTTTGTCAGATCGCTTTTTGCGCAACCCCTTCCATATAGAAAATACAGAGTAGACCATTCTTTGGATTGTGTCAAGGTTGCGGGCGGCCTTTGCCGACTTGCGCTTCACCTTGTCTTGCAGCAGATTTACATCCAGTCCCCAATGCATACTTTCTATCGACCAGTGATGGCGCACAATGGAACCCAGGAAAGGAGTGTCTGCCGGCAGACTGCTCACATACAGACGCTTTTCACGTGTATGTTTTGCGGTCGTCTTTCTGACGGTCTCGGCCTCGTACTCTATAATCGTCATGTTTCCGCCCCATTTCTCCTTGTCGGCAATAATTTCGAGTCCGTCATATATGTTGTATGTTCTTGTCTCGATTCTTCCATGACCGAGTTTGGGACCTTCCGTATAAGAATGTAGCGGCTTATACTCTTTGAGTCTGTCTTCCACTCCGTAACGCAGCGAAGGCTGGTTGGCCTTGAGCTCAATGAGAAAATCCGCACCTTTACCACTTATCCTGTCTATGATGTCCTTTTGCATGGCCATGGCGTCGGCTGTCACAATCTTTCCGGCAATATTGAGTTTGTCGATAAGCTGTGGGACTGCCTTTATTTCATTGCTTTTCTCCTGACAGGCCTCTGTAGCCAGCGTTATGCCTGTGTTGAACGAGTAAGCCGACACGATATCAGGATTTCGCCCGTTCGCCAGAACTGTGCCTCGCTCGGCCTTGCCGTCAACACAGATTATCTCCCGCCAGGATCGGCTTCGCAACTGGGCATGAAACACTTCGACAAATTCCTGCATCCTGTCGGCCATGGCGCAGTCATTGATGCCGTTATCCACTCGGCAAAGGGTCGCTTCGGACGGCACCCCATTTTTCAACATCCCCATTTTGCGGAACCTTTTGATATTGTGTTTGCCGAAAGCAATTATATCGGCACGGCCGACAAATCCAGAGGCACGGCCAAGTACCATCAGCATTATGATATCACGGAGTCTGTGACGGTGGTTTCCTTTGCCTGTTCTGCGGAAATCGGGCACTGACGAGGCAAAATCAACCAGTCTGTCCATGATGCTGCCCGTAGGGTAAAAACGATGTTTCTTTTTAATATATGTTAAGTCGAAAATGTTGCATATCAAGCAAATAATGCGTATTTTCGCGTAGCGAAAATCGAGGCGGAAGAGCCTTCACGGCCACTCCGCCTCTTTTAAAATTAAAATCTTATGATAAAGAAACACCGAAGGCGGTGCTTCGGCATCGCTATGTGCAAAGGTAGACATTTTCGCTATAAAATACCACTATTTCTGTAAACTTCGGCCGATCTTAAATGAAAGAGCCGTGAACCTGCGTAAACTTTTTGACGGAATATAGTGTTGGAATTTTGTGATGAACAAAATATTTACTATCTTTACAAACACAAAGGGTAGTTTCCCTTGAAAGAAATCTCGTGCCAACGAGTGCAGAGCGGAGCTTGCTCCGGCTATGCCGAGTGCAGCCGAGATTGCCGTAAGGAAATACTTCGCTTGCGCGAGCAACGATTTTAGGGATCGGTTTCGCCCAGTCGGAAAGAGCAGTCGAAAGATCGCTCTTTTTTATTGCGGTATTACTTTCTGCCCCAACAGCACTCCGTTGTCTTGGAAAATATTGTGCTTTACATAAACGTACTTCCAACAACTATAGACTTATTAAAATCTAATTTGGAAACTTATGACATTCAAAGAAATCAAAGATTTGGTCATAGCAGAATATGACCGACGTCAACTAGTGGCTAATGTGAGATATAAAGCATTGGATGATTTCGAGGACATGCTAAAGATCAATGATTCGGTAAAATTTGAGGTTGTTCAGCCTTGGCTAAGCCGCTAACTGAGCCAACCGATGATTTATTTTCTTAATTATTTTGAGATGCGGAGATTTTCCGCACGTCGAAATAATTGTTGAGGCGAGATAAGATTCAAACATAAGCCGTTTGAACTGCGCTACTGAAAGATCCGGATAATCCTTCCTTATGACCTCTTTGCAGACATTAAGTGCAGTGAAGGAAAGATTGAATGCGAAGTCAAGCCGGTCTTTGTCGCGTGTCTGTTGCGACTGGAGTCCTGTAAACTGTTTGGCATCGCGTATGCCGAACTCAATCTGAAAGCGGGTGCGGTAGAAACCGATGATCTTTTCAGGTCTCATATTGGTGTCGGTAGAGAAGTAAAGAAGAGGCTCTCCGTTTTCAACCGGACAGACCACGATACGGATGTCGCGTTTCAATGCCCTCGAATGTACGACCGCCGTGTGACATCGGGTTTTGATTCCTTTGGAATCCTCATATATGAATGAAGTGAACACGGACATATCAAGAGTTGAGAAATCCACTTTCTCTCCATACTTTTTCTTTCTGCCGCGTCTTCGCGGGGCGGAGGAATCCGGTATGGCCAGATACCTCAGATATGAATTGGCACGTAATCTCCCGACAAACCGGAATCCCATGCCAATCACTTTATTTACAAACTCATATTTGGAGAAAAAGGCATCGGCAACCAGAATATCCGTCAGTGAGAGCAGCTCTGCCGCCTTTGACCTGACAAGTGCCACATACCAGTCAAGCATTGACATTTGTTTCTCAGATTCAAGAGTCCTGAAGTCCGGGGACTGGACAGCACCGAGCATCACACATGTATGTTTACTCAGACTTATTGCCCCGATCGCCATTATCTCCAGACCGCGTTTTACACGTTGTGCCACCCCTGACCAGAATCGGCCTATGCCATATGTAAGGCTGCCTGACTTTGAAATGAACGACGGATCGATTGCCACTGCCATGTCATCGGACGGTCCAAAACAATCCTGCGCCATACCTATGTTGACTTTCATCCAGTCTACGGGTGTCTTGAAATTGGAGGCAAAGGTCTTGGCAGTACGACCGCCATAGCGCGACAGCCGGGTAAAATTGACTTTGCCCGGAATCAACGCTACAGTGCGTATTGTTAAAATCAGCCAGTTGAGGAACCTTTTGCTCATCTTGGTTGTAGTATTTTCAAATACCGACTTACACCGAAAGGTGAAGTCTTTGAGAATCGCCAATACGTTCATATTGTCTAATGTTTTTATAATGAACGCTTTGGCGATTCATTTGTATTTGATAATTCGTTATATTAACTTAAGTTTCAACTACTTCGGTAATTTTTACCGAATCATTGAAAGATCTCATGTCCTAAATTAACATCTGATGTTTCATTATTTCCATATCAAAAAGAAATAATGAAGAAAGTATATGAAAAATACAAGAATGATCAAGGTCTAAAAATGAGCAGTGGAGCATCCAGTATGATCAACGAGGTCTACAATCAACTCCAGAATGCAGGTATTAGACTGACAAAATATCCAAAAAAGTAATCAAAGTTCATCCATGGTGTGTGGATTATTTCGAATTTAAGA
This sequence comes from Paramuribaculum intestinale, assembly GCF_030759015.1. Lineage (GTDB taxonomy): Bacteria > Bacteroidota > Bacteroidia > Bacteroidales > Muribaculaceae > Paramuribaculum > Paramuribaculum intestinale. Next base: position 1,052,804 of record NZ_CP098825.1, on the reverse strand, counting down.
GATTCGGGATAATCTTCATCTCCATGTCACAATCATGATTCTTTGTATAAAATCCTTATCTATGCATTTAGCTTAAGTACATGACAAAAATTTGAAAACATCGAATTTTGGGGTATAAGTCGGACGCAGAAGTATTGTTGAAATCTCCTCCAAACCATACTTAACAAGCGACTTTGCCTTTCTTCCATGCTTCAGAATCCTTATCGGTTTAATATTTATTATTGCTGTCCGATAAAACTCAAATAGCGCAATAAAGTATGGCTCGAACGCTGATTTTACGGTGTTCGAGTCTTCTTTTTTATTTTACAAGCCCCCTCAGTCAAACAATGACGGTTCGGGAGGTGCTCCGGAGGCCTCGGAAAGGATGATTTCCCACTCTTTTTCCGGGTTGTTAAACAGGCTGTTGAAGTCAACGTAGTACATCAGGGTAATTCTGACCATTGTTGCCAGCCCGGAGAAGCTCCACTGGCGTTTCAGCCCCTTCTGCATCACCATCAGCAGTAGATTGGCGATTAGTGTGATCCAGATCTGGATCTTGATGGCATTGGCGCTCTCGCCATAGAAGTATTTGAGTGGAAAGTTTTGTTTCATCTGCTTGAACAGCAGCTCAATTTCCCATCTCTGTCGGTATATCGCGATGATTTCCTCCGGGTCGGACTCCATATCGTTGGTCAGCAGCGATATCAGTCTGCGCTTTTTGACATCCACATAAGTGATTATGCGTGATTTATGTCGAATGGCCTCTCCGCCTTTAACCTGCTTTACAAACTCCACTTGCTGTATCCTGACCTCCATCAGTCCGTCAGGAGTCTGATACATGGTGTCCGACAATATGCTGTATTTCAGGCTCTTCTTCATCTTGGTGACGTATGTTACGCCACGCTCCGTCAGTTGTTGGAACTTCTCATAGTCGATGTATGCGCGATCCATTGCCATTATGTCGCCTTTACTCAATGTTGTTGGCTTGAGCATGAATGAGTCGTTTGTAGCCGCTGATGTGAACTTTATATCCGACGGCACACCTTCGTTGGCATGTATGACGGTATGAACCTTGATTCCGCCTTCTATGTTGTATTCCAAAATTCTCGTTGAGATTTAGAAAAGATTAACGTTAAAAATCAATTGCTTATGTTTCTGTGCCGATTGTGTAGGCACAAAAGAGTCATGATCGAGGCCTCTGCCCCAATCAAATAACCGGCAATCGGTTAGAGCCCGAAATGCCTTGTAGTAAAAAAAGTCCTATCAGGCAAACTTCTATCAGTCACGCCCCATCGGGCTGACAGTTTACTTATTCAGCATAATAGGAAAGACGCCACAACCTTTCTTTTAGATGCAGCCAAGGCTCATCAAGGAGGCGAGAGTAGCCGTCTTACTGTATTTGCCTATAAGACTTTTGTGTGTCGCATTATCTAACGGCATTCATATCTGCGGTTTGATTTCAGTACGGAAAATATTATGTTGGAGAGCTTGCGGGCTATCCGGATTATGGCTTCCTGCGACTTCATTCCGCGGGTGCACAATGCGCCGAACTTTGCGGAGAGTTCCGCGTCGTGCCGTATGGCTATCCATGAGGCCTCGACTATTTTTGGACCGAGGAATTTGTTTCCCCGGAAAGTCTTCTCACCGACGTATTCCTTGTCGCCGCTTGATGACATCATCGGCACGAGTCCGAGGAACGATGCGAACTGGCGCTGGTTACTGAAGCGACCGATGTCATCAATCTCGGTAAGCAGGCTCATGGCAATTGTCGAACCAATGCCGGGAACCGACATCAGGATGCCGTATTTCTCGGCATACCTGTCGCTGCGCGCCAGCGAGCGCAATCTGCGGTTCACATCAAGGAGGCGTTCCCTGTAATGGAGTACCTCGGCAATGAGCAGGTCAAGCGAGACCCGGGTGTCGGAGAGCAACCGCACGTCATTCTGCAACCACGTTATGAAACTTCTTGTCCAGTGGCGGTTGCTTCGGAAATATTCTTCGGGGTACTCCACGCCGTTGTTGTACAGCAGATGCTTGATTCTGGATTTTATGCCGCCGGAAAGCTTCACAATAGTGGCGCGGTGGCGTACCAGCGCACGGTCGTCGAGGCTGTCCTTCGAGTGAATGTACACACTGCCGAGCTCGCCGCGCATAAGGGCTTTGGCCAGCTTTTTTGAATCCACCGGGTCTGACTTCGAGACCTTTTCCTTCTGGGTGGTCGGAACGTCAGCAGCATGTACCACGGTGCATTTTATACCAAGCTCAGTCAGGGCATAATAGGTCGAGAAGCCCGAAAACCCCGTCTCGTAGGCTGCATGGTAGCTACCGTTAGGATAATGCTTGTTCAAATGTTCAAAGAGCTCTTTGGCCGAAGCCTTTTGAGTATGAGTGCGCATAAAACCAGAGGGGGTGAGCACCGTGACACTCCATGTTCTCAGATGGACGTCAATACCAATAGAGATATTTTGTCCGCTGAAATCTTTTTTGTTACTTTGTACCATAGACGTATCGGTTTTGCTGTTAATGTATTTTGCTTTTACAAATTTACATGCAATTGCCCTTACGTCTATCTTTTCTCCTCACTCCTCTCGGGGGAAGCCTTAGCGGCAAGGGGGCAGACAGCCCCCGTTGAGCGCCCCGTCAGCTAATCTGATGCAAACATAGTGACTTTCTTTTTTCCGGTCTTTGGATGGCGTCCGACTCCCTTGAACAGCAGGTCGGAGAACAGAGTAATAGTCGTGGAGTCGATAATCTGCAGCCGTTTCATCCATTTGGGAGTCTTGCGGCTGTGGCTGTCCGAGGAAAGAACGTGGCGGTAAGTGGCATATAAATCGCGGTATACAGCCTCAAATATAGCTTCGGGGCGCCTCTTGTTGGCATCCGCGGGTGTGCTGCGCCCGATTTTGAAAGTAATACCTATATGAGACAGTTTACGCGTCTCCGCAAGCAGACTGGCTGTTATCTCACACAATGAGTCGAATCGCATTATCACGGCATAGGGCATTACCACCAGATGAATCCAGCAGTTAAACCGTTTGGTATATCTCTCTCCTCCGTATTCGCGGCTAAACTGAAGAATTTTCGACTTGTCAAGCAATTTTATTACCTGACCATAGAGCGGCTGTCCGCTAAAATGACTACTTTTGGGCATAGTTTAGAATATGTTTTGGTCAACACAAACTAAACTAAAAGGACTGACTCCTGCAATAGGTGCCAGTCCTAATTTTGTTTTGCCGTTTTATCGGACAGCAATAAATTGAAAAAAACTTTTTTTGCTATTTGAAAAAAACTCCGACAGATGAATGACGATGAATTTTGAAAGAGACTTTCGGTTTCTGTTGTGCAAATGTTGTGCAAAAAGCAATAGTAAAGCCGCAACTGGTTAAACATAAATCAGTTGCGGTTTTACCTTGTTGCCTTGGAAGGGATACAAACAATGCGGATGCCGTAGCCCTTCAGGGGCGCGGCATCCGCAAAATATTTTATCAGGGATTATCTACTCCGGTCGGCCTTCACTTGTGAAGGATGCTGTCGGCCACCTGCTGTGCCAGATCGCCATTGTCTGCGCAATACTCCCAGTACATCGCTCCAAGCATACCCTGCTGCTTGATGTAGTGGAGTTTTGCCGCCATCGAACGCTGGTTTTCGAAGCCCATGAGTATGCGTCCGCTTATCGAGTCGGCCATATACGGGGTTTCAGCGATGGAGTCGTATATCTCCACAGTGCCGGGAAGCACTTTGAGATCCTTGTAGTCCATATAATCGGGATAGGGATCCACGCCGCGTCCGTAGAACGGCAGACCGAGCACAAGCTTTTCGGCAGGAATTCCCGCAGCGAGATGTGCACGGTAGGCAGAGTCGGCAGAGTGGTTGCCCGAGGCCTCGCTTGCATAGAGAGGAGCATGCGGACGTCCGCTCGATGCCGGCGACATGTCATACGACATGATGTTGACGAAGTCGACGTATGGCAGTATAGCCTCGAAATCGATATACTTGGCGCTCCAGATGGTAGCGAGAGTCAGCAGACGGTCGGAACCGAGGGTCTCACGGAGCTGACGCATGAGCAGAGTGTAATTCTCCGTGTCTTCGGGCGACGACGATATGCCTGCGGAGCTGCTTGTGGGATACTCCCAGTCTATGTCGATGCCGTCAAGCCCATAGCGCTCCACCTTGGCCAGACAATCGTCGGCAAATTTGGCGCGCAGTGCCGAATCGGCTGCCATCTCGCTGAAATTTCCGGCACCCCAGCCACCGATAGAGAGCATTATCTTCAGATCGGGATTCACACGGCGCAGAGCCACCACCGAATCAAGACGGGCGGGATTCTGCACGGTCACCGAGTCAAACGTAGGCGCTACCTTGCCGAAGGCATAGTTGATATGCGTCATGAGGCTCGGATCGGGAGCGCAGCTGCTCCAGCCTGTGACGTAGGCCACCACGATCTGCGATGTCGAATCGGCCGCATTGTCCTGAGTGGCCGACGAAGTGTGGTTGCAGCCGCTGAACACTGCCGCCACCGACATGACCGCTGCCGTCACTACGGCAGCTTTCTGTAGTTTTTTCATATTAATGTATTGTTAGTGAGATTTATGGTCAATTGGAAAATCAGTCGAAATCGTCATATTTGTCGGCGGGAGCCTCATCCTTGGGCAACGGCTTGTGGCACGACAGCAGACGCTCGAACGATGACGGTACAGGGGTGGAGAACGACATCTCGCGACGTGTCACGGGATGGACGAAGCGCAATGTCTGGGCATGCAGAGCCAGACGGTGGATGACATTGCTGTGACCTCCGTAGCGACGGTCGCCGCTTATCGGACAGTGCATATCGGCCATGTGGACCCTTATCTGGTTTTTACGGCCGGTGTCAAGCTCCACCTGAAGCATCGCATAGGGATTGGATGACTTAAGCGTCGTATAGCGTGTGACGGCAAGCTTCCCCTCATCCGGTTTGTCGGTTGAATACACCTCGTAAGCCGAATTTTCGGCGAGATAGCTCCGGTATGTACCCGTGGCAGGTTCGGGTGTCCCCTCCGTCACAGCCAGATAGCGGCGCTCAAGCACCATATTGTTCCAGTTGTGCTGCAGGGTTTCCTTGGCCTTTTCGTTTTTTGCGAACACCATCAGACCGGATGTGTCGCGGTCAAGACGATGCACTATGAATATCTTGTTGCGCGGATTGCCCCACTTCACATACTCGCGAAGGATCGAATAGGCAGTGCCCTCACGCACCTTGTCGTTGCCCATCGAGAGCAGCCCGTAGCCCTTGTTTATCACGATTATGTCATCGTCCTCATAGACGAGCTTGATGCGCCGGTGGTAGAACACGCGGAATTCGCGGGTGAGATTGACCCTCACCTCATCGCCGGGAGCAAGCGGGTGGTCAAACTGTGTGACTGGTAGTGCGCCGACAGCCACCTGACGGTGTTTGAGGAGTTCCTTGACGTTAGTGCGCTTGCGCTGAGGCATAGAAGCGAAAAGAAAATCAAGCAGCCGGCACTCTTCACCGACACGGTAAGTCTCGATGCGGTCGGGCATGAACGCCGTCCGCTCCGCCCCTGGTTTTGTATTTCGTGGTCTGTTCATTTGCGTCGGGTTGATGTGCGCCGCGAAGTGCGTTTAGGCGCGGCGTCCTGCTTTGCGATGATCTCGCGCACTTCCTCTATGGTCAGCCTTTCCGGCTCGGTGACCGTCTTCGGTATCTTGTAATTGTTGCCTGCGGCATGGATGTAGACACCATATCGTCCGTTGAGTATCTTCACGTCGGGATCCTCTGCAAACTCCTTTACGGTCTTCTTTGTTTCGGCCTGACGCTTATCCTCTATAAGCGCTATGGCCTGGTCGAGAGTGACGTCGAGCGGAGCCATGTCGCGCGGAATGCTCACAAATTTTCCGGCATGCTTGACATAAGGGCCGAAGCGTCCGAGTCCCACACTCACCTCCGCGTCTTCGAACGTACCGAGTGTGCGCGGAAGTTCAAACAGCTTCAGAGCCTCAGGCAGAGTTATGTCGAGCACCGACTGGTCACGCCGGAGCGAAGCAAACTGCGGTTTCTCCTCATCCGTGCTCTCGCCTATCTGCACCACAGGGCCGAAACGTCCGATTTTAACGTAGACATTGCGTCCCGAAGCCGGATCCTGTCCAAGCAGGCGCTCGCCCACACGATGTTCAAGCCTCATGTCGGAAGCCTGCTTTACCTCCGGATGAAACACGTCGTAGAAGTCGCCGATCTCCCGGCTCCATTCGGCATCGCCTTCGGCTATCTTGTCGAACCGCTCCTCCACCTTGGCCGTGAAGTTGTAGTCAAGCACGTTGGGGAAATAGCGGGTAAGGAATTCGTTGACTATAGTTCCGGTATCGGTCGGAATAAGCTTGCCACGGTCAGAGCCGGTGTTTTCGGTCTTTTCCGTGCGGCTGATCTTGCCGCCTGCCATGTCGAGCACCAAAAAGCGGCGCGGTTCGCCGGGACGTTCCCCTTTCTCGACATATTCGCGCTGCTGTATGGTGGAAATGGTCGGAGCGTAGGTCGACGGGCGTCCTATGCCAAGCTCCTCCATCTTCTTCACGAGCGATGCTTCGGTGTAGCGCGGAGGCGCCTGCGTGAACCGCTGCGTGGCTTCTACCAGCGAGGGGGTCAGAGATTCGCCTTTTGCCACAGGCGGAAGCAATGCTGATCCGGGAGCGGCCATATCGTTGTCGTCGTCAGTACCTTCGATATAAAGCCGTAGGAATCCGTCGAACTTTATCACTTCGCCAGATGCCGTGAAGTGTCCGTCGACACCCGGAGCCTCTATCTCTACCGTGGTTTTCTCGAGCTCGGCGTCGGCCATCTGCGAGGCCACTGTACGCTTCCATATCAGCGCATACAGCCTTTGTTCGTCGGAGTTGCCCGGTATGGTCTGCCGGTCGACATAGGTAGGACGTATAGCCTCGTGTGCTTCCTGCGCTCCTTTGGATGACGTGTGATAGGTGCGGCGTTTGAGGTAGTTCTCGCCCATTGTGCTGCCTACGACCTTCGCTATGGAATTAAGAGCGAGCGTAGAGAGATTGAGAGAGTCGGTACGCATATATGTGATATGTCCGGCTTCATAAAGATGCTGCGCCACCATCATTGTCTTGCTCACGGAGAAGCCGAGCTTGCGCGATGCTTCCTGCTGGAGAGTGGAGGTAGTAAATGGCGGAGCCGGGCTCTTGCGCAACGGCTTGACATTAATGTCGGATATAGCGAACGAAGCTTTGGCGCACTCGTCAAGCAGACGCGTGGCCTGAGCCTCATCGGTTAGGCGTCGTGAATATTCGCCGTCGAGCGTGCCTCCCGAAGTGGCGAAACGTCCGGTGACACGGAAATATGGCTCAGGGCGGAATGCCTTGATCTCCTCTTCGCGTTCCACTATAAGCCTAACGGCCACCGATTGCACACGCCCGGCCGACAGTGCCGGCCTGATCTTGCGCCAGAGCACAGGAGACAACTCGAAACCGACTATACGGTCGAGCACGCGGCGCGCCTGCTGGGCGTCGACCAGATTCAGGTCTATCTCACGCGGATGCTGTATGGCGTGAAGTATCGCGTCCTTGGTGATCTCGTGGAACACTATGCGCCGTGTTTTGTCGGGCTTCAGTCCCAACACCTCATACAGATGCCACGAAATGGCTTCTCCCTCGCGGTCCTCATCAGATGCGAGCCATACCATCGACGCCTGCGAGGCAGCCTTGCGCAGGTCGCGCACAAGCTGACGCTTGTCGTCGGGTATCACGTATTCGGGCTGAAATCCGTTGGCGGTGTCGACACCCAGATTGTTGGGGGCGAGGTCGCGTATATGACCGTAGCTTGACATCACCGTATAGTCGGGACCGAGAAATATTCCGATGGTTTTCGCCTTGGCGGGCGACTCCACTATGACGAGATTTTTGACCATATTTGAGAGCTGTATCACTTCATTCGTTAAATCATCCGGCAAAATTAGGAAAAAGAAATCAATTTCGCCTCATTTTTTTAGAAAGCGTTGAAATTATGCGCCATAAAGGCCACATTAGATCGCATTATGTCGCATATTGCAAAGGCCATGTGCCAAAATTCGTTTTTTTTGACACATGGCCTTTGCATATTTGCCGCTCAGCTGTACCGTCGGCCTCATTCTATGGCTTTGCGGCTGGCCGATATGGCGTTCCACGCCAGAACGGCTATCACGGCACCTGCAAGCGGACCGACTACCATGATCCAGAAATCACCCCATGCATCAGGCGAGAACAGAGCCGGGCCGAAGCTTCTGGCAGGATTGACCGAGCAGTTGTCGACCGGAATACCGACTATATTGACCAGACCGAGTGCTATGCCTATGGCTATGCCGGCAAAGCGGCCGAAGCCATGACGCTCATCAGTGGCGCCAAGTATGGTGAGGACAAAGAAGAACGTGAACAGTATCTCCATCAGCAGAGCCATCCCTGAAGTGGCACCTGGCTGAAGCACGTTGGAGGCAAGAATATTGCTGCCGGTCACTCCGCCAAAATCGAATCCCATGTCCATATTGACGAACCAGTACAGAAAACCGGCTCCAACAGCCGCACCGATGAGCTGAGCCACCACGTAGCCGCACAGATCGCGCCCCGACAGTTTGCCTGAAAGAAACATGGCGAACGAAACGGCCGGATTGACGTGGCATCCGGATATGTTGCCGATACAGTAACACAGACATATCAGCACCAATCCGAAGCAGAGCCCTATGCCGAGCACTCCGATTTTCGGACCTGCGAGCACGGCACTGCCGCAGGCCATCAATACGAGGAACATTGTGCCGAATCCCTCGGCCATATATTTTTTCATAGATTCATGAATTTGAATTGATTTTAAGAAAAAACAAACGCCGCTCGCCTTTTGTTGCAGCGAAGCGGCGTTAAAAATGTCGCACGACGACAGGGAAAGCATGGATTCATAGATTTCACTTCATTACCGGGAAAGGGTCTATGGCGTCGATATCCACCTGCTCGCCTGAAAGCAGGGAGCGTCTTATCTGCGCGGTGACCGCGCGGTAGCCGGCTGTTTCGAGCGGCGAAGCGTTAAGGGAGCGATCATCGTCGCTGCCGATGTCAAGAAGCGATTCCGTGCGTGCGATCGAGTCGAGCACCTTCTGCGACTCGGCACCGGTACGGAGCAGCGACAGCGTGTAGGCAAGCTGCTCGGGCAGACGCAGATTCCATCCGGCTATGGCGGATATATCCATATAATCCTGAAGCTCCTTATATCGCCGGCATACGTACAGTTCGATAAACAGAGCCGAAACCGGCGGAATCTGATGCAGTCTGAAGCTTGACACCAGCATATTGACCGCCGCACCATGACGTCCGGCGCGTATCAGCTCTTCGGCTTTGGCATTCCAGTCGTCGTTTCCCTCAGCGGCTTTTTCCATCGCCGCCATCATCACGTCGACCGGTATGGCACCGTCGGTGATGGTGTTGAGATACTCCACTGTCGGCAGATCATCGGGATGTCGGCGACGATACGCTTCAAGAGCATCGACAGCCATCGGCACGAATCCGGCCGCATAGAGTGTCAGAGCCTTGTAGTGAGCCGGAGCCGGATCGTCGGGTTCCACCTCTATAGCTTTGTCGAGCCATGACACAACCTCTTCACATGGACGGCACATTTCGTAGAGTGCCTGAGCCTTGAGCATCATGGCTCTGACCGACTCGGGGTTTATGGCCAGCGCGTAATCGGCCGAATTGATGCTGTCGTCAAACTTCGATGCCGCGATCTGTATCTCTGCGAGATTTTCCCAGAATTCACAGTTGAACGGCTCCAGATCGGTCAGCTGTTCGGCGCATGTCATGGCCACCCCATAATCGTAGTTGACCTTGGCTACCTCGACCATCTCGTAAAGAAATGTCTGCGGGTAGTCGGTCAGACGCATAATGCGTTCTTTCGACTCTACAAGCCAGGCGAACTCCCCGATTTCCGAAGCGGTCTGCACAAGCTGTATGATCCATTCGTCCTCGAAATCTGATCCGCCATCTATGATGCTTTCGAGCCGTTCGCGGGCCTGCTGACGCGACGGCTTGTCGATACGCAACGCCAGCAGACGTCCGATGACCGAGCCGGCTACCGGCGCGACAGCCCTGCGGGCCGATTCATCGCCCGATGTATCAAACACCAGACACGCCTTACGCTGCATCAGCGGCTCGCTCGACGGGTAGAGCCGCGCCCCGACCAGCAACACGTCGATACGCGTCGCGTCGTCGGCCATGTCCGAGGCATAGTCGAATATCTCGATCAGATCATCCTCATCGAAATAAGCGTCGGGCTGCACGGATTCTTCCTTAAAGCGGTCGTAAAGCCGTTTCAGTTCGTCATTGTAGCTGCTGTGTGGATCGTCAAGTCTGCTCACCTGGCTGAAGAAGATGTTTTAGTAATGGGTTGATATGGCGACGGCTCACTTTTTCTGCTCCTTCTCCCAGCTGTCCTTGAGGGCAATGGTGCGGTTAAACACCAGATTGTCGGGGGTCGACGAGCGGTCGGGCGTAAAGTAGCCTATGCGCTGGAACTGGAAATGCTCTCCCTGACGGGCGTTCTCGGCGAGGAAAGGCTCCACCTTCACTCCCTCTACCGTGACAAGCGAATCGGGATTGAGCAGCTCGCGGAAATCGCGGTCGGTTTCGGCCGCAGGATTCTCCACGCTGAAAAGACGGTCGTAGAGCTTCACGGTAGCATCGACGGCATGGCGAGCCGACACCCAGTGGAGAGTGCCCTTGACCTTGCGCATGCTTCCGGGCAGTCCGCTGCGTGTATCGGGATCATACGTGCAGTAGATCTCCTCGATAGTGCCGTCGTCGGCTTTTTTGACGCCGGTGCACTTGACTATGTAGCCGCCTTTTAGGCGCACTTCCTGGTCAGGCGCCAGACGGAAGAATTTCTTGGGAGGATTCTCCATGAAGTCGTCGCGCTCGATATAAAGCTCACGGCTGAACGGCATGGTGTGTGTGCCGGCATCGGGCTGCTCGGGATTGTTGTCCATCGAAAGCATCTCCACCTGATCGTCGGGATAGTTTGTGACTATGAGCTTCACGGGGTTGATCACGGCCATTCCGCGTGTGGCTATGGCGTTGAGATCGTCGCGCACGGCATGTTCGAGCAATGACACACTGTTGAGCGCCTCATACTTGGTGTAGCCTATCTTGTCGATAAAGTTGCGTATGGATCGTGGTGTATAACCGCGGCGGCGCATTCCGGATATTGTCGGCATACGCGGATCGTCCCATCCGTCGACGAGGCCTTCCTGCACAAGCTGCAGAAGTTTGCGCTTCGACATGACAGTGTAGGTCAGGTTGAGGCGGTTGAATTCGATCTGACGCGGGCAGTACGACTCATCGGCCAGTTCCTTTACGAAATACTCATAAAGCGGGCGGTGAACCACAAATTCCAGAGTGCATATCGAGTGGGTAACACCTTCGAAATAGTCGCTCTGACCATGGGCGAAATCATACATCGGATAGACTTTCCATTTGTCGCCGGTGCGGTGGTGGGGAGTCTTGATGATTCTGTACATGATCGGATCGCGGAAATGCATGTTGGGCGATGCCATGTCAATCTTGGCACGCAGCACACGCGCTCCTTCGTCGAACTCACCGGCATTCATGCGCATGAACAGATCAAGATTCTCTTCAGGTGTACGGCTGCGGTAGGGGCTCTCCTGCCCCGGCTCTGTGGGCGTTCCCTTCTGCCGGGCTATCTCTTCCGAGGTCTGGTCGTCGACATAGGCTTTACCTTCCTTAATCATACGGCATGCGAGATCAAACAACTGAGGGAAATAGTCGCTGGCGTAATACTCGCGGTCGCCCCAGTCAAATCCGAGCCAGTGGATATCCTCTCGTATGGCGTCGACATATTCCACATCCTCCTTTACAGGATTGGTGTCGTCAAAACGGAGGTTACAAGTGCCACCGAAACGCTCTGCGACTCCGAAGTCCATGCATATTGCCTTGGCATGGCCTATATGGAGGTAGCCGTTGGGCTCGGGCGGGAAACGTGTGTTGAGGCGTCCGCCGTTCTTACCCTCGCGGAGATCGTCGGCCACGATCTGTTCCACGAAGTTCAGGCCACGTGTTTCAGCTGCCGGCTGTATGTCTTTTTCTTCAGTCATAATGATAATGATGATGATAAGTTGTTGTTTCAGAATTTATATGCCGCCAGGGCATGAAAGTCATAGTTGTGAATGCGCGGGCATACGATGCCGTCGGTGCGGGCTACATTCTTGAATCCGAACTGCAGACGCGCCCCTATGGCGAAATGACGGCCAAACTGGAGGGCTGTGGAGAAATGCAGTCCGATGTCACTGCGTCGGTATGAATGGATAAAAGTGTCCTTGCTGTTGAAATAATCCGGTTTGCTCTTCACCACACGCGGGACGAGCTGTCCGAGATCGTTGATGACGGAGTTGAAAATGGTCTGATTTTGAGATCCCGAAAGCCCGTACTGATAAAATAGCCCCGCATCGACATTCCATCTGATCGGACCCAGCACATGGAATCTGAACGACATGAACACCGGTATGTTGGCGTAGCAGTAACGGTTGCGAAGAAAAACGTTGCTCACACTGGTGGCATCATCATTGCTGACTCCCATATCAGTGCGGCTGTGGTTGAGGAGTATGTTTAATTCCGTGCCGAGTCCGAAAAACGTGTTCAGCCCGAATACAGCTCCGGCACCTAATCCATAACTGCCCCCCATCGAGTTGTTGATTTCGCGGATTTCAGGAAAACATGACGCATAGTTCTGTATGACGCCGCTTCCGCCGCCGAGCAGATGCACGTCGACTTCGAGAAACTGGCGTGCCGGTTCAAACGAAACAAACTGCTGCGCGCATGCACGCTCCGGACACGAAACCGCAGCCATCAGAGCCAAAACGACAGCAACTGTCGCCTTACGTATTTTTACGCACTTGTCAAACATGCCCCAAAATTACGCATTTTATCTGACATATCTATCGCAAATGCCATCCGTATTACCCGATAGCACCGAGAAAAAAAATGTTTTCAGAAACATGGATCGCCTTGCGACACCAGCCTGCCGCAGATCCCGACCTGCGGTCAGCGCGAAGAGGACTCGCTGTCGATCACTGCCATCACGACCTTGCCTACAGCCTGAAGCGACCGCTGGTCGATCGACGACATATTATCGGAACGGGTATGCCATGTCGGCGGGAATGAATGAGTTATGGCATTGTTGCACTCAATGATGTCAATACACGGTATGCCGGCACGGTTGATGAACACATGGTCGTCGATTATCGATCCGCCGACATCGTCGATAAACGTCTTCGACAAGCCTTCGCGAGCTGCGATGCCCCACACTTTGTTGACCACTGCGGGAGCTGCCTGATTGGAATAGTATTCGCGGTGGAAACGCGCGTTGGTGCCACCCACCATATCGAGTACTATGCCGTAGACCGGACGGTTGTCGGCGTTGTAAGGCATGCGCTGGATCCAATACTGTGTGCCCAGACACCATGTATCCTCCTTGTTGCTGAAACCGCTCGAATCACCGTAATCCTCCGCGTCGACAAGAAGCAGATCGACACCCACGTCGGGACGCTCCACGCCAAGCACTCTCGCCACTTCAAGCAACACTCCCACACCGCTGGCGCCGTCGTTGGCGCCGTCGACCGGCACATGACGATCCGACTCGCGGTCTTCGTTGTCGGACCACGGACGGCTATCGTAGTGCGCCACCAACAGTATGCGGCGGTTATTGCCCGGATTGAACCGTCCCATGATATTGCTTATGGGGAGTTCATCGCCGTTGAAGGCGCTGACTATTGCATTCTGCACAAGGATTGTATCACATCCGTGACGCGCGAGTTCGCTGACAAGAAACTCGGCGCAACGCCGGTGAGCATCAGTACCGGGCACACGCGGTCCCATCTCCACCTGACGGCGTATATTCTCGTATGCGCTGTCAGCTCGAAATTTCATCTTAAGCTGTGTCGTCTGCGACGCCTGCTGCACTTTTGTTTCATTACGACGGCCGTCAGACGCGCCACATCCTGTCAGGATCATGGCGACGACAAGCACTATGTTAGATACAATCGCGTTCATTCCGGTATATGATTTCTGTATCGCCGCAGCGATACGACGGTCAGTATATTGGATTTGTCGACAAAGTTACGTCTTTGTTACGGAATTATGACTATGATTCGATTTTTTTGTCGGATAATTTGATTAAACTTTGTTAAATAGTTATCTTTGCACCCTCAAATACAACATCCACCGATGGACACAGAAAAAATACACGATGAAATCACACGTCTGCGCCGGGAAATAGAGCGGCACAACCACAGCTATTATGTGGACAACGCCCCTACTGTTTCCGATCACGACTTTGACATATTGATGAAGCGCCTTGAGGAGCTTGAGAAAGAACATCCTGAATGGGACGACCCCGACTCCCCCACCCACCGTGTGGGCAGCGATCTGTCGAAGGGGTTCGTTCAGGCGCCTCACATACACCCGATGCTGTCGCTGGGCAACACCTATTCGGTCGGCGAGGTCGACGAATTTCTGGGACGCCTGCGCGACAGTCTCAACGGCCAGCCGGTGACCATCGTGGGAGAGATGAAATTTGACGGCACATCGATATCGCTGATCTACGAACACGGTCGGCTCGTAAGGGCTGTCACCCGTGGCGACGGTGAAAAGGGCGACGTGGTGACCGACAACGTGCGCACCATCCGCTCCATACCTCTGCACCTTCAAGGCGAAGGGTGGCCCGAGAGCTTTGAAATCCGCGGTGAGATCGTGCTGCCATGGAAAGCATTCGACCGGCTGAACTCCGAACGTGAGTTTCAGGAAGAGCCCCTCTTCGCCAATCCGCGCAATGCTGCTGCCGGCACGCTGAAGCTGCTCAACCCGGCCGAAGTGGCCCGACGCGGCCTCGACGCCTACTTCTACTATCTTATAGGCGACAATCTGCCATGCGACACCCACTACGAAAACATGCAGCAGGCACGATCGTGGGGGTTCAAGGTGTCGGACGCGATGACACGGCTCAACAGTCTGGAGGCGGTGGATGCATACATCAACCATTGGGACAAGGCGCGGAAAGAGCTGCCGGTAGCCACCGACGGCCTCGTGTTCAAAGTCGACTCGCTGCGCCAGCAGCTCAACCTCGGCACCACCGCCAAATCGCCTCGCTGGGCCATCGCCTACAAATTTCAGGCGGAGAGAGCCCTCACGCGGCTGCGCTTCGTATCGTTCGAGGTGGGACGCACCGGCGTCATCACTCCGGTAGCCAATCTTGAGCCGGTGTTGCTGTCGGGCACCATCGTGAAACGTGCATCGCTCCACAACGCCGACATAATACAATCGCTCGACATACATCAGGACGATATGCTCTATGTGGAGAAAGGGGGCGAGATAATCCCCAAGATCACAGGTGTCGACACCGACAGCCGTCGTCCCGACGCCACTCCGGTTGAATTTGTCGACCGATGCCCCTCGTGCGGATCGCCGCTGACACGGCTTGAAGGAGAGGCGGCATGGGTTTGTCCAAACAAATATGGCTGCAGCCCCCAGATAATAGGCCGTCTGGAACACTTCGTCGGACGACGCATGATGAATATCGACGGCATAGGCGAGGAAATTTCGGCCGATCTGTTCGCGTCGGGTCTGGTCAAGGACATAGCCGACCTCTATTCCCTCACCTACGAGCAGCTCACCACTCTCGAACGCCTCGGTCACAAATCGGCTCTAAACATACTGCACAGCATCGACGAATCGCGCAAAGTACCGTTCGAGAGGGTGATCTACGCCCTTTCGATACCTTACGTAGGCGAAACCATCGCCAAGAAAATCGCCCGCTCGGTCAGGGACATCGACCGGCTGATGAGCATGCCGGCCGGAGAGCTCGCCTCGATCGAGAATGTAGGGCCGCGCATCGCCGACAGCATAGTGGAATTCTTTGCCGAGCCGGTCAACCGTTCGATCGTAGAGCGGCTGCGTCAGGCCGGAGTGACCATGTCGGCATCTGAAGACACAGCCGGGACACAGACCGATCTGCTTAACGGCAAAACGTTCGTCATAAGCGGAGTATTCACCCGGCACTCGCGCGACCAGTACAAGGAGCTGATCGAACTCAACGGAGGCAAGAACACCGGATCCATATCAAAAAAGACCGACTTCGTACTGGCCGGCGACAATATGGGTCCCGCCAAACTGGAGAAGGCGGCCAAACTCGGAGTGCCTATAATCGACGAAGACACATTCCTCCGCATGATAGGGCAAGAGTGACGACAAACATCAGAATCAACAGCATATCATATAATTATAAACCAAACAGTATGAAAAAGATCAAAAACATCGCAATCATGGCCGTGATGGCCATCGCGGCCATCTCCCCGGTGGCAAGCCAGGCTCAGTTTCGCTTCGGCGCGAAAGTAGGACTCAACGTCAACAGCCTCCACCTGAACGAAAGCACCTTCGACGCATCAAACCGTGCAGGCTTCAATGCAGGTCTTATGGCTGAATTCACAGTGCCCGTGATCGGAGTCGGCGCCGACATATCCGCCATGTATGTCCGTCGCTCGGCCGAGATCAAAGGTCAGCCCATCGACAAGCGCGAATATATCGAAATTCCCCTCAATCTGAAATGGAAGATCAACGTTCCGGTAGTGGCGTCGATAGTAAAACCGTTTCTCACCACCGGCCCGTCGTTCTCGTTCCTGACCAGCAAGGAGAGCTTTCGCGAATTCAAAAACAAGAAGACCGACGTGGCGTGGAACTTCGGCTTCGGTGTAGAGCTGATAAAGCATATCCAGGTAAGCGCAAGCTACGGCATAGGCATGACCAAGGCGTTTGAGAGCGTAGGTCTGACCAACGGCGCGCAGAACATAGACGCAAAAAATCGTTACTGGACTGTAACAGCGGCATATCTGTTCTGACACACAACCTTATAGACCCACTTTTGACGCCGTTCCCGATCGGGAGCGGCGTCATTTTTTTAGGGTCAATGCAATTTTTTCGAATCTGACGCGTCAAACAGATGATATGAATGCTATCACACCGACCGACAGCACCGACCGATTCATGGATCTGCTGGCCCGCCACAGGCAGCTGATCTACAAGGTGTGTTATCTCTATGCCACAGATACTGAACATTTCAAGGATCTGTGTCAGGAGGTAATGATCAACATGTGGACCGGTCTTAATTCTTTCCGTGGCGAAGCTGCCGAGTCGACATGGATCTACCGCGTGGCGCTGAACTCATGTGTCAGCTTCTACCGCAAACACCGTCCGCGCGGGATCAACGTAGATGTCGACCAGGCCATAGAGATCGAAGCCGATGACGGATCTCATACCGAACAGCTACGCGAGATGTACCGGCTTATCGGCTCTCTCGGCAAGGTGGACAAAGCCATAGTGCTGCTGTGGCTTGAGGATTGCTCCTACGACCAGATCGCCGACATCGTCGGCATGACGCGGGCAAATGTGGCCTCGCGTCTTCACCGTATTAAACAACGACTCAGAAAACAGACAGAATGAACGAATCAATCCATCCGCAAGATATGCCCGACAACACTACTGACCTGCGCAGAGCATGGAAAAATGCCAACCTGCGCATTGACTCGCTGGAAGGCAGTGTAGAGAAGACCATCTCAGCCCTGCGGCGACGCCATGTCGATTCGAGCCTGCAGCGCCTCCGTCGCATATTCTCACGACAAATGTGGATAAGCTACATCTGTGCGCTGGTCGTGCCGGCCTCCACCTACCCAACAGCCCACGGCAACCTGTGGCTGAGCATAGCCATGTCTATATTCTTCATCATCATGGCCACAAGCATATCACGGCTACGCTCGATGCTCGACCGCGTAGACTGTTCCCACAGCAACGTGATCGGCTCGCTGAAAGCGGTAGCTTCGGTGGAGATCGGACTCAAGCGCCACACGATACTGGGAGCTTTGACCGGACTTCCGCTACTGGCATGGCTATTCCACAGCATCGGCCTGGATCATCTGCCGGCACTGGCCGGCGGTGGCATAGGACTGATCATCGGCATAGCCATCGGGATCAACGTGAAGCAAGGCATCAAGAGATCCCTGGCTGCACTTCGAGCCGATCTCGACAGCTGAACGCCCAGGTTCTGAACATAATTTAGACGATCTCTTAAAATATTTTTGTAACTTTGCCGATAAATACACATCAATCCAACCGACAATGGAAAAAGACTCAGTGATTTTTGACCTCATCGAGCGCGAACATCAGCGCCAGGCAAAGGGTATCGAACTCATCGCATCGGAGAACTTCGTCAGCGACGAGGTGATGCAGGCAATGGGTTCGTGCCTGACCAATAAATATGCCGAAGGCTATCCCGGCCACCGCTATTATGGAGGATGCGGCGTGGTCGACGAAGTGGAGCAGATAGCCATCGACCGTGCCAAAGAACTTTTCGGAGCCGAATATGTCAATGTTCAGCCCCATTCAGGCGCCCAGGCCAACATGGCCGTATTCATGGCATGCCTCAAACCCGGCGACAAATTTCTGGGTCTGAATCTCTCTCACGGCGGCCATCTGTCGCACGGATCTCCCGTCAACTTTTCAGGCCTGATGTTTCAGGCCCTTGAATATAATGTCAGCGCCGAAACCGGTCTGGTGGACTATGACCAGATGGAAGAGGTGGCGCGCCGCGAACGTCCGGCCCTGATCATCGGCGGCGCAAGCGCCTACAGCCGCGAATGGGATTATGCCCGCATGCGCCGTCTGGCCGACGAGATCGGCGCCCTGCTGATGGTCGACATGGCCCACCCTGCAGGCCTTATTGCAGCCGGACTTCTCGACAATCCGCTGCGCCACGCCCATATCGTCACCACCACCACCCACAAGACACTCCGCGGACCGCGTGGCGGCATGATACTGCTTGGCAAGGATTTCCCCAATCCCTGGGGCAAGACCACTCCCAAAGGACAGGTGCGCATGATGTCGTCGCTGCTTGATATGGCTGTGTTCCCAGGCACACAAGGCGGCCCGCTCGAACATGTCATAGCCGCCAAGGCTGTGGCCTTCGGCGAAGCTCTGAAACCGGAGTTCAAAGCCTACCAGCAACAGGTGCTCACCAACGCACGCGCCATGGCCGAAGCCCTCACACGGCGCGGTTACAAGATCGTATCAGGCGGCACAGACAACCACTGTGTGCTGGTGGATCTCCGCACAAAATTCCCCGACCTCACCGGCAAAGTCGCGGAGCGCGCACTGGTCGACGCCGACATCACGGCCAACAAGAACATGGTTCCGTTTGACAGCCGCTCACCGTTCCAGACCTCGGGCATACGATTCGGCACACCGGCCATAACCACACGCGGCGTCAAAGAGGATCAGATGGATACCATTGTGGAACTGATCGACACTGTGCTCTCCGATCCTGAAAACCAAGAAGTGATCGCAGCAGTCAGAAACCGTGTCAATGCGATGATGGAAAAATATCCGATCTTCGCGTATTGACCGACAACCGATGACATCAGGATCAACTATACTGCAACTTATGGCGGCAACACCCATCGTGTTGCCGCTCGTTGCGATTGCATGCAGCTCCGACTCTCCGCTCCGCCTGTTTCCAGCCAAAGCCAATACAACATATTGAACGGCAAAAAAGAGAGCGCAAACAATATAATCAAACAGCATATATTTTACTGATATGGGAATACTGGATTTCGTGGTGTGGAACGTCAGCCCCGACATAATCAGCAGTCCGGTCAACATCCGGTGGTACGGACTGATGTTCGCCATCGGATTTCTTGCCGGGACAAGCATTCTAGGCAGAATATACCGCCACGAAGGCGCCCCAGAGCGCTGGGTAGGCATACTGCTGATATGGGTAGTATGCGCGACGATGATCGGTGCACGCCTCGGCCATGTGTTTTTCTACGAGTGGTCATATTACAGCCAGCATCCTCTTGAAATATTCAAGATATGGGAGGGAGGCCTCGCAAGCCACGGCGGCACGATAGCGATAATCATTGCAGTATTGCTATATTCGCTGTTTACCACCCGCCGTAGTCCGATATGGACATTCGACCGCCTGGTGATACCGGTGGCTCTGGTGGCCGGCCTGATACGCATCGGCAACCTGATCAATTCGGAAATATTCGGCACTGCCACCACCCTGCCCTGGGGCTTCATGTTCCTGCGGTCGCGCCAGTGGCACGAAATGTACTATGGCCAGGCCTGCCATCCGACGCAGCTCTATGAGGCGCTCTGCTATTTCATACTGTTTGCGCTTCTTATGTGGATGTATTGGCGCAAGAATGCCGAGCAGCGTCCGGGTCTGCTGTTCGGAGTGTTTCTCATCGGGATATTTCTTCCCCGGTTTATCATCGAATTCATCAAGAACGACCAGACTGCTTTTGAAGCCGATATGGCGCTCAACATGGGACAGTTGCTGAGCATTCCGTTTGTAATAGCCGGCATAGTGCTGGTAATATGGTCATTGTGTCGTCCGAAAGTAGAGATCGCGTTTCCCGACCGCTATGCCGACGAACCGTCCGACGGCAAGCGCAGGAGATAAGCCACATTACACCAACCGAGACCCGACTGATTCGGGCTAACAGCAATCATGACAATGAACGATCATAAAGAAACCATTTTCATATCGGGCATAGACACTGACGCCGGCAAAAGTTATGCCACAGGGTGGCTTGCCTGTCAAATGGCCGCACAGGGCAGACGGGTGGCCACCATGAAGTTTATCCAGACCGGATGCGACGGACGCTCCGAGGATATAGAGATACACCGACGTCTGACAGGCACTCCCCTTCCTGAAGATGACGATCTGACTACCGCACCACAGATATTCAGCTATCCGGCATCGCCTCATCTCGCGGCACGCATCGACGGACGCAGCATAGATTTCGAGGCTATCGACAGCGCCTTGCGACGGTTGTCGGAATGCTACGACACCGTATTGGTGGAGGGAGCCGGCGGCCTGATGGTGCCACTGACCGACGAGATGCTCACCATCGACTATCCGCTTCAAAGAAATATGCCGGTGGCACTAGTGACCAATGGCCGGCTCGGATCGATCAACCACACTATACTGTCGCTTGAGGCGATTGCATCACGTGGCATGAAGCTGCATTCGATACTCTACAACACTCACTTCGACACGGATGCAGTGATAGCTCCCGACACGCAGGCCTATCTGCGGGCGTATGTGGAACGGCATTTCCCCGGCACACCGTTCATGCTCGTGCCCACACTCTGACACGAAACCGGACGGGGAGGCTGCCGCGAGCGAAACACGGAATGATGACACGGAATGGCAGCGCCGCGCCATAGTATAAAGCAAAAAAATCAGACTCAACACTTGCAGAGAGAGCGGGAATCTGTTATCTTTGCGAAAACCATTTTTTCAATCACACGCGAGCCATGAATAGCAAAAGCCTCGTTTCAATCGACGATATAAGCCGCGACGAGATACTCCAGCTTCTGGAGTCGGCGCGCCACTTCGAAGAGAATCCCAACCGACGTCTGCTTGAAGGCAAGGTTGTGGCCACACTGTTTTTCGAACCATCCACACGTACACGACTGAGCTTTGAAACGGCCGTCAACCGGCTCGGCGGACGTGTCATAGGCTTCTCCGATGCGAGCACAAGCAGCTCGGCTAAAGGAGAGACCCTCAAGGACACCATAAAGATGGTGAGCAACTACGTGGATCTGATCGTGATGCGCCACTATCTCGAAGGCGCGGCAAGATATGCCACCGAAGTGACCGACGTGCCGGTGATAAATGCCGGCGACGGCGCCAACCAGCATCCGTCGCAGACAATGCTCGACCTCTATTCGATCTACAAGACCCAGGGGAAACTGGAGGATCTTACCATCACTATGGTGGGCGATCTGAAGTATGGACGCACGGTGCATTCGCTCATCCAGGCTATGAGATACTTCAATCCGACGTTTCATTTCGTGGCTTGCGAGGAGTTGAGAATGCCCGACGAATACAAGGATCTGTGTGACCGCAACGGCATAAAGTACACCGAACACACTGACTTCTCGCCCGAAGTGATAAATGCATCCGACATACTGTACATGACACGAGTGCAGCGCGAGCGGTTCACCGACATCATGGAATATGAAAAGGTGAAAAACCTCTATACACTGCGCAACGCCATGCTTGCCGATGCCAAGGACAACCTCAGAGTGCTGCATCCGCTCCCCCGCATCACCGAGATCGATCAGGATGTGGACGACAATCCGAAAGCCTACTACTTCGATCAGGCGCGCAACGGACTGTATGCCCGCCAGGCTATAATATGCCGCGCGCTCGGCATCGAGAACGCTTGACCACCTATCCTCTCTAATCAGTAAACGTCAATGAATACCGCAAAAAAAGAGCTTGCCGTGGCGGCGCTGCGCAACGGCACAGTGATAGACCATATACCGAGTACAGCACTGTTCAAGGTTGTGAAGCTTCTCGGCATAGAGAACGTAGACACCCATGTCACGATCGGCAATAACCTTGATTCGCGACTGATGGGCAGCAAGGGAATAATAAAGATCGCCGACGTGTTTTTCCCCGAGGAGACACTCAACCGCATCGCCATCATAGCCCCCGGAGCAGTAATCAATATAATCCGTGACTTTGAGGTCGTGGAAAAACACCATGTAGAGCTTCCCGACGAGATCGTAGGGATCGTGCGTTGCGGGAATCCAAAGTGCATCACCAACAATGAGCCGATGCGCACACGCTTCACGGTGGCTCACGACAGGAATTCGCTCACGCTCCGCTGCAACTACTGCTGCAAGGAAGTGAGAAGCGCCGATGTGCAACTCTGCTGAGACAGGCGATGAAACAGATCTGGAAGCCCGGGACGATGATATATCCGTTGCCGGCGGTGCTGGTGAGCTGCGGCGACATGGAACGCTCCAACCTCATCACCGTGGCATGGACCGGCACCATCTGCACCAACCCGGCCATGTGCTATATCTCCGTCAGACCAGAGCGCCACTCTTACCCGATCATAGCATCGACGATGGAGTTCACGATCAATCTCACCACTGAAAGCATGGCTCACGCTACTGATCTCTGCGGAGTGAAGTCGGGGCGCGACATCGACAAGTGGGAGGTGACCGGACTGACAAAAGGGAAAGGCGTCAATGTGTCGTGTCCGTATATCGTGGAGTCGCCTTTAAGCATCGAATGCCGCGTGAAGGAGATAATGCATCTCGGCAGTCATGACATGATGATAGCCGAGGTGCTCGGCGTGCTTGCCGACGACAGTCTGCTTGATCCGTCGACCGGCGCTTTCGATCTCGGACAGGCCGGACTCATCAACTACTCACATGGCCATTACTACCGTCAAGGCGAGGAGATAGGCCGGTTTGGCTGGACTGTCAAAAAGAAATGACCGCGATAGCCTTGCTTGTAACGGTGGCTCTGCTGGTGGGCACGGCCACGATGTACGTGCGCTCGCAGCGCCGTCTGCACGAGTCGGAACAACAGCGCGTCAGGCTTGAGGAACGCCTAAGACTGGCCGCCACGGCCGCCGAGGAAGAACGGTGTCGGCGCGACGAGGATGCCGAACGGTTCAGACACATTGCATCGGATATAATGGCTGCTCAGGCCAGCGACATGCGGCATCGCAACGAGGAGCGGCTGCAACAGGTGCTCGCGCCGCTAAAAGCCGACATAGAGCGATTCAGCGCCACCGTGGGACAATGTTATGCCGATGAGGCGCGTGAGCGTTTCTCGCTGCAACAGGCTATACGCACTCTGGTGGAAACCAACCAGAACATCGGACGCGAGGCTCGCGAACTATCGCAGGCTCTGCGCGGCAACAACCGCCGTCAGGGACAATGGGGCGAGATAGTGCTCCAGACAATACTTGAAAAATCAGGACTCCGCGAAGGGCATGAGTTCACCACACAGGCTTCACACGACACCGGAACCGACGAGGGAGAGAGGCTAAGGCTTCGTCCGGACGTAGTGGTGCACTATCCCGACCGAAGGTGTATAATTATCGATTCAAAAGCCTCGCTCACAGCCTTTATCGAGCTGACCGAGGCGCGCGACGACGAGGCGCGCAAACTTGCAGCCCGCCGCCACGTGGAGTCGGTGCGACGCCATGTGGATATGCTCGGGGCAAAACATTACGAGAATCTTGCCGGCGACGAAACGCTCGACTTCGTCATGATGTTCATACCCAACGAGGCGGCATATCTGGCCGCTATGCAACACGATGCCGATCTATGGCAACGGGCCTATGACAAGAGGGTGCTGATAGTGTCGCCGACACATCTCATATCGGCGTTAAGGCTGATATCGCAGCTATGGGTGCGCGACAAGCAGACGCGCAACACCATAGAGATAGCCGAAGCCGCCGGGCGGATGTACGACAAATTTTCCGACTTTGTAAAGGATCTCAACAAGATCGGCGCATCGCTCGGTGCTGCACAACGAGCCTATGATGCGGCCGTCAACAAACTCAGCGGCGGCAAGGGATCGCTGATGTCAAGAGCCGAGAAACTTCAGGAGATGGGTGCCAAGGTGAGCAAGCAGCTTCGCAAGGAGTGACGTACGTTATCCGCCCCGCCCCACTACATAGATTTTTTCTTTCAGATTTCGTCGAGCTGCCGGAGCCACATGGCTGCGGTGGCGTCGGAAGGCATGCGCCAGTCGCCACGAGGCGACAGACCTACGCTGCCCACTTTGGGGCCGTCAGGCATGGCCTGACGCTTGAACTGCTGGGTAAAGAATCTGCGGCAGAACGTGCGAAGCCAGTGCATTATGACTTCCGGGGCATAAGCGCTACGGAATGCGTTGATGGCAAGATAATAGATGCGCCGCGGCGAAAATCCGAAACGGATGAAGTAGAACAGGAAGAAATCATGAAGCTCGTAAGGTCCGACAAGATCCTCTGTCTTCTGCTTGATGGCGCCCTCGCTGTCGGCCGGAGTCAGTTCGGGGCTGATGGGTGTGGAAACGACGTCGGCGAGCGTGGCCGCGAGCTTAGGCTCCGCCTGCGACGCGAACCAGCTGACGATGCTGCGGATCAGCGTTTTCGGTACTCCGGCATTGATAGAATACATCGACATCTGGTCGCCATTGTAGGTGCACCATCCAAGAGCGATCTCCGACATGTCGCCGGTGCCGATCACTATTGCTTCTTCCTGATTGGCCACGTCCATCAGTATCTGTGTGCGCTCTCTCGCCTGTGCATTCTCATAGGCGGCATCATGCACATGCGGATCATGTCGGATGTCGGCGAAATGCTGCATTACAGCCGTTGAAATAGGAATTTCCCTCATCGTGATACCAAGACAGCGCATCATTTCAAGTGCATTGGTATAGGTGCGGTCGGTGGTGCCGAATCCGGGCATAGTTATGCCGATTATGCCGCTGCGGTCATACCCCAGACGGTCGAACGTGCGCACGGTGATAAGAAGTGCGAGCGTAGAATCCAGGCCGCCTGAAATACCGATAACGGCCCGGCGACATCCGATGGCCGTCAGCCGCTGCGAGAGAGCCGTCACAAGAATATGATCCACTTCCTCGCATGTATCGGCAAGGCTTGTCGGATCTGATGGCACGAACGGATGCGGATCGATGGTGCGATAGGTCAGTCCGTAATCCATGTCAAACGGACTTTCGGGCGGGATTTCCGTGAGCCTCGGCGCCTGACGCCCGTGCCGGCGCGCGCAGTCGGCGAATGTGGAACTGTGGATGCGGTCGTGGCGCAGAGCCTCAATATCGATGTCGGCTATAACGCAGTTGTCATCGGGGTTCCAGCGGTCGTTTGCCACAAGCAGGCGTCCCTGTTCGGCCACAATGGCCTTGCCGGAGAACACAACATCGGACGACGACTCTCCCCTGCCCGCCGACGCATAGACATAACCGGCTTTGCAACGCGCCGACTGCTGGCGGATGAGAGTGAGCGACGAAGCATGCTTGCCGACAAGCTCGTCGGACGCCGAGAGATTGAAGATCACCTCGGCTCCGGCCATGGCCAGCGAGCAGGAGGGCGGCACAGTGACCCACAGGTCCTCGCAGATCTCCATGCCGATATAAACTCCATGGGTCAGTATTACAGGCTGGTATTCATCGTTGGGCGCCGGAGCAAACCATCGGCGCTCGTAGAATTCATTATAATTAGGTATATAAGTCTTGCGGATTATCGTCGACACGCCTTTGGATACGTGGGCGGCACAATTGAATACTGTGCCCTCCGACGCCACCGGCAGGCCGACGATCAGATCAATAGTCTTATCGCGAGTGAAATCCTCGATACGACGCAGGCCGGCCAACGCTTTCTGCAACAGAAGCTCTGTGTGGAACAGATCGCCGCATGTATAACCCGTGATGCTCAACTCCGGGAACACCACCACCTCTACACCCTTGGCGTCAAGCTCCGCGGCATAGCGGATAATGACATCGACATTTGCATCGACATCAGCCACTCTGACATGAGGCGCCACGGCCGCAACTCTGAAAAATCCGTTGGTCATATATATCTATGTATTCTGTTAGCACGTTAAATGTTGTCGCGTGCAAAATTACAAAAAGCCTTTTATCGCATATTCTAAAAATGGCTAAAAAATCGAGGTGATTTTGTGTTTACTCAATTAATCCGTAATTTTGCGTGAACATTTACACAGATCCTTTCACTGACACTATGTCGCATATCAACCTCAGAGGAATGGGCGTGGCACTTATCACGCCGTTCAAAAAAGACAAATCAGTCGATTATCAGGCGCTGGCACGCCTGCTCGACTATCAGATAAAAAACGGGGTAGACTATCTTGTGGTGCTGGGCACTACGGCCGAGACGCCGGCACTCAGCCCCGAGGAGCGGCGTGACATAAAACAATTCGTGGCCGACCACGTCGGAGGTCGCGTGCCCCTGGTAGTAGGCTGCGGCGGCAACTGCACCGCCGACGTTGTCAAAGAGGCCGAGCGCGTGGACAGCTCGCAGTTCGACGCCATACTGTCGGTAGTCCCCTACTACAACAAACCATCTCAGGAGGGCATCTACCAGCACTATTCGGCCATAGCGAAGGCATCGCCTGTGCCGGTGATACTGTATAACGTTCCAGGACGTACCGGCGTCAACATGACCGCCGACACTACCCTGCGGCTCGCCGCCGACCATCCGGGCATAGTGGCGATAAAAGAAGCTTCGGGCAACATCAACCAGATGGACGATATAATCAAACACAAGTCCGACAGCTTCTCGGTGATATCGGGCGATGACGGCATCACCTTTCCGCTGATCACTCTCGGCGCTATAGGAGTGATCTCAGTGATAGGCAACGCCTTTCCAAAAGAATTCGCCAAAATGACACGTCTGGCGCTCGAAGGAGATTTCGATGCAGCCCGCATGATCCACCACCGCTTCACCGACCTGTTCTCGCTGCTGTTTGTCGACGGCAATCCCGCAGGCGTGAAATGCCTGCTCCATGCTATGGGATTTATAGAGAACGAGTTACGCCTTCCTCTTGTTCCGACGCGCATCACTACTTACGAAAAGATACGCAAAGTGCTTGACTCGCTCAACTAAATTTTGTAACTTTGCGCCCGTAAATACGCCAATCGGTCCGGTAGCTCAGCTGGATAGAGCATCTGCCTTCTAAGCAGACGGTCATGCGTTCGAGTCGCATCCGGATCACATAATATAAAGTGTTGAAAATAAGCTAATTAAAGTTTATTCTCAACGCTTTATTTGTATCTATTAGTGAAATTTAGGCTCTTTTATCGGCTCAAGCCGAAAGCACGGTGCATATGTTAAATTGGGCAATTAGAAGTGTTAAATTTTTAAGCGTAGAGTTTGACCAATCGGAAGATGAAGAAGTCGCGGTCTCGGACACCACGCATTTGTGAGCGAAATATTTTGACTTTAGAGTTGAATGCCTCGGCAGAGGCATTGGTCGCATGATGACGGAAGTAGTTCAGGCTCAAGCCGAAAGCACGGTGCATATGTTAAATTGGGCAATTAGAAGTGTTAAATTTTTAGGCGTAGAGTTTGACTAATCGGGCTCAAGCCGAAAAGCACGGTGCATATGTTAAATTGGGCAATTAGAAGTGTTAAATTTTTAGGCGTAGAGTTTGACTAATCGGAAGATGAAGAAGTCGCGGTCCCGGACACCACGCATTTGTGAGCGAAATATTTTGACTTTAGAGTTGAATGCCTCGGCAGAGGCATTGGTCGCACGACGACGGAAATAGTTCAGGATTGTTGGGGCGTGGTTCTTGAATGTTTTGATTACCGAGCGGAAGTTGTTGTTACCCAATGCCATTACCTTTTCATACCACTTGTTCATCCTCCCCATGGCTTTTGTCGGTGAGATTTTAGCGTTGAAAATCTTGCGCAGCTCCATCGCAAGGCTGTATGCAGCCTTCAACATTGGATAGTATTTGAACAGTATGTTGACACGATGGCGCTGTATGTCAGTCCATTTGTTCTGCGACATCATCAGAGTGTGTTTGCTGCGGGCCAGTATCTGGCGCATGGTCTCTCCGTTGGAGTACGTTACCGGCGGTTCGGACTTGTTGCGGTTGTTTTCCTCTGCGATGAGCTGTCGGCGAATGTCAATGCGGATTTCGTCAACGGCCTCATTATAGACCTGTTGGACATGAAAACGGTCGTTGACTACATGGGCGTTATAGAACACTTCTGCGGCTATGAGCATCATTGATGGCGAGAGATCGCAGGTCACTTCCTTGACCCTGCGTCTGATTGATTTCTCCATAGCTCCGATGAGTATGGATATAATTTCGTCACTCTTTGTTCCGGGAATGGCTGCCGCAAGTGTTCCCTTGCCTCCGTGGCCGTCCTTGTTGGTCAGGAACGTCCATACCTCCCCGTTGCTCAGACACGTCTCATCAAGACTCATGTAAGGGCCGATATTATCGGCGTTGAAATAGAACCCACAGCCAAGCTCCTGTTCGCACCAGTCGGCGTAACCGCTTATCTTATTGCGGTACAAGTCGGCAAAATGTTTGCCGTTGACGCAGTACATCTGCGCTATCTGTTTAATCGACAGGGCTGTCGTCTCCACCTTCGTCTTTTAAAAAAGCCACGAACTCGGCGCTGAGTCGTGTTCCTTCCTCGTTGGGAAGTTCGAGATTGTAGCTGAAGATTTCGTTGGTCTGCCTGTCCCACCACTTGTTCTTGCGCATGTGAAGAAATACAGGCCGTCCACGCATCGGATAGTCCTGTATTGTTACATAATCCGTATAGCCTCGCGCTACGATATTTGGATTACGATAGTCTTCATCAGACAGTTTCTTCTTTTCGTCAAGCCATATGTCATAGGACTGTTCCGTGCGCTCGAAGCGCACCATTTCAAATAGTTCGTCCATGCCCTCGGGCAGGCACATCCATATTGCATCTGCGGTTTTCATGCCACAAATTTAACACTTTTCTCAAAATTCATGCACCGTGCTTTCGGCTTGACCCGTTTTTAGGTGGGTAGGGTTTGTTAATTGATGTTAGAAAATTGGGGCGTGGAACGATTGTATTAACACTTTAATCTATTGATTTTCAGGCAAATACACCCGTGGAACAATTTTGAATTAAAAAACAGTCTCAAAAATCGAGTTACGGAGCTATCGCGGACGATGCTGCCACGTTGTTTTAGTATCTTATCCATAATTTCCCGGCTATAGATTCCATGACCCCAAAATTAGCGAAATAATCCGAAAAACAAACCGATTGGTTTGTTTTTAACACATAAAAAAGCGGCTGAAAACACAAAACCGCTCGAATTTTAACATTTCAGGCTTTTAACAGCGAATAGACGAAGCGCAGTTCCCTTGCAAGCCGTTGTATGTCAAGCCCCCTCAAAAAAGACTGCTCAAAGGACAGACCGAAAAACACCTGCCGGAACAGCATGGCTGTGTCCTCGATGTCCACATCCTGCCGTATCTCCCCTGTGTCCTTTGCCGACTGTATGGCGGCTCTCCAAAACTCGTAGTCCTGCCGGAACATGCCTGCTATCTTTTCCTCCACATCCGGATAATAAAGCCGTACCTGCATCATAAGATGGTAATAATAGAAATTGAAGCTGCATCCTGCCGGATTGTTGCCGTCATCAAGAAGCGATATGAGTTTCCGCATGGTCTGTTCCACACCTTTTATATATTGTTCGATAAATTCCGACAGGGTGGCAGCCTTGAAACGGAACTTATTTGCCACCGACTGCATCCCGAAAACATATTTATCTATAACCGCAACAAAAAGATCCAGCTTTATCGGATAATAGTACACCAGCCCGGCTTTCGTCAGCCCGCAGGCTTTTCCGATCTCTACCTGACTTGCCTTCTCATAATTCATCTTGGCGAAAACGCGCAGTGCGTTTTCAAGCACTTCTTCACGGTTGGTTATCATGATAAAATTAAATTGATTGATATTTATCTTCCAAAGATAGGACATTATCTTGAGATACAGGTAAGAAACGCTGAAGAATCTTCCATATTCAGATAGACCGACCGCGTCTGCATAACAGTGCGGTCGGTCTGTAATGGCATGGGTCATATCTTTATCCCTTTCGGGCGGTTTTCATTCTTTAACTGAAAACCCGGACGTCCGATGATGACATGGTCGGCAATTTCATTGCCCGATGGACTTCGTTCATTCATTGGGTTGCGAATCCGGGGAGCTTCCTCGGTATGCTGTGACGGCAAGTTCCGTACACCTTCCGCATCCGGTCTGACCTCCTGCCCGTCGTTTTCCTTTTCGGCGACTTCGGGCGTAGGCGGCGCAAGTTCCAGCTGGATCTTGCGGTCAAGCGCGGCAAGTTCGGACTTCAACTGTTTCAGCTCGTCCTCCTTTTTCCACACCTTGCCCGCTATCTCCTGCAACTGCGGAATCTCCTTTTCCAGCACCTCGTTCTTTGCCTTGTACTGGTCGATGGTGGAGGGTATCTTCTCCAGCCATAGGGCGACCACGCTCCATTTTCAGCTTGAAAAATCAAGCCATTAACTGAATATCCCTAATTAAAATCCGTTTCATGCTGTCATTGGTTTATTGCTTGTTTTAATGTTTTTGATTGCCTGTAGAAAGGAACTGATAAAGGAATGAAGATAATACAAGAGCATCAGATAGGAATATGAGGGGGCTCCTTCATCAAAATCTTCATGGGTCATCCCTTTGGAATGTATGGCGATGCTGTGTTCGATAAAACCTTTCTCCAAACCCGCATCTCCATTAATCTTCACTGTATCAACATTTGAACTGAGTATGCTGTCAGCTAATTGAGACAGTCGGACAATCCCTCCACGAATTGTTTCGATCTCACATTTGTAAGAGATAGGTATATAGCCATCCGGGGACGTGACAAGATGACGTGTGGTTTCGGCAATCTTGTCCGTAGCCTCAAGCATATATTCACAATATAGCGCAGTCCTGCCGATAGTATCATCAGAGTCCGCCGAACAATTCCGGACTTTCTCACTGATTATGTCAATGGTTTCTGACCCGATTCGATGATTCTTGCAAACGGCTATACTGTCATTGTTTGAAAGACATTTCAGCGCTTTGTCGATAATCGGACCGCATGACTGCATCGTCACGGTCAAACAAGACTTTCCGACAGGACTATTGGGAATAATACAACACATTTCCTTGATTTTGTGTCTGCGTATATGCCGTCGCAACATAACGATGATTCCGGCCAGAGCCATTATCGAGAGAACTGTAACGTACATGATTTATAGTATTTCTTCGATACAAAGTAACCGCATTTTTATTTCACGTTTATATCGGAAATATTAGACAAATATTAAAATCTATCAGTCAATTACGACATAAAAAAGATGGGAGACATGCACTCCCATCTCAACCTTTGGTACAATCCTTTTTACTTAGACTTTATACTGTGGGCACCATGATTTTGGCAGGGCGTGTGCGGAAATCTGAGTCGCGCAGCTTGGCAAACGCCCGCAGATATTTCCTTATTGACGATACCATTTCCTGCGTTTCCTGAAGCATATTGACATAGACATACAGAACAGCCATTGCCGATGTGTCTCCGTCGCGGAGCTGGTCATGCACACGATGATATGTGTCGGAAACAGTATCCTTTATCTCGTCACAGTGTTGGCGAAGAGTGCTTATCGTATCTGTATCCCCGCTCTCCATAAGTTTGACGGTATCATTGAACAGTGTACTTATTTGTGTCCGTATCATCTCGTATTCAGTAATATATTTGGGAGGCAGAGGAAGGAAATTGTTGTCGACATGCTCTTTGCAGACCTCGTTGATGCGGCGCAGGTTGTAAAGTATGCCCATACAGCAGTTGTTGCTGAGATAGAACCAAGTGCTTTTTTCTATCGCCATCTCGCGTGTCAAATGACGCAGGCACAGAGTTTCCTTCCGACGAGCGTTTTTAAGCGTGGTTTTCTGGCGGGCGAGGCTTGACTCCGTTTTGCTCAGCACCCCGGAACTTTCAGTTATGAAAGCCGATGTTATATCCCGGTATTTTTCCTCGGCATAGGTCATGAACTTCTCTTGTTGCTCGGTGATATACATCATAAGCAACGGCCATGTCTGCTCCCGATCCTGAGTGGATATTATAGTCTGGAACAGTGCATCACCGTTATCTTCTTCTGTCTTCTTTCTGAACCTCCGGTTGCTGTTGATGATTATGAATATCGTCAAAGCCGCCAACAGAAGCATCACCCACTGACCACCATAGTGCATTGCTGCAACAATCAGTCCTGCGCCGATAAACGCCGCACCCGCAGTAAGAAACCAACCGCCGATTACGGAAATCACGCCGGTGATGCGGAACACAGCACTTTCACGCCCCCATGCCCTGTCGGCAAGAGAAGTACCCATAGCGACCATAAATGTTACGAAAGTGGTTGACAGGGGCAGTTTCAGCGAGGTGCCGAGGGCAATGAGTGCTCCGGCAAGCACCAGATTGACAGAGCCGCGTATGAGGTCGAAAGCCGCACCTTGATCCATAATGGTCTCATCCACATTAAAACGACGGTTGAACCAACGGCGTACTTTCGCGGGTGTGACACGCCATAACCAAGAAAGGAATGATAAGGTCCATCTTACCAGCCGCCGGGCAATGCGGGAAGAACCAAACATCTCATCGCCACCCTGCTGGCTTCCGAGACCGATTTCAGTCTTGGTCACATTCCGGGCTTTTTTTGACGTTGCAAGTGACACCACCATTATGACTCCGGCACCGATGAGGAAATATATCGGTGTATTTGCCGGGCCGTTGAGCGAATCCATAAGGAAACCTTTGGAGTCCCCTCCGCCGTTAGCCATAAAATCCTGATATGAAGCCAGACCGCTCAAGGGAACACCTATGAAGTTCACAAGGTCATTACCTGCGAATGCCACGGCAAGCGAGAATGTACCCATCAGCACAATTACTTTCAGCACATTAACCTTGCAGACATGGAGCAGTTGCATCAGCACTGTAAAAACTGCGAAACAGGACAGTATGATCAGCGCAGTATTGTTTTTTATCCACGCTTTCAGTTCAGGGGTCATGAAAGAAAGATCTTTAGCCCCTTTAATCAGAAGAAAGTAAACAATCGCAGTTGCACATATACCTCCGAATATTCCTATCTTCCATTTCAGGTTGCTTCGGTAATTGAACGAGAACACCATACGGGATATGAACTGCACCACCGTTCCGAAGAAAAAGGCTATCGCCACCGACAGGAATATTCCGAGAATCACCGACAGGGCTTTCTCCGTGTTAAGCAAGTCATCGAAACCGAGACCGATGCCTCCTGCCATTTTAATCAATGCAACGACAAAGGTGGCTCCCAGCAGCTCGAAAACCATTGACACGGTTGTCGATGTCGGCATACCCAGCGAGTTGAACACGTCGAGAAGGATGATGTCCGTGACCATTACCGCCATGAAGATGCAGATAAGGTCATAGAACGAAAAATGCTCGGGACGGAAAATTCCGTGCCGGGCAATCTCCATCATACCGTTGCTCATTGCCGCACCGATGAACACACCGATGGAAGCGACAATCAGGACTCTTTTGAATGATGCCGCCTTAGACCCGATAGCCGAGTTCAGGAAGTTGACAGCATCGTTACTCACACCTACTGACAGGTCAAACACAGCCAGCAGGAAAAGAAAAATTACTACGCAAAGAAACAGTATTTCCATTGTTATCTCAATTACTTATTCTGCCGCAAAGTAACTAAGAAAACATTTCATGATTATTTCAAAATCCTTAACCATTTATTAAAACTGCCGGACTGACAGAGTATTTAGAGTATGTTTGAATTTAACACGAAGAAATATATAGGGACTTCTTTCCATCCCCTCAAAGGTCTTTTCGGGCGATTCGCGTCAGGTTTCATCGGTCACGATGCCCGCATCGCTCCCTCATCAACTCACGCGAATCTCTCCGAAAATCCTCTTTGAGTGAATAGAAGTGAAATTCAAACACTCTCATAGAGATTGGCTAAATTTATATAATACGGATTTTGAGAAGGATTGTCAGATGGATTTTTGTTTGTGATGAGGGAGTGTAGCCGTAGCTACATGACCGGGGAGCAAACAAAAAGACGCTGGAAAGACTCTCAAAAGCAAAGTGATATGAATTTTAGACAATCTCTTAATTGCGGTCAAACCTTATA
The DNA here is from genome assembly GCF_030759015.1 of Paramuribaculum intestinale. Taxonomy (GTDB): domain Bacteria; phylum Bacteroidota; class Bacteroidia; order Bacteroidales; family Muribaculaceae; genus Paramuribaculum; species Paramuribaculum intestinale. The sequence continues at coordinate 1,018,222 of NZ_CP098825.1, read as the reverse complement.
TAGCTCTGTTCGATGGGTTTATACGTCGGGTCATACCACAGACGGCTTGAAATCATCAGATCCGCACTTATTCGGTTGCAGGCAATCGGCACGTTGTGGAGACGACATTGACGCAAAAGCATCTGAATGTCCGCCTCGTGGGGCTGCGCATTGAGGTCGTCTATCAGGAATATGGCAAGATCAATTTCGTTTCTTACCACCATTGCCGCTATTTCGGCATCACCGCCCATCGGTCCGGAGTTCATACATTCGACTTGGGCATATATTCCTGCTTCTGAGAAAGCATTCTTTATAAGCCCTCCAGTCGTGCCGGTACATACCAGCTCATGCTGTGAAAGGTATTGGGCGTTGAATTTTACCCAATCGACCATATCGGCTTTGCGTTGGTCGTGAGCTACAAGCGCGATTTTCAGTTTTGTCTTCATTTTGAGTTTCTTGAAAATATTATTTTGAACAATAATCCGCCTGAGCATTGAGTTTCGGCGGAGATTTCACCGCCATGAAGAATCACGGCGTTTTTCACTATCGAAAGCCCGAGTCCGGTGCCACCGGCCGCTCGTGACCGTCCCTTGTCAATGCGATAGAACCTTTCAAACAGTCTTGGCAGGTGTTCGGGAGGAACGCCGCATCCGTTGTCGGACAATGCAATTACAACTTTATCGTTGTCGATACTGATTAATTCTATTTTTATTCTGGTTCCTCCACAATAAACAATCGCATTGTCTATAAGGTTGTTGAAAACGGCCTCAAGCAGAGAAGCATTACCGGCCATGATTACGTTATGAGAAACAAAATTCTCAATCCTTATGCCCTTTGTGGCGGCGATTATCTGTCGGTCCTCAACCACGTCATTTATTATATCCGTGAGATTAACCTGTTCTTTTAATATAGAGGCGCTTCCGTCGTCCATGCGTGTCAGGAGCGAGACATCGGTCAGAAGCCTTTGGAGCCTTTCTGTGTTTGTAAGACAACGTTGCAGGAACAATATCTGCTTTTCATCGCTCATATTCCTGTGTGCCAGCATCGTCTCCACACTGACCCTGATTGATGCGACCGGGGTTTTCAGTTCGTGGTTTATGTTATTCGTGAGTTGCTTTTTGATGCGTTCCTTTTCAAGCTGTTCATGGAGGGCTGCGCGATGTTCGCTGTCCCTGTCAGCGACAGCCTGTTGCAAACGGGCATAAAGGCGGACAATGTGGTTTGAAATCTCGCCAAGCTCGTCATGGGGGAACGGTTCGGTGTCGGAAATCTGGGCACCGTTTTCTACGTTTTCCGCAAATCTGTTCAGCCTGATTATGTGGAGGCCGACCCTTCGGGTTGCGAAATAGCCAAGTACGCACATCACCATTGTGATAATCCCCATAATCCACAGAAAGCCATAATCGGCCTGCAACAGTCCTCTGAATGAAACCGAATACGGCACCGCAGTACGGACAATATTCCCGTCATCGCTCTTTTTCGCCGAGTAAAAATAATTGTTGCCGGTACTCTCGCTGTGGCGCCTTACGGCATAGCCTGACCCAAGCCGCAGTGCGTCTCGGATTTCCTGTCGGTCAAGATGATTGGTTTTCGGAAGGGAATCAAGGGTGTTGTCGTAAATGATATGCCCGTCCTCGGAAATCACGCTGACACGGATATCGTCAAACGGTTTGAAATCGTCGAGTCTGATATCCGGCACATCGTGTCCTTCACCAAGTTCGGTAAGGATATATGTGTTGATAAGCTGTAGTTGCTTGTCAATCTCCTCCGCCTTGAATTCCTTTTCCCTGTGATACTGAAACACGACAAAGCAACCGACCATCAGCAAGGAATACCCAAGAAGCCACACGAACAGCCGCTGCGGATAGGAGAACTTATTCAATAAACCCATAACCGTAGCCCGAGCGAGTTACAATATTCTTGCCGTAGATGCCGATTTTCTGGCGTATACGGGTTATGTTCACATCTACAACCCTGTCAAGCACCACAACCTCGTCGGGCCATATCTCGTTGAGCAAATCCGCGCGGGTGAAAACCTGCCCCCGGTTGGAGATTAGTTTGAGCAGTATCTCAAACTCCTTTTTAGGCATTTTCACCTCCGTTCCGTCAACCGTGCAGGTCCTGTTTTTTGCAGACAGAACCAGCCCCTTGTATGAAACAAGGTCAGAATCAGTCTTGGCATGTGCGACAGAAGCCCCAGTCCGGCGAAGCACAGTACGAACACGAGCGAGTACGGCATTAAGAGAATAAGGCTTCATTATGTAGTCGTCTGCTCCGAGGTCGAGACCGGCAATCATATCCTCCTCCGTGTCTTTGGCCGTGCAGAATATGATGGGAACGGAGGCAGTTGCCGGATTCGACTTCATTATGCGTGCCAGTTGAGTCCCGGATATTTCCCCCATCATAATATCAAGGAGTATCAGGTCATAGGCGGCAAGGTTGAGGGCAAGAGCCTCCTCCGCGCTATACGCCATGTCAACCTGATAGCCTTCCGCTTCAAGATTGAATCCGAGGCCGTCACACAAAGCCTCCTCATCGTCGACAACAAGTATCTTCTTTTTTGTTTCCATGCTGCAAAATTACTAATAATAGGTCAAATACTGTCCTAATGCTCAAAAGTTTAATAAAAGTTTAATGACACAATTTATTTCATAAAATCTAAACAAATCTGATAAACCCATGAAATATTAGTTGGCGAATTTTGCAACGTGAATCAGAAACAAAACAACAATCACAATGAAAAAAGTAATGTCAACTTTTTTGGTCGCGCTTGCTTCAAGTCTGACCATTATGGCGGCTGACAGTCCGAAATACGGACAACTTAAAGGCCGCATCCTTGACAATGAGAAGAACCCGCTGCCGGGAGCGGTGGTTATCATTGACAGCAACAAGCTGTCGGCGGTTACGGATCTCGACGGCTTTTTCTCGTTTGCCAACCTTTCATCCGGGGATCATAATCTGAAAGTAACTTATATCGGTTTTCTCCCGGTCAGTAAAACAATCGTGGTTTCGGAAGAATCGACGGTTGACGACATTGTAATGTCGGATACATCACGGGAACTGAATGAAGTTGTAGTGACCGGCGTTTTCTCCGGGCAGCAAAGAGCCATAAATGCCCAGAAGAACAATATCAATATAACCAATGTGGTGTCTGCCGACCAGATTGGCAAATTCCCCGACTCGAATATCGGAGACGCTCTGAAACGTATAAGCGGTATCAATGTGCAGTATGATCAGGGCGAGGCCCGTTTCGGTCAGGTACGCGGCACTCCGGCTGAGTTCAGTTCAGTGACAATCAACGGGTCAAGACTGCCATCGGCCGAGGGAGACATTCGCAATGTCCAGCTTGACCTCATACCGTCCGATATGATTCAGACAATAGAGGTCAGCAAGACACTTATGCCGGATCAGGACGGCGATGCCATCGGCGGTTCTATCAACCTCGTTACGAAAAATTCTCCACACAGATTTACTGTCGGAGCCGTAGCGGGAACAGGCTACAACTGGATAAGCCGTAAGGCGCAGATGAATGTCGGACTCACTCTCGGTAACCGTTTCTTCAATGACCGCTTCGGAGTGATGCTTGCAGCCTCCTATAATAATGCGCCAGCCGGATCATATAATACAGAATTTATATGGGAAAAAGATGACGACGGCAAAATCTATGTCAACGACTATCAGATAAGGCAGTATTTTGTCACCCGCGAGCGTCAGAGTTATTCGTTGTCGCTCGACTGGAAGTTCAACGACTACAACAAGATATGGTTCAAAGGTATCTTCAACAACCGCAACGACTGGGAAAACCGCTATCGCACGACGCTGAAAGACATGACCCCGGAGGGGAAAGCCGATGTCAGGGTGCAGACCAAAGGTGGCACGCCCGACAACCGCAACGCCCGTCTGGAACGCCAACGCACCATGGACTTCACTCTCGGAGGCGAGAACCGTCTCGGCATTTTCGGTATTGACTGGAAATTAGGATATGCGAGAGCCTCCGAGGAAAGGCCTAACGAGCGCTATATCGATTATCGTCTGAAAAAACAGAAGTTCAGTATTGATCTGTCGAATCCGCGGGAGCCGCTTGCCACTCCGGAGGAAGGCTCCACTATTACACTCAATGATGATTTCTCACTCAAGGAACTGACACAGCAGCAGGAAGATATTGTCGAGAAGGACTTCAAGGCAGCTCTTGATTTCAAGACAAAACTCAGCGACAGGGCAAAGCTCAAATTCGGCTTCAAATTCGTCAGCAAGTTCAAGAACAAAGAGATAGACTTCTACGAATACACTCCCATTGATGAGAAGGCCTTTGACAAGGATGCTTTCTCCCATACTGTCGATATGACTACAGACCGTTTTATGCCTTCGGCTAAATACAAGGCGGGAACATTCATTGACAAATATTTTCTCGGCTTTCTGAATCTTGATGATAAAAATCAGTTTGAGAGCGAACAGGTGGCTGAGGAACTTGCGGGCAATTACCACGCCCGAGAGAATGTCACTTCCGGTTACATGCGCATCGACTCACGGCTCGCGGACAATCTTCAGTTTATGGGAGGATTGAGAGTGGAGAACACCGACTTGCGTTACATCGGCAGAATCTATGACGACGAGACCGGAGAGGTGTCGAAAACCGCGCCGGCAACTTCAAGCTACATAAACTTCCTCCCATCGCTTCTTCTGAAATGGGAGATAAATAAGGATTTCCTGTTCCGTGCGGGCTACAACCAGTCAATATCCCGTCCAAAATATTCGGCACTCGTCCCGGGAATGAAAATAAGCCGCGGCGACAATGAGATAACGGTGGGCAACCCCGGTCTGAAGGCAACCACATCACACAACATAGACCTCAATGCCGAATATTACTGGAAGTCGATAGGACTTGTGTCTGCCGGTCTGTTCTATAAACGCATTGAGGGCTTTATTGTCGACGAGGTGGCCTACAACAAGGAATACGAAGGGAATTTATGGACGAAATTCACTCAACCGAAGAACGGCGGCAATGCCAATATATTCGGTGTTGAGCTTGCATGGCAACGCGATTTCAGTTTCATCACACCGGCGATGAAATGCCTCGGACTTTATGCAACATATACCTATACACGTTCACGCATCACCGATTTCAATTTCGAGGGTCGTGAAAACGAAAAAGGTCTAAGTCTGCCGGGTTCCCCTGAACATACCGCTAATCTCTCGCTATATTTCGACAAGTGCGGTTTCTCCGCAAGAGCCTCATTCAACTATGCCTCGGCATTTATCGACGAAATGGGCGCAAGTTCATTCTACGACCGATACTATGATGCCGTGAAATATCTGGACCTGAACGTCAGCTACACATTCGGGCGCAAAACAAAAATAACCGTATATGCCGACTGCAACAACCTTCTCAACCAGCCTCTGCGCTATTACCAAGGCAGCAAGGACTACACGATGCAACAGGAATATTACGGAGTGAAATTCAACGGCGGTGTAAAAGTAACATTCTAAAAATACAAAACAATGATTCGTAAATTACTTATCGCGGCTTTGGCTCTCATCCCCTCTTTTGGAGCCATTGCCCAGACTGAAATCGCCAAAGGCGATGTGAACCTTATGGTAGTGTCAGACCTCGGACGTAATGGTCACTATGACCAGAAGCCTGTTGCCGCGACGATGGGCAGAATTGCAGAACAAATAGGACCCGATGCTATTCTTGCTCTTGGCGACACACATCACTACGGCGGAGTGGAGAGTGTGACAGACCCCTTGTGGATGACCAACTATGAGCTTATCTACGACCACCCGGAGCTTATGGTGAACTGGTATCCTATCTGCGGCAACCATGAATATCGCGGCAACACTCAGGCGGTTATCGACTATTCCGGCATATCCCGCCGTTGGGAGATGCCTGCGAGATATTACGCCAAGACCTTTGAAGATGACGGGACAACTGTCAAGGTGATATTTCTCGACACCACTCCTTTGATTGACAAATACAGGAAAAAGACCGACACATATCCCGATGCTGTGAATCAGGATACCGAAGCCCAGTTGCAATGGCTCGAAAAGACTTTGACTGAGGCGACGGAAGACTGGATCGTTGTGGTCGGTCATCATCCCATCTATGCCTATACCGATAAGTCGGAATCTGAGCGAACTGATATGCAGAAGAAAGTCGATACAATTCTACGTAAGCACAATGTAGATATGTATATCTGCGGTCATATTCACAATTATCAGCACATCCGCCGCCCAGATTCAAAAATCGACTATGTGGTCAATACATCCGGCTCCCTCACGAGGACTCCGCAAAAAATTGATGGCACTGTTTTCTGCAATGATTCTCCCGGATTTTCAGTCCTAACCGCCGATAAAAATAATCTCAGACTGAATATGCTTGATAAGGATGGCAAAACGGTCCATATAGTAAACCGCACCAAATAACACATGACTTATGTGATATTCTGACAAATAACTACAAAAAATCAGATACGTTTCATGCTCTTTCATGGAACGTATCTGACTGTTTAAGTAGCTACTAAAAACTAATGTACATATGTTGGGACGGTTTTTGCATAATACCAAGGTAAGATACAGCTATGAGAATCACAGAAGTAAAACTTACCAAGAAACAACGTGTGGAGTTGGAATACATAGAGCACTTCGACTCCAGGCCGTTTATGCAGAAACGAAGCCGTATAATATTGGACAAAGCCGACGGCATGCCCTCAAAGAAGATAGCGGAAAGGCTGTCGTGCTCGGAACACAAGGTCAACCGCTGGGTCAGACGGTATCTCGACAGGATGTGGCCAAACCGACCCGACAGTACAAAGCCCGCCTTATGTATAATAACCGCACTGTACTCGATGGGGCGGCAAATATTACGCAGATCACCAATCACAGTGTGAAATTGCAACTGCTCGGACAGCTTGCCATGCATAATAGCAATGACAAAGAGGACAGAGTGTATATCGATGAGCTTGATTTGGGTAATTTTGCTATGGATCTGGCACCGGAGGTCTACGGCAAGACGGCCACAGGACCGGCGTTTGCCTACGGCCGCACTGACGGCCGCAATACGCTTGGCGTGGACTCCTGGGCTAACGATCCCAACAAACCGATACAGTTTTACCCCTGCCGCAACACAAGTGTTGATGCGGTGGCTAACGACTGGGCGGCAGAGGTCAATGCGGCCGGTACCGGCCTTATGATATCGTGGATCCCTTGCAAGTGGCGTGAGGGACTATGTCGGCCGCAGCGGCAACCCAGTGGCGTAACGATCGACGCAATACTATTTTCAGATGCCGGGATGGCCGTCATTATGTTTTTTTGCTGATAACGATGGCTCCCCTGCTTTTCGTCGAGTCGACATGTATGCGCCACGCATCGTCAAGGAGTCGAGCAATGAGGTCGACATCGAACTGAAATTTGTGCCCTGCGCCATTGCAGAGCATGACTTCCGCGCTTTTAAGCATGTCTCGGGCAACCGGCATCCGGGCGCCGCAGCTTATACCCCTGACACCTTATTTACAGGATGGATATACGAGCATCCGGACAGGACGGACACTCTCGATCTTGCTGATAATTCCGACGCAGATTTCATTCTGGAGGATGTGATCATGGGCGATGATACTGTAGCCACAGACAGCGACAAAAAACCGGACGTAATATATATGGCGCTAACACCGTTGGCGTGGAATCCCATAAAGATTATTGTCGACAAAGTGGAAAGGTTAATAAACTGGCCGCGGCCGAGTATGGCATGGGGTGACAGGGCTGTGGATGGGACATTTGCCAATCTCGATGACCGCATGAGTCTGGCGTTAAACAGGGTGGATGACGAGACCAATTTGCACACCGTCACAATCGGAAGCAATGGAGACCAGGAGGTTGTCATTGACACCCTGCAGAGGTATTGCATTAAGTTCGTGGATGTCAAAGTACCGGAGGTCGACTCTATATTTTTGCTGCACAACCAAAAATATGTGTGCCAAAAAATCGAATGCGACCTACCCGCAAACGGGGGCGATATGCTGATAACCGGCTACTTTTACCGCATCAGGCTATAGCACGCCCCGAAATGCTATGACCTCCTCGTGAACTGGCTGATCACGCCCCTGAAGATATCGGTTGGTGGTCGAGATGTCAGTGTGCCGGGCTTGATCGCGCGCAACTACAATACCTGCGGAGTTGGCAAGATCCCGGATCCCGGAATCTTTGAGCGAGTAAAACTGATAACATGGCGACCATCCGAGCGTAGAGCGCAGTTTGCACCATTCGCGCGAGAACAGATTTTTGTCTCCGATAGTTGCAGAGGGTCTTAATCCTGGTCCAAAAATGTACATGCCGCCGGGATAGTCAAACAGACCGAGGTCGAGCATCAGGGTCAGGATCTCGCGATTGATGGCAACGTTGGCGTCGCGCTTGTTTTTCGAGATCTCACCACTGACGAAGATCTGCATGTCTTTAACGCTGATATCGTTGATGCGGATATGGCGCAGCTCACCGGGCCGAATGAAAGTGTAATACTCCATACGGCAAGCGAGGAGCATCCACTTGTCGTGCTCCGACAAGTAATCGTTAAGACGCCTCAACATCGACTTGGTCAACGGCTGGCGTTTTTTTGCCGAAACCGTCAGATTTTTGATAGGATCCACAGGGTTTGACTGGATGAAATTCCTGTCGACGAAAAAAGTAAACAGCGATGAAAGGAAGCCGCGGTAATTATTTCTGGTTCGCGCTGTCACACCTTGTTTTAGGTACAGTTTATCGAGGTATGTAACCAACATCGACGTGGTGATTTGCCTGACCTCCCTCGAACGCCGCGACAAGCTGTCAAGATATGCCTCAAAAAGTTTTAGGAAACTGAGGTTAGTTTTGATCGATTTCTCTTTTTGTTGTCGCTGCACATGCTCTTTGTAGAGGGCAAACGCATCTTTTAATAGGATCGGTGCTTCTTTTTGCTCGACAATCTGCCACGGAGTCCATCCTGTCCTCAACAAATTGACGATACTGACGATTAACTCTGTTGCGTATTGGTGACGCTGAATTTTGCTTTTTATGGTATTAAGATTGTACTTTTTTCGGCGCATCTGACCTGTGGCCGGATCGAGCGCATAAAAATCAACATACCATGATTTGCCGGTATGGAGCTTCGGATATGTATATCCGAGAGGATAGGACTGAGATAACAATTTTAATGCTTCAAAATGACACATTTTTTTTAGACATTTCTTGCGGAAACATCAAACATGACACATGTAGCGATATAATTTACTGTCCCGATTTCGTCCCAGTAAAAAGGGGAAATCTCCTTAAGCGTTGGCTTAAAGAGATTTAGGACAATTTTGTGGCGGGAACAGGACTCGAACCTGTGACCTTTGGGTTATGAGCCCAACGAGCTACCACTGCTCCATCCCGCGATGTTGTTGTTTTGTGAGTGCAAAGGTATGAAGTTATTCGACAACCACCAAATATATTCATAAAAATCTTGTGTTAATATATATTAAATCATTAATTCTCATCCATATAAACCAAGCATTTGCATTTTGATCGAAGTTTTTAGGTTGAAATCAAGGATAAATGCATATTTTTGCGACATAATACGACACAAACAACCCTGCGGGACTCCCCCGCGACAATCAGATGAACATTCTCACCAGATTCACGCTGCAGTATGCAGCATCAATACTGCTTGCCGTCTCAGCCACCGGATGCTTCACAGGCATAGAGAGCACACCCAAAATCACGGCAAACGAAAAAGATCTTGCCAAGATCAGTGGCGGCGAAAGCAATCTGCTTTCCGATATAAAGGGTGAACCGATAGAAGAGTGGAAACCGGGCAAACGGCTGTATGTCACCGACAACAAGGCATTGATGCTGTTTGGCGAGGAGAATAATTCCGGCTCACTGCAGGGTGAATATCTGATATATGACGGTGTGGAGAAAGTGCTCACCATCACGGGTCAGGAGGTAGCCGAATTCAGATTCCACACCGCCGACGGACGCAAGATGCGCTATCGCAGCGGGCACTCTCCGGAAGAGATCAGCCGTATCGGTTCGGTTGCCATTCCGCTGACGATCGAGGAGACGATAGTCGATGAGGTGAGACGTCGCCTCAAGGGGTCGACATTCTATATCATGACCTCACTGTGGTATGACATGAACGAGCATTCGTTCAACGGCAGAAAGTTCATCCCTGTCAAGATACTCGACGTGAAGGAGGGAAACACGATATATCCTGTCAGACTGCTGATCGACGACGGCAACGGCTACAGGTTTCAGCTATTTATGTCGGTCGGCGACACGCGCAAAGCTCCCCGCAGCTTCGCGTCGCTGCTGTCGGAAACCGATCCGAGGCTGAAATATCCCGACACACCCGACGCTGTCTGGAACAATATCATCAATGGCCGGGTGGCGATAGACATGACGCGCGACCAATGCCGGCTGGCGATCGGGTCGCCCGCAGAAATCAAACGACGCACCGACAACAATTACCTCATAGAGATATGGTCCTATGAGAATGGCCATTATCTGATGTTTAAGGACGGCATACTGAGTGCCTACAGATGACCGACTGGAAACTGACGTTTCTCGGCACCGGCACTTCTACAGGTGTGCCGCAGATCGGATGCCGATGCGGAGTGTGCTGTTCTGCCGATCCACGCGACCACCGTCTGCGCACTTCGGCTCTGCTCGAAGCCAATGGATACAATCTGCTGCTCGACTGCGGCCCCGACTTCAGGCAGCAGATGCTACGCTGCGGATCCCCACGCATTGACGCCGTGGCCATCACCCACAGCCATTACGACCACACCGGCGGACTCGACGACCTGCGTCCGTATGCCTACGGCGACAGCCCGCTGCCCATACACTGCAGCAAGGATGTGGCTCACGACATCACCCAACGACTCCCCTACTGCTTCGGCATGACCGACTATCCCGGGGTGCCGCGGCTTCGCACATCGGTATTCCGGCCATACACGACGTTCAGATCCGGACCGCTCGACATCATGCCGCTCGACATAGACCACGGACGGATGATGATCAGCGGATTCCGCATCGGTCCCGTCACATACATCACCGACTGCCACACGATGCCGCCTGCCACACTCGACGCCATCAAAGGCACGGAAACGCTGGTGATAAACGCACTGCGCATCGATCCACACCCCACACACATGAACCTCCAGCAGGCTATCGACGTTATTAATGCAGTAAGACCACAAAAGGCCTATCTGATCCACATGAGCCACCATTTCGGACTCCATGCCGATATGGCTCCGACGCTTCCGCAGGGGATAGAGATAGCCTACGACGGCCTTCAGATCACTGCGACAACAACTCAAACCTGCATAGAACTATGAAAGTAACGTATTTGGACAACAGCGGATTTGCCATCGAGCTCGACAAGGCGATCCTCGTGTTTGACTACAGCAACGATCCCTCACACTCTCTCCACAAGATACTCGACCGCAACCCTCTGCTCCCTGTAGTGTTTCTGGTCAGCCACAATCATGAGGGACACTACAACACCGGAATCTATGAAATGGCTCAGAACCACACACGGTATTATGTGATCTCGAATGATGTTCCCGCCAAGGAGATACCATCCACGCTCGACGTGGCCGGAGTGAGCGCCGGCGACACTATCGACACCCTGCCCGACGGCATCACCGTAAAAGCATATCCGGCCACGTGCAAAGGAGTCAGCTTCATGGTGACTACAAAGTATGGCATGAATATATTCCATGGAGGCGATCTGAGCACGCTCCAGATACACCACTGCCACAAAGATGACGCGAAAAAACACCACGACCCACAGGTGGAATTCGAAAAAGCACTCAACCGCATCGCTTCCGAAAACCAGAGTGTGACCGTTGCCATGATAGCCGTTGATCCGCGGGCTGGCGAAGGCTATACCGACGCGGCAAGCCGGTTTATGGAAAAAATAGATGTCAGCCACTTCTTCCCCATGCACTTCGAGGGACGACACGATGAGGCGTGCGACTTCATCTACGTGCCGAGCTCCACCACCCGCAACCACTGCCTGAAGTCGCCGGGCGATTCGGTCATGATCGAGTGAATGCCATCACATCCGCATCTTGATGCGGAAACAATCACAGCCCCGGTATCGGATTTCGTGAGTCCGACGCCGGGGCTTTTAACTACATTACGCAACATATACCCCCCCACTTTTTTTGCCTGCTCGGACAGCAAAAAGACAGACGGAATGTCATCCGACATTCCGTCTGCAAATGTGATAATATTGCTCTCTTCAATTACAATTTGCTATTTGCAATAAATGTTTCTTCTTATGATTTGGTATAGATTGCTTTTTATTATCTAAGCGATCCGCTTTGATGTTTCATTAAATTTACGATGCAAATTTAAGTCGCACATACTACACCGGTCTTACAATTATATTACATTGTTGTTACAATAACACTATTGTATCTTTTTAACATTTCAAGGTGCTAAAGTAACTATTCAGCGAATCGAACACAATCAGCTCGGTCAGCAACAATTTTAGAATAATTCTCTGAGTATCATCAAAATAATAGTGGTTTTGTTTGTGTATGTCAGATAAAATTGCTATCTTTGTATCTGTGAAACAACAGGTTAACGACATAAATTCAACTTTGGCAGGGCTATTGTCTGAGCTGAAGGAGTTACGGGGAACTATTGATTCCCTGTATGCCGAAAATCGGTCGCTTAACCGAAATATAGATAAACTACTTAAGGAAAACCTTGAGCTACGCAAGCGGCTGGAGAAGTATGAACAGCTGCCGAAGAACTCCGGCAACAGCAGTACTCCGCCATCGAAAGAACCGATAAAGGCTGAGGTGGAACGCAGAACGAAATCATTGCGGAAGAAATCAGAAAGACCTGTCGGCGGTCAATCCGGGCATGAAGGAACGACACGCAAAAAGGTGGAGATGCCTGACGAAATCCAGGAAGTGTCATCCCGATATTGCAGTGAGTGCGGGCGCGATTTGTCGGGTGTTGAAGGTGAGCTTGATTATGTCAGCCAAGAGATAGACATGCCTCAGATACAGCCAATCTATCGTGAACGCAGATTTTATAAAAAGGTCTGTAGCTGCGGATGTTGCAATCGTGATTATGCACCGCGCCGCAGAGGCGGCAATGCGATTGTATTCGGCAAAAACATACGTGCCATTGCGACCTATCTGAGTGTGGTGCAATGCATGCCTTACGAACGGTTGCAGTCGCTGTTTGAGACAATGTTCAATGTCAGAATCAGTCAGGGAACGCTGGCCAATATCGTCCGTGAGATGCTTGAAAGATCCCGTCCTGCCATTGCCTTGATAGAACGTATGATAAAGGCATCCGCAGTAGTGGGCTTCGATGAATCGGGATGTTACACCAATGGGAAACTCAACTGGTCATGGATTGCGCAGACAACGTATCTGACTCTAGTGTTCCGTGGAGCCGGCCGTGGCGCCAAGGTCCTTGAGGAGCGCTTCGGCGACTCACTGAAGAATATGGTCGCGGTGACAGACCGCCACAGCGCGTACTTCGCCATTGACTTCCTCAACAATCAGATATGTCTGGCTCATCTGCTGAGGAATCTCGAATATCTCAATGATATAGACAAGAAACAGACTTGGGCAAAAGATGTGCAGACACTGTTGCGGGAAGCCATACACCTGAGGAATGAGAACCCCGATGAGGTAATCCCTAAAAACAGTTGGCTGACGAGGCTGGATGAGTTACTCAAAAAGAACCTTGACAGTCTGCGCAAAGAGTTTAATGAGTTGAAACGGGGAATAATCAGATGTCGGGATTACATATTCAACTTCCTTGAGAATCCGGCCATACCATCTGACAACAACGCATCGGAACGAGGAATCCGAAAACTCAAGGTCAAGCAGAAAATATCCGGATGCTTCCGTTCAGAAACCGGTGCCGATGCCTTTCATGCGCTACATTCTATCGCAGACACAGCATGGAAGAACGGGCAATCCCCTCTCGATGCTATATTGGCGCTCGTCTAAACTGACGGGCTATATCTTCGCATCCTTTGTTTTCGCTGAATAGTTACGTGCTAAATTTATTTTTTTAAAAAAACTTAAACCTAACACATTGACTATATTTGTGTTTTAATAAAAAAATGATACAACCGTAAAACTATGTCTACCCACGTTTCAATAAAAAAACTTCTGATCCTGTTAGCTGCGACACTTATGATGCTGCCGGCCATATCTGCCAGCGACAACCATAACTTCGACACCAATATATGTCTGCCGCAGGAAAAGTGTATCTCCACTTTGACAACACAAGCTACTATCATGGCGACAAAATATGGTTCAAAGCATACGTAGTCTTAGCTCCTACCCACGGAATGACGCCATTGAGTCAGACACTATATGTGGAGTTGCTGAACCCCGGTGGCAAAGTCATCGAAAAAAAGACACTCCGCATTACCAACGGCCAGTGTCACGGTGACTTCACTCTCAGTCAACTTCCGTTCTACTCCGGCTACTACGAAGTCAGAGCCTACACGAAATACATGCTGAACTTCGATGACGACGTAGTGTTTTCGCGTGTTTTTCCGATTTTCGACCGTCCGGCAAAAGATGGCGACTACACCGACCGCCGCATAATGAAAAACAGCGGCGTCAAATATGGAACGGAGCGCCCTGCCGTCAAAAAGCCAAAGAAACTCGACGTACGCTTCTACCCCGAGGGTGGCTACATTATTGCCGGGATCCCATGCAGAATCGCTTTTGAAGCGCTCGGACGCAATGGCTCTGTCGACGACTGCAGCGGTATAGTCGTAGAAAGACAGTCAGATGCCGTCGTGGCAAACATGACACCCACAGCCGACGGCAGAGGCGTTTTCACCCTGTTGGCCGCAGAAGGAAAATCATATCAGGCCAAGATAGATCATGATGGCAAGACATACACATTCGATCTGCCGACAGCAAAAAAAGGCGGAATCGGCCTGAGCCTGGACAACACCTCTTCTCCCGATACCGCAGTAGTGACAATCCGCAGACGCTATGACCGCAACGCGCCGTCAATAGGCGTGATATTCAGTTCTCGCGGATATGTATATTCTGCGGGAGACATTGTACTCGACTCGGTATCAGTGTTGAAGATCAACAAGAGCCAGGTACCCTCCGGAGTATCGACAATCACACTCACTGACGCCGACGGACATACTATTGCCGACAGAATGTTTTTTGTTGACAATAGCGATTATGCCACAATCGCCGTCGAAAGCGACAAGCCGTCATATCAGCCGATGGAAAAAGTCGGCATGCAACTGACGGCTACCGACCGGCACGGAAATCCGGTAGCCACCACCCTATCGGTAGCTGTCACCGATGCCGACAATGCGGTAGAAAGCTATTCCGACATACTTTCAGGTCTATTGCTTATGTCGGATATTAAAGGGTATATTGCCAATCCGTCAAGATTCTTCTCCCCTTCCAATCCCGATCGGCAGACACAGCTCGACCTTCTGATGATGACACAGGGATGGCGACGCTA
Organism: Paramuribaculum intestinale; assembly: GCF_030759015.1. Lineage (GTDB taxonomy): Bacteria > Bacteroidota > Bacteroidia > Bacteroidales > Muribaculaceae > Paramuribaculum > Paramuribaculum intestinale. The sequence goes on along the minus strand of NZ_CP098825.1, from coordinate 1,002,745 downwards.
CAAGTGGTCCGAATCCAAGGAAAAAGCATTGGCTGACATCAAGTATCCCCCGGAGAGAGGGATCGGAGTCGAAGGCCAGATCGTATCATTTGTCAAAAAGAAACCCAAGCCGGGCGTAAAACTCACGGCCGCATTGCTTGAAAGAGAAAAACACGAAGGCGACACCACACGACTGTCGATGGTCAGATCTATCGAATCAGACAGCTGCGGACAGTTTGCTTTCGCCTGCGACATCACCGGAACATGGGATCTGATCATGTGGTCGGAAGAGAATGGCAAAAAGAAAGACCACCGCATCATTTTCGACCGTAAATACGCTCCGACACCGAGAGCATACCGTCAGGAAGAGCAGAATCTGGTGATTTCCGGCGACGACAGCATTGCCGACAACCTGCAAGCAGATACCGGACAGACCGAAGACGATGATCAGCCGGAGGATCCGGTGAGATCAGAAACGCCCGACGGAGAAAGGCTGCTGAGCCTTGACGAAATCGTTGTCAAGGGTAAACGCAATTCCAGAGAAGCCGACATACTGCGAAACCGCTCAAAGTCGGTGGCATATTACGACATGGGCCGGGAACTCGACGACATAGCCGATGACGGCAAATATATCGGACAGGATCTGCTCGCGGCATTGCTCAACATCAATCCCAACTTCCGACGGCAGATAATGCCATCGGGAGAAGAGGAAATTCTTTACAAGGGAAAAAAGACGCTTTTTGTCATCAACTACGAACGATCATATTTCACCGACTCGGTCCGTTACCGCAATATTTATCTCGAATCGATCAAATCGATCTATATCAACGAAGAGAGTGCCATAAAACTCAAGTATGCCGATCCGATCCTTTCGATTATGGATATTGACCGCTACGGATGCGTGGTGTTCATCGAAACCGATCCTGCCGTACCCGTACCGCCGGGCACACGGCGGACCGTGATCGACGGCTATGCCGTTCCGGCAGAATTTTATCATCCCGACTACTCTGTGATGCCTGAAGAAAATGACTACCGGCGCACGCTATACTGGAATCCCGATCTTGCGACCGACGCCGACGGCAAGGCAAGGCAAAGATCGAATTCTACAACAATGCCACTTGCCGTAATATGTCGGTCGACGCACAGGGAATCACGGCCGATGGCGTGATATCGACATCGGCCGTCAGGTAGCCCCGATTGATCAGGCCGGCCACTCTCCGGCCATCTACAACCTATGAAGCTTATATGATACGGGTTAGATATAGCTGATTTTTACCCCACGCTTCTCATTATCCTTCCAGCGATCGATATCAGCCTGGCTTATTCTTGGCAGTTCGATGCATTGATTTATATAGTCGCCGCCTTCTGTAGGCTTGTAGACACCATTGGCCTCAAACATCTCCGGCGTGTCAAACTTTGCGGCCGAAGCATCAAGAAATTCATCTTTTGTCACCTCCATGTAGCCGGCATCAGTCTTCACAAAGTAGGTGTTGACATAGCTGATGGTGCGGGGGCAGGCCACCGCTACGACCGTGGTGTGCTGTGCGATATCTTCGTAGAGCGTATCGGAAATCTTGTCGTAGAGAAACGACACTGTCATACCCATTAGATTCTCACCATGCTGCTTGAATGCATCTTTATATACGCCGGGGAGATTGGATATTGTCCAAAGGTGGTCTTTCCGAGCGCATGTCACGGAATAAGGATCATTCTGGCGATAGCGTACAAAGTCGGTTTCATAGCCATCCTTACACCATTCTTCACCCGGTTCCCGCCGATTATACGGTATGAATACATGCGGCATATCAAGAATTCTCTCTACCTTGACAGGATCTGTGATTCTGTTGCCTTTGGCATCAAGGCATATATGTTCGAGATACGTAATGGCAGAGTATGGATATAGCTGCTCTTCGCCACGCGGATCCAATGCGGGGTAATGCACGCTGTAATAAAACATCGACTGACTATAATACCGCTCATCACCTTTTGAGTGGATACGGGTAGTGTAGAGTGGCACCTTGGGGCCGTTCGACGACAACATCATCTGCCCAAGAGGTGATTGCTTGCTCTGATCAGGACCTATATAGCCCATTTCAAGTTCATAAAGTGTTTTGTAAAGCCATTCGGGTATCTCAGTCTGACCTCTCGACCCCACCGGCTCATCACCCTCCGAAGAGCAACTCCATGCTGTCATGACTGCCAATGCGCATGCCAAAACCGCGGCAAATAATTTAACTGTTTTCATAATCATAATTAACTGTAAGTATTCAAATTTACGTGATAGTGACTTTTTCCGAATTAATTAACATCAAAACAAGCATCGCTTCATAATGACTCCGATAACGACAACAAAGATCAGTACTGAATTCTTCATGGGATATTGTTTATTGATATTTTGTTTTGGAATAGTCAAGCAGACGATACGATGTGACACTTGGCAAATTTATAATTTTTTTTAGTTAAAAACAATAGCAATACTAAAAAATACATATCCAATTGACACGGCTCTTTCATTTAAGATTTCGTCTCATTCTCGACAAATGTGTTATTTTATAGCGAGAGCAGTACGGGCGGAGAGGCTTTAACCTCTGATTTTCAAGAAAATAAGTGTAATGAAAATTTGGCCAAGTGGCAGATTTTTAGTAACTTTATAGGTGATAATCAAAGAGTTACGCCAAAAATGAAGCCACTTGACCAAGTCTGTTCGACTGACGCCTATGCGCCTGATCATACCGCAAAAGTACACAATAAATTTGACACAAGGCGCAGTATCATGGAAGAACTTCGAGCGTTTGCCTCATCCGTGCCGGATTTCCGTAGATTGGACAAAGGCAATTTCCGTCACAGCCTCAACGATATCATCATGCTGATGATACTCGGACGTATGGCCGGATGCATCGGACGAGCCGAGATATTGGAGTTCGGCAGATACAACCTCAACAAATTACACAAAATGGGCCTGTTAAGGAACGGCGTACCATCTGAGGCCACGCTTTGCCGTGTGGAGAACGGCATCAACGATATGGATATGGCCGACAGGATGCAGCAGTTCGCAGACATATTCCTTGAAAGACTTACTTGCGCCAGCCGCATCATTGAAATAATCTGCATTGACGGCAAAGCCGAGCGCGGCACCGTTCAGGAAAACGGGCGAAGCCCGGATATCGTCTCTGCCTATTCGTTCAGCACCGGCATAACAATCGCCACCGAAGCCTGTCAGGAAAAGAGCAACGAGATAAAGGCCATACCGATACTTCTTGATAAAATAGATGTCGCAGGAAAGATTGTCACAGCCGACGCAATGTCTATGCAGAAGGATATTGTCGAGAAAATCAGAAAGAAAGGCGGAGACTTTCTGATAGAACTCAAAGCCAACCAGCCGTCATTGCGATACGGCATTGAGGACAGGCTAGTGGAACACACACCGGTATATTCTTACACCGAAGGTCCCGAACTGGCCCACGGCAGGATAGAGACGAGAACCTACCGCGTATATGACGGACTGGACATTATCGCAGACAAGAAGAAATGGGGCGGAAACATGACCATCATAGAGTATGAATCGTCCACAGTCAAAAAGTCAACAGGAGTACACACCTCAGAAAAACGCCTGTACGTCAGCAGTATGCCTACGCATACTCCGAAGCCAGGAATCTTCGTGCGCAACCATTGGTCAATAGAAAGTATGCATTGGGGGCTGGACTACAATCTTCAGCAGGACAATATAAAACGCAAGTCAACAAGAGCCGCCAGAAACCTCGATACCATACAAAGAATAGTTTACTCGGTGTTCTCAATATGGAAAGGACTTCGCAAGAAACAATCGGATAAGAATAAAGGCATGGCCGAACTGATCAGACATATCTCGATGAGCTTTACCAGACTGATGCGATTTTTAAGTCAAAAGTAAAAAAAATAAAATTTTGATACCAGAATAACTCTTTGATATACAGACATGGAAAAATTACCCGATTCTCAATGAACCGGGTAAGGGAAGATATGCTATTTATTTTAGGTTAAATGAAAGAGCCGTGATCCAATTGATCACAACCATTCACAACACTATTCTCAGCTGGTTAATCATCATTCAATCAACAATTAATCACAGCCCCACACAGCCGCGCCAGTTATCATAATCGGCGATGTCGCTTTTTTTCGTATTTTTGTTGTCGGTATTGCGAGTTACCTATCACAAAAGAAATCGACAACACATGAAATTTATCTGCACCGGCGACTGGCATCTCGGCAACATGTTTCACGGCATAGACCGCCTCGACGAACACCGCCATTTCCTTGACTGGATGGTCGAACATATCGAACAGCTGCGTCCTGACGCGCTGCTCATAGCGGGCGACGTGTTTGACAGCGGCAACCCGTCGGCAGCGTCACAGAAAGCCTACTATGGCTTTTTAGCACGGCTATCATCGCTCGGCCACAGGATGAAAGTGATTGTCACAGCAGGCAACCACGACTCGGCCCAGCGGCTCGAAGCCCCGCGCCCTCTGCTCAGCTGCCTGCAGGTGGAGATCAGAGGCAATGTCAGACACTTATGGAGCACCGACGCCGACGGGACACCACACCGCACAGTGGACTACGACGACATGATAATACCGGTCGACGGGGCTGACGGCATCGAAGCTGTTGTGCTCGCCGTGCCGTATCTGCGCAGCGACGCCATCAGCGGCGAGAGCTATTCCGAAGGCGTCAGCAACTTCATGAGCACACTAATCAACAGAGCCAAGGCTCTCTATCCCCACCGCCGGAGAGTGATGATGGCTCATCTTTATGCTACCGGCGCGGAGATTGCGGCCGACGATGCGAGCGAACGAATCATAGTGGGAGGCGCCGAACAGGTCACCCTCCGTGGCATGAACGACCATCCCGACTATCTCACATGCGGTCACATACATAAACGCCAGCATATACACGACACCGACTGGGCACGCTACAGCGGCAGCGTGCTGCCCATGTCGTTTGCCGAAAAGTCATATACCCACGGCGTGGATCTGGTGGATATCGGACCGGACGGACTGCGCGACGTCAAGCAACTACGCTACACGCCACAGCATCCGCTCACCGTGATTCCCGACGACAACGAACCGGCAGATCTGACCATCAACCGGCTGTGCAGACTCATCGACGAACGCCTGCCGCCGCTCACCGCTGAGTCGGCCGATGAAAATGCCGTGTATGTAGCGCTCCGCGTCACCCACGGGAAAATCAGTGCCGATGACATAGCCGTCGCCGAAAAGCATATAGCCAAGCGCAATGCGATACTTTGTAAAATCCAGAAGATCATGCCTCCGCCCGACATCGACACCGAGCGCGAAAGCATCAATCCCGCCACCATCGACGACATACTCAACCTTGATCCTGTCGAAGTGCTTGCCAAAGCATTCGCGCTCAAGCATGGCACTCCCCTGTCGGAACGCCAGCGCGAGATGCTGTCAGAAATCACCGCCAATGCCAAAAACGACACCGAGCTATGAAATTCATCAGACTTGAAATCAAAAATCTCGCATCGCTTGACCGACCCGAAGGAGAAGTGATCGAATTTGAAAAAGGTCCGTTGGCCGGCAGCACCATTTTCAGCATTGTCGGGCCGACAGGGAGCGGCAAATCCACCATCCTCGATGCCATCTGCCTGGCTCTTTTCAACCGCACACCACGCTATCCAAGAGCAAAGAACGACCGAAACCAGTCAATCGAGATATATGGAGCCAAAGACAAGGACGAGAACGCACGCCTCGCACCAACCGACAGCCGCAACATACTCACCCGAGGCAAACGCGAAGGCTACAGCCGGCTTACATTTCTGGCTAACGACGGCACACTCTGGAGGGCCGAATGGACTGTGAGAAAAAACCGCATACGTTTCGAACAAGCACAGCGCTCGCTATACAGAATCACCGTAAAACCCGACGGCACCACTGTAGAGGAACCGGCCGACAGCAACAGCATCCCGACCATCATAGGGCTTGACTACGATCAGTTTCTGCGCACGGTGGTGCTCGCTCAGGGATCGTTTGCCAACTTCCTGACCGCCAAGGAGGACGAGCGATACATGCTGCTCGAAAAACTCGTCGGGTGCGATACCATGTATTCACGCATATCCGATGAGATAACCCAGCGCAAGAAAACCGCCTTGACAAATCTCGACAGCATCAATGCCCGCCTGAGCATACACGCATCCAACGATCTCACGGATGAAGAACTGGAACAACTTCAGCAGTCGGTCAACCGCCTCAAAGAAGAGGCTGACAAAAACAGCCAAGCCATAGAGACGACAAAGAAACAGCTCGAATGGTATGACACCGACCGGCATCTTGACCGCGACACACTAAGGCTTCAGCAAGAATTGGACGCTGCACTACGACGCATGGAGGCGCTCAAGCCGACAGAAGAGCGTCTGCAGCTCCATGACCTAACTACCGAAGCTGTCAAAACCTACGAAGTGGCGCTCCACCACCGTAAAAGTCTCGCAAACGCACAAAGCCTTGCGGAACGCCTCGCCCACGACATCGAAGCCGAAGAGAAAGAGCGCGAAAAAGCCAAAGAGCATCTTGAATCATCGACCCGGAAAATGGAATCGGCAGAACAGGATCTGTCGGATCGGACTCCACGAATAAACCGCGCCAGAGTCATCACCGGCGAGTTGTCGATCAGTCGAAGCAATCTGAAGGAGCGGCTGAAGTATGCTGCCGACGCATCGCAGCAAGTGACCGCCGCCAAAGAAGCCATTGACGATAACAATGCTCGGCTCAAATCTCTCACGATGTCGATGGAACAGGCCGAAAGCGCACGACGTAAACTCAGAGAGATGATCGAAGCCAACAACGACCGACTCACAAAAGAACTGTCGGAGATCGACTCCCGACTGTCGGCAGCCACCGCAAAACTAAAAACCGCCGATATCGCCGGACTCCAGAAGACCGCAGCCGACGCGCAAGGCGACATAAATATGCTAAAAGAGGGTATCGCCAACCGGCTGCGTAAGGAACAGACTGACGCCACACTGCTCGATGACCGGAAAAGACATAAAGAGCTGACCGGACGGATGACCGAAATAAACAGTGAGCTGAACCGACTGACGCCACAGATAGAACAGGCCGAAAAATCAACGGCAACGCTACGCGACGACATCACACTGCTGAGAAGCGCTGACCTCCAGCATCAGCGGTCGCGCCTGGAGGATGGAAAGGCCTGTCCGCTCTGCGGCTCAACACACCATCCATACGCCGAACACAATGCACTCTCCCCGGTGATCGACCATCTTTCGGCGGAGCTTGACGCACGACAGATGTCGCTTGAGAGGCTTCGCGAACGCTTTGGAATACTCGGCAACGAATCGGGCCGCATCGAAGGAGAAACCCTGCAGCTCGAAAAGCGGATCGCCGAAAACCTCCGCATTTTCGAACAGATACAAGGCCAATGGGATGTCATCGTATCCCAAAAACCGGCATGGCCCGACACCTCAGCCTCACTGACCGCCATGCTAAGCAGCCATGAAAAGGCGTTGGCTGAAGCCGACCGACAGCTATCGGACTACAACTTATTGCGACAGCTTGCCGACCGGCTGCATGCGGAGAAAGACCGCACAACGGCCGCCATCATGGCACACAGAGCCAAAGCCGAGTCAGACACTGCGAAATCCGACGAAGAGTGCTATCGGCTCAACACAGAGATACAGACCGCCACCGAACGATCAGCATCGCTACAGACATCGCTTGCCGAAAAAAACATGCAATATGACGCAGCACGCAAGGAGGTGGAAAAAGTGAAGTCGGAAATCACAGCTACCGAAGCCAGAATCCGCGAAGAGATAGGAGATTCAGATCCTGAAGTGCTGTATCGGAACCTTGTCAAAGCTGTGGAAGAAGCCAAAAACGAAGTGAGCGCACGCACTGCCACACTCAATGAAAAGCTGACGAAGATAGAGCTTGCAAAAGGAGGCCTGACCCAGACCCGAAATCAGATTTCGGCCGAGAGCGAAAGCATAGCCACCGCCGAACAAAAACTTGACACGATAATCGCAGGCCTTAACGACAACGACAGCATCACCGGCAAAATCGACCGGAAAACCATCGACGAAATCAGCCGATGGGATGACGATTGGGAAAAATGTCGGCGCGAAACAGGCCTATGCCGTCAGACCGTTACAGCAGCGCAAGCCACCCTTGCCGAAAAACGCAACGACAAAAACCGACACCTGTTGCTTAAACCTGAAACCGACGAAAATAGCCTACAGGAACAGCTTGACCGACTTTCGGCCTACAGCACCGACGAGCTTGACCGCACCAGACTCAGGATACAGAGCTGTATGGAAGCACGACGACAAATGGGCGACATGGCTGACGAGCTACGCCGGGCACGAGAAAATGCTTCAGACTGGACACAGATCTCCGAAGCGATAGGCGGCGACGGGAAAACCCTGCGCAAAATAGCCCAGACCTATACGCTGAGATTCCTGATAGCACACGCCAACGAGGAGATCCGACGGTTTAACCGGCGCTACGAACTGATGCAGGTAAAGGACTCGCTCGGCATAAGAGTGATAGACCATGACAGAGCCGACGACATCCGCGACACCACGTCGCTGTCGGGAGGCGAAACATTCATTGTCAGCCTCGGACTGGCGCTCGGACTCTCAGCTCTGTCGTCGCACGGCGTGTCGCTGGCCAATCTGTTTATCGACGAAGGATTCGGCACCCTCGATCCCGACTCGCTGGCCACTGTGATCGACGCCCTCGCACGCCTCCAAAGCTCACGCGGAAAAAAGGTAGGCGTCATAAGCCACACCGACACGATGAGCGAACGCATCACAACCCAGATAAGGATAGTCAGAAACGGCAACTCGGGATCATCGCATCTTGAATTCCATCCCTGACACCAATCACACGGATGACAATCACTTCTTGTTGCACTTTCCGGAAAGCGGGCACCCCCCGCAAGCGGAATCGCAACACGATGACGAATCCGAATCACAGCATGAGCCACGCTTGTTGCGCACACGTCGTATGACCCAGACCACACAGACAACCAGTATGGCCACGACAGCCACAAGCTGAAGCGTATCGTTAAGATTCATAACCCGACTTAAAATTAGTTGATATTATCAAACTCATCAGCAACCCGTGTTTTGCGAGTCACTTATCAGTTCAATAACAATTCAGGTAGCAATCGACTGAACTCCATCTCGAAGTTTGGCGTCAATTCTCCTAAGCCGAGTGAACCACGGATTTCGTCGACCGTCCAGAATCTTATCTCGGAGATCTCCACCGGGTCAGGACATGCCTTGAAATCATCGGCATCAACCCTCAGGAAGAATGTATTGACATATTCACGCTCACGCTGCGACTGAAAAACGTAATGAGTCACTTCCACAGCTGCCGACGCGTCAATACCCAGCTCCTCGCGCGACTCACGCATTAGAGCGTCACGCACGCTTTCGCCATAATCGACGTGCCCGCCTACAGCCGTGTCCCACCGCCCAGGCTGTATATCCTTGTCGGGCGAACGACGTTGCAACAGGATGCGCCCGTGGCGGTCAATCACATGAAGATGCACAACAGGATGTAGTTTCATTGAACCGGAATGACATTCGCCACGGGTAGCCGAACCTATGACATCGCCATTCTCATCGACGACAGGGAACAATTCATCATTCATTTCTTGAACTTTTTCTTGATCGACTGATTAAGTTTGGCCGGAGTGAGATCGGCCGCATACTCCTCAAAATTTAGCCTTAACGTGCATCCCTCACTATAACGGCTACATCCGTAGGCCGTACGTCCCTTGATGATATGCCCTGTGCCGCATATCGGACATGCTATGGCTTCAAGCGACTTTACAGCCGGCGCACGCTTACGCGGCGCCTTGGGTGCCGCATCATCGGACGATCCGTTTTTTTTCGAATCGGAGGGCGCGTCGGCCACATGAATCCGCCGCTGTGAATTGTCGCGCATCACATTGCCGACAATCTCGCTGATCATGGCCTTCAGCTCGTCGATGAACTCACGCGCCGAATAGTCGCCACGCTCTATGCGTCGCAGCTTGTTTTCCCATATACCGGTCAGCTGCGCGCTTTTGAGAAGCGGCTCATTGATCGTGTCGATGAGATCCATGCCGGCCTGTGTCGGCACTATATTCTTACGCTGTCGCATTATATAACCACGCTTGAACAAGGTCTCGATTATCGCCGCACGCGTCGACGGACGTCCGATGCCATTTTCCTTCATGGCCTCGCGCAGCGCCTCGTCTTCGACCGTTTTTCCGGCCGACTCCATAGCTCTCAGCAGTGTTCCCTCCGTGTACTGTTTCGGAGGCTGAGTGGTCTTTTTCTGAAGCTGCGGATCATGGGGGCCGCTTTCACCCACCACAAACGGAGGCAACACCTTTGAATCTTCCGAAGCATCAGCGTCGGACGCCGGCTCGGCATCGTCTTTTCCGGCATAGACCTCGCGCCATCCGGCCGACGTGATTACCTTGCCGGTAGCCTTGAATCCCTGTCCGTCAATATCGGCCGTGACTGTAGTGGTAGAGAATGTACAGTCGGGATAAAATGCCGATATAAACCTAAGCGCTATCAGGTGGTAGAGCTTACGCTCATTGCCTACAAGCACCGCAGGCGACTCTCCGGTGGGAATTATGGCATGGTGGTCGGTGACTTTCGAATTATCGAACACTTTCTTGCTCTTGGGCAACTTGCCGGCGAGCGGCCGGGCTGTCAGAGCCGCATAAGGGGTCATCCGGCGCAATATATCCGGAATCTTGGGATATATGTCGTCACTCAGATAGGTGGTGTCGACACGGGGATATGTAGTCACTTTTTTCTCGTAGAGCGACTGTATGAGCGTGAGGGTCTCGTCGGCGGACCATCCCCACTTTTTGTTGGTTTCGACCTGCAGCGATGTGAGGTCGAACAAACGTGGCGGAGCCTCACGTCCGGCCTTTTCCTTGACATCCGTCACTGTGAGGGGATGTCCCTTGATGGCCTCCACAGCCGCCTGTGCCTCTGATTCAGACGTAAACTTGCCATGAAGCGAACTGAAATTTGCGGTACGGTAGATCGTGTGCAGTTCCCAATAGTCCTCAGGCTTGAAATCAACGATCTCACGATGACGCGCCACTATCAGGGCGAGCGTGGGGGTCTGCACGCGTCCGATCGACAGCACCTTGCCCGGACTGGAATACTTAAGCGAATAGAGGCGTGTGGCGTTCATGCCGAGTATCCAGTCGCCAATGGCTCTGGACAGCCCCGCGTAATAAAGATTGTCGAAATCGGCCGACGGCCGGAGTTTGCTGAAACCCTCGCGTATGGCATCGTCGGTCAGCGACGATATCCACAGACGCCTGACCGGGCATTTCAGTCCGGCCTTCTGCATGACCCACCGCTGTATCAGCTCTCCCTCCTGGCCGGCATCACCGCAGTTGATCACCTCGTCGGCATCCTTCACCAGCGAATCTATGACGTCGAACTGCTGGTGATAGCGCTGTTCGGGCAGAAGTTTTATTCCGAACCTTGCCGGAAGCATCGGCAACACCGACAACGCCCATCTCCGCCAGCCCTCAGTATAATCGTGAGGCTCCTTGAGGCAGCACAGATGACCGATAGTCCATGTCACACGGTAACCGTTGCCCTCGAAATATCCGTCGCGACGGTCATTTGCTCCGAGTATAGCAGCGATATCGCGCGCCACACTCGGTTTCTCTGTAATGCATACTTTCACTTCCGTGTGGATTTGCCAACCTTCACAACCCACGTGGTCACGCCACGCGGACCTGCAGCGTAAACTCTGACTACCGATCCGGGCTTCATCGGAGGCAGATCTATCTCGACTGGTATCAGCCCGTCATCCTCCCACTGAAACCATCGCTTGAAATCTACTCCGTCAATATCGGATGCATCCTTCTCGACACCGTTGACCGACACGTAGATACGGTCTATCCGGTCTGAAGTGTGAGGACGTCCCTGAAGCTGGCCATAAAGCCGGGCAAGGTCGGAGCGAAAGTCGATGCTGTCAGCAAGAAGAGTCAGATTGCCTGTAGATGATGCCGAGCAGCGGCGCACATTGCGGCCTGCTGCCATCAAGACCACGGCCGCAACCATCATGGCCGATATCACAACACGCTTCATCACGACTCGCGTTTTTTGGCATCGTCCCACAGCGCATCCATCTCTTCGAGAGTCATCGAATCGACTGACCGGCCGGCTTTCTTGGCCGTCTGCTCTATGTGGTTGAAGCGACTGATAAACTTGCGGTTGGCACACTCCAACGCGTTTTCAGGATTAATTCCAAGCTTTCGCGCGAGATTGACGAGACTGAACATCACATCGCCAAACTCCTTTTCCATCGCCTCTTTATCGGCCTTGTCGACCTCGGCGCGTAACTCACCGATCTCCTCACTGACCTTGTCCCAGCACCCCTGGTTGTCGGGCCAGTCAAATCCGACGTTGGCAGCCTTTTCCTGTATACGGTATGCTTTGATCAGAGCCGGGAGCGCCTGCGGCACGCCCGACAGCACGCTTCGGTTGCCATCCTTTTCGCGGAGTTTGAGTTTTTCCCAATTTTCCGACACCTGCGAGGCATCGTCGGCCTGTACATTGCCGAAAACATGTGGATGACGGTAAATCAGCTTCTGATTGAGCGAATCGGCCACATCTGCCACATCGAACTGTCCCTTCTCCTCTGCGATCTTAGCATAGAACAGGATATGGAGCAACACATCGCCGAGCTCCTTGCGGATATTGGCTGTGTCATCATCCATCAGGGCCTGACAAAGCTCGTAGACCTCCTCTATGGTGTTGGAGCGGAGCGACGTATTGGTCTGCTTCCGGTCCCACGGACACTCAACACGCAGACGGTCGAGTGTATCAATAACACGCCCTATGGCTTCAGCCTTGAGTTGCGTAGATTTATTTTCCATCGGAATAATTCTTTATGCCACGTCCGAGCCATTCACCGAATTTCTCGACGTTTTCATCGTAGTAATATGGCTGCTCGATGACGTTGCCGTCATTGTCGAGCATCACATAATATGGCTGGCTGTTGGCGGCAAACTTGCTACGCTGCAGATAACTCCACTTGTCGCCGACGGTGACGAGCCGCACATCTTTGCCGTTTTCGTTTACTGTCACGGGTGTAGCGAGATCAGTCTTGTCATCGACCATAAGCTTGATAAGGACGAAGTTATCGCGGATTATACCTGAGATGACTTCGGTATCAAACACTGCTCCCTCCATCTTGCGGCAGTTGACACATCCGTATCCGGAGAAGTCAATGAGCACCGGACGACCGTTTTCAGCAGCATAACGCATTCCTTCGTCGTAATCGTCAAACTCCTTGAAATCGCCTCCGGCATAGAGGTTGAAATCCTGGGTATAGAGCGGCGGAACAAAAGCGCTGACACTCTTCAGCGGCGCTCCCCAAAGACCAGGGACGAGGTAAACCGCAAAACTCAGCGAAACAAGCGCCATGAAGAAACGCGGTATGCTGACATAATCTGAGGGCGAATCGTGTGAGAACTGCAGCTTGCCGAGAAGATACAATCCAAGAAGGATAAATATCACAACCCACAGCGACACGAACACCTCGCGGTCGAGGATGCCCCATCCATAGGCAAGATCAGCAACAGACAGGAACTTGAGCGACAGCGCGAGTTCGAGGAATCCGAGCACGACCTTTACAGAATTGAGCCATCCGCCCGAACGCGGCATCTCCTTGAGCCACGAAGGGAATATTGCAAAAAGAGTGAACGGTATGGCCAGCGCAAGAGCAAAAGCGCCCATACCAACAGCCGGGCCGGCGATATTGCCTACGGACGCAGCCTCTACAAGAAGAGTGCCTATAATCGGGCCTGTGCACGAGAATGACACGAGCACAAGCGTGAAAGCCATGAAGAATATGCTGATCAAACCTGTCGTGCGCTCCGCCTTGCTGTCGACACCATTGCTCCACTTTGAAGGAAGCTTTATGTCAAACGCCCCGAAGAATGAGATTGCAAACACAAGCAACAACAGGAAAAATGCCAGATTAAACACAGCATTCGTAGCCAGATCATTGAGTTTGCTTGCGCCGAATATCATAGTGATGGCCAGACCGAGTCCGAGATATATGACGATGATGCCGCCGCCATATATGAGGGCATCGCGTATCGACTTGGCTCTATTATTGTTTTTCTTCAGGAAGAAGCTTACGGTCAACGGTATCATCGGCCACACACATGGGGTAAGCAGAGCCACCAGACCACCGACGAATCCCCAGATGAAGATGTACCACCATGATGAATCGGCTATATTCTGACTGGTGGTTTCTCCGTTATCGGGAAACACGACCGGCTTCCACCAGTCGACGGCAGAGGATGAAGCCTCGGATGACGCCACCGATACTTCATTGTTTTGAGCCGGCTCAACTTCCGCGGCAGTTTCGCCCGCGAATCCTTCACTGACGACTTCGAACGGCTCGCGTGTGGGGGGAATACAACTTCCGTCGTTACATCCCTGAAAGGTGATGACGCCCGCAACAGCATATCCTTTGCTGCCGTCCTTCAGCCGGAATTTCTGACTGAGCACGACATCACCCTCCCACCAGTTGAGCTTAAGGTTGAAAGTCATATCGATCTTTTCGACCGGCGCCTGCGACGGGACAAGTTCACCGACAAGCTCCACACCTTCCATTCGGTCATAACTTACCGAGGTAGCCTTGGGTCCTCCGTCGGGAAGCGTTGTGCCGTAAAGATGCCATCCCGGCTCGATTGTGGCCGAATATCGTATTACACCCTCAGTGGGTGATGTCATTTCGGAGCTTACCTCCCACCTGACCGGGTTCAATATCTGTGCGCTCAACGACGAAAGGAGCGCTGACAGCACAATGGCTGCCATCAACATGATCTTTTTCATGACTTTTTAGGCACTGGTTTGTCAAATTTGAAATCTGAGGGGGGCGAGCATGTCTGATCGTTGCAGCCCATATAAGTAATCTTTCCGGCGATGCGTGCATCGGACGGATCTGTAACAGTAAACTTGCGACGTATCACGATATCGGAATCCCACCAATTCAGGTCGATGCCAAACATTTTGTCATGAACGGTCAGAGGTTCCCTGTCGGGTTTAAGCGGCGAAGTGAATTTCACCCCCTTGCTGGCTGCAAGGTCTATAACCGTAGGCTTCGGCCCACCTTGGGGCAATTGCATTCCATAAAGATGCCATCCAGGTTGCAGACGGGCCTTGAACACAGCCGTACCTTCGGTGGCCGACGTCATCCTGACAGTAACCTGCCAACGCACCGGTGCTTCGGGTGCCTGAGCCAATGCCACGAGTGACAGCATAAGCCCGAAAACCATAACAAACAGACGATTCATATCTTAAATTTAAGTATTTTCACTCAACTCATTGATTTTACAAGCCCAGAACATTGTCAGCCTGAAGCAGACACTTTCTGCGAAATTGTCTGCAAATCTATATAAAAATCCCGAGATTTTTACACCGGCAGAATAAAAAATCAAGGCTGACAACTTTATTCCTGCCCCCTCCGACGTGCTCTAAGTCACAATTTTATTAATTTGGAGGAAAATTTAAAAAATTACAAAATATGGACAGGAACCGAACAGTCGCCGGCCTTGATGTCCACAAAGATAGCATTTATCTTTGTATTATGGGGCATGACGAGGTCATTATCTTCGAAAAAAAGTACGGAGTGCTGACGCCTGATCTCCGTCAGATGTGCAACGACATGGTAGAACGAGGTGTGACAGAGGCCGCAATGGAGAGTACGGCAGTCTATTGGGTGCCGGTATGGAACGAACTATGTGAATCGATGGAACTCAAGCTTGTGAATCCATATTTCATAAAGCAGCTGCCGGGACGCAAGAGTGATGTAAAGGATGCCCAGTGGATAGCGGAATGTTTGCTGAAAAATCTCATCAAGGGGAGTTTCGTGCCGGAGCCGATTGTGCAGGACATGCGCAAACTCAACCGCCGCATCATGGATCTTAACGAGGACATGACCTATAACTGCAACAAACTGGACGCCGCTATGCAGAGAAGCGGATTCCGTCTGAGCAATTACGTCACCACAATAAAGAGCAAAAGCTATCAGAAGGTGCTTCATGCAATCATAGACGGCACGACCGATCCGGACGAACTGGTGAAAATGGTGCACGGACGTACCGTCAACAAGCATGGCCGCGATACAATCAGAGCGGCGGTCACCGGATTGTTCTCACGGATCGACATCACGATATTCCGCCAAACAAAGGAAGTCATCGACACCATAGAGCGGCAGATTGAGGTATGCCAAAAGGAACTGACAACTCTATGTGAACAATATTTTCCCGAACAATACAGACGTCTTCAAACCATCCCCGGAGTCAAGGAACGCGCAGCCACAGCCATAATTGCGGAGACAGGGGTTGACATGAAGATGTTCGCCACTGCGGCATGCCTTGTGGGATGGTGCGGACTCAAACCGCGGAACGATGTCAGCAACGGACGATACAAAAGCAGAAAGGTGACACACGGAAACAAATATCTCAGACAGATTCTGATTGAAATCGCATGGGTCGCATCAAGAACCCGGAACTGTTTCTTCTTCAACTTCAGCTATATCCAAACCACGGTCAAGAAAAAGAGCAAAATGAAAATACAAGTGGCCATCGCACGCAAAATACTCGTTGCCGTATGGCACATGCTCACCAAAGAACAGGACTTCATCGACATTTACCTCAAAAGGCTTGAGGAACAAAAGAAGATGGAGGAACAAATGAAAAGACTTGGATCGACTGTCATCCGATAGTCATTCGACATACCTTCCGGTACAATGTAATTACCTTTGTGGTGCATCGCAGCCCGGTTCGCAAATTTGCAAAGGCATCGGAAGGAGTTGGACACCGGCATAAGCTACCCAAGCTTGTAGAGGAAAGTAACAATCTTATATCTCTATCCATCCCTATTCAGGGTCATGGACAGGCTCGCCGTATGCCTGTAACAAGGAATGCACCATTCTCCTTGGTGTTTTCAGCAATCCGGAAAGAAAATTACCAATACGTTTTTAGAGGAAAGGTAGTGAAAAAACTCTATATGGCGAAAACCCATCAACACAACCATAGAGCACAACAATTGGGCATGATGCAGGCAGGCGTTGTAGCCCGACAGGCCTGCTTGCGTCCATACAGCAGTCCATACACGCAGGCAAACGCGCCGCTTACGGATAAAAAGTGGCAAAATTCAAAAAAAATGGCTAACTTTGCAGCCGGAATGCCCTAATATGGAGTCTTCCCAAATGAAATGAATCATCAAAAAATACTTTACATCTCTCAGGAGATCAATCCCTACCTGCCCTCGACACCCATGTCGCTCTTCGGCCGCAATCTGCCGCAGGACATACAAAGCCATGGCTACGAAGTAAGAACGTTTATGCCCAAATACGGCAGTATAAACGAGCGCCGCAACCAGCTTCACGAGGTGATACGGCTTTCGGGGATGAACATATCTATTGATGACAACGACCATCCTCTGATAATCAAGGTGGCCACTCTCCAGCCCACCCGCATGCAGGTGTATTTCATTGACAATGACGACTATTTCGAGGGTCCTGGAACAAAGGTTCTCGAAACGGAGTCATCGCCGGAGGACAACGACGAGCGTTCGATGTTTTTCGTGCGCGGCGTGATTGAAACCGTGCGCAAACTCCGCTGGGATCCCACTGTAATACATTGCACCGGATGGATCACCGCGCTTGCTCCGCTCTACATACGCCATCTTTATCAGGATGACCCGGGGCTTTCACGCTCACTGGTGGTCTACTCGCTGCGTCCGGAATCATTCGAGGGCAAGCTCGACGCGCGATTTGCAGAGAAGCTCAAGATGGCCGGCTTTACCGATGAATGCCTGCAATCGCTTGGCGGCGGCGACTTCGACTGGATGACCCTCAACAAGCTCGGAATCGACCACAGCGATGCCATCGTAGTGACGACTCCCGACATACCGGCCGGGCTGGTGGAATATGCACGCCAAAGCGGCAAGCCGGTGCTTGAATATCCGGGACCGGACGGCGAAGAGGCCACCACTGCCGCATACCATGATTTCTACCAGTCGATTCTCTCGCAAAAGGAGAATGACTCCAAATCTTCAGACTAAAAAGCTCAAAAGCTCTCCCCTACCTGCATAAACTATGAAATGCCCGCTGATCATTACGGCCTTAGGCTCACTGCTGGCTCTGTGTGCCTGCAACGATGACTCCACTACCATCGGCTCCACTCTGGTTGACGATGTGATGACATCCGAAATAGTTGTCGACTCGACATTCAGTGTGACGGGTCGCACCGTTGACAATCCTGTGGTGCAGAGCCGCACCCTGACCCAGCTGATAGGCCGGCTCGATGCCAAGGAGTACGGATCTATCGAGTCGGATTTCGTGTGCCAGTTCATGCCTTCCATGAATCTTGACACCGCCGGAGTGACTGCAGCTGATGTGGATTCCTGCAAACTCATCATGTTTATGACCACCAATGACTTCACCGGCGACTCTATCGTGCCGATGGGACTGGAGGTGTACAAACTGAACAAGGCTCTGCCGTCGCCCATATACAGCAACTTCTCTCCGGATGGTTATTATTCGACCGCCGACAAACTCGGCGAGACCATCTATACGGCCAATGCACTCTGGAACGACTCGGTCAACCAGCTGTCGTTCCGCTCCGTCCAGGTCGACCTTCCGAAGTCGCTGGCCACAGACCTGTTCAACCATTTTGAGCGAGTGCCTGAAGACTTCACTACACCGGCGGCATTCACCTCTTGGTTTCCCGGCATATATGTGACCAATACATTCGGATCGGGACGAGTGATGAACATCACCGAAACCCGAATCAATGTGTATTACCGCAAGAAGATGCAGGTGACTGTGAACGATGTAGAGAAGGACACAATCTATAACCTTGTGCGCTCATACATGGCTGTGACTCCCGAGGTGATCACCAACAACAACATTGACCTGACGATAAGCCCCGAGATACGAGGGATGATCAATTCGGGCGACAATATACTCATAGCTCCGGCCGGAACGGAAGTGGAGCTGACATTCCCCTTGGCCGACATCCTTGCAAGCTACCGCCGCGGAGCGAGCAAACTCTCGGTGCTCAACAACGTCAGCTTCGAGATACCGGCCGAAGAGATCGCCAACGACTACAATATCGAAGTACCGCAGCATGTGCTCATGGTGCTGAAGAACAAAAAAAGCGAGTTTTTTGAAGAAAACAAGATCGCGGATTCGGGCACCTCGTTCATGGCCACATACGACGCCACAAAGAAAAGCTATACATTCAGCGAGATGCGCCAGTATATACTCGACATGCTTGAGAAAAGCACTGTGACAGCCGATGACTGGACATTCATACTGACTCCGGTAAATCTCGAGACCGAGACCACTTCGTCGAGCTATTATACATCCGGCACGACGTACATCACCAACGTATCGCCATACGTCACCAAACCGGCTATGGTCAAGATATCGCTTGACAAAGCAAAGATAAAGATGACCTACAGCAAGCAGTCGCAAAAATAAGCGATCAGCGAATATACAGACATAACGAAGCGGTGTATCATGGCTTCCCAAAGCCGATGAACACCGCTTCTTTTATCTATCCGGGATCCTTTCAGCTATGTCGTGGACGCGTCATACCAGACTTACCTTCATGAGTAAAATTCAAAGGCTGTCGGCAAAAAAGATTAATTTGACAGCGCCCAATAAGCAGCCACCCGTATGCACTACAGCAGTGGCAGAAGCTGATCGGCGGCTTTTTTGGTATCGACCTTTGTGATCACTTCGGTAATAACATGATCGGCATCGGTGACGAAGGTAGTGCGCACTGTGCCCATATATTCCCGGCCGGCCATTTTCTTAAGCTGCCACACACCGAAAGCCTGATTGACTTCAGTCGAAGGGTCGCTCAGGAGCAGAAACGGCAGAGAATGCTTTTCGGCAAACTTGCGGTGGCTTTCGACCGAATCCTTGCTTATGCCGATGAGCGTATAACCCTTATCGAGCAGAGCCGGATAGGAGTCACGCAGCGAACAAGCCTCGGCTGTGCATCCCGGGGTATTATCCTTCGGATAAAAATAAATCACAAGCGGCTTTCCCGCAAAATCGGAAGCCTTCACTTCAGACCCATCTGACGCGAGTCCGAGCACAGATGGGATTTTATCGCCTTTCTTAAGCATAATAATTAACTTTTAGAGATTAGTTGGTAATATTAACGTCATCAGTAACCCGTGGTTAACGGTGGCGTTTGTTTACGGATCGCCATAATAAACCAGTCGTTAAACGGTTATTTACAAAGATAAACAAATAATGCGACGAATTCGCACTCTGCCGAGCGGAAAAAATGAGTAACTTTGCAAATTAAGAGTATGTTTGATTTTAACACGAAGAAATATATATGGACTTCTTTCTATCCCCTCAAAGGTCTTTTCGGGCTATTTCCGTCAAGTTGCATCGGTCACGATGCCCGCATCGCTCCCTCCTCAACTCACGCAAATATCTCCGAAAATCCTCTTTGAGTGAACAGAAGTGAAATTCAAACATACTCTAAGTAGCTTATGGATTTCAGACTTGCATCAGAATACAGTCCGACCGGCGACCAGCCGCGTGCGATAAAGGAGCTTGTGGAAGGCATCAATCAGGGACTGCCGGCCCAGACATTGCTTGGAGTGACAGGCTCGGGCAAGACCTTCACCATGGCCAACGTCATAAAGGAGGTGAAGCGTCCAACCCTGATACTAAGCCACAACAAGACTCTGGCAGCACAGCTCTACAGCGAGATGAAGAACTTCTTCCCGGATAATGCGGTGGAATACTTCGTATCGTATTACGACTATTATCAGCCCGAAGCGTATATTCCGTCGGTAGACAAATACATCGAGAAAGATCTGATGATCAACGACGAGATCGACAAACTGCGGCTGGCCACGACATCGGCTCTGCTGTCAGGACGTCAGGACGTGATAGTCGTCAGCTCTGTGTCGTGCATCTACGGCATGGGCAATCCGGAGGACTTCAACAGCAATGTGATCGAGGCATACCGCGGCCGCAAGGTGAGCCGCAACGCCTTTCTTCGCGAGCTTGTAGGCGCCCTCTACAGCCGTAACGAGATGGAGCTTGGTCGAGGCAATTTCAGGGTTAAGGGCGACACAGTCGACATATATCTGGCCTACGAGGAGATCGTGGTGCGTGTCACCTTCTGGGGCGACGAGATAGAGTCGGTGTCAAGCTATTATCCGCGCGACAATGTGGTGCTCGGCAAGCACGATTCATTCAAAATATTCCCGGCCAACATTTTCGTCACCTCTCCGCAGCGCATGGCCAGCGGCATAGCACAGATAGAACTTGACCTTGGAGAACAGGTGGGCTTTTTCAACCGCGAAGCCCGCGAGCTGGAGGCCAAGCGCCTATATGAGCGTGTCACCTACGACGTGGAGATGATGCGCGAGGTGGGACACTGCCCCGGCATCGAGAACTACAGCCGTTATTTTGACGGCCGTCAGCCGGGCATGCGTCCGTTCTGCCTGCTTGATTATTTCCCGGACGATTTCCTCACCATCATTGACGAGAGCCATGTGACGGTGCCACAGATCCGGGCGATGTATGGCGGCGATGTGTCGCGAAAGATGAATCTTGTGGAATACGGTTTCAGACTGCCTGCGGCTCTCGACAACCGCCCACTGAAATTCGAGGAGTTCGAGTCGCTTACGAAACAGGTAGTGTATGTCAGCGCCACCCCTGCCGACTATGAGCTTGAGAAGAGCGAGGGCGTGGTGGTAGAACAGCTTATCCGCCCCACCGGTCTGCTCGACCCGATAATAGAGGTCAGACCGTCGCTCAACCAGATCGACGATCTGATGGAGGAGATACAGCTTCGCATCGAGCGTCAGGAGAGAGTGCTGGTGACCACGCTGACAAAGCGTATGGCCGAAGAGCTCAACGACTATATGACTAAGCTGAAGATAAAGACTGCCTATATACACAGCGATGTGGATACTCTCGACCGTATAAGAATACTCGACGATCTGCGTGCAGGCGTCTATGACGTATTGATCGGCGTGAATCTGTTGCGCGAGGGTCTTGATCTGCCGGAGGTATCGCTGGTGGCCATACTCGACGCCGACAAGGAGGGTTTCCTGCGTTCCCACCGGTCGCTGACACAGACCGTAGGCCGTGCCGCACGTAATCTCGGCGGCCGCGTGATAATGTATGCCGACAAAATCACAGACAGCATGCAGCTGACCATTGACGAAACCAACCGCCGCCGACAGATACAGCTGGCCTATAACGAGGAGCACGGCATAACTCCGCAGGCGATAGTCAAGGCCCGCAACCGCATAATCGGGGTGGACACCGGCGATGATGACACGGCATCGCAGAGCGCAGGATCACGCTCGGGCAAGCCGGCAGCCAAAAGCTCGCGCCGCGACGGCCAGGCGTCGAAAGTCATTTATGAGAATGAATACACCGCTCAAGTCGACATTGCCGCCGATCCGGTGATACCCTATATGACGTGCGAGGAGCTTCAGCGGTCCATCACCCGCAAACGGATGGAGATGGTCGAGGCCGCCAAACGGATGGAATTCATCGAAGCCGCCCGTTTGCGTGACGAAGTGTTGAAGATGGAGCAACTGTTGAAAGAAAAAGAGGAAGCGTGATGACCGACCCTGCACTTGACCTGCGGAGATTCCTCCCGACTTCGGCCAAAGAGATGAAACTGCGCGGCTGGGAAGAGGCCGACGTGATATTGTTTTCAGGCGACGCGTATGTAGATCATCCGTCGTTTGGCGCGGCTGTCATAGGCCGTGTGCTCGAACATGAGGGGTATCGTGTAGCCATCGTGCCTCAGCCTAACTGGCGCGATGATCTCCGCGACTTCAAGAAGCTCGGACGTCCGCGACTCTTTTTTGGAGTGTCGCCCGGAGCAATGGATTCGATGGTGAACCATTACACCGCCAACCGCCGGCGCCGCAGCGATGACGCCTATACGGCGGGCGGACGCCACGGCGCTCGCCCCGACTATCCGAGTATCGTATATACGGAGATATTGCGGCGACTGTGGCCTGATGTGCCCATAGTGCTCGGCGGCATAGAAGGGTCACTGCGGCGTCTGTCGCACTATGACTACTGGCAGGACAGGCTACGCCCCTCGATACTGCTCGATGCCAAAGCCGACCTGCTCGTCTACGGAATGGGCGAACAGACCATACGAGAGATAGCGCATGCGCTCGATTCCGGCCACAGTATCGACGAACTCACTGACACTCCACAGACAGCCAGAATAGTGTCTGCGTCAGAAATCCCTGCCCCCGACGCCGACAACATCATACTCCAAAGCTGGGACGAATGTAAGGCAGACAAACGCCTGCAATCGGCCAATTTCAAGCATATAGAGCAGCAGAGCAACCGCATGCACGGCGCAACGATATGGCAGCGCTACGGCGATGTGGCGGTGCGCGTCAACCCGATGCTGCCACCGATGACCACGGAAGAGATAGACGCCTCGTTTGACCTGCCGTATACTCGACTCCCCCACCCACGCTACAAAGGGAAGACGATCCCGGCCTACGAAATGATACGCCATTCGATCAACATGCACCGCGGATGCTTCGGTGGGTGCGCGTTCTGCACCATATCGGCCCATCAGGGCAAATTCATAGCCTCGCGCAGCAAAGAGTCGATCATGCGCGAGGCTGAAGCTGTCACCCGCATGCCTGACTTCAAAGGCTATATCAGCGATCTCGGTGGTCCGTCGGCCAATATGTACGGTATGCACGGACGCGACCTGTCGATATGCAGCCGCTGCATGAGGCCATCATGCCTGCACCCCTCGCCGTGTCCAAATCTCGACACAGACCACAGCCGTCTGCTTGACATATATCAGTCGGTCGACAGGCTGCCCGGTGTCAAGAAATCATTTATAGGAAGCGGCGTGCGCTATGATCTGTCGATGCATCCTACGGGAAGAAAAGAGACGGACGCCACCAACCGCCGGTATAATGAAGAGCTGATCGAACGCCATGTGTCGGGACGCCTCAAAGTGGCTCCGGAGCACACCGAGCAGCGTGTGCTGGAAGTGATGCGCAAGCCCTCGTTCGACCAGTTTCATGCGTTCAAGCAGATTTTTGACAGCGTCAACCGCCGGTGCGGACTCCGACAGCAGCTGATACCCTACTTCATATCGAGCCATCCGGGATGCACCGAAGCCGATATGGCTCAGCTTGCCGTGAAGACCAAAGAACTGGACTTTCATCTCGAACAAGTGCAGGATTTCACTCCTACACCCATGACTGTCAGCACCGAGATATATTATTCGGGTGTACATCCATATACAGGCAAACCGGTCAGCTGCGCGCGAACCCGCGACGAGAAGCTGGCGCAGCGAAGATATTTCTTCTGGTATGACCATACCTACCGCAGAGAAATAATCGACTCCCTGCGACGAATCCACCGCCCCGATCTGATAGAACAATTATATCCAAGAAAAAAATAACCGTAAGTTTATGAAACAACCAATCATTGCAATGATGGCATCAGCACTTCTGGCAAGCTGCGGTCAGAATCCTTCGGCCGACAGCGGAAATGTGATCGACAAGTCGGATTTCAAGCCTGTCGACCGCACCTACACCAGCGAAGTGCTTGAGGCATTCGGCCGTGTATCGGCTCCATGTGTATCGCCCGACGGCACCAAAGTGCTCTATGGCGTAAGCTACGAGAGCGTAGAAGAGAACAAGAGCAATCTGGATCTCTATGTCATGAACGCCGACGGCAGCGAAGCCCAGCGCCTGACCGCCACTCCCGGCTCGGAGAACGGCGCCGTGTGGATCGACGGCGGCGAGCGCATAGCGTTTATAAGCCCTGTCGACGGCCAACCCCAACTGTGGGTGATGAACGCCGATGGCAGCGGCCGCAAGGCCGTAAGCTCGGTAGAAGGCGGCATAGGCGGATTTCTTTTCGCCCCTGACGGCAAGCACGTGGTATTGATAGCCAACGTGAAATATGCCCGCACAGCCAAGGATACATATCCTGATCTGCCTATGGCCACAGGCCGCATCATCGACGATCTGATGTACAAGCACTGGGATGAATGGGTTACGGAAGTGCCCCATCCGTTTATCGGCAAATTTGACGGCGACCGGCTGACCGACGTGGCCGACATAATGGCCGATGAACCTTATGAAGCTCCGATGAAACCGTTTGGCGGCATCGAATCCTTCGCATGGAGTCCCGACAGCAAGAAACTCGTCTATGTGTCGCGCAAGAAGACCGGCATGGAGTATGCCCTCTCGACCAACTCCGACCTCTATCTCTACGATCTTGACAACAGCACCACGACCAATCTCACAGATGGGATGGAAGGATACGACACACAGCCGGCATTCAGCCCCGACGGCACGACCCTCGCATGGCTCAGCATGGAACATGACGGGTATGAATCGGACAAAAACCGCATATTCACGCTCGATCTCGCCACAGGCAAAAAGACCGATCTCACCATCGACTGGGACTACACCGCCGACGCGATCGCATGGAATCCCGACTCGAAGTCGATCTACTTCATCGCTCCCAAAGATGGCGTGACTCCGATCTTCAGCATCTCCACAGCCACCCGTGAGGTAAGCGTAGTGGCCGAAGGCCAGTATGACTACGAGTCGCTTGCCCCGATCGACAGCACCACCCTCCTGACCATGCGCCACTCCATGGTGGAGCCAAACGAGATATTGGCTGTGAAGGGTGGAGAGATCAAGCAGCTCACCAATGTCAACACAGCCCTTCTGTCGTCGATCGACATGCCTAAAGTGGTAAAACGCATGGTGCCCACCACCGACGGCAAGCTGATGACCACATGGGTGCTTTATCCCGCCGATTTCGACAGCACAAAGACCTATCCGGCCCTGCTTTACTGCCAGGGCGGACCGCAGTCGGCCGTGAGCCAGTTTTTCAGCTATCGCTGGAATCTCGCCCTTATGGCCGCACACGGCTATATCGTGATAGCTCCCAACCGCCGCGGACTGCCCGGGTTTGGCACCGAATGGAACGCCCAGATCTCCAAGGACTACGGCGGACAGAACATGAAGGACTATCTCAGCGCCGTCGACGACATGAAACGCGAATCATACATCGACAGCGAGCATATCGGAGCTGTCGGAGCGAGCTACGGAGGCTTTTCCGTCTACTGGCTTGCCGGCAACCATGACGGCCGCTTTGCCGCATTTGTGGCTCATGCCGGAATATTCAACACCGACGCCCAGTATCTCGAAACCGAAGAGATGTGGTTTGCCAACTGGGATCTCGGCGGTCCGTTCTGGGACAAGAGCAATGCTGCCGCCCAGCGCTCTTTTGCCAACTCTCCCCACCGCTTTGTCGACAAATGGGACACACCAATACTCGTCACACATGGCGAATATGACTTCCGCATACTCGCCTCGCAGGGCATGATGGCCTTCAATGCCGCCAAACTCCGCGGCATCCCGGCCGAGATGCTCATATTCCCCGATGAAAACCACTGGATCCTGAAGCCTCAGAACTCCATACTGTGGCAGCGGGTATTCTTCCGCTGGCTCGACCGCTGGCTGAAGCCCGATGCCGAGCAGAAACAGTAACCGGCGTATCGAAGGCGCTGTGTCAAAATGTGGGATTTTGACACAGCGCCTTTACTATATCTTAAAAATCAGTTGATATTATCAGTAACCCGTGGCCTGCTGCGAGTCACTTATTCTGTGTGTTTTCAATCAGGTTAGTCCATCATGACAATCAGTCGGTCAGCTGTGGAGGCAATATGGGCATAGCTCCGTTTTTAGTGCACACATAAGCTGATGTATGCACGGCAAGCGAATGAGCTTCCACCACGCTCTTGCCTTTGAGCAACGATGCTATGAACGCAGCCGTAAAACTGTCGCCCGCTCCCACTGTATCGGCTACTTCAACCATAGGTGTCGGATAAAACGAAACATTACCCGGGGTGAACACATAGCTGCCGTTGATACCACATGTGAGTATCAGCATTTTCAGATTATATTTGCCAAGAAGTATCCAGCACTTGTCCTGAAGGTCGATACCCGGATATCCGAACATCCGGCTGACTGTCACCAGCTCTTCATCGTTTATCTTCAATATGTTACAACGTTTCATGGAGTTGCATAGAATCTCCTTGTTGTAGAATCCCTGGCGCAGATTCACGTCGAACACAACAAAACTGTCGCCTTTGCCGGGCATGGCATCCAGAAAACGGTTGATGGTATTGCGTGAGACGACATTGCGCTGTGCGAGAGAGCCGAAACACACCGCTTTTGTACGTGCGGCGAGAGATTCAAGCTGCTTTGTCCATGGAATGTTGTCCCATGCCACGTTTTCCTTGATTTCGTATTGCGGAACTCCGGCCTGATCTATTTCGACCTGTACGGTGCCGGTCGGGTATGGCACTTCAGCTATAAGCTGATTCAGACCCTTGGAGGTAAAGTTCTCCACTATTTCTTTGCCGAGTGCATCGGCGCCCACAGCGCTCACCACGCAGCTTGGCAGTCCGAACTGGGATACGTGATAGGCAAAATTGGCCGGCGCACCGCCGATCTTCTTGCCTTCGGGCAGAACATCCCACAAGGCCTCACCCATTCCTACTACCATGTCTATGTCGTTCATATCGATTGAGTTATATTTATAAGGTTAGTGTTCAAATTTAAACGATAGTGACAGAAATGCCTAAAATCACCCGAAAAAATCTCAGAAAAAACTCGCAGCTGATTATTGAGAGTTACTTATCTTTTTATTTTAACGGTGTAGCACAGCAGGTAAACGACTCCGGCGGTCATAACAGCCACCGCTCCGATCTGCCCCATGGCATCGGCGGCATATCCCATGGCCAACGGAAATACCGTTCCGCCGAACAGTCCCATGATCATAAGACCCGACACTTCATTTTTTTCGGTCGGCGCCGACATCAGCGCCTGAGAGAATACCACCGAAAATATGTTGGAATTACCGAATCCTATCAAACCTATGCCTACATATATCGGCGCAAGGCCGGAGCATGCGAGCAATATGCCCATGCCTGCAAGCATCATGAGCACGCTGACGGCAAAGAACAACCGTGGAGAGACCGTACGGAGGATAAATGCTCCGAGGAAACACCCTACTGTGCGGAATATAAAATAGATTCCTGTGGCGAATCCGGCCTCTTCAAGCGGCAGTGCAAGACGCTCCATAATGATTTTGGGAGCTGTGGTATTGGTACCCACATCTATCCCGACATGACACATTATGCCAATGAAGCACAGCAGCACAAACGGACGTCCGAGCAATCTGATACACTCTCCTATGCCTGATGCCCTGTCGGGTCGTTCCTCGTCGATAGGTGTGGCTGCGAGCAGTGAGATAGACAGGAAGCTTATGACAGCATATATCACGAACAGCGCTCTCCAGCCGAGTCCGAATGTGGGGAACACGGTAGTAGCTCCCCATGCGGCTATCACGGGGGCGAGAAACGAGGCAATCGCTTTGACAAACTGTCCGAAAGTGAGTGTCGACGCGAGTTTGTCGCTGCTGATAAGATTAGTCACCAACGGATTAAGCGATGTCTGCATTATCGCATTACCTATTCCGAGCAGCGAGAATGATATCAGCATGACAATATAGCTGTCGCCAAAAACCGGAATGAACAGTGATACAGCCGTAACCATCAGGCTGATCAGAACGGTGTGTTTTCTTCCGATACGGTTCATCAGCATGCCCGTGGGCACCGAAAATATCAGAAACCAGAAAAACACGAGAGAGGGGAAGAGATTGGCCTGCGCATCGGTAAGATCAAGATCTTTCTGCACATAATTGGATGCCGTGCCGACAAGGTCGACAAACCCCATTACAAAGAAACACAGCATCACGGGCAATATCTGTATCACGAAGGATTTGCGACTGGTGACAAATGATTGAGCCATAATCTAAAATATGTATTTCGGTTAAGTAACTCTTAAAAATTAGTTGATATTATGAAACTCGTCAGTAACCCATGGTTTGCTGCGGTACTTTTTGATTTTGTCCGGCGTTATTTGCTTTCATCCTCAGTTGTGTAGCTCGGCTACACGCCCTCGTCTTAAAGCAAAAACCACTCGAACAAATCTCAAAAATCACTCGCAGCTAATTTTTGCGAGTTACTTATCAGTTTTCTTTAATTGAGTAGATATGTAGATTCTCGATCTTCGCGTTGCCTCCCCGCGCTGACACGGAGAGTCGCGTGTATGGGATTGTCGGAAACACCAGGTTGGTCATCACGAAGTTTCCGTTATTGCCGAACACTTCGATACTTGACCTGTCGATGAATATTCTCAATGATATTCGGTTGTCGGTTTCAAATGTGGGTGCGACAGTCACTGCCGGGAAATCCTGACTGAAGTCGACCACTCCGCTTTTTGTGCGGTCAAACGACAGAGTGTGGGCGACGGCATCGTACGTCATGACTACTTTCCCACCGTCACTGTTGCTGAGTTCTATCTCGACAGCTCCAGATTTTCTTGCATCAACGTCAAACACTATCTCGCATACGCCATCGTTGGCCGAAGGGAGAACGTAAGTACGGGATTTTCTGCCGACGGAAGCTTTTCTGACTTTAAGCGACAGGCTGCCACGTAAGGCCGTAAGTTCCGGCGACGGCTCAGATGACAGATATATCTGTCCGTCGGCGGCTTTGAAGAGCCGAGCCTCGCGCGGCAGGGTGTTGGCACTGCGGAACTGCATTGTAGGCACCTCTGCGGCATACTGCCAATTGCTCATCCATCCGATCACTGTTCGACGGCCGCCGGGGGCATCACTCCAGCTTACGGTTGCATAATGGTCTTTTCCGAAATCCATCCACTTTGTAGGGATATTGCCATCGGCATCGACATCGGCCTTGAAAGTCTTTCCGTCGAATTCGCCTATAAAATATTGTGTGGCGCTTCCGCCGAACGGGCCGCCGGGGTTGAGATTGCACAGCATCACCCACTTTTCTTCGCCACTGCCCTCGACCGGCAGCCGGAACAGATCGGGACACTCCCAGACACCTTCCTGGGCGCCAATGCCCTTACCGAACGAACTCTGCAGAGTCCATTTCTTCATGTCAGGAGAGGTGAATATGAGCATTTCGTGTTCGAGCGCATGAGCCAGCACGAGCACCCACTGCCGGGCGTCATCGTCCCAGAACATATTTGGATCGCGCGCTTCGGATTCAAGAGTCAGCACAGGGTTTGCCGCGTATGTACGGAATGTCTCGCCATTGTCATCACTCCATACAAGGCTCTGAGTCTGACTTGCATCGGCTGATGTATACAGCCCGACTACAGCATTCTTTCCGTATCCGGCCGTAGAGCTACGGTCGATGGCGCAGCTTCCGCTGAACACCATTCCGAGTCCGTCGGGCTGTATTGCCACAGGATGATGATTCCAGTGGACAAGGTCTGTCGATGTGGAGTGTCCCCACGAAAGGTTCTGCCATTTCGATCCATAGGGGTTGTACTGGTAATACAGGTGCCATATCCCGTCTTTATAGAACATGCCGTTAGGATCGTTCATCCAGCCATATAAGGGTGTGTGGTGATAAGCCGGGCGATATTTCTCGCGGTTGACGGTGTCGAACGTATCAGCAAGCGAGATATTATTCCAGCAGGCATCATCGGCGGCTTCTCTTACCGATGAACGCCCCTGATTGGTGAATACGTTCATCACCACCTTATGCCCGCGGTAAGGGGTGAGGTCAAACGGTACATAATAGTCAACTCTGTTTTTCGCCAGTCTCACGTTGATGGTACGGTCGAGCCGTCCGTCGACAAGAACGTTGATTCTTGCGTCGTCGTGAGATTCCTGCACCGGAAGCAACAGATACTTTCTCTCGCCGTTTACTCTTACGATGGTATTGTTTGTACCCAGATGGTTTATTTCCACACCGTCAAGCGGCGATGCACCGGCCATGACCGCTGTCAGTCCAAGCATCATCATGACCGCGATGCCTTTTATAGTCTTGCTCATTGTTTATGATTATTGGTTAAGTAAGTAACTCTTAAAAATCAGTTGATATTATCGAACCCGTCAGTAACCCGTGGCTTGCTGCGGCTTCTTTTTAGCCGATTTCGGATTGTAGCTCTGTCGGAATATGTAGATATTCTCCTTCGCTCCACACCGAAACACTCCATAAGACAAGCTGAATATTATAAAAATTCGACCACTTGCCTAGGCCGCTGTTTCACGATGCAAAACTACTCAAATGCCAGGAGCAGGGATATAAAAAATTGTGCATAGCCTATCAAATATGTTGTTTTGCCCGATTTTTAATGTCTTATGCACTTTTTTTATCGGATAATGGTTAAATTTGCACAATCGTAAGGAGGGTCGACACACACTTGACTGCCAATAGTCCGGGCAGGTGTTTACCGATCACCACTTACACGCCATTCATAAATAGATGTTTCATCAGGCTACCGCGTGCCTTAAACCATAATACGTCATGTTAAGATTTTTTCTATCATACTGTTGGCTGGCTCTGTTGTTTATCCTGTCGGGCTGCACTGAGGTCAAGACCTATAGAATCGGTGTGTCGCAATGCAGCGAGGATGACTGGCGAATGAAACTGAACGATGAGATCAATCGCGAGATAATGTTTCATGAGGACGCCGAGGTGGAGATCCGATCGGCCAACGACAACAGTGCAAAGCAGATCGATGACATCAGATATTTTGTCAGCCACGGTTTTGACATAATAATAGTCTCGCCCAACGAGGCGACTACCCTCACTCCTGTGATCAGGGAAGTATACGGGAATGGAATGCCGGTGGTCATCTTTGACCGAAACATCAACGACAACACATATACCGCACGTATCGGCGTGGATGACGAGGGCATAGGACGCTCGGCGGCCACATACGCCCGGAATCTGGCCGGCGACAACGCCAAGGCCATAGAGATCGGCGGTCTGGAAGGATCCACACCAGCCTACGGACGCCATAAGGGCTTTGCAAGCGAATTCGAATCTCTCGGCGGGACTCTGCTTGCAAGCGTGGCAGCCGACTGGAACAAAGAGGACGCAATCAGGGTGGCCGACTCCCTTCTGAAGCTGTATCCCGAGGTCAATCTCATATACGCCCACAACGACAGGATGGCGATCGGCGCTTCGGAAACGGTGAGACGCCTCGGACGTGACGACATAAAGATCATAGGCATCGACGCCGCACCTGAAATAGGCATACAGGCTGTGGCTGACACTCTGATCGACGCCACATTCCTTTATCCAACAGAGGGACACAGAATCATACAGACGGCTCTTGCCATACTCAAGGGCAAACCATACAACCGGGAAACCATACTCCCCGCATCGTCGGCCGTAGACCTGAGCAATGCCGACATACTTCTGCTCCAGAACGAGACTCTTAAGGAGGAGACCTGTAAAATGAGACTGTTAAAGGCCCGTATCGATGACTATTGGGCGCAGCATTCATCGCAGACATCACTGTTTTATGCGAGCATCGCGATCATAATACTTCTGTTTGGCGTGGGTTTTCTGCTACTACGTGCCTACTGGCAGCGCAGCCGCCACCAAAAAGAGCTTATGACACAGAACCGCCTGCTCGGCGAGGAGCGCGACAAGCAGGCTCTACTCAACAGTCAGCTGCAGGAGGCCACACAGTCAAAACTGATGTTTTTCACAAATGTGTCGCACGATCTGCGCACTCCTCTGACACTGATATCCGAACCTGTAGCCCGACTTGCATCTGCCGATAATCTCACTCCCCATCAGCACACCCTGATGAAGATAGCTGACAAAAACGTGAGAATACTGCAACGGCTGATAAACCAGATACTGGATTTCCGCAAGTATGAGAACGGCAGGCTTGAACTGCGGCTCTCGGAGGTGGATTTCAGCCGGTCGGTCAGCGACTGGATGAAGTCATTCCACACAATTGCCAGAGAGCGCGACATGAAACTGTCGCTTGTATGCAGTCCGGCTGACACTCCCATGCCAGCCGCCATCGACGTGGAGAAGATCGAACGTGTGTTTTTCAATCTGCTTTCCAATGCGCTGAAACATACCCCCGACAACGGATCCATAACCGTTTCGATCGAGTACGACGCACAGAACATCGTACTGAAAGTGGCCGACACCGGCGAAGGGATAAGCGAAAGAGATATCGGCAACATATTCGACCGTTTCTATCAAGCCGACCGCATACACCCCAGAGGTTCGGGCATAGGGCTATCGCTCGCCAAGGCATTTGTGGAACTTCATGGCGGAATCATCACGGTGGAAAGCGCTCTCAGAAAAGGATCGGTGTTTACTGTTGTCCTGCCGGTAAGACACGTGGCCGAATCGGCTGTGGACACCGAAAAGCGGATCGACCACGACAGTGTGAATTCTGAACTTGGCCGCATAGAGTGCGAGGCAGATACGACAGTGGACTCCGGCAAACCAATCGTGCTCATAATCGACGACAACAGGGACATACAGCGGCTCATCGGCGAGTTGCTCAATGATGACTACAACATATTGACGGCGTCAAACGGCAAGGATGGAGTGGCCAAGGCTGCCCGCTATGTGCCCGATCTGGTCATCTGCGACGTCATGATGCCCGTGATGGATGGTATGGAATGCTGCCGCCGTATCAAGAACGAGATAACCACATCTCATATCCCTGTGCTGATGCTGACGGCATGTTCGATGGACGAACAGAGAGCACAGGGTTATGAGAGCGGCGCCGACGGCTATATTTCGAAACCGTTTGACAGC
Source organism: Paramuribaculum intestinale (assembly GCF_030759015.1). Classification (GTDB taxonomy): domain Bacteria; phylum Bacteroidota; class Bacteroidia; order Bacteroidales; family Muribaculaceae; genus Paramuribaculum; species Paramuribaculum intestinale. The sequence goes on along the minus strand of NZ_CP098825.1, from coordinate 968,989 downwards.
CATGTGCTCAAAGCCCGTTGCGCGAACCTGATTTCATGTCGCAAACGCATAAAAGAGCTATGGCTGACGACTTCGCCTCATCACAATGCAGGCAAAGACAGCGACGGACGGCCACAGACCGAATCGGGCGCATCAGTCACCACCCCGTCCGATATAGACAATGAGTTTTACAACCGCTTTCTCACTATATTCAAGGAAGAGATGGGCAATGCCGACCTCAACGTCGACGCTATCGCCTCAATGATGGGACTTGAACGGTCGCAATTCTACCGCAAGATAAAGGCTCTGACCAACTATGCGCCGGTGGAACTGATACGTCGCCTGAGACTTCAGCGTGGACGGATGCTGCTGACCACGACCGACAAGACCATCAGCGAGATCGCATACGAGATCGGATTCTCCAATCCGGCATATTTCACTAAATGCTATCGGGAAGCCTACGGCGAGACTCCTACTGCCGCACGCAACCGGCTGACCGGCCCGACTTCCTGAACAGTGACGGTGGGCGATGCCGTCACAGCATTCCGCTGCAACTCCGTGCGGGACTATGTCACCCAAGCTCGGATCTGGGCTTCAAAAGCCCCCCCGCCATAGAGAAACGAAACATGGCGCTTTGTCAAAAAAACGGCTTTTTGACAAAGCGTCATTGTTGTTATCCTGATGGCGAATGGGGTTGTCAGAGCGGTTGGACTGTTCCCCCTCTTGCTACACATATCATTAAAAACAGGGCATTTGACATTAAAAATCGTGCATTGCACAAAAATTCATAGTCTGAACATCATCTATTATATGCTGTCCATGGCGCATAGGGCTACATTTGCAGCAAAATTCACAACAAACTCAAAAACCAATCATAGATGAAAAGAACAATTCTCGGTGCAGTATTGCCGTTGCTGATGGCAATCATGGCACAGGCACAGAACATTGCTGTGAGAGGAACAGTGCTTTCAGAAACCGATGACGAACCGCTTGTCGGAGCGTCTATCTTCTGCGAGGCCAACAAAACCTCGGCCGTCACAGACATTGACGGCAAGTTTGAGATTTCGGTTCCTGGAGGAGCTCTCCTGAAAATATCGTATGTGGGCTTCAACACAACCCATGTCAAAGCCTCTGCCGACATGACGATCCATCTTGAAGAGAATATCGAGTCGCTCGACGAAGTGGTTGTGGTCGGTTACCAGACTGTAAAAAAAGCCGATCTTACCGGCGCCGTATCGGTCGTTTCCACCAAATCGCTTGAAACGTCGTCAGACACAGATCCAATGCGTGCCCTTCAGGGTAAGGTGCCGGGCATGACGATAACCGGCAACGGTTCGCCGAGCGGCACCGGCTCTGTGCGTATCCGCGGCATTGGTTCGTTCAATGCCTCACAGGATCCGCTGTTTGTGATTGACGGGGTTCCTACCACAGCGACACTGAACTCACTCAACATGAACGATATCGAAAGCATGCAGGTGCTGAAGGATGCTGCTTCTGCATCGATCTATGGCTCTCGTGCCGCCAACGGTGTTATAATCATCACCACCAAACGTGGCAAAGCATCGCAAGGCAACAAGATCAATGTGAGCTTCTCCGCGAATCTCACTGCACAGTTCTATTCATCTCAGTCAACAATGAAGCTGCTTGACACTCCCGGATATGCCACCGCAATGGCTCAGGCGGCTATGAACGACGGCATCGATCCTGCAGCGTATGCTTCGAGCTACGGCCTTGACCTCCATGCTCCGTCGGGATATCCAGTCAGGATCTATGACATCGCCAGCAACAGATATGTGGATTATACGGTCAACGGCCTGTATGACGGATATATCAACTCCCGGCGCACCATGATGATGTCGAACACCGACTGGCTCGACGAGATTTCCCGTACAGGCTTTTCCCAAAGTTATGACGCATCGGTCTCATCGGCCACAGACAAGAGCACGGTGTTTTTCTCCATGGGGTATAAAAAGAATGACGGTATACTGAAATATACCGACTTCGAGAATATCGCGGCTCGTGTAAACTCCACTTTCAATGTCAGCAAGGCAGTGTCGGTAGGTGAGAACTTCACTCTCACACACACCAAGCAGGTCGACTGCCAGCCGATGGAAAACGCCCTGAAAATGCCAACGACAGTACCGGTGTTCGAAACCGACGGCACTACTTATGCCGGTCCGGTAGGCAGCATGGCAGACCGACAGAACCCCTTGCGCGAACTTGCTTTCAACAAAGACAACGCCCTCAATATATGGAGGCTATTCGGCAACGCATTCATCGACATCAGACCCGTCAAAGGACTGACACTGCGCAGCAACTTCGGCCTCGACTATGATGCGGCCTTTATACACTCATACAATTATACCTTCCACAGCGATATTGTCAACAACGACACCAATTCGACAACCCTCTCGCAGGCCAATGACTCCAAGTGGACCTGGACCAATACGGCCAACTACAGCCTCACTCTGGCCAACGACCATACGCTGACCCTTCTGGCCGGCATGGAGATGTTCCGCCAGAGCCGCATCGACTTTTCGGGCTATAACGAAGACTATGACATCGAGACCCCCGACTATATGTATCCCGACGCATCGGTAGGCGTGGAGAAATCGACCGGCAACAAGTCGGCCTACGCCCTTGTGTCATATTTCGGCAAAGCCGACTACAACTGGCGCAATCTTCTGCTGGCATCATTCACCATACGCCGCGACGGATCGTCGCGCTTCGGCCGCAACAACCGCTACGGAACTTTCCCGGCGGCCACACTCGGCTACCGTATTTCGGAAAACATCAGAAAATCGTGGCTCAATGACCTGAAGATACGTCTGTCATGGGGCAAGACCGGCAATCAGGCTATATCCAACACTGCCCGCTACGCACTCTACGTGACCGATTACGGCAATGACCGCGTCACATCGACCGCCTACGACCTCCTGCTTCAGCAAAGCGGCATTTTCCCTTCAGGATATGTTGCCAGCCAGACCGCCAACGACAATCTGAAATGGGAAACGACGATACAATACAACGCCGGAATTGACTACAGCTTGTTTGGAAACCGACTGTTCGGAACGGTCGACGCATACATCAAGGATGTAAAAGACATGCTCATAACACCGGCCTATCTCGGCGCCATGGGTGAAGGAGGCGCATCATGGCTTAACGGCCCGTCGCTGCGCAACTGGGGCATGGAATTCCAGACAGGATGGCGTGACGAGCTGAACTGCGGTCTTTCCTACAGGACATCGCTCAATCTTGACTTCTTCCGCAACCGCGTCACATATCTTCCCTCCACAACTACCGGCTCGTATGCCCACACTACCAGCGAAAACCTCGTGGAGTCGCGACAGCCTTACGGCTCGATGACGGGCTATGTGTTCGACGGTCTGTTCCAGACACAGCAAGAGGCCTCGGCATCGGGACAGGACAATGCGCGCATGGGAGGGATGAAATATGCCGATCTCAATGGCGACGGACGTATCACCCCCGATGACCAGACCTGGATATTCAATCCCGTGCCGGATCTGTCATTCGGCCTGAATGTCGAACTCGGATACAAGAATTTCGACTTCCAGATGTTCTGGCAAGGTGTGTTGGGGCAGGACGTCTACAACAACCAGAAGTTTCAGAACGACTTCTGGAGCGTGACCGATGCCGGAAGCAACAAGGGCAGTCGCCTGCTTGGCGCATGGCTTCCTGACGTCAACACCTCGTCGACCATCCCGATGCTGACCACCAACAATAAAGGCGATGAAGGCCGCGCATCATCCTACTTCGTGGAAAACGGCTCATACGCAAAACTCCGCACGCTCCAGCTCGGTTACAGTCTGCCAGACAAGCTTCTTTCGAAACTCCGCATGAACAAGGCTCGTGTATATGTTTCAGGACAGAATCTGCTGACAATCAAGAGCCGTTCGCTCACCTGCTCCGATCCGGAAAATCCCAATTGGGCGTATCCTATACCGACATCCGTTTCATTCGGACTCCAACTTGATTTCTAATCCTGCAACAACATCCTAATAATGAAAGCAATAAAATACTTACTTCTGTCAGCTATCCTGCCGACATTTTCGGCGTGCAACGATTTCATTGACGTTCCACCGACAGGAGTCATCGACGGAGAACTCGCATATTCCCAGCCAGACAAAATGGTGAACGCAGCCTATGCCTCGCTTGGCGACTGCTGGTATTCCTATCCCTTCAATCTGTGGCCTTATGGCGATCTCGGATCTGATGACTGCCTCAAAGGTGGCGGCGGCACAACCGACACCGGCTATCATCCCATGGAGATCTGGTCGACACTCACTTCCACTCCCGGCGAGCTCGACGAACTGTGGTATCGTCTTTACTGCAACATATCGCGATGCAACCGAGCACTTACAGCGCTGGAACAATACGGCATAGAGAAACTCGGCGGAGCGACAGCAGCCCGGCGTGAGGCGGAGATCCATTTCCTGCGCGGCCACAGCTACTTCAAGCTCGTCACCATGTTCCGTCAGGTGCCATGGATCGACAAAGCCGTGTTCGAACAGAGCACACACGAACAGATAAAAAACAATGAATTCACCTATCAGGAACTGATGGGGAAGGTGATCGGCGAGTTCGAGCTGGCTTTCGAAGGTCTTCCCCTCGAAGCGGAGGATGGCGGCGGACGCGCCAACAAGGTGGCCGCGGCGGCATATCTCGCCAAATGCTATCTGACTCTTGCCTGGGGCGACGGATACGAGGCTACTACCGGCACCGGATTCATAAACGCGGAATACATGAACAAAGTGGTGGAATACACCGAGATCGTAAAGAACTCCCGCTATGGGTATCTTGAGGATTTCGGCGACATATTCCTTCCGGAATACAAGAACAGCAAGGAATCCGTGTTTGCTGTGCAGACCTCGCAATATACTGACGACAACACTCGTTTTGGCCGCGCCAACTGGTCGAATACCCTTAACGGCTGCTGGGGCATGTGGTCGTGTGGCTGGGACTTCCACAAACCGTCGCAGAATCTGGTCAATGCGTTCAAGACACAGAACGGTCTGCCGATGTTCGACTCGTTCAATGACACCGACATCTATCCGGTCAACGGCATACCATCCACCCAGAAATGGGATCCGCGCCTGTTCCACACGGTCGGAATGCCAACATTTCCCTACAAATACGAGGATGAGTACATCATGACGCTCGACAACTCCCGAACGCCGAACACCTATGGCTACTACACTTCGCTCAAAGAAGTGCCGCAGCGTAGCGCCGGAGAAACTTTCGAGGGTTCATGGCAGGCTTTTGCGATGAATGACTACGTGATACGCTACACCGACGTGATGCTCATGCGGGCCGAGGTGCTGATAGAGCTTGGACGTCTGCCGGAAGCCCGCGAAATCATCAACGACATACGCCAGCGCGCAGCCAACTCGATCGACAAGCACATAGCATATGCCAGCGAGTATTGCGAAATATCTCCCTATCCGTCTTCATATTTCGCCAGCAAGGAAACCGCACGCGAATGCCTGCGCTGGGAGCGACGCCTCGAAATGGCCATGGAAAGCAGCCGCTACTTCGATCTGCGCCGATGGGGCATAGCATCCACTGTGCTGAACGCATATTTTGAGTCTGAAAAAAACTCGGTGTATAATGACACCAGATACGGACAGTATTATCAGGATGCCCACTACACCGCAGGCAAAAACGAATTCTATCCGATCCCCTACAACCAGCTTTATTATGTTCCCGGACTGTATGTGCAGAACAAAGGCTACAACTGATCAAGGATACATGTCATAACGGCTCATCCGGGCCGCTATGACAACGCACTTGGCCAAACGTATGCACCTCAAAGGCGCTGTGTCGAAATGTCGGATTTTGGCACAGCGCCTCTACTATTTTTTACCGCGCTGTGTAATCATCCTCTGCTGAAACTACGGCAGCAGTCATTAAGAGTATGTTTGAATTTAACACGAAGAAATATATAGGGACTTCTTTCCATCCCCTCAAAGGTCTTTTCGGGCGATTCGCGTCAAGTTTCATCGGTCACGATGCCCGCATCGCTCCCTCATCAACTCACGCGAATCTCTCCGAAAATCCTCTTTGAGTGAATAGAAGTGAAATTCAAACACTCTCATAGAGATTGTCTAAAAATGTGTAACTTTGCGGATATGTCGAAAACCGCACTGAAAAAAGTTTTGGCCGGAATGTCCGCCCAACAGCTCACCGAGCTAATAACCGATCTCTACGAGGCCCGAAGCGAGGCCAAGGAGTATCTTGATTTCTACATCAATCCCGATATAGACAAAAAAATGGCCAAGACAAAGTCGCTGATAGCCAAAGAGGCCGGCCGGACATCGCGGGGGCGGGCACGTCCGCGAACGACACGCATCAGACGATTCATAAAAGATATCGAATCGCTCAATCCCGGCGCCGAGCATGTGGCCGAGGCTATGACCTACACCGTCGAACAGTTTTGTCTCACAGGCAGCGTCAACTGGGTCAAGGACACGACACAACACAGTGTCGGTCGTCTTGTGGCCGACACTGTCAGGCAAGCCGACCGCGGAGGGATGCTTTCGATTTTCCTGCCACGGCTGGAAAAAGCGATAGCCGATATGGACACCCGCAACGCCCATAGCCGCGATTTCAGGCGGCTGCTGTCGGAAAGCCTCGACGAAGCCGTAGCCTCGCTCTGATCCGTGCCATGGCGCAGTGTTGAGGTGTGTACATCGGTGGGCGGCGGTCTATAACCTGCGGTTTTGCGGGGGAAAAGATTTGCTCGGCGGGGGAATATTGCGTAATTTTGCACTTCCGACATCAACAATCAAGCAAATACAGAAACCAACCATACGCACAAAATGAACGAGCTTGCCACCAAATACAACCCTTCGGAGGTTGAAGACAAATGGTATGACTACTGGATGCGTCACGACCTCTTCAAGAGCACTCCCGACGCGCGCGAACCCTATACGATCGTTATCCCGCCGCCCAATGTCACAGGCGTGCTCCACATGGGCCACATGCTCAACAACACGATACAGGACATACTCGTGCGCCGCGCCCGCATGACGGGCAAAAACGCCCTGTGGGTGCCCGGCACCGACCATGCTTCGATAGCCACAGAGGCCAAAGTCGTGGCCAAGCTTGCCGAAAAGGGAATCCAGAAGAGCGATCTCACACGCGAGGAGTTTCTGAAACACGCGTGGGACTGGACTCACCAGTATGGAGGCATCATCCTGCAGCAGCTGCGCAAGCTCGGAGCCTCGTGCGACTGGAGCCGCACCGCCTTCACCATGGACGATCTGCGGTCGAAAAGTGTCACAAAGGTATTTGTCGATCTTTACCGCCGCGGGCTTATCTACCGCGGCAAGCGGATGGTCAACTGGGATCCCAAGGCCAAGACCGCTCTGAGCGACATTGAAGTGATCTATAAAGAGGAGCACAGCAAGCTCTACTATCTGCGCTATTATATAGTCGGCGAGGACAGGTATGCCGTTGTAGCCACCACCCGTCCGGAAACCATTATGGGCGACACAGCCATGTGTATCAATCCCGACGATCCCAAAAACGCCCATCTCAAGGGCAAGCGTGTGATCGTGCCTCTGGTTGGCCGTGAGATACCCGTGATCGAGGACGATTATGTCGACATGGAGTTCGGCACAGGCTGCCTGAAAGTCACCCCGGCCCATGATGTCAACGACTACATGCTCGGCCAGAAACACAACCTTGACACGATCGACATATTCAACGACGACGCCACCATCAGCGAGGCTGCCGGCATGTACATAGGCATGGACCGCTTTGCCGTGCGCGAACAGATAGCCAAGGATCTCGCCGAAGCGGGTCTGATCGAGAAGGTAGAAAATTACGAAAACAAGGTCGGATATTCGGAGCGCAACGCCGATACCGTCGCCGAGCCTCGCCTGAGCAACCAGTGGTTTCTGCGCATGGACGAGCTGGCTCGTCCGGCCGTAGGGGCTGTCGACAGCGACACCGTACGATTCATTCCCGAAAAATTCAAAAACACCTTTGACCACTGGATGGCCGAGATCCACGACTGGTGTATCTCGCGTCAGCTATGGTGGGGTCACCGTATTCCTGCATGGTATCTGCCTGACGGCTCGTTTGTAGTGGCCATGGATGCCGACGAGGCTCTGAAGCTCGCATGCGAGAAAGATCCGTCGCTCACCGCCGCCGACCTGCGTCAGGAGGAGGACGGCCTCGACACCTGGTTCTCGTCGTGGCTCTGGCCTATCACACTCTTCAACGGCATCCTCGATCCCGACAATGAGGAGATGCGCTACTATTACCCTACCACCGATCTGGTGACAGGCCCCGACATCATATTCTTCTGGGTGGCCCGCATGATCATGGCAGGCTACGGATTCGCAGGCAAGGAACCGTTCCGCAACGTGTACTTCACCGGCATAGTCCGCGACGAAATAGGCCGCAAGATGTCGAAGCAGCTCGGCAACTCCCCCGACGCTCTCAAGCTGATAGCCGACTACGGCGCCGACGGAGTACGCGTGGGAATCATGCTCTGCGCACCTGCCGGAAACGATATACTATTCGACACCAAACTCTGCGAAACCGGACGTAACTTCTGCAACAAGATGTGGAACGCCTTCCGTCTGGTCAAAGGCTGGGAGGTCAGCGCTGAGGCCACGCAGCCCGAAGCTGCACGTTTCGCCATATCATGGATGAAAGAGCGTCTGGCACAATCGACCGAGGAGATCGCCGACCTCTTCAGCAAATTCCGCATATCGGAAGCCCTTCGCGAAGCCTACCGCCTGTTCTGGGACGACTTCTCGTCATGGTATCTCGAAATGGTAAAACCGGCCTATGGCTCTCCGTCGGACAGCACCACATACAATGAGACCCTCGGCATATTCGACTCTCTGCTGCGTCTGCTCCACCCATTCATGCCCTTTATAACCGAAGAGCTGTGGCAGCATCTCACAGAGCGTCGCGACGGCGAGTCGATCATGTATGCGCAGATAGAGCTGCCGGCCGACCGTCATCCTCACGAAGCCCGGCTGATGGAAACCGTCAAGGCGGCAGTCAATGGCCTGCGCAACATCCGCGCCGAGAAAAACATCCCCAACAAGGAGCCTCTTACCGTCAACATAATCGGCTCTTGGGACAAGGCTGTCGATGCTCCGGTGATGAAACTCGCCAACGCCTCGGCCGTCAACCACAACGCTACCAAAGATCCGGCTGCAGCCACATTCATGGTAGGGCTGACGGAAATCAATGTGCCGCTGCTCGACTCCATCGACGTAGAAGCCGAAACGGCCAAACTCGAAAAAGACCTCAAATATTATCAGGGCTTCAAAGTCAGCGTAGAGAAGAAACTCGGCAACGAACGCTTTGTCAACAACGCCCCGGCCGCTGTGGTAGAGGGCGAGCGCAAGAAGCTGGCCGACGCCGAAGCAAAGATAGCCACAATCACCGCCGCACTTGAGGCGATCAGAAAATAAACGACAGCAATGGCACAGAAACCATCCATACCCAAGGGCACCCGCGACTTCGGACACGAAGAGATGGCCCGCCGCAACTATATCTTCGACACGATCCGCAGTGTATTCAGACTCTACGGATTCAACCAGATCGAAACTCCGGCCATGGAGAATCTTTCGACCCTCATGGGCAAATATGGCGAAGAGGGCGACAAGCTGCTCTTCAAAATCCTCAATTCGGGCGACTGGCTGCGCGGCGCCGACCGCACGATGATCGACTCCGGCGACTACGTGCATCTGACGCCGAAGGTGAGCGAAAAAGGACTGCGTTATGACCTGACGGTGCCGTTCGCACGCTTTGTGGTGCAGCACCGCGACGAACTGACGATGCCGTTCAAGCGTTTCCAGATCCAGCCCGTATGGCGTGCCGACCGTCCGCAGAAAGGACGCTACCGTGAGTTCTACCAGTGTGACGCCGACGTGGTGGGCAGCGACTCGCTGATCAACGAGATAGAACTGTTGCAGATTATCGACGAAGTGTTTGCTCGTCTGGGCATACGGATCACCATAAAGCTCAACAACCGCAAAGTATTGGCCGGAATAGCCGAGATGATCGGAGCCCCGGATAAGCTCACCGACATCACCGTGGCCATCGACAAGATCGACAAAATAGGACTTGACAAAGTTAAGGAGGAACTTACAGAGCGCGGACTGACCGACGATGCCATAGCTCGCCTTGAGCCGGTGCTTGCCATCGGCGGCGACACAAAGACACGTCTGAACGCACTCAAAGAGATCCTCGCGGGCAATGAGACCGGACTGCTCGGAGTAGCCGAGCTGCAGACCGTCATAAACGGAGCCGAAAATCTCGGGATGCGTGCCGAAGTGGAACTCGATTCATCGCTTGCACGCGGACTTAACTACTACACCGGCACTATCATCGAAGTGAAGGCCCGCGACGTGGAGATAGGATCGATCACCGGCGGAGGCCGTTATGACAACCTCACCGGAGTGTTTGGTATGCCCGGGCTATCGGGTGTAGGCATATCGTTCGGCGCCGACCGCATCTACGACGTGCTCAACCAGCTCGACCTGTATCCGGCCGAGGCCACATCGTCGACCGAAGTGATGTTTGCCAATTTCGGAGATCAGGAGGCCTCAGCGGCCATGGCCATGATGAAGACCATGCGCGAAGGGGGCATAGCCTGCGAGATTTATCCTGACGTAGCCAAGATGAAGAAGCAGATGACGTATGCCAACGCCAAATCCATTCCTTACGTGGCACTCGTAGGCGAAGAAGAGATGAAGCAGGGCAAACTCACTCTGAAATCGATGGCCAACGGCGAACAGACCCTCGTCACTCCACAGGAAGCGATCAGAATGGTGGCCGGGCATTGACTTCGGAATTCGTTCAGCAAATCGTACGTAATCCGACGTCGTGCCAGATACTATCCGATACGATTTCATTCAAAAATAAAATAATCTGAAATTTTTTCGGGGTTTATTGCTACATTTCAGAAATAATACCTACATTTGCATTGAAAACAACAGATAACGCATGACACGATTTAGCGCATATTATTATTCGTATTTTTATTTTACCAAAAATAAAAACGGGATTTCGCATGCCTGAATCAACGACTGCAACGAAAATTGAATGAAACATAACAAATCCCGGCGCCACAAGATGACGACGGGATTTTTATTTTGACCATCCCACACATACGCAATGAAACCCAAAGTGACCATACAGGGAGTGGCAGGCTGCTACCACGATGCAGCGGCAAGAGCCTACTTCGCACCGACAGAGATCGACACAGTGCCTTGCGACACATTCCAGGCAATGTTCGAGACACTCGACACCGATGCATCCCTTATCGGCATACTCGCGATTGAAAACACCATTGCCGGCGCCCTGCTCCAGAACCACGAACTGCTGCGCAAAAGCAATCTGACGATCGTCGGCGAACACAAGATGAGAATCTCCCATGTGCTTGCCGCATTGCCAGGCCAGCCGATCGACTCGCTGACCGAAGTCAACTCCCATCCGATGGCATTGATGCAGTGCGAACAGTATCTGCGCCGGCATCCGAATCTGCGCATTGTGGAGAAACTCGACACAGCCGGAAGCGCCAAGGACATAGCCATGCATGACCTGCGCGGACACGCGGCCGTGTGCGGCGAACTGGCCGCCGAACTCTACGGACTCGAAATACTTGCCCGCGGAATCGAAACAAACAAGCGCAATTTCACGCGCTTCCTGATACTCGCCGATCCTCTGATGGCTCCGGAGCTCAAACCGAAGGAGGAACAGCTCGACAAATCGTCAATCGTATTCACCCTCCCCCATACCCACGGGGCGTTGTCGAAGGTGCTGACAATTTTCTCGTTCTACGACATGAACCTTTCGAAAATCCAGTCGATGCCCATAATAGGCCGCGAATGGGAATACAGATTCTATATCGACCTTACGTTTGACTCCTTCGTGCGCTACCGCCAGGCACTCGACGCAGTGCGCCCTCTGCTCAACGACTTCAGAGTGCTCGGCGAATACAAGGAATGCAAAAATGAAATCTGACAGCTTCCAAACACATCCAGAATCATGAAAAAAGAGATACAACCAGCCTCCAGGGTAAGCGAGGTGAAAGAATACTACTTCTCCAAGAAGCTGCGCGAGGTGGCGCGCCTCAATGCCGAAGGCCGCGACATCATATCGCTCGGTATCGGCGGCCCTGACCGCATGCCGGCCGACGAAGTGATCGACACCCTGTGTGAAGAGACACGCAAGGAAGGCAACCACAGCTATCAATCCTACACCGGACTCCCCGCGCTGCGCCAAGCCTACGCCGACTTCTACCGGCGCTGGTATGGCGTGGAGCTGGATCCATCAAAAGAGATCCTGCCGCTGATAGGAAGCAAGGAGGGAATACTCCATGTCTCGCTTGCTCTGCTCAATCCGGGCGACGGCGTGCTTGTGCCCAATCCGGGATATCCCACCTACACGTCGGTGAGCCGTCTGGCGCAGGCCGAAGTGTTCAACTACGATCTCACCGAGGAAAACGGCTGGCTTCCCGACTTCGACCAGCTCGAAAAAATGCCGCTCGAACGCATAAAACTGATGTGGGTCAACTATCCCCACATGCCCACCGGCACTCAGGCCACTCCCGAACTTCTGCAACGGATAGTGGATTTCGGCCGACGTCATGGCATAGTGATAGCCCACGACAACCCTTACAGCTTAATCCTCAACGAAAACCCCACAAGCCTGCTGCAGATCGAGGGAGCCAAGGATGTGGCCATAGAGCTAAACTCAATGAGCAAAAGCCACAACATGGCCGGATGGCGCATGGGAATGCTGGCCTCCAATCCCACTATGATCGAGTGGATACTCAAAGTGAAGTCGAACATCGACAGCGGACAGTTCCGGCCCATGATGCTGGCAGCTGTCAAAGGGCTTGAGGCCGACAAATCATGGTACGATACGCTCAACGCCACGTATGCACGTAGACGTGCCGTGGCCGAGGAGGTGATGACAGCCCTGGGATGCACATTCGACCCGACGCAGCGCGGACTGTTTCTGTGGGGGCGCATAGCCGACAGTGAGAGCGGCAGCGAGGCCGTGGCCGACCGTGCGCTTTACGAGTCGCGGGTGTTCGTCACCCCCGGCTTCATATTCGGAAGCAACGGCGACCGCTACATACGCATATCGCTCTGCGCCACCGAAGAGAAACTCCGCGAGGCACTCGCCCGCATCAGACAATCGTCAGACAGACAAATCCAAACATATTAAAACATACACAAAAAACGTCAGAAACCGATGGAAGACCTGCAACCTATCATCTTCAAGGGGATAGACCCTGACAGACCACTCGTCATAGCCGGCCCCTGCAGTGCAGAAACCGAAGAACAAGTGCTCTCCACCGCGGCTGAACTCGCCGCCAACGGCATCAAGATATTCCGTGCCGGAATATGGAAACCCCGCACCAAGCCCGGCGGCTTCGAAGGCGTCGGCGCTCCGGGACTCGAATGGCTCAAAAAAGTCAAGGAAACGACCGGCATGTACACAGCCACCGAAGTGGCCACCCGCCAGCATGTCAACGACGCCCTTGCTGCCGGAGTGGATCTGCTGTGGATCGGCGCACGCACCTCGGCCAACCCCTTCGCCATGCAAGAGATCGCCGACACACTTCAGGAGTCGGGACGCACCGATGTGGCCGTGCTCGTCAAAAACCCGGTGAATCCGGATCTCGAACTATGGATCGGCGCCCTGCAGCGCATCTACAACGCCGGCATCAGACGTCTGGGAGCCATCCACCGCGGCTTCAGCACCTACGGCAAGCATCTCTACCGCAATATGCCGCAATGGCATATCCCGACAGAGCTGCGCCTGCGGTTTCCCTCGCTGCCGATCATCGTCGACCCCTCGCATATCGGAGGCAAGCGCGAACTGATAGCCCCCCTCTCGCAGCAGTCGCTCGACATGGGTTTCAACGGTCTGATCATAGAGAGCCACTGCGATCCCGACAAGGCATGGAGCGACGCCTCGCAACAGGTTACGCCCGAGATTCTCAACTTCATACTCAACACCCTCGTGGTGCGCGACTCACGCCAGTCGACAGAAAACCTGACTCTTCTGCGCCAGCAGATCGACCAGATCGACAACGACCTGCTCGAAACTCTTGCAAAGCGCATGAGAGTGTCGCGCGAGATAGGCCAGTACAAGAAGGAACACCGTATGCCCGTAGTGCAGGCCAACCGCTACAACGATATAATCCGCACCCGCGTGACGCTCGGACAGGAGATGGGTATGGACGAAAACTTCATGCGCACCATACTGCTCGCCATCCACGACGAATCGGTGCGCCAGCAGATAGAGGTGTTGAACGATCGTGCCCGCTGACCACTGCCCTATGCGTATACTTATAATGGGAGTAGGCAAGATGGGGTCGTTTTTCAGCGACCTGCTCTCTTTCACCCACGAGGTGGCCGTCTACGACCCCGACCCTCAACGACTGCGGTTCACCTACAACGCGCAACGGTTCAGCGACCTTGACGAGATAGACGGTTTCCACCCCGAAATGGTGATCAATGCCGCCACGGTCAAATACACGCTCGACGCATTCAAGGCCGTGCTGCCCCATATCGACCGCTCCTGCATACTTTCCGACATCTCTTCGGTGAAGACCGGACTGCCGGAATTCTATGCCGGGGGCGGACATCCGTTCGTTTCCACCCACCCGATGTTCGGCCCCACATTCGCGTCGCTGAGCAATCTCGCCGACGAAAACGCCATCATCATATCGGAAGGCGATCATCTCGGACGTGTGTTTTTCAAGGATCTATACGGACAGCTCGGGCTGCATATCGAGGAGTACACCTTCGAAGAGCATGACCGCACGATAGCCTACTCTCTATCGATCCCGTTCGCGTCGACGCTCGTATTCGCGTCGGTCATGAAACATCAGGATGCCCCCGGCACGACCTTCAAGCGCCATATGGCCATAGCACGCGGTCTGATGTCGGAGGACGACTTCCTGCTGAGCGAGATACTGTTCAACCCCAACACCCCCTCACAGCTCGACCAGATCGTAGAGCGTCTGGCCACACTGAAAGAGATCGTAGAGCGTCACGACCATGACGCGATGAAATCCTATCTCGAACAAGCACGGCAGAATCTGAAATAACCCCGGCTTTACGGAAAGAACCGCCATAGACAAGACGGTGGGCACGGATACCATCAACAGTATGTGCCACACCGTCTTGCCATATCATTGCCAGATGCCCACTACGAACAACATCCCTCAAAAAAAGTTAAAAAAACCTGCGCACTGTAACTTTTTTACTAAATTTATCGTCAATTATATCAGACACCAATCAGAATACCATAGACTGTAATGAAACGACTGACATTAGCCGCATCAATAGCCTGCACAATGTTCGGAATAGGCTTCAGCAGCTGCGGAAATGCCTCCGACAGTTCAGAACACGATACCGACAGCGTAGCGACCGTGCTTCCCTCGAAAATAGCGGAAGTCAAGACCCTGAAACTCACACCAAAGATGTTCAGTCATGAAACCGTGAGCAACGGCAAAGTCAGCGCACACGACTTCGCCGACCTCAGTTTCGCATCGTCCGATGCCGTGATCGACCGCATAATGGTGAAGAACGGCCAACACGTCAGGAAAGGGCAGCCAATAGCCTCGCTCGACAAATTCAAACTTGAAAACACCCTGACCCAGAACCTCAACGACCTTGAAACCGCACGGCTGGAACTGGCAGATGTGCTGATCGGTCAGGGATACGATCCGGAAAAGCCCGGCGAAGTGCCTGCTGAGGTGATGAAACTCGCCAGGCTGCGAAGCGGCCTCGACAAGGCCGAAACCGTATTGCAGCAGACGCGCCGCGAACTGGAAGACGCCACTCTGAAGGCACCGTTCGACGGCGTAGTGGCCAACCTGTTTCAGAAAGTCCACAACCGGCCTGACAACTCCCAGCCGTTCTGCCGCATCGTGGCATCGGGCGGCATGGATGTCGAGTTCAAGATACTTGAGAGCGAACTGTCAGTGATACGTCAGGGCGACCGTGTGACTGTCACCTCATTCTCCACGGGCGAAACCTCAGAAGGGACTGTGAGCGAGATCAATCCGGTGGTCAATGACGACGGCCTCGTGACGGTGCGCGCCTCCGTCAAAGGCTCCGGACTGTTTGACGGCATGAATGTGAAAATGAGCGTGAAGCGCGATCTTGAAAACGCCCTTGTAGTGCCCAAGTCGGCAGTAGTGCTCCGCACCGGCAAGCAGGTGGTATTTGTCCACAGCAACGGCAAAGCCTTATGGAACTATGTCACCACCGGACTTGAAAACATGAACGAATATATAATCACCGACGGACTGACCGAAGGGATGGAAGTGATCTATGACGGCAATGTGAACCTGGCTCATGAATCGCCGGTGACAGTGGTCGACGACAAACATTGAACAGACGTTACTACCCCACACCAACCGACAGCCCCTCCATCGTATGATACATTTTCTTCTCAAGCGCCCTATAGCTGTGATCATGGCCTTTCTGGCCTGTCTTATTGTGGGACTTGTCACATATTTCTCACTCCCGGTAAGTCTTTTGCCCGGTATCGCCATACCCCATATCACAGTGCAGATACAGGGCGACGACACAGGTGCGCGCGAGCTTGAGAACAACGTGACCGCCACGGTGCGCCGACAGCTGCTACAAGTGGGCGGCCTCAACGAAATAAAGAGCCTAACGCGCGACGGTCTGTCGGTCATACAGCTCGAATTTGACTACGGCGTCAACACCGACCTCGCCTTTATCGAAGTCAACGAAAAAATCGACGCCGCGATGAACACACTGCCGCGCGACACACGGCGACCGAAGGCCATTAAAGCGTCGGCCACCGACATACCGGTGCTGTATCTCAATATGACTCTGCGCAGCGACCGGCCCTACGGCTCCACCGACGAAACACGCTTCCTGCAGATGTGCGAACTGGCCGACAATGTCGTGCGCCGACGCATTGAGCAGCTGCCGGAGATAGCCATGGCCGACGTCACCGGCATCCCGGGACAATATCTGCGGATAGTGCCCGACGAAACGAAGATGAAGCTTGCCGGAGTGACTGTCGACGACCTCGAAAAATCTCTGACCGCCAACAATATCGAGCCAGGGACGATGACCGTGCGCGACGGCTACTATGAATACAACGTACACATATCCAACCAGCTGCGCACCGTGGTCGACGTAGAGAACATCTACATCAGCAAGAATGGCCGCATGCAGCAGCTGCGCGATCTGTGCCGTGTGGAAGTCACAGCCGACAGCGAGAACGGCTACTCCTACTTCGGCGGCAAACGTGCCGTGACTCTGGCCATCATAAAGCAGAGCGAGGAGAACATGGACGACATGAAGGAATCGCTGTCGCAGACCGCCGAATACTTCTCGAAACTCTATCCCGACATAGAATTCTCGCAGAGCCGCAACCAGACCGAGCTGCTCGACTACACCATATCCAATCTCGTGCAGAATCTAATATTGGGATTCATACTCGTGTTTATGGTCACGGCTTTCTTCATGGGCGACATGCGCGCATCCATCATCATCGGCGCCAGCATAGTGGTGGCTATCATAATCACGTTCCTGCTGTTCTATCTCTTCCATGTGTCGCTCAACATCATTTCGCTCTCGGGACTTATCCTCGCCGTAGGCATGATGATCGACAACTCCGTGATAGTAACCGAAAACATCACCCAATACCGACAGAAAGGACTTACGCTCATGCGTGCCTGCGACAAAGGCACATCGGAGATGATCACCCCGATGCTCAGCTCCTCGCTGACCACTGTGGCGGTATTCGTGCCCCTGGTGTTCATGAGCGGCATAGCCGGCGCGATATTCACCGACCAGGCGTTTTCCATCACCGCCGGACTTGCCGTCAGCTACATAACAGGCATAATGCTTCTGCCGGTGATCTACATGCTTGTCTACCGCCGCAAAGCCTCACGCAAAAGCGGACACAACACCGCCACACGCGCCGCCCATGAAGGGAAGACGGCTACCAAGGTCAACGCATGGCTCGACCGTGTGTACACGCGCATCATTGACTGGTGCTTCGGCCATGTGGCAATCTGCGTGACGGGAATATGCCTCATCCTGCCGATGTGCGTGGCCATGTTCATGGTGCTCCCTGTAGAGCGGATGCCACAGATAGATCACAGCGAACTTATAGCACGCATCGAATGGAACGAAAACATCAATATCGACGAAAATGCGGCGCGCGTCAACCGTCTGCTCGACAATATAGGCCTTGACAACGATGTCGACATGCACTCGGCCTATATCGGAGTGCAGGACTATCTGCTCGATGCCGGAAGCGAACTGACTCCGTCGGAGAGCGAGGTGTATCTGCGCGCACTCCGTCCATCGCTCATAGCGCCTCTGCAGACCCGTATAGATTCCGTCGTCAGATCGGAATATCCCAAGGCGATGGTGACTTTCAGCCCTCCTGAAAACATTTTCGAAAAGATATTCTCTTCGGACGAGCCCACGGTTCAGGCTCGCATTTTCCCTGCCGACCGTGCACGCGCCACCGAAACCGAGAGCCTGCTGTCGCTCGACGACGAGATAGCGTCGGCCACAGGCATCCCATCGTCGGGCATAGCCCTCCACAACCGCATAAACCTTGTGATCGACCGCGAAAAACTCCAGCTCTACAATGTGGATTATTCGGCAGTGGAACGCATGCTCCGCATGGCGCTGAAAGGCAACACGGTCACTACTCTCCGCTCATATCAGCAATATCTGCCTATCGGCATCACTACCACCGAACGGAGCGTAGACGAGATACTGGCCACCACTATCGTGGAGTCGCGACCCGACAAGGAGGGCCGGACATCGGAGATACCGCTGTCGTATCTGGTGAAATCCCACCGCGACCGCGAACTGAAAGAGATCCATGCCGGAAAAAACGGCGAATACGTGCCGCTCAATTACTACGATATCACCGACCCGGAGCGTACCATGTCGCGGATACGGTCGACGGTCGACCGGTCGGACATGTGGGACGTGGAATTTTCAGGCAGTTTCTTCTCAAACGCAAGGATGATGCAGGAGCTGATGGTGATACTTGCTATCTCCATACTGCTGATGTATTTCATACTCTGCGCCCAGTTCGAGAGCTTCGTGCAGCCGCTGATAGTGCTGCTTGAGATACCTCTCGACGTGGCTTTCGCGCTGCTTACCCTATGGGTATTCGGCCATACGCTCAACCTTATGAGCGCGATAGGCATTATCGTGACCTGCGGTATCGTGGTCAACGACTCGATACTCAAACTCGACGCCATCAACGAACTGCGCAAAGCCGGCATACCTCTGACGGAGGCCATACACACAGCCGGACTCCGCCGCCTGAGGCCGATAATCATGACTTCGCTCACAACGATATTCGCCATGGTGCCCACCCTATTCACCAAAGACATGGGTTCGGAACTGCAGCAGCCTCTGGCCATAGCCATGATAGGCTCAATGGTTGTAGGCACACTGATAAGCATATTCCTGATACCGCTCGTCTACTGGCTCATCTACCGCAAAAGCGACAAACCGCTCCAAACCGTATAAGCAATCCACACGACCGAAACAGATCATGAATCGACTACACCTGCTACTGCTTGCACTGCTGACAGCCTCCGGCATCAGCGCACAGCGCCACATAACCCTCGACCTACAGAGCACCATCGAGATAGCCTCCGACAGCTCGCTGCAGGCATTCCGCTCCCAGAATCTCTATATGTCGGGATACTGGGAATACGTATCGTTCAAGGCCGGACGTCTGCCGAGTCTGTCGCTCAACCTCACTCCTGCGAGCTACAACCAGTCGGTGACACGCGAATTCGACAACACCGACCAGGTCTACCGCTACTACTCCCTGAAATCATATTCCGCATCAGGCGGCCTCAACATTGTGCAGAATTTCGACCCGCTCGGCGGAACATTCTATGTCGAAAGTTCACTGGCCTACATGCGCAATTTCGGCCACACCCGTTACACGCAGTATTCAGCGATACCCGTGCGTATAGGCTACCGTCAGGATCTGTTAGGCTTCAACCAGTTCAGATGGGAGCGCCGCATAGAACCGGTGAAATACGAGAAAGTCAAGAAAGAATTTCTTTACAATATGGAGGAGGTGTCGGAAACGGCCGTCAACTACTTCTTCAATCTGGCTCTCGCCCAGGCCGAATACCGTCTGGCAAAAGACAATCTCGCCTCAGCCGACACGATCTACACCGTAGGCGAACGCCGCTTCAAGATAGCCTCGATATCGCAGGCCGACCTGCTGACGCTGAGACTTGACAAAGTCAATGCCGAAAACACTCTCGCCAACACACGCATAGCGCTGAAACGCGCCATGTTCTCACTGGCGTCGTTTCTTGGTATGGACAAAAACACCGAGATCACCGTACAGCTCCCGTCGGTGCCCTCCGCGAGAACGATCGATCCGGATCTGGCGCTCATGCATGCCAAAGCCAACAATCCCAAACTTCTCTCCCACCGTCAGGGTATTCTCGAAGCACAGCGCGATGTCAGCCGCACACGCATGGAACAGCGCTTCAACGCCAACATCAATGCAAGCGTGGGCTTCAACCAGTTTGCCGACAACTTCTCCGGCGCCTACCACCACCCGATGCGTCAGGACATCGTGTCGCTGTCGATCAACATACCGCTCATAGACTGGGGAGTGAGAAAAGGCCGGCTCAACATGGCCAAGAACAATCTCAACATACTTGAAATCCAGGCCCGTCAGGACGAACTGTCGATGGAAGAGGACGTGATAATGACCGTCAGCGACTTCAACATACAGCGTCAGCTCGTCAGCTCAGCCATCGAGGCGCTCGATCTGGCCGAAACGTCGTATGCGCAGACACGTCAGCGCTTCATCATAGGCAAAGCCGATCTCAACACCCTCACACTGTCGCAGAACCGCCAGCAGGATGCCAACAAAAACTACATCACTTCACTGCAGAACTACTGGCTGAGCTACTACAAACTGCGCAAACTGACTCTATTTGACTTCGACAGCGGCATGGAACTGTCCAACAAATTCGACATACAGCACCATATCCGCTGACCATAACCCGAGACCTCACACACCGCCTTCTGCTGACGCATGAAACGACGCCTATCATCATTCACTGCCATCGTCACGTTCATAGCCCTCGCCATCGTGGGAGCGGCTTTGGTGCCGCTGCTGCCGGTCAAACTATCGCCATCGCGCTCCCTCCCGAGCCTGACGGTGAGTTTCACCATGCCCGGCAACTCGGCCCGTGTGATCGAAAGCGGAGTGACGAGCAAACTCGAATCGATGCTTGCGCGTGTGCAGGGCGTCAAGGAGATCACATCCAGCTCGTCGAACGGCCGCGGCGACATAACGATCGGACTCGACCGTCACGCCGACATCGAAGCAACCCGCTTCGAAGTGTCGACAATCATCCGGCAGGCATGGTCGCAGCTGCCCGAAGAGGTGAGCTATCCACAGATCACCACACGTCAGGCCGACAACCGCGCCTCACGCCCGTTTCTAAGCTACACGCTCAACGCCCCCGCCTCACCATACGAAATACAGAGCTATGCCGAGGAGAACATAAAGCCGGCACTCGGCCAGCTGCGCGGAGTCTACAAAGTGGAGCTGTCGGGCGCACGCCCGATGGAGTGGAACGTAAAGTATGACAGCGACATGTTGCATTCGCTCGGCCTTACACCGGACGATCTTGTCGAAGCGATCACACAGAGTTCACGCTCACAGTTTCTCGGCATAGCCCGCTCGGGCGACCAGTGGCTGCGTGTAAGCTCCGTCAGCACGCTTGATGCCGGCAAATCGTTTGATCCATCGCATATATTCGTGAGCACTCCCGACGGAGCGGGCGTACCGTTGTCGCGGCTCGTCACCGTGGAGCGGCGCGAGGCCGAAGCCCAGAGCTACTACCGCATCAACGGACTCAACTCCATATATCTCAACATCACAGCCGACGATGACGCCAACCAGATTCAGCTCGCCGAGAAGGTGAAAGACCTGATGGATCAGCTCAAGCCGAAAATGCCCAAAGGGTATCAGGTGATCATGGGATATGACGCCACCGAAAACATCAATGAAGAGCTGTCGAAAATCTACTTCCGCTCGGGACTGACATTCCTGATACTGCTGGCATTCGTAGGCATCATCACCCTCAACCTGCGCTATATGCTGATCATCACCATATCGCTGATGATCAACCTGGCAGTGGCCGTGATATTCTATTATCTCACAGGCATAGAGATACAGCTCTACTCGCTCGCCGGCATCACAATATCGCTCAACCTCATAATCGACAACATAATAGTGATGACCGACCATATCACCCACAAGCACAATCTCAAGGCGTTCACATCGGTGATGGCGGCCACTCTCACTACGGTGGGTGCGCTGGGCATAGTGTTTTTCCTCAACGAAAGCATCAGGCTCAATCTTCAGGATTTTGTGGCGGTGGTGATCATCAATCTTGCCGTATCGCTGTTTGTGGCTCTCTTCCTCGTTCCGGCGCTAATAGAGCGCATCGGTCTGCGCCTGCGCCACCGCAAGAGCCGCAGCGGCAAGCGCTGGGCAGTGATATTCTCACACGCCTACAGCGCTGTCATCCGCTTCTGCCAGCGTCACCGCACAGCCATGACAGTGCTCCTCGTTCTCAGCTTCGGACTGCCGGTGTTCATGCTTCCCGAATCAATAGGCACCGACCGCTGGAATCCCAAGTCAGACAATCAGCTCAACCGATGGGAACGGCTCTACAACGCCACCCTCGGAAGCAAGACCTACAAAGAAAAGATAAAACCGATAGCCGATGTGGCTCTCGGAGGATCCTTAAGGCTTTTCACGCAGGATGTGTATGCGGGCAGCTACTTCAACCGCGGCGAATCGGAGCCGTCGCTTCAGATCTACGCCACACTGCCCAACGGCGCCACACTCGAACAGATGAACGAGCTTATCACCCAGATGGAGAGCTATCTGACAGGCTTCAGCGAGATACGCCAGTTTCAGACCTCCATCAGCTCACCGTATCGTGCGTCGATCTACATAATGTTTACAAAAGCCGCACAGAAGACCTATTTCCCCTATCAGCTAAAGAGCGACATAATACGCAAGGCACAGACTCTCGGCGGCGGTTCGTGGAGCGTCTACGGCCTGGAGGACCAGGGCTTCAACAACGACGTGCGCGAAAGCACCGGCAGCTATCGAGTGAAGATGTTCGGCTACAACTACGACGAGCTTGAACAATGGGCCGACTCGCTCAAGGCACAGCTGCTCAGCCACCGACGCATCAAAGAGGTGACCATCGCTTCTGAATTCTCATACTGGAAGGACGACTACAGCGAATTTGCCATAGAGGTCGACAAAGAGCGCCTTGCCAAGGAAGGGTTCACCATATCGCAGCTCTACAACGCCCTGAATCCCATATTCGGCCGCAAGATCAACTCCGGATATGTCAACGGTGAGCGAAGCCTGGAGCAGATATATCTTAATTCGCAGCAGGGCAGGAGCTACGATGTATGGGCGCTGATGAACATGCCTATACCTATCGGCGGCCGCACCCTCAAACTGGCCGACTTCGCGACGGTCAGCCACCGCGACGCTCCAAAATCGATCGCGAAAGAAAATCAGCAATACCGTCTGTGTCTGCAATACGAATATATCGGATCGAGCACACAGGGAAAGAAAATTCTCGAGAACGATCTCGAACGGCTGTCGCGCAAGCTCCCGATAGGCTATTCAGCCAAGACAGAGGGATGGGACTATTACTGGAACCGTGATCAGGAGGCATCCTACTGGCTGCTCCTGCTCGTGATAGCCATCATATTCTTCACCACCTCCATACTCTTCAACTCGCTGATGCAGCCTCTGGCCATCATATTCACCATACCGATATCGTTCATAGGAGTGTTCGTGACATTCTACCTCACCAAAATCAACTTCGACCAGGGAGGCTTCGCCTCGTTCATACTGCTTTGCGGCATCACGGTCAACGCCTCAATATACATCCTTAACGAATACAACTCACTGCGCGAACGACATCCGCGCCGGTCGCCACTCAGCCTCTATCTGACGGCATGGAACACCAAGATACTGCCCATATTCCTCACCGTGGTGTCAACCATACTCGGCTTCATACCCTTCATGGTCGGCGACGGCAAGGAATCATTCTGGTTTCCGCTCGCCACAGGCACCATCGGAGGACTCATCATGTCGATCGTCGGGATCTTCTTCTATCTGCCCGTTTTCTGCCTCAAACGCCCTGAACGCACACGCCCTGAACGCCACCGCAGATCCTTTTTCAGAAAGAAACCGGCCTGACAGCAACAAACAGGCGAGCCGGGATATTGGAAGTGTGGAAAAAAAACGGTAAAGTCACGAGTATTATTTTGAGAAATTGGGGAATTTTGATTTGATTTGAGAATCAGAGGATTGGAGATTTGCTGATTTCTAACGATTTGGGAGAATTTGCCTGTTTTTTCTCAATCAGTACACAATTTGTACGATTCGTTTGTTAATAAGTGTATAGGGCGATTTTTGCATAAGTGGATAGCGCATTAACTTTGCGCTCAAACACATAATCATAGCAATATGGCAAAAGTCGAAACAAAGAATAAGCAGAACCCCAAACTCGTGCAGACTGTCCTCAAAGATGGCCGTGCGAGCCTTGCGTTGGAGTATTATCTCGGACGCACTGAAACCCCGGTCATTGACGATGCGGGCAACCCTGTCATATATACGGACGGGGCTATGGCCGGTAAGCCTAAATACAAAATCAAACACAACCGCCGCCGTGAGAATCTGAATCTATATATCTGGCTCTCTCCAAAGACAACACAGGAGCGGACTCAGAACCGCAATACTCTTGCCCTCGCTGAAAAGATACGCTTCGAGCGGGAGCAGGAGTTTCTCGAAGACCGTGAGGGCTATCGTCTGAAAAAGGACAAGGAAGTGGATTTACTGCGTTACTTCCGCAAGCATTGTGATGATGAGATATATGCCCGTCCGACACGGGTCGGATTGGGTACGGCTTATCGCCGCTTCATAGCCTTCCTTGATTCAATCCAGAAGTACAAGCGTTACACCGAGTTCCTGAGAATGGACTTGCTGACAGCCGACATGATAACAGGATACATAGAGTATCTGAAAAAGGTATCGGTCGGGGAAGGTGGTATCAGATGCTTCGGTCTTTTCAAAAAGGTTGTCACATCGGCCTATGAGGAAGGACTGATGAAGAAGAATCCATGCAAGGGGATTGTTTTCCGCCGTGATGCGAGGCTCATAAAGAAACCTATATTGTCAATGGACGAGATCCGGAAACTTGCGGAAACGCCATTCACTTGGAGCTGCCCCGATGTAAAACGTGGCTTCCTTTTCAGCCTGTACACAGGCATAAGGTGGTGCGATTTGAAGAAACTCACATTTGAGAATGTGGACTTCGCCAACGGTGTGATGAGATTTGAGCAATGCAAAGTTGCCGGACGAAGCAAGGCGTGCGGTGTCGTCACCCCTCTCAGCCCGATGTTGATAAGCCTCATCGGAGAACCGGACAGCAAAAGCAATCCAAAGCAGCCGATTTTCAACCTGCCCAAATGGGACACCGGACTGATCCAGTTGAAAAAGTGGGTAAAGGCCGCTGAGATTGGAAAGAATATCACATGGCATTGTGCCCGTCATTCATTCGCGGTGAATATCCTTAATGCCGGAGCAAACATCAAAACGGTACAGTCGCTTATGGGGCATGCAGGACTTGAAATGACCGAGCGATACCTGCACGTCGTCGATGAACTGAAGCATAAGGCAATCAACAGTCTTCCATCCGTAAACTGGGCGTAGGCAAAGCCCTTCACATACGATTTTCATGGCCGTCCTTTCCGAACAACGGGAAGGACGGTTATTTTTTGACAGACATAGTGACAATTTTACGCCAATCTACTGCCATAGCGTGATTTACGCGAACTAAAAGGGGGATAATAAGTGTTAATTTCTTCGATGTCGCAGAAACTCCGTGATTCACGGTAATGCTTAACACAAAATTCACATTAACGATTGTCTGGATCGGACATACCCGCCAAATGGCGTATTTCTCAGGATACACACTCTGCGATGTCATATTATAAATGGATAATACAAACATTGTGGTGCTTTCCGTGGATCAACTGCGGGAGATTATTGAAACAACAGTCTGCGGATGTATTGAAAAAGTGATTGGAGCGTTTCAACCAAAACATGATTCAGACTCGGTGGATATAGACGGAGCGTTGGAATTCCTCAATTCCAATGGCTACCGCATAGCCAAGGGCCAACTGTATAAGGAAACTTCTGCCGGAAACATACCTTACCATAAATTCGGGCACAGGCTGCATTTCAAAATTTCGGAACTCAGGGACTGGGCGGAACTGCGCCTTGTCAGCGGCAATTCGGTGGGTACATATATTGGAATTAAAGGACGGAAACCACAAAGATAATCTTTTTAGAGTCAACGGATAAGCGATGGCAAAACATTGGCAAAACAATGGCAGAGGTCTGTCAGAGAATGATATGCCGTAGTGATGTTTTATTCCTGTAAAATCGCCCGAAACAAATCAATTTAGTTTTCAACAATGAAAAATACAAGAAGACCGCCTCCTACGGGAGCATGACGAAAGTCGCCGAATGATACGCTCCAATCAGAGCAAAAACTATAAACTAAACCCTAATTGGAGCATTTGTGTAACCCCATATCGCTCCCAAACACCTAATCACTCCTAAAAATGGATGGATACGTATTAGTACCAAGCAGCGAATTAAGTGCGATGAGAGCCATAATGGACCAGCTGCACTCCACTGTACAAACGCTGGCATTAAACCAGAGCAATATGCCGGCACAGCACAAACTTGACGAGAACGGATGTCGCCCTCTCACAGACAAGGAAAGGGAATACCGCATAAGCAAGACGGAAGTTCAGAACATTCTCGGAGTCAGCGAGAGAACCTTCTACCGCAGAATCAAGGAATACAACATATTGTCGATAGAGGACAACGGCAATCCGAAATTCATACTCGGTGATCTTCTCGATATAATCAGCTGCCACGGATTGAGCTGGCATCCCGCATCACTCAACAGGCTTCTCTCAAAAAGGGAGATCCGTTACAGACCATGCTACGTATGAGCACGAAATCAGAGAAACAGATGCTCGGACTTCTCCAGACCTTGCTTGACAAGGTTGACAGCCTTGAAAGGAAACTCGACTCACGCCACGGCAAGACCGATTCTTCCAATCCCGATGAGGAAGCGCGGTTATGGACTCCGAAAGATGTGCTGAGAAAATTCGGCCTCGGACTGAGGCAGCAGTACAATCTGCGCAAGAACGGAGTGCTGCCGTATGTCCAGAAGCACAAAAAAGGCCCCGTAGGCTATCTGCCTCCCGATGTTATCGGCTATTTCTTAGGTGACACGACACCTTGAAACAAATCTAAAAAGTAAAAAAATGGCACAAGACCAGACCCCAGAAAAAGACCAAGTGCTTATCGCCCACAATAAAGAGACAGGCGAGACAGGCGCAGTTGCCGGACTCAAAGAGGACGGCACCCCGGCGATGGCCGATGCAAAGACCTCCAAGCTCAGCGACCTTGTGGTGTTCAACATACACAAGAATCCGCTGGAGGCATTCCTTTCAAATTTTGTGAGGCAATGCAAGAACCCGTCACAATTCGGATTCTACAAGATTGATGCGGAGAATCTCGAAACGGTCGGCCCGGTGATACAGGACGCGCTGAAAGATCCGGAGGCAAACAAGGCTATGCTTGACCCGTCCAAGGTTGAGCCGAAGACTGAAAAGCGCTATCAGAAGATAGAGGCCGACAAGATCGACTGGAACGCGCTCAAGGAACGTTGGGGCATTGACCGCGACGAACTTGAAAAGCGCGGTGACTTGCAGGAAATGATGTATAACCGCAAATCAGGTCTTATCAACATCCGCCTCAATGTCGATGGCGATATGAAGACAGCCGCGGCAAGACTCGCTTTCAAGACCGATGAGAACGGCAATGTTAAAGTTGTCCCCTCGTTCGTCTGTGAGAAACCGGATCTCAGTCAGGAGTTCAACGGTGTAAAATTCACGGAGCAGGACAAGGAGAATCTGAAAAAGACCGGCAATCTCGGCCGCATAGCCGATGTAGTTGACAGGCAGACCGGAGAGGTCATTCCCTCGTTCATCAGCATAGACCGACTCACCAATGAGATTGTAAGCGTTCCGGCCAAACATATCTATGTAAAGGACACAATCGGCCAGACGAAACTTACAATGGCTGAAATAAATACTCTCAAAAGCGGTCAGCCTGTCAAGGACAAGCAGATAACTGACAAGAGCGGCAAGCAATACACTGTCACGCTACAAGTAAATGCAGACAGCCGCAGGGTCGAGTTTGTCCCCGATGAGAAAAAGCAGCGTCAGTCTCAGAATCAGGGCAACGGCGGCGAACTGAAACAGCGTCAATCAACATGGATGACAAAGGACGGTAAAATCAGACCCATCACAAAATGGAACGGTGTGCCCATGACAGAGCAGCAACAGGCCGACTACGTCGCCGGGAAAACGGTAGTCATGAGCAATATGGTTGACCAGAAGGGAAATCCCTGTACCGTGTATCTGACATTCAACCCGGAAAGCCAGCGTCCCAACTCATCATTCACTGACCCCCGTCAGGCTCAAACCGTCACCCCCGCCAACGAGAGCAAGACGCAGATGGCCGTGAACAACGAAGGCAAGACCAACGAGGCTACAAAAAAAGTAAACGAGCCTCTCCAGAAAGGTCAGACCGGGCCGAAGGATGAAACGCAAAAGAAAAAATCACGCGGAATGAAGATGTAAAAAATCTCTGACCGCATAATAAAAACACCCTCAAACAAAAAATAAAAGAATGAATAACAAAGTCATCATAACAGAAAGCCGCACTGTTGCCAAGGCGATCGCACAGGCACTCGGAGTAAACGTGCTCAACAAAGGATATTTCGGCAAAGGCAATATCGCAGTCACATGGACCGGCGGCAACATCATTTCCGCCACTCCCAAATCCAAGTTCCAGTTTTCGGTATGCTCCGATATGACAGCCGATGAGACCTTCTCTGAAAACTTCAACTTCAGTATCCGCAAGGACAGCAAGGGGAAAGGGCCGAAAGGCAACCGCCGCCCAAGCGACAAAGATATGGCGCAGGTCAGCATCATCGAGAAACTCTGGAAGAATGCCGATGTTGTTTACAACGCCATGAAGCCCTCCGCAAACGGAGAGGTGATCTTCGCGAGCCTCGCCATTTATATCAACGTGCCCCGTGAGATTGCGAGAGTGTGGCTCCGCTCCGTGACACGCCAGTCAATACTGGAAGCCATAGACAACCCTGTGGATAAAGTTCCCGGCTTCGGAGAGTTTCACGACAACGCGATAGCGGAATACACTATCGGGGCAAGACCGATGGAAGGTGTCAATGACCTCGGCGACGCTCCCGTTGAAAGAACCGTATGGTCAATGAAGAATCTGAAGCATGAAGGAAACAACCGTCGCGGCTGGTCTCCCGCAAAGACTACCGGAGTGGCATACTCGCTCTACAACAAGGGGCTTATCAGCTATCCCGATGATGAGCCGAAGACCGCCTTGCCGGAATATCTGAAAGAGTCGATCGCTTACTGCGCCGCCAACCTGAGCCATCACCCGACTTTGGGGATGAAAGCCAGAGCTGCCGACATAACTGGAGAGGAACCTATATGGACTGCCGACAGTAGCTACCATTCCCACCACGGCATCATCCCCACGGGATTATATCCCGTTGACCTCACTCCTGACGAGGAATACCTGTACAATCTCATCGCGGGACATTGCCTTGACATCTTTGCAACAGAAAATCCCGACAGCAAATAAATATGTAATATGGCGGGCGGGATAATCCCCGCCCGTCCTTTTACCGGCGCATAAGCCGGCGGCCGCTTCCTGACATAATACTCCATGCGGTCAAGCCACGATAATACATAACGATATGAAAGCCACGGAACAGACCGAACTGGATTTCTATGTGCAGTATCTTCGTGCCCATATAAAAGAACACCATTTTGAAAAAGAGGACAATACAAGATTTATAGAAAGCAGAGCCGACGCCGCTCTTGATACATATACCGGTGAATTTTCAGCCGGACACTCTCCGCACAGATGCCATGAAATGGCGATGCGCACTCTATTGGAAGGGTTATATGTGTCACGCTATGACGTAGTCCATGCCATCCTTGAAGAAGATTGCTGGAAAAGGTTGCCGTCATCGGTATGGGAAGTCACGGCAATACATCTGGCCGGACTGAAAAAAATAAATGAAATTCTTGACCGATATGAGGTCAACGGAGATTTTCTTGTGAAAGAGGAATATCCGTCACTGCGTTATGAGCTTCTCGGAGCGATAACCGATATACTCGACGGCTATGAGCTATAACCGCCAGCAGACCATGCGCGACAACATCGAGGCTATAAGGGTTGCCCTGCGCCTCGGTGTTGAACGCCGTGCGCCCAATGAATCGGAGCGCGACGAATTATCCAAGTATGCCGGATTCGGCGGCCTGAAATGTATCCTGAATGACGCTGATGAACTCGCCGATGCTGCCCGATGGAGCGAGAGCGACAGGCCGCTGTTCGCACAGACATTCCAGCTGCGGCAGATGATTCATGACTATTCCAAGAATGACCGGGAGTTTGCCGCCTACATGGACTCGCTGAAAGCATCCGTCCTGACCGCGTTCTATACTCCCGCGCCTGTTATTGACGCGTTGGCGGAAGCCCTGCGTGACAGAGGCGTGAAGATTGAAAAGTTCCTTGAACCGTCAGCGGGGCAAGGCGCTTTCGTTGATTCTTTCCTGCATCGCTACCCCGGAGCCGAAACGCTGGCATTTGAGAAAGACTTGCTTACGGGCAGAATATTGTCCGCATTGCATCCGTCAATATCAACCGAGATAAGCGGCTTTGAGAAGATTGATTCTGATTTTGAGGGATACTTTGATGTTGCCGCATCAAATATTCCTTTCGGGGACTTTGCGGTTGCCGACCCCCGATATGCAACAAGCAAGGAGATCGCTTACCGCCAGTCAACAAAGACTATCCACAATTACTTCTTTCTGAAGTCATTGGACTCCGTGCATGAGGGTGGCATAGTGGCATTTATTGCCTCACAGGGGGTGATGAATGCCGCCAGTCCCTTTGTGCGCATGGAAATGATGCGCCGTGCCGACCTTGTCGGTGCTTTCCGTCTGCCCAACAACACATTCTCCGACAATGCCGGAACTGATGCCGGGTCAGACCTGATTATTCTTCAGAAGCATACCAACAAAAAAGCGTTGTCGGCCGATGAGGAATTTTTTATCCAGTCCATTGTTGACAACGTGACAAAAGTTCCCAACAATAAATATTTTGCGGCGTTTCCACAGAATGTTATATGCACGGAGGCAAAGGTTGGCACAGACCAGTTCGGCAAACCGGCTGTCATCTATAAGCATGAGGGCGGAGTTGATGGTATTGCAGCCGATATGCGGAAGGCACTCGATGAATCGCTGAAACTGCGCCTCAATCTGGACTTCTATAATAACAGGACTCTTACACCTTCCACGCCTGAACCTCCCACGCCTGAATCTGTCAAGCGTTCCACCGAAAATAAGGTAGAAAAACCGAAGCGTGTTGCAGACACTCCATTGATGACGCAATACAAGGAGATGAAGAAGAAGCACCCGGACGCGATACTGATGTTCCGTGTGGGCGACTTCTATGAGATGATGGGGGGCGATGCTGTCAAGGCTTCGGAAATACTCGGCATAACACTGACCCGACGGCGCAACGGCAAAGCCGGCAGTATCGAACTGGCAGGTTTTCCGCATCATGCCCTCGACACCTATCTCCCCAAGCTCGTAAGGGCCGGGCAGCGCGTGGCTATATGCGAACAGCTTGAAGATCCAAAGCAGAAACAAACGGAGGAATTAAAGCCTACGGAAACTATAACGCCCCCGCCAACTGTTGAACCGGAGCCTACCCCTGCACCTGTTGAAACTCCAATGCCGGAAGCAAAGCCGCAACCGCAGGAGATTGAAACGGATGGCAGTCCTGACTTCAACGACAACCCCGACCCGCGTCTTTTCGCCTATAATCTTTTCGGGGAGCTGGAGCCGTTGCAGAAACCGAAGCGTCAGCCACGACATCCAAAGGCTCAGGAGGAAGAAAAACCGAAGCCATCCCCGAAAATAGAAATTTCAGATGCTACTGCCAAGAAATTCCGCCCGCTCTCCGAGAAAGAACTGGAATTTTACGGTTCTCTTAACTGGGAGGATAATCCGCCCATCAACGGCTTCTATGAAACGATGATGAGCATAGCACACCGCCAGATGGCGGAAATGGAAGCGGAGCGAGAGGCATTGGAGGCGGCAAAGAAAGAGACAATTACAGAAGACGGCACAATCATTGAAATATCAAAAGGTGATTTCGTCCCTCAGCCAAGAGTGTCATCGGCAGAAAAGACGGTGGCAATGCCGGAAGAAAAGGATATGTCGCCCCGTAAATTTTCGGAGGATATTCAGCATTTCCATCACAACGGCTCTATGGTCGTTGACAAGGGGCAGGTCGGTTTTCTTTCGGAGGTCCGCAAGAATAGTGCGACATTCACTCCGCTCCCAGTCAAACCGGAGCAGGAGAAACGCGCCATTCTCTATATAACCATGTCGGAAACGTATCAGCAGCTCTATCACTATGAGGCTGAAACGCATGAGGAAAATGCTGATATGCGTGAACACCTCAATGAATATTATGATGAGTTCGTGGAGAGATACGGCAACCTCAACGAGAAAGCAAATGTGAAATTCATTCTTATGGATGCCAACGGGCGTGACGCGCTGGCACTTGAACGGGCCGAAAACGGTCAGTATGTCAAGGCAGACATTTTCGATCATCCTGTTTCATTCGCCATTGATGAGATAACATCGGTTGATACCCCGATGGAAGCATTGTCAGCCTCGCTTAATAAATTCGGCGGCGTGAATCTTGAATATATGTCGTCGCTTGTCGGCATGGGCGAGGATGAAATGACCGAGGCTTTGCAGGGACACATATATTATAATCCTCTTGTGGAGAATTATGAGATCGCTGACCGGTTCATAGCCGGAAATGTAGTGAAGAAAGCCGAGGATGTTCAGGCATGGATTGAACGTGAGGAAGAACGCATCAAAGGGTTCCCCGGATTTGACGGCATTGAGCCGTTCATCGCTTTGTCGAAAGACTCGTTGAAGGCATTGGAGGAAGCCACGCCACGGAAGATTGCATTTGATGAGCTTGATTTCAATTTCGGTGAACGGTGGATACCGACACAGCTGTACTCCGACTATATGAGTTGCCTGTATGCAACCGATGTGAAAATCAACTATTCCTCATCTATGGATGAATTCTCATGTGACGCCCGCCGCAAGAACATGAAGATATGGGAGGAATATTGCGTGCGCGGCTATTACCGTGTCTATGACGGCATGAGCCTGTTGAAACACGCACTGCACAACACCGTACCTGACATAAAGAAATCCATAGGCAAGGATGACAACGGCAATGACATAAAGGTGCCGGATGCCGAGGCGATACAGCTCGCAAACGCCAAGATTGACGAGATCCGAAACGGATTCTCCGAATGGCTGGAGAAACAGCCGGCCGAGGTAAAGGACAGTCTTGTGAATCTGTATAACCGCAAGTTCAACTGCTTCGTTCGTCCAAAGTATGACGGCTCACATCAGACATTCCCCGACCTGAATCTGAAGATGCTTGGCGACCGCTACGGGGTGCATTCATTGTATCCCTCGCAGAAAGATTGTGTCTGGATGCTTAAACAGAACGGAGGCGGTATTTGCGATTTTGAGGTAGGGTGCGGCAAGACGCTGATAATGTGCATTGCGGCGCATGAGATGAGGCGTCTCGGACTCGCCCACAAGCCTATGATTATCGGCCTGAAGGCGAATGTCGCTGAAATTGCGATGACATATCAGACCGCATATCCAAATGCGAGAATCCTCTATGCCGATGAAAAGAGTTTCAAGGCAGAGAACCGAGTGGCCTTTTTCAACCAGATCAAGAACAACGACTATGACTGTATCATCATGTCGCACGACCAGTTCGGCAAGATACCCCAGTCGCCGGAAATGCAGCAACAGATTCTGCAAGCTGAGCTTGATACAGTGGAGGAAAATCTCGAAGTTGTCAAGCAGCAAGGGCATGACATATCGCGCGGTATGCTGAAAGGGCTCATCAAGCGCAAGGAAAACCTGACAGCCAAGATAGCGACTATCCAATATCAGATGGAGCAGAACAAGGACAGCGTCGTGGATTTCAAGCAAATGGGCATTGACCATATCTTTGTGGACGAGAGCCACCAGTTCAAGAATCTCATGTTTAACACCCGTCACGACCGGGTTGCCGGGCTCGGCAATTCCGAAGGCTCCCAACGCGCGCTCAATCTACTCTATGCCATACGCACTATTCAGGAACGGACGGGCAAAGACCTCGGTGCTACATTCCTGTCGGGTACTACAATCAGTAATTCTCTGACAGAACTTTACTTGTTGTTCAAGTATCTTCGCCCGAAAGAACTTGAAAGGCAGGAGATTCGGTGTTTCGACGCATGGGCGGCTATCTTCGCAAAGAAGACTACCGACTATGAGTTTAATGTCACAAACAACATAGTCGCAAAGGAGCGTTTCCGATACTTCATCAAGGTGCCGGAACTGGCGGCTTTCTACAATGAGATAACCGACTACCGCACAGCCGAGGATGTCGGCGTTGACCGACCGATGAAGAATGAGATACTGCACAATATCCCGCCCACGCCACAGCAGGAGGAATTTATCCAGAAACTTATGGAATTTGCCAAAAGCGGTGATGCCACAATCTTAGGTCGTGCGCCATTGTCTGAAACCGAGGAGAAAGCGAAGATGCTTATTGCCACCGACTATGCCCGAAAAATGGCTCTTGACATGAGAATGATAGATCCATCATACTCCGATGACCCGAACAACAAGGCCTCGCACTGCGCCAAGATGATAGCCGAATACTATCACAAGTATGATGAGCAGCGCGGCACACAGTTTGTATTTTCCGATCTTGGGACTTACAAGCCGGGAGAGTGGAATTTTTATTCCGAGGTCAAGAGAAAGCTTATAGAGGATTACGGCATACCGCCCCATGAGATAAGGTTTATACAAGAATGTAAGACCGAACGGTCGAGAAAGGCTGTGATACAAGCCACTAACGACGGAGACATCCGCGTTCTGTTCGGCTCCACATCAATGCTCGGCACCGGAGTAAACGCTCAGAAAAGGTGTGTGGCGATTCATCATGATGACACACCATGGCGACCGAGTGACCTTGAACAGCGCAACGGTCGCGGGATACGAGCCGGGAACGAGATAGCCAAACTTTACGCTGACAATAAGGTGGACGTAATCATCTATGCGGTAGAGAAGTCGCTTGACTCCTACAAGTTCAATCTGCTTCATTGCAAGGCCACGTTCATTGCCCAGCTGAAGAGTGGCGCACTCGGTGCGAGAACCATTGACGAGGGAGCAATGGATGAAAAAACGGGAATGAACTTCTCGGAATACATGGCTATCCTGTCAGGCAATACCGATCTTTTGGAAAAGGCGAAACTTGAAAAGCGCATAGCCTCACTGGAGAGCGAGCGCAAATCTTTCAACAAAGGCCGTGGCGATTCAGAGTTCCGTCTGAAAACCATCAGGGTTGACATCCATAACAATGAGGTTGCCGTTGAGCGTATGCGGGCCGACTATGAAAGATATTCGTCGGCGGTCAAAAGAGATGCCGACGGTAACCCTCTGAATGGTCTGAGCATAGACAATTTTCAACTCAAGGATGAGAAGAATATGGGTGTGCATCTTCAGGGGTTGGCCCAACGTACCGATACGCATGGCCAGTATCTCCGTATCGGAGAAGTATATGGTTTCCCAATCTCCATAATAAGTGAGAGGACTGTCATTGATGGACGTGAGGGGATCCAGAACCGCTTTGTAGTTGAAGGCGGCTATAAATATAAGTACAACAACGGTTTCATAGCCATGTCCGATACCCATGCTGCCTGTATGAACTTTGTCAACGCCCTTGATCGTTTGCCAGACATTATCGCCCAGCATGAGGAACGTACAGCCAAGATGAAGGCGGATATTCCAGTGCTGGAAGGCATTGTCGCCAAGACATGGGGCAAGGAAGATGAGTTGAAGCAACTTAAATCCGACCTTGCCGCCCTTGACCGTAAGATCGCAGCCGAACTCGCGCCCAAACAGGAGAATCCAAATGACGGAGAGGAAATAAAACATGATGAATCTCCGGCGAAGACGACTGGTGTTCCGACACAATCCAATGAAGGAAAAAAGACTATGGTCGCAGAACCTAAGCCGGATTACAGTCAGGAATACTATGTGCCGCCACAACGACAGGGACCTGTCGGTATGCGCGTATGATTATTACGGATACTCAAATGAGCGGGCCGCCCAATTAGGGTTGCCCGCTCATTTGAATAAGTATCGGCATTATTTTCAACCGATAACGACAAAGTATTTGGTCATGTGAAGGATTTTTACTAACTTTGCATCAACAGTTCCCACCACGCCTCTCTCTGATGCGTACCACGGTGGGACTTCGGTTTTTATATACACATGAGATACGATAAGCATCCGATAGATTTCTCCGCTCAGATTGCGCTGCTAAAAGAGAGAGGAATGATATTCGCCGATGAAGACAAAGCACTTGAGGGCTTGTTTTCCATCAGCTATTTTCGCCTTGCAAGTTACTGGAGACATCTTGAACACCGCAAGTCCCGTCAATTCAAAGCTGACACGAAATTTGATGAAGTTCTTACGTTATATGCTTTTGACCAACATCTGCGTAATATCATATTCTCTGCAATTCAGAATATAGAGATAGCGTTCAGAACACGTGTCAGCCATTTTCTTTCAATGAAGTATGGGGCGTTCTGGTTTCTTGATTCAGCGTTATTCAAAGATGCGGAAATACACCAATCCTGTATTGAGAAATTAAAGGAAGAAATAGCGCGGTCTCATGAAGAATTTATAAAAGAGCATAATGATAAATATGATGAGCCGGATTGTCCTCCTTCTTGGAAGACTATGGAGGTCGCATCATTTGGCACGTTGTCAAAGCTGTACAGCAATATCGCTGACAACGAGATAAAAAAGATTATATCACGCAGTTTTCAGTTGCCGTCGTATCTGTTCCTTGAAAATTGGATGAAATGCGCTGCCGTGCTCCGCAACTGCTGCGCACACCATGCACGCTTGTGGAACAGACGTTTTTCCGTGATACCAAAATATCCTGCCAACCTGCCGGGACAATGGATAGCAACGCCACTTCGCAGGCCGGAAAAACTATACGGACAACTTTGTTGCCTCGCTTATTTGGAACAGTCCATTCAGCCCAATAATTCTCTGAAGCGTAACATACTTGAATTGATGTCGGGACACCCGGAGATAGACTTGAATGCAATGGGATTCCAACAGGATTGGCAGGAACAGCCGCTTTGGAAGCGAGAAAGTTGATAAGGTAAAAACTCCATTTATCAAAGGTGCAGCATGGCGCAACCTCGATAAATGGAGCATTTTTTATTTTCGATATAGTAGCGGCGCAAGGCGGGGATCATTTGCTATGCGCAGTTTCTCATCAAAGACAATTCTCTTGACTTCCGCCTTAATGCGGTTGTAGTTTTCTTGGATGGTACGTTCCATCTCGCATTTTCCGGTGGACTTGTCTATGAAGTCATTGATTACGGGAATTGGGGAATAGGCGTCCGTTTCCTCCTTGACTTTTTTGCTGTCAACCACAATCTCGGCATGGAATATCTTCTGCTCTATGCGTTCATCGAAGTTGTCGGATACGGCACCGACAAACATTCCTTGTGTCAATGTGGAGATTTTGCTTGGTGGAATAAGGCTGTCCATCTGGGTGTTGAAAGAATGACTCACATCCTGACGGTTGATTGAGATGGACTGCCGTTTCTGCAACACCTTTCCGAAACGCTCCGACAGTGTCTTTGCAGTCTCTCCGACCACTTGCCCGGAAAATATATTGCCGACTGTATTCATCACAACCGCGGCTTCCTTGTCGCCGTAGTCGCGCTTCAACTGCGAGAAGTCCTGAAAACCGAGACAGACCGCCACCTTATTGCTTCTTGCAGTGGCGATTAGTCCGTCCAAGC
This sequence comes from Paramuribaculum intestinale, assembly GCF_030759015.1. GTDB lineage: Bacteria > Bacteroidota > Bacteroidia > Bacteroidales > Muribaculaceae > Paramuribaculum > Paramuribaculum intestinale. The sequence goes on along the minus strand of NZ_CP098825.1, from coordinate 930,744 downwards.
CCTTGAAATATATCGTCGGTAGCTCGTCAATAATGACTGCCGACTTCAATTTATTCTTCTTATTGATGAGTTTCACGATACGGGAATTATACAATCCCAATGCTGCCCCGTAGATGTTCTGACGGTCGGGATTATTGCCTACGCACAGTATTATAGGCCGTTCCGGATTGTTGATGTCGAGAGGAAACTCACTGTCCGACATGACCCAGTAGAGCTGCGGTGAGATCATTCTTGTCAAAGGAATTTTAGCCGATGCTATCTGCCCCTGTAATTGCTCTTGAGCTCCGCCGAGCCATGCGTCCATGAATGGCGAAAGGTAATTTTCCAACTCCGGATAAGAGGTCAGAATCGGGAAAATGTCGGCATAAGGCCGGCAAAGGAATTCTATCGCATGGGGGAACGTGCAATACTTGCCGTCTTGGTATATGCGCAAAAACCAGATTATCGCAGCGAACAGGATAATCGGAGATTCGACAAAGAAGTCTCCCTGCTTGCTCACCCACGTTTTGTTAAGGTTGAGCATTATGGTATAGGCACTTTCGTATGCGTCCGATATGTCGGTCATGAACTCCGGAGCAATGGGATTGCAACGGTGTGACCGCTTCGGATCATCGAAGTTTATCACACGGAACTCCGGCACAACGGCATCCTTGTATCCCTCCTGATGCTTGTTGAGATGATTCATCGCAATAAGCGACAGGTCCGGGAACTTGAAGTCATAGATATAGCCGCTGTAACCCTTTTCAATACACTGCTTTATATAGTTGTTGACAATGGCGTATGACTTGCCGGAACCGTGTGTGCCGAGCACTATCGAGGCGCGGAACGGATTGACGACGTTGATCCAACCGTTGTTCCATTTCTTTTTATAATAGAACCGTGTCGGCAGATTTATCGAATAGTCGTTCTTTATCAGGCGTGTCTCCTGCATGAACGATTCGTTTTCGTTGTTGAAACGGTCGTCCATCATATTGCCACGCAGGACACGGCTCATCCATATCCCGCCGAACAGCATTGATACGAATCCCGTAACCGTGCATATGATATAGGTGTAAAGCCAGTCGTGCGACGGCATCCACCAGCATCCCATGAAAAGGAAAAATCCTCCGACACAGGCGGCGATGATATGTTTCCACTTTATGCCTTCTTTCTTAACGCCTTTTGTTCCGAAGCACGATATGGCAAGCAACATCAGCGCGAACCATTTGGCGTTATTGGGATTATTGAACATACCGCAATTGTTGTTCAGATTATTCAGAATCTTGTATGCGGTTATGTAAAACCAGTTGCTGTCCACTACTTTAAGTCCCGTGTACCACAATAGGTTTGCGGCGACAATAACGAAACTTATGCCCCTGACAAAATCCATGATTTTTGCCAAGGCTCTCAGGTCATCTTCCTGCTGGCTCATTTTTTATATCGGTTGTTTTGAAAAATTAAAACTTCGGTCTGCGACCTTTTTTCTTTCTGCGCTGCATGGCACGGTAGAAGGCTTCTTCCTCCGGGTCATAGCCGGGCCCGACTTGGAACAGGTCAAGGCCGGGTATAGAAGGCATATAATCGGAGTTGTCTGTATGGGCATGACCATGACGGGAATCAGTCCGGGCTTCGGGCTGAGGCTGTGATTGGCTTCGGGAACTATCCGAGTCTGTTTGATTTCGGTTCTCGTTGCCTGCTGTGCGAGCATTGTCTTCCGGAATATCTTGAACAGGCACAACAGGCGTATCAACCGCGGGCCCTCCATTGAAACGCTGTTCAAAAGCGTTGGCAGAGAACTCCCTGCCCAATCTTGAACCATTGAGGACACACTTCGTATTATGGTCGATGAATGTCGCCCCGTATATCCGTCCTTCGGCTGTGTATCGGAACACTACATCAATCTTCTCGGCTTTCAGCCGCTCAATAAAGTCCTCTTTGCCGGATGACCGTATGAGAACGGAAGCCACAATCCGTTTTGTGCGCTGTGCCAACGCCTTATCGTCAATCTCTTTTTTCGCCCGCTCAAACCTGCCGTCTATGGCTGTACGGCTTGCAAATCTGCCGAGTCTTGAAGCCTTGAAGGGATTGGCGATTACCTTTCCGTTATCATCTGTGGCGAAATATACCAATCCATGATACTCGCGACCGTTCACCCGCCCGTCCGTCTGCTCCGCCTTTACATTATATAAGGAGAGAATGGCGTTGAACTCGCCCATTGTCTGGAAGCGGTAGCGCATACCCACCAGCTTGACCGTGTTGGCGACCTGACGTTTCAGATCGTCGGCAGGGTCAATTTTCATGATTGGAGTATCGGGAGAAACCCTCTGACGCTCGGCAGGTTTCAGGTCATATTTCTTTTCAAGTTCGCGGCAGATGTCCTTGCTGCGATAGAAATTATTTTTGTCCGACACCGCCTTTCCGTCAGTGCCTACCCGCAACGCCACTATATGGATATGGTGGCGGTCGATGTCTTCGTGTTTGAAAATTAAATAAGGCATATCGCCTAATCCCATCTTCTGCATATATTCATGCGCCAGCCGGGTATAATCGGTGTCGCTCAACCTGTCATCGGGATGCGGATTGAGAGATATGTGCATCATCGGCCTCTCCGTCTTGGTATGCGCCGGCATCCAACGCTGAAAATCCTCATAAACCCTATGCGTGTTGACCGACCCCGAACCGTCATTGTATATTTTGTTGGTATCGAGCAAGCGGCCTTTCTCCTTGTTTATCTTTTCAGCGTTGTAAGTCAGGGCGGCATAAAGCGAGTTGCCTAACGAGATTTTTGCGACCATGCCTCATCGAATTGCCGGGCAAGCTCCACAATCTGTTGGCTGACTTTCACAAGCTCGATTGTCTGTTGCTCCAGTTTATACAGGGCCCGCATAGCCTTCGCCTCGGTGAAATTCTCCCGGAGCGTCTTCACAAGCAATCCGTACTCCACGCCGACGGTGCGGTAGAGAGAATTGAGGGAAGAAAGTTTGTCAATGAATATCCTTGTGTTCTCGTCAACATAGAATACTTTGAATGGCTTTTCAAACAGTACCATTTTTATAAATGCCGACATGGATTCAACCTGAACCCTATCATACATCGCCATCAGCATGGCCTGTTCGGAAGCCGTGAAGTTCACAGAGCAACGGAAGACAGTGGTGTCGATCTTCGGCTTGCGTCCGGCCTTATTGTGGTTTTGAGTCATGTGTATGTCATAAATCAGAATGTCTAAATCTGCGGAGCGCAGTGGTTGAACTATGGCGGTTGCGACTTTGGAGCAAACGCAACCAAGTTTACTTGGCAAGGGTGATGTGCTGCAAATTCTATTTGGTGCAGCATATCACATACCTTGCCGCGTATTTAAGTACGCCATAATCAGGAAAGTAAACCGATGAAACGAATGGGTGTATATATGTGAAGTAAATTCTAATCCCCATGTTGGGGAATTAAGGTAATATACCAATGCCAACAGCCATGAGGAATAATACGGACGCTGAAATATATGCGGATGTCAGCCCCGGCAGGTGGAGAATTGGCATGGTCTTATGAATGTTTGTGTGTATGTCCGTAACAAACCTCGGAGCGGTTTGGATTTGTCCGGTAAGCAATGGACGGCAATCGGTCGGTAATGGTCGGCAATATCGGAAATCCGGTAATCTTTTTCTGAATGACTGATGTTTAGTTTGCAGATTCAGTCATTTGTACGACTGGTCAATCACTCGGTCATAAGGACGTATGTTCAGCCTTCATGATGAAAGGATGTCACTTCAGACAATCAAAATCATTTAATAAAGAGCAAACATAATACTGGCATAAAGTCCGAACAGACGAACAATAATCTGAATGATTGGATATATGTCTTTATGAATGAGCGAACTGATGAATGAATGTGTTTATGTGTGCATTTCCAATCAGATGTATGGCTGTTCTTCCAATCTTCTTTATGAATGACTGAACATCTGTACATACAGAAGTCTGAACGTCTGAACATTCAGATGCAAGAATGTCTGAATGTCTGAACAGTCGAATGACCGGACATCTGATTGATATTCTTAATGAGTGGCTGAGTGAATATCGGGCGATTTTCATTCACTCGTCGGATGAGCCGGACATGGTTATCAAGCCGGACTTCCACAACAGGCACGGGAAAAGTGCCGCACGGCGGATGCCGTTCTATTTACCCAACACCAATATAATAATGAAAGAACCGATTTTTGTGGCATTCGCTACCCAGAAGGGCGGTGCCGGAAAATCCACCCTTACGACACTTGTCGCAAGCTACCTGCACTATGTCGTCGGGAAGAAGGTGCTGGCTCTTGACTGCGACGCTCGTCAGCATACGATGATTGAGTACCGCAACAAGGATTTGCTGATGTTGCGCGAGAATCCGGCATACGAGAGACGCTTGGCAAAATTCATGACTTCGTTTGGCGGTGACCCATACGGCATCATCAAATGCTCACCGTCAGATGCGATAAACCTCGCAAATGAAGAAATAGCGAAGGGCTATGAGGCCGACTATGTGTTTTTCGATATTACCGGAACGGTCAACGACAACGATCTGGTGTCATTGCTTGCCAATATGGATTACCTGTTCGTGCCGGTTACGCCTGAGACCGGGGACTTGAAAAGTTCCCTCTCTTTCGCCAACAACGTCAATGAGACCATGCTGTTCAAAGAAGGGATGCGTATAAAAGGCTTGCATCTGGTATGGAACAAGGTGCAGCCGAAAGACCGCAGCAACCTTGTGGAGATAATCAACCGGTATATGTCAACGCTGTGCCTTGAAGCCCTTGACACGGTTCTGCCGCTTAGCGTGAAATATACCAAAGACGGCAGCACATCCGGCCGCGGTGGGATTTTCCGCTCCACGTTTCTTCCCCCAGACAGGAGTCTGCTTCGCAACAGCTGTCTCCCGGAACTGGTGGATGAGATTTTAGGCATAACTAATCCTGAAAATTATGGCGGATAGACAACCTGTGACATTTGACTCAAAAAAATTCCTCGACAATTATGAGGAAAACGCATCCCATGTAAGATTGCCGTCGGCAACGGTTAAACCGGAAGACAATGATACACCCGTAAAGGATAATCCAAAGCAGGAAGTCAGGAAGAAACCGGAGGCAAGGCCTAAACCGGAGGCAAGTCACAAGCAGGATGCAGGCGCGGGACAGTCGGCGCGGGAGGTGGAATATATGGAGAACTTCATCATTCCGAGAAAATATGCCCGAATCAGCCGTAAAAGCAAACAAGTCCCAATCTGCGAGGAATTCAAGAAGAAGATTCAGAAACTGATGGTATTCTTCTCCGAGTGCGGCACGATTACCGAATATGTGAACAATGTGCTTGACAAGCATTTCAAGGATTATGAAGATGTGATCCGGCACATGAGTGACAACAATCTAAAAATATAATTTATGGCAACCGATAATAAGAAACCCAAAACTGAAAGCAATAAAAAATCACCTTGTGCCACCGCTGAACAGATTGAGGCTTACCGCTCCCAGTTCCTTGAACCCGGAGAGGTCGGCGACCGAAAAGGCATCTTCGTTCCCCGCGAGCTGGTTGACCGTCTGAAGATGTCCGTGCCGCTGTTAGGCATCGAGGGTCTGACAATCGGCGTGTTCGTAACCCGGATATTGCTGAAGCATCTCTCCGGCAATGCTGACATTCTCAACACCCTCATGGAGAAAGGGAAGAAAAAGGCACGCCTATGAATGCAGTCTCGATATTGATAATCTGCGGATTCATCTATCTGCTGTTCGTGACGTGGATGTTCGGCAAGAAGGGAGCGGGAAAAGAAAGGCCTGAACATCAAGACACGCCACTGCCGGAGGCCGGAGAGCCAATAAACTCAAATCCGGTAGAGCCCGATAAATCAAAGCCTGATGTCTCACTCGTCCCCAAGAGCGATTTCAATATGGAGGAGTTCAAAAAGGCGATTACCGAATCCATGCAGACTGCGATGATTCATGTGCTGGAGTCAATGGTTGGCGGCGAAGTCACTCCCGACCAAGTTGAATTCAAGGATAAGGATGACATATCCGAATATACCCCTGACGATACCGGGACAGAGCCGGATCCAAGCATTGACGATGTTGAGCCAGCCGCGCCTTCACCCCCGGCATCCGGCAATTCTCTTGAAGAAATTGAGAGTGCCCTGAAAGTGGCCGCAAATGCGGACAGAGCGACTGCGGATGAGAAAGCGACCGCCGGCAATGTCCTTTCCGGAATGAGCGATGTGGTGTTCATCGGGAAAATAATGGCATCCAACGAAAGAATCAACGAGGGAATTATGGCCTGTATCGCTGAAAGTCTCCGAAACAAGCCGAACACTAAAAAGAAAGTCTCTCCCGCGCCGAAGAAGAAAAGCAAGCCCATAGACGTGGGCGGCACGCTCCGTGACATTGATATGATCAAACGCAAGAAAGATGAAGAAGATTGATTACGGCTGACCGTCTGTCAGCGACCAAACCCATAGCAAATGCCGCTTCAAGGCGTTACAGTGGCGGATGAAACAAAACCGCCGCATTATACAACGTGAACAATATGAAATCTGTAAATGACAAAATGCTCAACCTCAAGGGACGAATCGTCCTCGCCGTACTGATGATTCTCTGCTCGGTGGAGTTTGTCAGTGCAGCCGGCAACGGTCTTTCCGGCATCAACGAGGCCACTACAATGGTGACCTCCTATTTTGAGCCGGGAGTGAAACTCATCTATGCCATCGGCGCGGTGGTAGGTCTTATCGGTGGTGTCAAGTGCTACTCCAAATGGAGCAGCGGCGATCCCGACACCAGCAAGACAGCCGCCTCATGGTTCGGTGCGTGCATCTTCCTTATCGTTGCCGCGACTATCCTCAAATCATTCTTCCTCTGATGAGCGAGTATCAGATCAACAAAGGCATAGGCCGGAGTGTGGAATACAAGGGGTTGAAAGCCCAGTACCTTTTCATTTTCGTCGGCGGTTTGCTTGCCCTGTTCATGGTGTTCGTCATCATGTATGTCGCCGGCATATCGCAATGGGTGTGCATCGGTTTCGGTGCCACCTCCGCCTCCGCCCTTGTGTGGCTCACATTCAGGCTCAATGCAAAATACGGACAATACGGACTGATGAAGCTCGCCGCCGTAAGATACCATCCGCGCTACATCATCAACCGTCTTCGTCTGACTCGTCTGATAAAATATAAACAAAACAAATGATAAACACCCTCAAAGCAACGACACTCGAAAGCAAACTGCCACTGTTGGCGGTTGAACACGGTTGCATCATCTCAAAGGACGCGGACATAACCGTGGCCTTTGAGGTGGGCCTCCCGGAACTGTTCACCGTCACCTCACAGGAATATGAAGCGATGCACGCCGCTTGGTGCAAGGCGATAAAGGTACTGCCGCACTTCTCCGTGGTGCATAAGCAGGACTGGTTTGTCAGTGAGAAATACGCTCCGGAACTTGACAAAGAGAATCTTTCCTTTCTCGACCGTTCGTTTGAACGCCATTTTAATGAGCGTCCTTACTTGGCTCACAAGTGCTACCTGTTCTTGACAAAGACGACAAAGGAGCGTATGCGCCAGCAGAGCAATTTCTCAACCCTCTGCCGCGGTCGTATCACTCCGAAGGAACTCAATCATGAGATGGTTGTCAAGTTCATGGAGAGCGTCGAGCAGTTCGAGCGCATTATCAATGACACCGGCTATATAAAGTTGCGCCGATTGTCCGATGATGAGATTGTCGGCACTGAAACGACCTCAGGCATTATCGAAAGGTATATGTCGCTCTCTATGGGCGAAGTCAACTGCCTTGAAGATATTGACCTGTCGGCAAAGGAGATGCGCATCGGCGACAAGATGCTATGCCTGCACACCCTCTCCGATACTGACGACCTGCCCGGCAAGGTCAGTACCGACAACCGATATGAGCGTCTGTCAACAGATCGCTCGGATTGCAGATTGAGTTTTGCCTCTCCCGTGGGCTTGCTTCTGCCGTGCAACCATATCTACAACCAGTATGTGCTGATTGACGACCACGATGAGAACCTTGCCCGATTTGAGAAAACGGCACGCAACATGAATTCACTCTCAAAATACAGCCGTAGCAACGCTATCAACAAGGAGTGGATTGACCGCTATCTCAACGAGGCACATTCTTACAGCCTGACCTCGGTGCGCTGCCACTGCAACATAATGGCGTGGAGCGATGATGCCGAGGAACTGCGACGGATCAAGAACGATGTCGGCGGACAGCTCGCCACTATGGGCTGTATGCCGAGGCACAACACCATCGACTGCCCGACGCTGTTCTGGGCGGCGATGCCCGGCAACGAGGCTGATTTTCCTGCCGAGGAAAGTTTTTACACCTTCATCGAACCTGCCGTGTGCTTCTTCACTGCCGAAACCAACTACCGCAGTAGCCTATCTCCATTCGGCATAAAGATGGTTGACCGTCTTACGGGTAAGCCCGTCCACTTGGATATTTCCGATGAGCCGATGAAGCGTGGCATAACCACAAACCGCAACAAGTTCATACTTGGCCCGTCGGGCAGCGGAAAGTCGTTCTTTACCAACCACTTCACCCGCCAATATTATGAACAGGGCGCACATATCCTGTTGATTGATACCGGTAATTCCTATGAGGGACTGTGTAACCTCATTCACAACCGCACACATGGTGATGATGGAATATACTACATTTATTCAGAGGAAAAGCCGATTTCATTCAATCCATTCTATGTTGAGGACGGAGTCTTTGATGTGGAGAAAAAGGATTCTATCAAGACACTGCTGCTGACGCTGTGGAAGTCGGAGGACGACCGCATAAGCAAGACCGAAAGCGGCGAACTTGGCTCGGCATTGTCGATGTTCCTTGAAAAGATGTCGAAGGACAGGAATATAGTGCCAGGTTTCAATGCTTTCTACGAGTTTATGAGAGATGAATACCGTGCGGAAATGGCTAACCGTCCGATACCCATCTACAAACAGGACTTCGACATTGACAACTTCCTGACGACCCTACGGCAATACTATCATGGTGGTCGCTTTGATTTCCTGCTCAATTCAAAGGAGAACATAGACCTGCTAAACAAGCGGTTTGTGGTATTCGAGATTGATGCCATACGCGACAACAAAGACCTGTTCCCCGTGGTGACAATCATCATCATGGAGGCTTTCATCAACAAGATGCGAAGGCTGAAGGGTATCCGCAAATTGCTCATTGTGGAAGAAGCGTGGAAGGCTTTGTCAACTGCGAATATGGCAGAGTATCTAAAGTATATGTGTGCGCCCGTAAAGGTTGCAGCGTAAATATCCCTATGGCAAGGGATTAGGTTAGAGTTCAGCAATACATAAACTTTGGGCAATCTGCCTGATTAGCATCTATTAAGTGTCAGATAACAAAGTTTAACGTGTTAAAAAAACCTATCATCTGCCGACTTACTTGTTTCGGGAAAACTTAACCGAGCAGGGAGTGTAGCATGTCGGAAAAGTCATAAGTCAGTCAGTTACCAGACTGCGACTGAATGGCGAGATGAAAAGATAGATATGAGGATAAAGTCCGAATTGATTGAACGATAGTCCGAGTGGTCCGACTTGAGGCTATGACGTAAGGTAACTGTTAATCGTCATATCGTGATACTACTGTAGTGAACATGTATGCAAGTAGCAAGAACTTATCACGACACAAGCGCAGTAAGCGATTAAAGGACGGAAGTCGTATCCGACAATCTATCAATGCCAAATAGTTACGATGCAATAAACGGGGATTACCTATCCCGAAATGCCGAAAGGCTATTAGGTTCCGACCTATGAAAATTCGGAGTGGTAACGGAGCCCCCATAGTAGTCCGAGCAAGGTAACGCCTTGTACATGGCAAAGGGGGGCAGCTAATTGGAAAAACTCAGTGAATTTGCCCCCCGGTTGACCAGATAAATTGCCCCCCGGAAAATCATTTAAATTGACCCCCGTCCGGTCAAGCAAATTACCCCCCGGAAAAAGACTTTACGGGAGTTGGCAAAAGGAGTTTTTGAGCTATATTGTATGTTAAATAATATTAAACATACGACTGATGGCAAATCGAAAACTGAGCATGAACAAATTAAGACAGGTGCTCCGATGCCACGCCAACGGCAACGGAGCCAAGAGTATCAGCAACCTGACGGGCATAGCGCGCAACACGGTGCGTAAATACCTCCGGCGGTTTATGGAGCTGAACCGTGGCATCGAGGATCTTCTGAAACTGGAGGATCCGGATCTGAATGAGATTTTCGGAGTGAGAGCGGTCGGTTCGGAACCCGTGTCAAGCCGCCATCAGGAGCTTATGGGACTTATGCCTGATTATGTCAGACGTCTGAAAAAGAGAGGTATGACGCGGCAGAAGCTGTATGACGACTATATCGGGAGTCACCCGGGAGGCTATTCCCGGTCGACGTTCAGCCGTCTGATGCGTCTGTATGTGGCGCAGATGCACCCTATAGCGCATCTGGAACACAAGGCCGGCGACAAGATGTATGTCGATTACGCAGGCGACCGTCTGGAGCTGGTCGACCGTGACAGCGGCGGGATCATCGCCGTGGAGGTGTTCGTGGCCATACTGCCTTGCTCACAGCTTACATATGTTGAGGCCGTGATGAGCCAGCGCAAGGAGGACTTCATACGGTGCTGTGAGAATGCGCTTCATTTTTATGGCGGGGCACCGGCGGCCATCGTGCCAGACAATCTCAAGGCTGCCGTAAAGAAGGCAAGCCGTTACGAGGCGGAGCTCAATGAGGATTACGCGGCCTTCGCCGAGCATCACGGTTGCGCAGTCATACCGGCACGCGTGCGCAAGCCGCGCGACAAGGCCCTGGTGGAGGGCGCCGTCAAGCTCATCTACCGCAGCATCTACCCGTTGGTGCGACAGCGCACTCATCATGATCTTGTGTCGCTGAACGCCGCTATCCGTACGGCGCTGGAGCTTCACAACAACGCCCGCATGAGCGGACGCCCTTACAGCCGCCGCGAGCAGTTCGAGGATCTGGAGCGCATGTACCTGCGCCCGTTAAATCCCATAAGGTTCGAGCTGAAGGAACGGCATACCGCCACGGTACAGCGCAACGGGCACGTACGCCTTGACCGCCACTACTACAGCGTGCCCCACCGTCTTATCGGCCGCAAGGTCAACATACTGTATGACTCACGTACGGTTGAGATATACTGCGGCGGAGACCGCGTGGCCGTACATCCCAGAGGATGGCGCCCGTACGGGTATACCACGGAGCCGAATCACCTTGCCTCGGCCCACCGGGACCTGAGCGGATGGAGCGTCGAGGGCTTCCTGAGGCAGGGGGCACGCATACATGCCGACGTAGAGGACTTCCTGCGGCATGTCATAGAGTCAAAGACCCATCCCGAACAGGCCTACAAATCCTGCAAGGGCATACTGTCGTTCGCATCCAGGGTCGGCAACGACCGCCTGGTCAGGGCCTGCCGCAGGGCCGCATCCTCCGGACTCTACAACTACAGCGCCGTCGACTCGATACTGCGCAGCCGTCATGACTGCCTCGATGACGACACCCTTCCCGGTCAAGAGTGCGAGGAGAGCGCCCAGATGCCCCGGCATGCAAACATACGCGGGAAGGAATACTTCAGGTAACATATCAATCCAACAATACATACAACAATGGAAATGAACCAACAGACACTCGCCCGGATGTCGCAGATGCGGCTGCTGGGCATGCACGCGGCCTTCCGCACATCAATGGAATCGTTCAAAAGCGAAGGCATGACAACAGACCAGTTCGTGGCGTGGCTCGTGGAAAATGAATGGGACGACCGCACCAACCGGCTTATACAGCGCCTGCAGAAACAGGCCTCGTTCCGTTACCGCGCCTCAATCGAGGAGATAGACTACTCCCTTGAGCGCGGCCTTGACCGGAACCTGCTGATGCGGCTCTCCGAGATGACCTTCGTCACCGAGCCACGCGACATCTTCATCACCGGCAGTGCCGGCACCGGCAAAAGCTACATAGCAACCGCTCTGGGCTACCGGGCATGCCAGAAAGGGATGCGCGTGCTATACGCCAGCACAGCACGCCTGATGGGCCAGCTGAAGGCCGCAAAGGCAAAAGGCACGATTCTTACCGAACTGAAAAGGATCGAGCGTACCGACCTTCTCATCCTTGATGACTTCGGCATACATCCCTTCGATGCCGCCGCGCGATCCTCACTGATGGACATAATCGAGGACCGGCACGGACGACGGGCCACCATCATCACCTCCCAGGTTCCCGTATGCGACTGGCATGACGTGATCGGAGAGAAGACGATCGCCGATGCGATCCTCGACAGGATCGTGCACCACTCGATAAGGATAGAGCTCTTCGGAGAGTCCATCCGCAAGTTGCAGAATAAAATCAAATGATTATTTTTGTAAATAAATCTTAATTATCAACACGCCATCAGAATCCCCCAGACCCTATTGTCAACCCCTGTAAAAACTGTCCAAAAATCACAGGTTATCAATGGGGGTCAATTTAAATAATCCATAGGGGGTCAATTTGTTGAGAATATCCATATATGGCGGCTATATCCCGTAAAATTGCTAATTTTGCGGAATGAAAACAGCCTTTTATATTAGACTAATAGCTTGTGTCACATTGTTTGTAGCCAACGTATGCGTCACTAATGCTCGAATGGTCGGGGATAAACCAATAGGTTCAATTCCTTTCGCTATCGCAAGCGATAGCCGAATTTATGTTACTGCTTTCGTCAACGGATCAGACTCATTGAGATTTTTGGTTGACACAGGAGCAAGTGATGTTGTGCTTAATCCTAATTCGCCCAAATTAAAGGATAGATTTACGATTGACTCTCATGCGGACAATCTGGGGACTTCGGGAGAAAACACAGTATCTTATAGCAATCAAAACGCAATTCGTGTAGGCTCTTTGCATCTTGACAAAGTTGGTTGCGCCATAATAGAATATCCGGCAGAATATTGGGATGGAGTTCTTGGATTAGGCATACTTCGACTATTTAATATTGAAATAGACTACGATGATTTTACGATTTATCTATATGCAACAGTTCGGTAATTTTTGAGCAGGCATAGCTGTATCGCACTGATACACAATAGTTTGCATTGATATTGAATTATTATTGCATCTTATTGATATTCAATTGAATATGCAAATTTTACCGAACTATTGTATATGATAAAAAGGAAATTGAAATAGAGGATGATAATTGTGCCATTTATCCATTCACTTATATTTATGATGTGCCATTTATCTCAATGCCTGTGAAAATAAATAACAAAGATTATAATCTCACTCTTGAAGTAGATACAGGAAGCGATAGAATTATAGACCTGAATACTCCATTTGTTCAAAAACATAATCTGTTGGACACTCAAAAACCGTTTGCAATTTCGCGGATTGCAAGTTCTGACGGAGGAAGTGGAGAATTAAGAAATGTATTCTTTGATGAAGTTGTTGTCGGAAAATATCATTTACCTCTCGTTGCCGGAGCATTTTCCACATTAACTTCGGGTATGCAATCAAAAGAAAATATAGACGGTATGATTGGAAACAATTTTCTCAAAAGGTTTAATATGGTAATGGATTTCAAGAATAATCGTATATATTTGAAGCCCAACAAATTCCTCTATTCTCCATTTTACGATTTTTTGCTTCCGTAATAACCTCTGTCTTTTCCGCATAATGGACTTTAACGCACTTGCATAGTGCGCTAAAGCCCATATTTATTAACGACTATTGATAGCCCATTTCTGCCATAAAATTGTGTCTTTTGTTTTCCTCTTGTACCACAGGGCTGTAACTGTCTTATTATTTGGGTTGAAAATGCTTGGAAGAGACAACTACTTTGATTGAATATATCTTGATGATTCGTTAAGATGAACCATTTGAATTAATCTTTGTTAATATTACATAACATTTAATTCAAAGTTTATGAAAAAATTTTTACTTTATCTAACAGGGATTTTTATTCCGGTGTCAATGTTAGTTCTCTTGGAGGGTTGCTCTTCAGAAGAGGATATACCGTATAAAAATAGCACGGAGAGAACAATTGCAGAAGAGTATCTTGAAGCCTCTGAAAAGGCTGCCGTATTAAATAAGGATGCATTTAATGAGATCGGTGTCTCTATCTCAAGCCGTGCTACTACAAAAGACGATATCGTAGGTTATCTACTTACCTTATCTCCAGAGGAAATTGAAGATTTATATATTTCGTTAGATGGTGAAAATCAAGAAATCAAAACTGATGAGTTGGTTTCTTTAAAATTGGATAGTCTAATGCAAGTTGCTCCTGCCGAAGATGTCGCAAAGTTATATTCATTAATGGACGACTACGTATCTGCAGGCGGTCACTCTGTTACAAGACTAGAAACAGCCTGTACCTCAATCGAATCTCCGATTGTAAGAGGAATGGCTGTAAATTCGGCTGCTATATATGATAATATAACTACGCCTGAAACAGCTGCATCATTGGCTACAGTTTCAAGAACCACACGTGCTTGTGTGCTTCAATTAGCATTCGATTGTGGTGGTATTGCAATTGGGGCGTGTTCAACAGCAATGGATTTTGCTGATGGAAATTATGGATTTGCGATTATTGGATGTGTACATGATGTAGTATCTATTGTATCTGCAATAAGAAGTTATCATCGGTGTGAAAGATTGGCGGCGTGGCGTTAAAATTTAATATGGTTGGCTATTAGTCAACCATATTCATAAATCTTAAATAAGAATGTCTAGTTTATTAATTTATAGCGGATTAAGCAGTTTGCTATTAGGTGCTATATTAGGCTTAATAGCCGCCATAAAAGGTTTTGCTCTCAATAACTATAAAATTGAATTAATAACAAAACCCAATCCAATAATAAAAAAGAAGCTGCAAAAGTACACTAAACCGGCCTTACTGTTCTTTATTATTGGAGCCATATTATTAGCAATAGGGATTAGCATTGGCTTAACTACTTAGATGTGAAATCATGAATAATATGTTTTGGATAGGAGTAATAATTTTCATGCTGGGATTTATCATACGTTATATTTCTCAACATAAGCTTGCTGTCGCAAAATCAAAGTTGACAAGCTACAAAACTCGAACTCATGCAAAAGTGTATAAAATTTTCGTCATAATTGGTGTGGTAATAGCAATTATAGGGGTGATATTAAATATAATTGGCATATTCCTTCCTTAATTATATTTATTATATGTCCCTTCCATTTCTCTCAATACAGGTATCATACCATCCAGTTACCACACCCTCAACCCGAAATATTTGGAGACTGTTGTTCGTTTTTCCGAAAATGGCGATGGATTAACAAAATAAATTTGTAATTTTGCGATGAATTAAAGACAGTTCGCAACGGTATTGTTCCATCGCATACGGTCGCAGTCGGCAACGCTGTAATTCCCGATGCAGGACAATGGCTGATTTTTGGTTGAGGTCGTGATGACTTCCGTACAATCGTTATCTAACCCACCATAAGCAACGGCAACCTAACGTCCGTTGACTGACAAGGCTGATTATGGGAACATTTTGGGAACAATTGCCCAAAAGTTTTAAACTTACAACGTGGTTTTCAGAATGATACGATTTTACCATGTACCCCGTTCCGTGCGTCCATCGTGTTAGGGACACCGGGCAGCGGCAAGTCATACGCTGTGGTGAACAGTTTTATCAAGCAACAGATTGAGAAGGGCTTTTCGATGTATTGTTATGATTTCAAATATCCCGACCTCTCTACCATCGCCTATAACCACCTGATGAACAATTCGGAGGGCTACAAGGTGATGCCAAAGTTCTATGTAATCAACTTCGACGACCCGCGACGTTCACATCGGTGCAATCCGATACATCCGGATTTCATGGAGGATATTACGGACGCTTACGAAAGTGCATACACGATAATGCTCAACCTCAATAAAACTTGGGTGCAAAAGCAGGGCGACTTCTTTGTGGAGTCACCTATCATTTTATTTGCCAGCATTATCTGGTATCTCAAAATCTATCAGAACGGTAAGTATTGCACGTTTCCCCATGCCATCGAGTTTTTGAACCGCCGCTATGAGGATATTTTTCCGATACTGACCTCTTATCCCGAACTGGAGAACTACCTTTCCCCATTTATGGATGCGTGGCTCGGAGGGGCTGCGGAGCAGCTCATGGGACAGATAGCGTCGGCAAAAATTCCGCTTTCGAGGATGATTTCCCCGCAGCTCTACTGGGTGATGTCTGACAGCGAGTTTACGCTGGACATCAACAATCCCGAAGAGCCGAAAATCCTCTGCGTGGGCAACAATCCCGACCGTCAGAACATCTACGGGGCGGCTCTCGGTCTGTATAACTCCCGTATCGTGAAGCTCATCAACAAGAAGGGGATGTTGAAGTCGTCGGTCATCATAGACGAGCTGCCGACGATATACTTCAAGGGGCTTGACAATTTGATTGCCACCGCACGAAGCAACAAGGTTGCCGTGTGTCTGGGCTTTCAGGATTTCAGTCAGTTGGTGCGTGACTACGGGGACAAAGAGGCGAAGGTGGTGATGAATACTGTCGGCAACATTTTCTCCGGTCAGGTGGTAGGCGAAACTGCCAAGACGCTCTCAGAGCGGTTTGGTAAGGTGTTGCAGAAGCGGCAGTCCATTTCCATCAACCGGCAGGACGTGTCCACCTCCATCAACACGCAGATGGACGCGCTCATTCCACCGAGCAAGATTTCCGGGCTTACGCAGGGAATGTTTGTCGGTTCGGTGTCCGACAACTTTAACGAGCGCATCGAGCAGAAGATTTTTCACTGCGAGATTGTGGTGGATGCCGAGAAGGTGAAGCGGGAGGAAAGTGCCTACAAGCCTATCCCCGTCATTACCGACTTCACGGACGAGAATGGCAACGACCGCATGAAGGAAACGGTGCAGGCTAATTACAGGCGAATCAAGGAAGAGGTGAAACAGATTGTTCAGGAGGAACTGGAGCGTATCGCAAACGATGATAACCTGAAACATCTGTTGCAGCAGAAGTAACCTATTGGCAATAATGGAAATAAGCGGAACAAGTTTCAAAACCTGTCCCGCTTGTTTTTTGATATCATTTTCTCATGCGTTCCAACTCTTCGTCGCGCAGCATCCTCTCGTTCAGTTTTTCCTGCATCCTGTCGAGGAAGTAGGTGCGGCTTTCGTTCTTCCTGCGTTTGATGTCAACGTAGAAACGGTAGCAGTCCTTTGATTCAATACCGAATATCTTGTAAAGAAGCGGAGCGAGCTGTTTGAGCGGCATTTTGCCGTTGTTGATGCAGCCCATCTCGTCAATGCCGTAGATAAGTTCCACGAGGTCGATGGCGTTGCCCGTCCATTGCAGGAGGTTGGCAGTGTTATCGGTTGTAGTGTTGGCGGATATTAGTGGTGGCACTTGGGACATTGCAAGGAACTTCTGCATCTTCCTGACGAAAGAGAGAGCCTTGCTGACGTATGCGGCAATCTCTTTCCTTTCTTCGGAAAGGTTGCGCACGGGATGGTGTTGTAACTCGATTTCAATGTATGCCAATGCGATGATGGTACGGTTTGCGTCCATGCTGCCATTGCACAGTTCGATCACTTGGGTGGCGAAAGCCATATATGCCGTTTCCATATTGCAGTCGCCGGCTTCGTTTATCAGGCGGAAAAAGTCGGTTTCCGCTAATAAAAAGTAGTTCATGTTCCTGTCAATTTTGAAGTTTTACACTCTGTTTTTCGGTATGCGCACATGAATATTATTGGCAATAAGCGTGGCAGAAAACAGAAAATCCGGCACCCGTTTTCACAAAGCACTGGATTTCAGATGTATAAATCTTGATATTTTTTATCAGGAATGAATTGACGAAGACTTAATTTGACTATAAATTAGACATTTATATAATTTTTCGTAAATTAAAATGTATGACCGGCATACATTTCAGGTGTTCTTATTTATCTGTCAAGGGCATATATGGAACGGCATACACCGTTGGGATAGCTTTTCAGCGAAGCAAGTGTCCAGTGTTTTTCGTAGAGTGCCGACTTGAAGAAATGCCGTCCGGTTCCAGCAATGAAAGGAATGGTGTACAGTATGATTTCATCTACCGCCTGCATACGCAGCAGCCCGTTGATATAGTCCGCCGTGTCAGGTGTCGCTTCCGCAAGATAGCAGGTGTTTGTGCCGTCTTCTCGCCATTCGTGCAGCATAGAGATGGAATAGTCAGGCGTGACACGGTAAAGGGCGTTTTTTCTGATTTCATCAAGACCGCAACGGTCAAGACGCAAATCCTTATGCGCTTTGCCATATAACTCGGAAGAAAGACATCCGTCTATTGTAAGGACGGCAAGAATCTGAACTTTTCCCATAATCGTATCCTTTCGTTAGGCAAGGTGCAAAAAAAGTAGCGTGCAATCCACACTACTTCAAGCGTAGGCTCTGGTAAAGCCCCTAAACGAAATACGTGAATGCACGCTATGCGTAGGCATAGCATAAGCATCACGCAATTAGCTTCGTTTAGTTTCAATTTACCAGATTTACGCTTGAAACTCCTTGCGGTCTTATTCTATATGTCGGCGGCGAAAAGCTCCAGCCAATCGCCGTTATTTCTCAAATGTTCTACAAAGATAGCGAAATTCAGCGAATTACGGGCTATGATTGCTTGAATTTATACGTTTTTCGTTCTTAGTAAGAATGCTTTTTTACACTATAAAGGTTATTGTGATTTGATAGTATTTTATTTAATTAGCTTCTCATAATCGAGATATAACGGGTTATTATCATTAATATACGCTAAATCCCCCTGATTATTAGCACAACCAAAAGCCGCTCTTGCCGTTAGTTTGATGTCTTCTATTCTAAAATCTTGAGAAGATATGGCTTCACATTTCTCATAATTAAATATAGTCAAATTTACACCTCCAAAATGTAATGAACTATTGTACCTTATACCATCATATCCAAGATTTTTAAGATACTCTGCTATAATCTGGGATGGAATATAATCGTCAGAATCGTTAGTCGGTTTAGAAAATGCCCTTTGTATCATCCTCATAATATACATATCTACTGTCGCATTATTATTTTCAGACAAGTCAAGTTCAACAGCAATGTTTGCAATCTTAAGAGGTCTATTAACTCTTATTTGAGCAATATTCACTGCATCACCTATAAAAGGTCGTACCTCAAATAATGTTGTAGTAGGGCTTTCTGAAACATATAGATACTTAATATATTTAGGATTCGCACGTCCATCCGAAACTCTCACATTTTTAGGTGGAACGAAAGAGGCCTCTTTTGTAAGCCCTTTAAATGGATTCGATTTATTATGATAACCTATATCTAACCGTTCACCATCTGGTGCTCCATAACATTTATATACCATATGGTCATTGATACAACTATCATCAATAATTCTTGACCTAAAGAATATTTGACCAGAATAAACCTCAACAATATTCTCAGATACATACTTTGATAGTATATCCAAAAGTTGATGTTTTACAAAAAAGCGATCTTTGTAAAGTACAACATCTTTAAACGCATACCAAATTTTACGAGCTTCATAACTCGCATCACTTTCATCAAAATATTTGTTGGGGCTTTCTCTATCGACTCTCATCATTCTGAATTAACACTGCAAAAATAATAAATTTCAGCGAATTACGGGCTATGGTTGCTTGAATTTATATTTAAGTCCATACTCTTCAAGTTTACTATAAAGTGTAGCTCTGCTTATTCCCAACAGGTCGGCGGCGGCACTTCGGTTGCCGTTTGTCTGCTTTAACGCACGCATTATCCGTTCCTTATCCTCCGCGTCATTGCGTAGGGCGAAGCTGACTGGTGAGGTCGGTTTCGTCACGGCAAGTTCAAGATGCTCTTTCGTGACCACACCTTCCTGAGCCTGCAATACCGCTCCCATGATTTTCTGCCGAAGCTCGCGCACGTTGCCCGGCCATGCGTGGGTCAGCAACGCTTTTCTGGCCTCGGAACTGAAACCGCTTACATTACACTCCAGTTCCCTGTTGGCTATCTCCCGAAAGAACTCCGCCAGCGACATGATGTCCTCCTGACAGTCACGCAAGGGCGGCACGGTTATCACGAAGTCTTGCAGACGGTAGAGCAAATCCTGCCGGAAACGCTTTTCACTCACTGCCGCTTCCAGATCCTCGTTGGTGGCGGCGATGATGCGGACGTTGAAACTTCTGTCCGCCTTGTCTCCGACCGGGCGATACTGCCTTTCCTGTATGGCACGGAGCAACATCTGTTGGGTTTCCAATGCGAGATTACCCACCTCGTCGAGAAATAGCGTACCACCTTCCGCCTCATGGAAATATCCTTTCTTGGTACTGTCCGCACCTGTAAACGCGCCTTTGACATGTCCGAAGAAAGCCGATGGCGCAAGTTCTCTGGAGAGAGAACCGCAGTCCACCGCCACAAATGGTTTGGCCGCCCGTTTACTCTTATCGTGCAGGTGGTGGGCGATATGTTCCTTGCCTGTGCCGTTCTCCCCGAATATCATCACGCTCATATCGGTAGCGGCTACCAGCCTTATCCGGTGCATGATTTTCTGAAAGGCGGAACCCTCACGGGCGAACACGGGCATACGGCGGTGTCCCGCTTGTCGTTCTTTCTGTATGGAATGGAGAAGTGGAATGAGTTTGTCTTCCACAAGCTGTTTGGGTATGTAATCCAAAGAACCGAGTTTCATGCTTTCCACTGCCGTATGCACCTCGGCGTAATCGGTCATGATGATGAAGGGTTGTAGTTTCCCCTCCTTGCGCATCCAGCGCAACAGGTCTATGCCGTTGCCGTCAGGCAGACGCAGGTCGGCAACCACTATATCATTATCCGTCCCCTGTTGCAGATGTTTTTTCGCTGTCGATAGGTGGTAAGCCTTTACGGTATGGTAGCCTTCTCGTGCCAGCAGGTTGCAGACATATTCGCAATACACGATGTTATCCTCCACGACGATTATTCTTGTCCTATCCATTTTCGTATTTTCTCCTTTCCTCTTTTGCCTGTCGGATTATTTCCGCTCCCATATTCAATACTGCGGTAACAGCATGGCTTAACTCACTTTCTTCCGGCATTGCCTTTCCATGTAGCACTCCATAAAGTATCCTCAGCGGCTGGTCGGCACGGAGTATCTCCCACGAACTGCGCAAATGGTGTGTCAAGGCATCAAGTTCTTGCAGGTCGTTTCGCGTTGCCGCATCCCGAACCGCCTGCATTTCCTTCTCGGTTTCCGTTATCAGCTTTTCCAGCATGACAGCTTCATTGCCGTAGGACAGCAAAGCAGAAAAGTCCGGTTTACTGTCCTGTGTATTTTTAATAGCGCACTTGTCGGAAACTTCCATCAGCTCCGATATGGAGAACGGCTTGAAAAGGCATCCGGCAAAGCCTCGTTCCAGAAGTTCCTCCACATCGCAGCTGCCCGAAGCGGTTGCCACGACCACTGGGATTGTCTGTGAATTGCCCACGTTGGAAGATCGCAACAGTTCCAGCAACTCGAAACCGTTTATACTGGGCATATTCAGATCCGTCAGCAACAAGTTGTATTCTTTCCGGCGTACCATTTCCATCAGTTCCCCCGTATCGGTGCAAGTGTCGCAGTGTATTCCGTCCTGTGCATACATTTCTTTCAGCATCAGGAGTAGCACCTCATCATTGTCTATGGCGGCAACATTGAGGTTTCTGTCCTTTTGGTGGATACAAGTCTGTATCTCTTTTTTCGGTACGTCTTCGGCTTTCTGCATGGGTATTTTCACTATGAAACGGCTACCATTCCCTTTATCGCTATCCAGCCGTATTGTTCCGTGTAGCATTGTCACGATATTATGCACGATGGCAAGTCCAAGCCCGAAGCCGTCCTTTGCGGCGGCGTTTGAGAGGCGTTCAAATGCACCAAATACACGTTGTTGTTCATCTTCGGTCATGCCTGTGCCTGTATCCTCGACTATCAGTATCAGCACTCCGTCGGTATAGCCGGTAGTTAGCGACACACCACCTTCCTCCGTGAACTTGATGGCATTTGACAGGAGGTTGTTCCCGATTTGGATTATTCGCTCTTTGTCGGTCAGTACAACCGCATCGTTTTCGTTCTTTACGGTCAAGGAAAGCCCCCTGTTCATGGCGATTGGCATGAACTCCGTTTCAAGGGTATGTGCGATTGTTGAAATGCGGCAGGGTGACAGTCTGGGCTGTTCCTTTCCGTTGTCCAAGCGGAAAAAGTCCAGCAGGGTGTTGAGCATATCCCGCATACGGTCGGAGGATTGTTGTATGCTTTGAAGAAAATGCACATTATTTCCATTGCTGCATTCTTTCCGTAACAATTCGGTATAGCCGGTTATTGTCGTAAGCGGTGTGCGCAGTTCATGGGTTATTGTGTGTACTGCCTTCTTTCGTGAAACTATTAAAGCTTCGTTTTGTTGTATGGATTGTTTAAGTTGCCCGATTAACTCCGCTGTTTTGCATTTGTATTGTTTTATTTGTTTTGCATCACGGTATATGGTGATATAAGAAATGATTAACAATAGAAGTACAAATCCTGTCAAACTACCTATTTGCATTAGCGACTCTTTCCTCATCAAGGATATTTTATTTTCCCGATTTTTTAGGTCAATCTGTACCTTTTCATCAATTTGGCGAATCAGTTCTTGCAGTTGTCTGTTAAGTTCCGCATTGTGTTCCGCAAGACTGTCGGCACGTTCTGACAATCTGCGGCTTTGTGCCTTTTGCTCGCTGATTATGTTTTTATTGAGCGAATGAAGCATAGTAGCTGTTGCTGTTGGCTTCACTTCTTCTTTTTTGCCAAATATGCCCAAAAATCCTTTTCGTTTCGGCTTTTTTGGCTGTTCCTGCACACTTTTCTGTGCGATGACCGGTACTTGATCGGCTATCTTCTTGTTAACGGCTTGCTGCTTGTCAAGTATCCGTACAATCGAGAGCATCTGTCGCTCCTTATCCTCTAAAAGATAACGTACACTATCAATCCGCTCTGTCGGATAAGTTCTTCTGAAATTACATAGCATACTGTCTATTGCCATGCGTTTGGCGTGATAGTGTCCTCTTTCATCCTTATTCCATTCCAATACGGTTTCTCCTAATAGAGAAAGTCCTGTCAAATGAAAGTTTAATTCATTTATTTTCTGACGTAATTCATCCGCCGCTTGATTCTCTTTTTCTAATGATTCAAGTTTTTGCCATTCATGCTTATAGCAATAAATGATTATTCCTATAAACATGAATATTAGAATATAACCACAAGAGATTAACTTACGGATAGAATTCATAAACCTAATGAACTATAGATATGATAAAATCGGCAATATCCTGTAAAACTTCGGGAGAGATTGTTTCCTCAATTGTACCGTATTCCTGTACGGCTCCGGTTTGGGAATGTTGGAAAAGATGGTTCAGTTCCGGGTAGAGTTTTATTTGAGCCTTTGGTGCGAGTCGTTGCATTTGCGGCATATTTAGTTTCGGTTTTACTTGTATATCCCTTTCACCATAAAGCACAAATACAGGGCAACGGGTAGTTAAAATGCTCTCAGCCGGAGAGAAACCGATATAGAAATTCAGCCACGGATTGGTATCGGATGCAATCTTTTTAAGATTGGACATCAACGCAGTATGGATGGGTGTATTACTCCAATTTTTGCATATTGCGTCAATACTATCAATAGCTATCTCATCATCTTGTGTTATTTTCAAGTCATAGATGTTGTGCAAGGCTTCTACATAGTCCGATACTATATTGTCAGGCATATTGCCTTGTTTGAGTAAAGTCGCACTCTGGTCTATCAGAATGGTATCACCACGAACTGCCTGCGCTCCGATTGCGACAATAAAGTCCGGTTTACCCGGATCAATTACGCATAAATTATCTTGTGTTTTTATCTCAGGTTCAGCCCCCAACATAAAAGCGGCAGTTGCCCCCTCGCTATGCCCTAATAATCCCACGTTATTGAAGTTCTCCACCATTCGTACATATTCTAATACACATCGGGCATCCCGCACAAAATCTTCGGTCGTGGCAGTTGTTCCGTCACCTGTTGATTTCCCATGTCCCCGATCATCATACCGAAAAGATGCAATGCCATTTCTTGCAAGATAATCGGCTATCACAGCAAAGGGTTTGTGTCCAAAAATTTCCTCATCCCGGTTTTGAAGCCCGCTACCTGTTATCATTACAACGACGGGAGTTGCAGTGTTATAATCTTTTGGGAGAGTGAGAGTCCCTGAAAGGATTACATCGTCCGATGGATTATTGATGTTGATTTCTTTGGTCGTATATGGATACGGAGGTAGCGGAGTCTGTGGCCGTTTTAATTCAACAGTTCCCGGAGATAATTCAATATTCGCTTTCATCGCCCCTTGACTGCAAATACCTGTTATAATCCCATTTTGTTGTCGTCCGGCAAAAGATAATCCAATTTGTCGGAATGATATATTAACCGAATCGGCAGAAATGAAATTCACATCTCCTGCTATTCCATAAGCACCTTGATCCGGAGAATCGAGAGTTACCAACTGTATTCCGTCCTCTTCGGTTTTGAAATTGAATACTAATTTCAGTGACAACTGTGGAGTGATTCTTAATGTCCCGCTCCATGCCCCTGATATATTCTTCGATGCCATAACACTGATTACAGAAAAAATGGCTATAAATACCATCATTAGAAACTTCTTGCTCATACCTGATCTGTTGTTTTAGTTAGTTCCATCAAGGTATGGCCATCTGCATCTTTAAGAAATAGAATCGTATCATTCTTTATCTCAAAGGTCTTTATAGCAGGAAGAATGTGCTTCATACTTTCTTCCATAAGCATATCCTCACAAGCCATTTCGGTGGATGTTATTTCCGGAAATATCAACTTGTCCCCTTTGAGAATATATTGACCGGACACCAAATTGCACCCCGTATTACAGAATACATTTCCTTGATTATCAAATTCAAGTGAATAATCACTTCCATCGGCTACGGTGGAAAGGGCGAATGGCGTGGAAGTTGCGATACATTTATACTCCACGATTCGCCATTTACCGGATAGCCCCACACTTGTATTCTTGTCACAAGAAAGCAACAATAGACCTATAAATAAAATGGTCCAGTTGGGTAATTTCATTTTCTATTTCGTTTTATTGTTTGACATCCTCTTCTGCTCATTTCTTCTGCATATGCAATCTCGCCATGTTCCCTTATATAGCTAATACAAGACGGACGGTCAGAATTGAAGATGAACGCGAACACTTTGCTTATAAAGTTGGAATAGGTTTTACACTCTCTTACGTCACGCTTACATTTGGCACAGGTATGATAGCCTCTGCTTATGCAACATTGACGGATTTTACACCACGATGCTTTTTCGTTCTTCTCACATCCGGGACATCTCCCTGACAAGAATTTGCGACACGATCCACAAAACAGCTCGCAAGCTGCGACGCTATCAAAATCTGCTATTACCTGATTCATACAAATCACAACGCTCTAAAATGCTCGATTGCCGTTATAATCAACCCTAAAGACGCTCTGAAATGCTTGATTGCCGCTATAATCAACCCTAAAATGACCGCATTGACAAGCACAATCGGAACAGCTTTCTTTTCGTTCTTAGCAATCATAATCACCATAGGCATAGTCATTAGAACTGATACAATCGGACCGGCTAAAAAGTCGTTGACATTCAACTGAGGAAGTGTAGTGTTGAAGATAATGAAAGTTACCACCACATACTGCACAAAAGCAGACCAACAGTTTGCCTTATCCATTTTTTTGAGAAACATAGGGAGGGCATTGACGGCTCCGATAACGACTCCGATAAGTATTGTAAATACTAATTCCATTGTTTTTTTAGTTTTATGATACAGGAGATGCCGTACTGAAAAATACGGCATACTCCAAGCATCAGATAAGATAATTGTCCTATTGGTATTCTGTTTTGCTATTATTCGCCGTTTGACGACCAATATTCATTGCAGATGTAATAATTAAATTCCAATGTATAGCTTGATTCTGCTGGCAGACCGTTATTGAGTCCGGGATGGAATTGCGGAAGCATAAATGCCACACGAAGGGCTTCGCCATCAAGTGTCTTTCCTGAACTTTTCACTATTTTGGCATCTTTTACCACTCCGTCCTTAGCAATGGTGAGTTGCACGACTGCATCCATATTAAGAACACCGTCTTTATAGGCGGTTTCAGGGAATTTTATGTTCTTGTTGATGAAAGCTCTCAATTTGTCCTTGCCGCCGGGGAAGTTGGGAGCGGTTTCAGTCTTGATGAATGGCACGGCATTGTCCGCATCCGCTTTCTCCGTCACCACCATATCGGAATTTCTTTCTGTCACGCGAATGGTGGAATCGGATTTTTCGCTAATTTTGTAGCGCAGATCCTCCACCGGCGTAGCGGCAGATACCTCGTTGATTACTGCTGACACTGCAGGGGTGGCCAGACCGATTAATGCGAGTGCCATCGCAGGCACCATGACAAAGGCACGCACACGGGCTGTGCCTGTCTGTTTGCTTGATAACATCATAGTTATACGTTTTTTAAGTGAACTGTGATTGAGACAGTTGGAAAGAGTTGCGAACCTTGCTCCAACTGTCTTTTTTATTAGAAACATCTGATACTCCTCTCGTTTTACGCCCGATGCAAGCACACGGCTGTCGGCTTCATACTCATGGAGGGTATGAAGCTCATTGCGCAGAAGCCATATAGCTGGACAATACCAAGTGATAATAATCGCTGCCTGCATAAAAAGCAAGTCAATCCAATGGCGACATTCTATATGCGCTTTTTCATGGCGTACTATCATCTGCCCATACTCATACCAGTCACGTCTGGGCATCATCATATACCCGCACCATGCAAACGGAGCAACACTGTTGTGGCGATGAAGGATTATGTGACTGCCATCTTGTTTTATATGTTCTCCTTTAATAATGAAGAGTGCCAACCGTACCAGTGAAACGAGAAAATAAAGAGTCATGACAATAACCCCGATAAGGTAAAGTGTGACTATATAATCCCATATCGGAGTGATTTCCTCTGATATCGAATTGGCAATATAGGTAACTTCGACCGGATTAAAAGCGATTTCAATATTATCCTCCATAATATCCGTTATCCAAAAAGTATTAAGTATGAAGATTGGAGAAACGAAAGCAAGCGTTATACAGAACAACAACAATATCCTATTGAACCGGAAACATCTGGTATTGGCAAGAACACATTTGTACACCACCCAGACTACAATCAGGAGAGTGCTTGCCAATAATGAATATGCTAAAAATATGCCTGCCATTGTTATTCCTTTCCTCTGTTAGATATTTGTGATATTATTTCCTTAGCCTCTTCATCGCTATATTCCTCGCTGTTAATCAGGAAGTTCACAACATTCTGAATGGAATTGTTGAAATACCGCCTAATGACACTCTTCAGATTTTGTCCACAATAATCCTCTCGCTCTATTATGGGGAAATATATGAAGCTTGTGCTTTCAACTTTATGATTGAGATAGCCTTTCTGTTCGAGAAGTTTCACGAATGTGGCTACCGTAGTCCGGCTTGGACGCGGCTCATTGTGAAGGGCAACGACATCCCGAACCGAGAGTGCCCCGCTTTCCCAAAAGAAGTTCATTACTTCTTCTTCTCTTTCTGTTAATTGCTTCATATCTTCCATTTATATTTAGTCTAATTAAATTAGACGATTTAGTAATGCAAAAATAGTCTAATTATTTTAGACGACAAAATAATACTATTAGAAAAAACTGAAATTTTTCAATAGTGTGGATAACCGAATAGCCGATTGATATCGAAAGTTCCTGCGCCAATCAATATAATCCTGGCAGTAGTTGCATACACATCCTTAGAATGTCCCTAATTCTATGTGTGGATAGCTTGGATTGATTTTTCATACTTTTATATCTTTATTCAGGTTTAAAAGTAAAGCCAACATATTTGATTTCAGATTATTTACAATCACAGAAGATATTATTTTGCGGTCAAAACTAAATCCAATTTGCATAGTGTCACTTAATGTGGCAACTCCAAGAACAATATAACTGCCCGGAGCTTTTGGCGCAAAGAATATCAAATCACGAATGCTATAAGAACCAATGTGAGTATCAAAGTTCAATCGTCCCAGATTAGATATCGCCGTAGATGAAGGATTACCAATCGAAAACATTGAAGCAACTTTTTTTGCAGTTTTATCATCACACTCCCCATAAGAGGCAAAATACATCGCATCAATTAGTAAAGGATTCATTGATGCGTAGGCATTTAGTATAAGCCATTGCGCTCTGGTTGAATCCATTTTAGATTTTATTTTCTTCTTTATAAGAATAGCATTTTGCCAAAAGTCTTTTTTAGGATCATACTTATATGCAATTGTAATGGCCGAAGCAAAATTGCCTAAGCTGCTGTCTGCTGAAAACGAAAGTTGTCTCCGTATATCTATCGGAATCCCGACTACCATTTTTTTGTTATTGATGAATGTTTCTTGCATAGCTCCAATAAATGCCGTAACAATTGCATCATTTATTGTTATGCCGTGTATTTTACAAGCATTGTACAAAGCGTTCATATCAACTTTGTTTATGGTTGAGTACGACAAAGCAATATCTGTTAACTGATGGTACTTATTGAATATCTCCCGGTATTCCGCTTCTCCAAAACGTTGCTGCTTACCTTTAGACCACTTTGAATTTAGTGAACGCAGAAGCAATTTTACAGGAAAAGAAAGTTTAGCTTTTTGTGGAAAATCACTTTGTTTTGAGATGAGCTGTTGTTCTTTTAAGGGCAAATTATTTCCAGCATAAACAAACACTACATCCCTCAATAATCTTGCAATAGCGTTACCGTCACCTAATAGATGATGACATACAGCCAGAATATCAAAACCAATCTCAGTGTAGAATACAAAAAAACGTATGAGTGGACCTGTTTCGCAATTAAAAGGCTTTTTATTCTCGGACTCGGCAATTTCCAGCCATTGATTTGAATGTTCACTTTTAATAAAATGCAATTCGAGCTGATGAACAGTGTTTTCCTGATAAAATGCCTCTCCCTCATTATTCATGCAAATGGATGAATAAAGTAGCGGGTGAACACTTCTTAATTTAAGCAATGTTTTTTTTAAACGTAATTCATCCAAGTGGCCGTCAACGCTTAGTTTCATCAGAACCGTAAGTGACGGATTCCGTAGAAGGTGGCGTTCCGTAAATATTCGAATATTAGTTTCCATGCTCTTTATGTTGATAAAGACAGCAAAGGTAGAGAGTTGGAAATTATCAATTCTTGACATAGGTCAATCCTATGGATTTTTATCTAACTTTTTTCTTATTCTGCTTAGCGTTTCGGGAGAAATGCCCAAAGTGGATGCGATATGTTTTAAGGAAATCTCTTTTTCAATGTCGGGAAAATCTTTTAATAATTCAATGTATCTTTCCTCAGCGGTATCGAAATACAGTGCTAAAGCAATATTACGCCAGCCGAACATAGAACGCTCCGCAATGGTCGCCCTTAACTTTTGCGTATCTATATTCGTGTCGAATAATTCCATCATCTGTTCGTAACTAAACAATGTAATCTCATAATCCTCCATTGCTTGAATACAAAGTTCGGCATTTGTTCTTTTCAAGAACGAATGATAATCTCCGATAAACGGAAAAGATTTATTGAACCAAAGGGTACGTTCATTACCATCTTTGTCTATTTTGTAATATCTGAATTTCCCGGAATCTACATATCCCATGTATCTGACTGGACAGCCCTGCATCTGAAAATGTTCACCTTTCTTGATTTGGATGTTTTTCAGACGCTTGGTGTATTCGAGCACATCTGCATTGTTTATATTCAAACTACATAGAAGATTAATTAATCCGTTCATATACTTTTTCTTTTCTGATTATTTCTATAATTCAAAATGTAACACTTCTACTTTTCCATTTGTAGGGAGTGTAAGAAATGCCTTAGGGGTATGACCAGAAAGCCTTTTTACCTCTCTATATAAATGAGAAGCATCATAATATCCCGCTTGGACAGCAACAAACAAAAGATTATCGAATGAAATATTAGGTTTCAAAAGATGTACAGCATTCCAAAACTGAACAATTCGACTATATTCTTTTGGGGAATAACCTGTATGAAACTTAAACTTGCGCTCAAATTGTCTTTGGCATAAGCATACTTCTGTTACCAATTCCTTAATCGAAACAATTCCTTTCTGTCTGCGGATCAAGGAAACAACATGAGATATTTGCTTTTCTGCGTCCATGCTGTTTTTGTACAATTGCCTAACCAATTCATGTTCAATATAACCAATCGGATTTTGAATTTCAGAGAGTTGATATGTGAAAGATTGACTAAAAAGAGCAGGAAACTCGTGACTGTCTAATCCTTGATTCATAAATTTGGAAAGTGGAATTTTTATAAATCGAGAAAGTCCACACGGTTGAAAACGTACCCCTATAATATGAATGAGTTTTTTTTGAGTGACCAATTCCGTAAATGTATTCATTGGACCGAAAAAATAGGAATGATAAGGTTTCATTATCAGTCCACTACTGACGCAGTCTGCGGCATTCCCCACGTTGAAAACAAAGTCGGAACAACCATGAGGTGGAATGTTGAATTTCATTCCACCTCTTGTTTCTCCCTTATATTCCCAATAGCGATCTATGAAAGGAGCTAATAAACTACATGGCGAATATTCTTTATACATATTACAAATGTCGGTATAAACTATGATTCTAAGGAATATTGGTGATTATTTTTTTGCCTTGACTGTTAATTCCTGTAAACCAATGATGAATATGATAGATAGAAAGTATAAACACACTCAAAAAGTAAATATGTTCCGATGTCCACAATAGTGGAACACTTGAACTAAAATGACTAATTATTCCCACATACGCTATGTATATAGATAAAGACACGAATGCTATCAATAGAGATGCCGCAGCATGGCCTACTCCAGAGACTGTGCTAAAAAACACGAATGTAGGTACAGCTATCAAGTAAGAAGTGAGCATAACCTTTAATGTAGGTATAGCATCAAACACCAATGCAGTATTGTCACTATAAATCCGTAAAATAGATTCAGGGAAAAGAGCGAACAACACTATTATTGGCAAAATAATCATGTAACATGAAAGCATTACTTTTTTGCATACATATAGGAAAGGGGTGCTTTTCTCTTTTCCTATGAGATTTCCAACTAATGAACTGACAACAGATGCAGATGCTTGTACGAAAAGAAAAAGGAAGGACGAAATGTTTCTTACAACATTAGTAATCGCCAGTGACCTTTCCCCGAAATGCTCTATTGTGATAAAAAAAACGAACCAACTGCCAAATACTAACCCATTTTGCAGCATCATCAAAACAGAAACAGAGAGTATCTTTTTTAATACTCTACAATCTATGGCAAATCGCCATTTGATTCCATATTTGCACGTGCTTGCATTCTTTTGGGTATATATAATGAAATAAATTGCTGCGACAGCTTCGGAAATGACAGATGCAATGGCTGCTCCGGAAATTCCTAATGCTGGAAAGCCTAATGCTCCAAATATTAAAATATAATTTAGAATAACATTGACTGCTACCATCGTTATGGAATTGAGCATTAGTGCAGATGTGTGTATTATTCCGATATAAAATGCTCTAAACATGATAATTGTAAAAGAAAACAAGAAACCATAGATTCTCCAGTCAAGATATAGCATAACTGTTTGGAATACGGATTCAGAATCTATAATCAACTTTAATATAATAGGCGAAATTATAGAAGTAATCAATATTATTGTCATCGCTATTATTAACAAAAATAGTGTTCCTTGGGAAAGAATTTTTCCTGCTTCCTTATACTGTCTGTTTCCATTATATTGAGCTATCAAGATTTGAGCTCCGATGCTGAACCCAAATCCAATCATGTATATAATCAAGTAATAAGTGCTGGCGATAGCTGATGCCGCCAATTCGGTTTCTCCAACCCTTCCTAAATAAGCTGTATCAGTAAAACCTATCAAGTATTCCATTAATAAACTAACCAATACAGGCAGGCTGGTTTTATAAATTGATATATAGGAAATATTCATACTAATTTCATTTATCCGGCAAAGTTACTCCACTTGACTCGTATTAAATTGTACAAAAACGACATTGTCGCTTTTTACATGACATCTAAGAAGCAAATACGATAAACTACCTCTTCAATCATTTGAATGAAAACAAGAGCGTTGAAGATGAAATTTATAAGGATACTTTTTGTTTATGGGCAAATTCTCTATTTATCCCAATAATTCCACTTTAAAAATACAGCATCTTTCAATAGTTGGGATAACCCAATGGCTATCCCAACCAAAATGACCCGATTTACAATGATTTACTTGTCACCGTAAAGTCCGATGCGGTTGCCGACAGGATCTGCGATGATGGCGAAAGAACCCCAGCCATCCACCTGAATCTTGGTCTTGGGAGTGACGAGTGTTGCGCCGTTGTCAATCGCCGTTTTCACATCGGCATCTAAGTCTCTTGCTTTGAGATATACTAGCACGCCTCCTTCAGAGGGAGCAAAACCGGAGAACGAGGGAGCGGAAGAGATTGAACACACGCTCTTTCCGTCTTTCATTAGACACGCCATTCTCTCGTCGCCGAACTGCGACACCTCCAGTTCCTCTCCGAAGAGTGCCTGATAAAATGCCACCGACTTGTCGAAGTCATTGGTGGGAATTTCAAAAAATGCAATCATACTTATTGTTATTTTGATTAGTACGCTGCAAAGTTACAGCGACACGACAGCCTATGATAGTAAAAACCGGACATTCCATTCCTTGGGTACATTTTAATGCCCTTTATCGTCTGAATTATAACTTTTCTGCAACTTGTCACTAAAAGATTCTCTGAATGCAATCCGTAATCCGTTCAGGAAAGACTCGTTGATGTATATTGATGAAGTCGGACATTTGTCAGCGCATAACCGGCATTGGATACAGTTTAGTTCATCCATTGGCAATACTTTATCCGTTTTTGTGAAGATGTGCATCGGGCATACTTTGACACATTTTCCACAATTCACGCATGAGGAGGCATTGAGAAACACTACCTTGTCACCGAAAACCAAATCTGCCCCATTATGGCGTATCGGGATGCCGTCCGAATACCCGATAACCAGATTTCTGTGAACGGAAGCCAATGGGTGCAGTTTCCGGTGGAGTCCTTTTGCAAACAGCCGTGCCTTGAACATATCCAGCTCATTCGGTCTGGCTTTATTGTAACCATTCATCAGCACCCAAGGGCCTGTACGGTCAAAACCACGGCAAGAAAACTCACCGGCTATAATTCCGCCTTTTCTTTCGATGATTTTCTTCAGGGGTTTATGATATGCCCCCAAGAATGGACGGCAGCGGGTGGAAAATATGAAAACATTTTTCCCATCAATATTCTGCTCTGAAACAAATCTTTGAAGCCGGATATCGTGGGCTGCAAAATTTATTGCAGAGCCAAAGCCAATTAAATCGTAGCCTGACAGGTCTATTGTCGGGGTGTTGTCCACTGATACCAGTTCGGCGGACAGTGCGTCAGCCATGCTTTGTGCGATCTTCAGCGTATTGCCTTTGTATGATGAGCGATATAATATTATTGTTCTCATCTTGAAATTGATATTTTTGTTTCGGGTGTTCCGGGGCCACCGTTCACACCTTTGTAGCCCACGAACATCAAGGTAGCCGTGTCAAAATAATAGTCACAACTCCAGAATGCCGACATAAAACCGGTCAGACTGACTTCTATTTTGACGGTGTGCCCACCGTCAAATCTTTCAATACCCTTCTTGACAGCCGACATGGTGTAGAGTTTGATATTGTCAGGGCGAAAACACTCGTATTCCAACGACTTGCCGTTTTTCAAGGTCAGCCCCGCATTGTAGGCAATATTCTGATACCACGGTTTGCCTTTGCTTTTAACTGTCTTCGAGATTGGTTTGCCGTTGAACTTGCCGGATATAGAATATTTGCCGTTTTTTAAGCTGACAGTCAAGCTGGTATTTGAAACAGGGTTGATTATTTTCCAACTTTCGGTCTTATACCCATTGTCCAAAATATACTCATGCCTTTCGTTGCCTTGAATTGTATTCAGATATATCTTCCCGTCTTTGTGTTCCTCCGACCACTTGACAGACGTTTTCGTCTTGCCGCAAGTGGAAATGTAATTCCTTTCCTGCGCCATAACAAAGACTGCAAGAAACAGCGTCAGTGCTATTACGATGATATGTTTCATAGTTTGCTGTCGTCAAAGATGAAATCAACATACTTGGAAATCATTGCTTCCATTCTGCTCCACGCTTCCGGCTTGCTGAAATCTATGCCGTTCAGTTTGGGGTACTGTCTTGTGAAAAGTACAATGTAATTGATTGCGGATATGATTATGGCAACGGACATATCGTTGTCGTTACCTATATCCAGACTTTTGTTTAATTCTTCCTGCAATTTGTAGCCTATGCGCTCCCTTTCTTCGAGGATTCCCTTGAACGATGAATGACCGGATAATTCCCATACCAGAAGTTGCTGCATGAGAACATTGTCCTTCAGATAATGAAGTTGCCGGAAAAGCACATCTTTGACAATCTGCCTTATATCCTTCTTCTCGGACTGTTTGATGGTATCTATAAACTCCGAATAGGCAAATGAATAATAGTCGTGCCGTTTTGCCCATTCGACGAGCAGACCATCCAAGCCGCCAAAATAGCGATAAATCAAAACTTTATCGCATCCGGCTTGACTGGCGATGCGGTTTACCCCAATTTTGGTAAATCCGTCATTCTCTATGATATGGCTCACTGCATCAAGCAGCCTTTTCTCTGTTTCTTTCAATTCCATTTTGGTTAATGTCACTAAGTGGTGACAAAATTATAAAAATAATCGGTGACAACCAAATCGAAATCTATATCAGCGTAATTTTCAGAACGTAAAATAGTCGGAAACAGGAGCGCAACGGGATATGTACTCTTTTGGGGTGTAACCGGTGAATAGCCGAAATTCCTTTATCATATGTGATTGGTCTGTATAACCACATTCATATGATAGTTGGGCAAAACCTATTTTCGGATTATGCTGTAATACGGATAAGGTGCGTTGCAATCTGATGATGCGCAGGAAATCCTTTGGGGTAGTTCCGATGTGTTCTGAAAAGACACGGCAAAACTGCTTTTCACTCAGGCACGCTATGTCGGCAAGCCCCTTTATGTTTGTATGGACAGAATTGCTAATGTGACGCACCACGGTGGAAAGCCTCGGTATATTGTAGTTATTCTCCAGTAGTACGCGGTTTAATAGGAAATTTTCAATTAAGATAACGGCTGTTTCAAGATTGTCGGCATCACCCATTTTCCCTGCCAAATCCTGCAACTCAATGTCCTCCATATCATATATGGAAATGTTCCTATTGCAAAACAGACTGACGGGGATATGAAAAAACATCTTTGCCGTGTGTGGTTGAAACACAGTCACTATCATTTCGATGTTTCCCGTGGAAATGACATCTGTAAAGCTGGTTTCTTGTCCGCTTATAAAACAGCGTGGCTGTAAGTCATTCTGACTTACAACTTTCAGTCTTTCACCACGATGAAACACAAGCGACATACACCCCGTCGGCAAAGTGCGTTGCGACACCATGCCGGGTGAGCTATCCTGCAATACCCAATAATACCGCACAAACGGTTTCAGCGCAGGAGAGGGATGTATGATCTTGAATGTTTGCATCCTGCAAAATTATAACAAGGCTATTTATTCCGATAGTAAAAAACGGACATTAAAGCATTCGGAGTATTTATATTTTTTCGTGCGCAAAATCGCCATCAATATATATGGTTGCGTCCTCGCCTACAAACCTGATTAGAGTATAGTTCGGATCGGTAGCACCTCCGGGGAAATGATTTATCAGCCACTCCTGCCACATCTCTTTTCGGATTTTATCATCGCTGACAATTTCCGCTATGCCACGCAGAGCGACACTATCACCATAAAAATAATAGCTTACTCCGGCTTTGGAATTTGTCTTGAGGTCATTTATTTTCACGGATGCGGCATCGGTTGCCATCCAAATCTCGTTGCATCCGTTGGTCTTAATTTTCTTGATGGGCACAGGGCGTGGGAATCCATCCGCATTTATCGTGGCAAGTGTGACCTCATTGCATTGCGCAAGCAAACTGACAGCTTTTTCTGTGAGGCTTCTTTTGTCTTTCTCTTTCCAGCGTTTGAGCGTTGGGAAAATCTTGCGCATTTGAGCCTTTGCCTGTTCCGGAGAGAGATTCCATCCTGTTTCCTTGTTTATCTGGTCGGTAAACTGCACACAAAACTCAATCATCTGACTCATATTGAAGTCTTGTAGGAATACTCCATCCTTGTAACAGTAACCGCAATAATCTTCACTTATACTGCCGTCGGCATTAGTTCCGGGATTTGCGGGATTAAGAGGCATCCCGCAACTCTGACAAAATTTTTGTTCCATATATTATTTATTAAATGATTTTTACTTCTTCATTATCAACCGGTACATCATGGAAATATCTTCAGAAGCCATTTCAAACTTAGATTTCTCTATGAGTATGTTTTGTCCCGTCATTATATAGGAGGGGAGGATGCGAACACCGTTATATGAAATCTCTGTATTTCGCAATTTGTATGTGGATACGCTTGGGATAACATTTTTCTTGATTGCCTTCTTGCCAATCATATTAAAGGCCTTCTTTGCCACATCACCCATAAGCATTATAACCTTGACGTTGGGAAACAATGCAAGCTCTCTTTCCAGATATGGCAGACTTTCCTCTATGCTTTCCTTTGAAACGACATATCCGTTTTTGGGTATTTTAACCGCATTGGTAATATAAATCCCCTTGTTGAGAATATCCTGCACAGAATCTACCTCTATCCCGGCTTTTTTGAACAACGGAATTGTCGTTGTCATATACGCCGCATCTGATTTTCCATAGAAGTCCTCTTCCGGATGTGACGGAACAATCTCATTTATCATGATTGCGTGTATTGTTTCCGGTGTAACCTCCACGTTATTAAACCGCAGATCGGTTGCACCTTCAACGAATTGTTGCAACACTTCTTTTACATTCATAATAATTTGAGTATTTCTTCGTGGACTTGCCCGTTTGTTCCTACGACGTGACTTCCTTTAGCCGGGTCAAGCGCATTCCCGTTCCAATCAGTCACTTTTCCTCCGGCTTCTTGTACCAGAAGCATTCCTGCCGCATAATCCCACGGATTCAAATATATCTCGAAATATCCGCCTTGTCTGCCGCAGGCTGTATATGCCAACTCCAAAGCGGCTGAGCCAAGTCTTCGGACATCTTGGGAATTTTCGTAAACTTTCAGAAATCGGGCAAAGTTTTCTTTCGCTAATTCTCTTTTTGCAGTGCCGATGCCTATGATGGTTTCCGATAGTTTTGTGGCAGATGAAACGTGTATGGGCTTGCCGTTCAAGAAACTTCCTTCTTCCTTGACAGCAGAAAAAAGTTCATCGTGAAACGGATCATAGACAATGCCCATTACTATCTCTTTCTGACTACAAAGAGCTAACGACACCACACTATGCTGATAGTCGTGCATGAGGTTGGTAGTGCCATCAACAGGGTCAAGAATCCAGTAGCTGTCTGTATCCATACGCTGTAAGCCGGTTTCCTCTCCGAGAAACTGTATGTCCGGCGCAAGTGTATGTAATGCCTTCTTCAAGAAATCCTGAACGGCGACATCCACTTGAGTAACGTAATCGGCTACTCCTTTTTCTTTCACAAGGGCTGCCATTTCCCTGTTTGTGATTATCCCCTTAGTCTCTTTGACCAAGCTGATTATACGTTGTATATCCATATTTATAGGGTTTAATTCAATAGTTTTTGCAGGTCATCGACAGAAACATCCATTCTCTTGGAAACTTCTTCCAAAGTCATTCCATTAGAAATGAATCTCTCTATGACCATTTTCATTTCCTCACCGACTTCTATTAGATGCCCATCCAAATCGTAAAAGCGGATTACTCGCTGTCCCCAATCATGCTCAACGACTTCACCTAAGAATGCGATTGACGAATTGCCTTTCAGCTTTTGCAGAAAGCCATCAAAATCACGTTCCTCAAAGACGATTTCAACATTGTTTGACTTTTTATGAACTTTTTCTTTGGGTACGCCAATAAGCCAATCGAAATTCTGCTGTAAAGCCAGACCGCAGGAGAACAGGATATTTCGTCCATAATTTTGACAGACTTCCAACCCGAATATGTTTTCGTAGAAACTTCGGGCTTTGCTTATATCTGACACGGATAAAACCGTACAACAATATCTCATATTTATTTTTTCCAGCGTTTGAGGTTGGGATAGAATTGGCGCATCATCTCTTTAGCCTGTTCCACGGTCATATTTTCTCCGGACCACTTGTTTATATCATCGGTGAACCGAGCGCAATGCTCAATCATCTGCTCCATTGTAAAGTCCTGCGTGAACCGGCCATCCATGTAACAATAGTTGCAGTAATCATCATTGCGGCTGCCATCGGCATTTATTCCCTTATCTTTGTCAGTTAACGGCATACCGCAACTTTGACAAAATTTTTGTTCCATATTCATATATTTAGTTGTTTGATATTCCTTTTAATGCGCATTTAATTTTCCAACTCGCATAAATATGAGCCAACCAATGTTCGGAAAAAGGCATCATTATAAGACCTCGGATATTTTCACCACACCAGTAATCTATCAACCACCGGGCATTTTCAGAGTCGCTCACAACATGAAGTGATTTGAGTTTTTCCCTATCCTCATCAGTCATTCTGCGTTCCAAATCGCAAAAAGAAAGCTCTTTCAACAATAGGCTGGTATTGTCTTTTACAGATTCAGCATATTCATATAGCGCATCTAAATTCAATGTTTTGGAGAAATCTGATATTTCCTGTTTTTCAAGCTCGTTACCCGTTGTGATAATTGGAGAGCCAATCGAGCTTTTATAATCCCTTGAAAAGAATATCTGATTGTCCTTGTTGATTAGAGTATGGGTAACAATATCCTCGATACGGAATATATGCCAGATGGAATAGGCAATTGTCTTGCTGTGAAAACCGTCTTCTCCAATGAATGGGATAGCATTGAAATCAGCACGACATAATTCCACTTTGAACTGCGCTAAGATATCAAATAATTGGGTACGCAAAGACAATAAGTTTTCAATTCCCAAATGAAATGTGGTTTCATTGGAAATTTCTTCCTTAATTTTATGGCATTGCTCTAATAAATTATTACCCATATCTTTTCAATTTTATTATTGGCGATTTCCTTCAATTACCTGATTTATCAACTCCCGAACTTCATCATCCGACATTTTCCTATCTCTTACAAGAGTGCTTATCACACCACGAATAGAGTTATTAAAATATCTCTGTACTACATTCTTCAGGTTGTTGCCACAATACTCATCCCGTTCTATGAGTGGGTAGTATATGAACCCGTTGTTCCCTGCCGGCTTATGCCCTAAAAAGCCTTTCTCGACAAGAAACTTCACAAATGTAGATATGGCAGTCCGGCTTGGACGAGGTTCAGGATAAGTGGCTATAATCTCCTTGACGGTAGCTTCGCCCCTCTCCCAAAACTTGTTCATCACTTCTTCTTCACGCTTAGTAAGTTGTTCCATCATCAAATGAAATTTAGTATATGCAAAGTTAGTCTAAATAAATTAGTCAACCAAGCAAATTCACCTATTTTTATCCTTTATTGGAAAATTCACTCACCATTGCCCCCCTCCGTTCACTTTAAAGTGATCCCCCAAATTCACTCGAAAGTGCCCCCTTAAATTCACTTTAAAATGATCCCCTAAAAAGTGAGTTTCATTCTTGTTTACTCGATCTATAATTCTATTTTGTTTGTTAAAAACGAATAAAAGTCAGTTATGCCCAATAGACAATTAGGAATGGAAAAGATTCGTCAAGTGTTACGCTGTTACTCTCAGGGTTATGGGACCAAAAGTATCAGCAGTATGTTAACCGTTTCGCGCAATACGGTCAAGAAATACTTACAGGTATTTCAGCGCAGCGGTTTGGATTATGAAGGAGTACTGTCTCTATCGGACCAGGAACTCTCGGAGTTATTCCACGAAAAGACCAGAGTAAAGACAGAAAGCGAACGGATGGAAGAACTAAAGTCGTTGTTGCCCGAATATTGCAAGCGGCTTCAGAAGAAAGGTGTTACCCGTGAGGCTTTACATCGTGAGTACCTCTCTTCCCATCCGGATGGTTACGGACGCACCCGCTTCTATATTCTGATTCAGCAGCATATAGCCTGCAGCCGTCCCATCATGCATCTTGAACACAAGGCCGGTGATAAAGTGTTCATAGACTTCGCCGGTGACAAACTCTCCATCATCGACCTTGAGACGGGCGAAATCATCCCGGTGGAGGTTTTTGTCGCGATCCTTCCCTGCAGCCAGTTAACCTATGTGGAAGCGGTCATGAGCCAGAAAAAGGAGGACTTGATCCGTGCTTCGGAAAACGCCTTGTTATACTACCAGGGGGCTCCCTCCGCCATCATCCCGGACAATCTCAAGTCCGCCGTTACTAAGAGCAGTAAATACGAGGCCATCCTGAATGAGGACTTTGCAGCCTTTGCCGAACATTACGGCTGTACCGTAATTCCCGCCAGGGCTTACAAGCCACGTGACAAGGCACTGGTCGAGGGTGCCGTTAAACTGATCTATCGCAGTATCTATCCAAAGATACAGGAACGCGAGTTTTATGACCTTGATTCACTGAACGCGGCTATCCGTGTCGCCTTGGAACTCCACAACAACACTCCGCTGACAGACCGTAAATACAGTCGACGGGAACAGTTCGAGGAGATAGAACGTGATTCTTTACGCAAGCTCAATCCCATCCGTTTTGAACTCAAACAGCGTTACAGGGCTACCGTGATGAAAAACGGTCATGTCCGCCTGGGGGAAGACGCCCATTACTACAGTGTGCCTTGCGGCTATATAGGCAAGAAGGTCATCTTGTTATATACCTCACGCGAGGTATGCATCTATTACGGCTACGAGCTGATTGCTTCCCATACCCGCAACAGGGCCCGTTGCCGGTACACGACCCTGGAAGAGCACCTGGCTTCACACCATCGCTATATCACGGAATGGAACCCGGATAAATTTATACGTGAAGCGGCGGCTATTCATCCGGATGTGGAGGCATATATCCGTCAGGTTATGGAAGAGAAAAAGCATCCGGAGCAAGCCTATAAATCGTGTCAGGGCATTCTTAGCTTCGCACGCAGGGTCGGCAACACCCGATTGACCAATGCCTGCCGTTGGGCTACAAGTTACGGTCTGTACAATTATCCCATCATCGAGCGCATCCTTAACAACCGGCAGGATGAGTTCCCGTTGGAAGACAGTGCCGGGCAAGAAACGGAGATGCCTTCCCATGAGAATATCAGAGGAAAAGAATATTATCAATAAACCAACCAGATACAATATGGAAATGAATCAGGACACATTGGAAAAGATGTTAGGAATGAATCTTAAAGGTATGTATTATGCCTTTAAAACAAGTTTGGAAACACATCGGACAGAGAGCATGACTACCGACCAGTTCGTCTCATGGCTGGTCTCAAGTGAATGGGATGACCGCAGAAACCGCGCGGTAGAGAGAGCTATCCGTCAGGCCTCCTTCAGATACAAGGCCACCATTGAAGAAATAGACTTCTCAGTGGAAAGGGGGCTGGACAAGAATCTTACCCAGCGTTTGGCTGACCTTACGTTTGTCAGGGAACGCAAAGACATGTTTATTACCGGAAGTGCCGGAACAGGAAAAAGTTATCTGGCAACCGCTTTTGGCTTCCAGGCTTGCCAGAAAGGATATAAAGTACTATACGCCAACACATCCAGACTTATGGGGATGCTTAAGGTTGCCAAGGCAAAAGGTACAATCCTGCAAGAACTCAAGAAAATCGAGAGGTTGGATATGCTTATACTGGATGATTTTGGCATACAACCCTTCGATTCCCAAGGGCGGATGAACCTGATGGATATCATAGAGGACAGGCATGGTAAAAAATCCACCGTCATAACATCACAGGTCCCGGTAAGGGATTGGTATGACGTTATTGGAGAAAAGACGATTGCCGATGCCGTTCTGGACAGAATTGTACATCAGGCTATACGTATAGAGCTCTTCGGAGAGTCGCTACGCAAATGTAAAAGTAAAAAAGAATCGTTATATTTATAAACGAAATTTAATGTAGAACCCGGCATAACTGACAGGAAGAATACGAAGAAAACAAGAATGAACAGGATGGAAGAATGGAAAAATTTAACAGGGGTCAAATTGCTCTGAATTAAGGGGGCTACTTTGAGTGGATTTTCCATTTATAAACAAAAGGGTTATCTGTGTCCATTATAATACGGACGTTTATGGATTATTGTATAAAAAGCAAGAGGATACAATTCAAATGATTCTTCCTCTTGCTGTCATTGTCATATTTTCAATCCTTTCGGACGGTTTTCATCCTTGACATACAGCCCCGGACGACCGATTACGATATGGTTGTCAATGAAATTGCCCGTGGAACTTTGTTCATTTGCCGGACTGCGTATCTGTGGCGGTGTATCTCCGTGATATTGCGTCGGCCTGTTCCGC
This sequence comes from Paramuribaculum intestinale, assembly GCF_030759015.1. GTDB lineage: Bacteria > Bacteroidota > Bacteroidia > Bacteroidales > Muribaculaceae > Paramuribaculum > Paramuribaculum intestinale. Next base: position 888,095 of record NZ_CP098825.1, on the reverse strand, counting down.
ACGACTTCCGTTTCCGGCTTGACCTGCTGCCCTTCGTTCTCCTTGTCGGCGATTTCGGGCGTGGGCGCAAGTTCCAGTTGTATCTTGCGGTCGAGGGCGGCAAGTTCGGACTTCAACTGTTTCAGCTCGACCTCCTTCTTCCACACCTTGCCCGTTATCTCCTGTAACTGCGGTATCTCACGTTCCAGCACCTCATTCTTCGCCTTGTACTGGTCGATGATGGGGGGTATCCTCTCAATTGCGTTCAGGAAGTTGCGGGCGGCGGCCAACGGGTCAGCCATCGCCAGATGCCCGTTGTTGTAGGTGTACTTGTAGTTTCCTTCAACTACAAAACGGTTGTCGGTGAACTCCAAGCCCTCTTTGAGTATCCTCTCACTCACTACCTTTATCGGGAAACCGTAAAGCTCTCCGACCTGTGTGTAAAGCCCGCCCGTCGTGGTGTTCTTGGCTATCTCCTGCAAACGCTTTCCGATGACCTTCTCGTCTGTGGAGTCCACTCCGTCCACCTTTATCATATTAAGGCGGTTGCCCTCCTTGTCGGTCTGCACCACTGATAGGAAGCGGTTCCAGTCCTCCGTCATGGCATCAATGAAAGCCGTGTTGTTGCGCAGCTCACCCGTCTTCGACTCCAGCTTGAACTCCGAATCACGCCTGCCTTTGTTGAACGACTTGCGTTCCCCTTCGAGCGAGGCGATGCGCTTTTCAAGTTTAGCCTTGTCCAACAGGTCGGTGTTGCCGGAGAGCAATGCCATATATGGATATTCTCAACAAATTGACCCCCTATGGATTATTTAAATTGACCCCCATTGATAACCTGTGATTTTTGGACAGTTTTTACAGGGGTTGACAATAGGGTCTGGGGGATTCTGATGGCGTGTTGATAATTAAGATTTATTTACAAAAATAATCATTTGATTTTATTCTGCAACTTGCGGATGGACTCTCCGAAGAGCTCTATCCTTATCGAGTGGTGCACGATCCTGTCGAGGATCGCATCGGCGATCGTCTTCTCTCCGATCACGTCATGCCAGTCGCATACGGGAACCTGGGAGGTGATGATGGTGGCCCGTCGTCCGTGCCGGTCCTCGATTATGTCCATCAGTGAGGATCGCGCGGCGGCATCGAAGGGATGTATGCCGAAGTCATCAAGGATGAGAAGGTCGGTACGCTCGATCCTTTTCAGTTCGGTAAGAATCGTGCCTTTTGCCTTTGCGGCCTTCAGCTGGCCCATCAGGCGTGCTGTGCTGGCGTATAGCACGCGCATCCCTTTCTGGCATGCCCGGTAGCCCAGAGCGGTTGCTATGTAGCTTTTGCCGGTGCCGGCACTGCCGGTGATGAAGATGTCGCGTGGCTCGGTGACGAAGGTCATCTCGGAGAGCCGCATCAGCAGGTTCCGGTCAAGGCCGCGCTCAAGGGAGTAGTCTATCTCCTCGATTGAGGCGCGGTAACGGAACGAGGCCTGTTTCTGCAGGCGCTGTATAAGCCGGTTGGTGCGGTCGTCCCATTCATTTTCCACGAGCCACGCCACGAACTGGTCTGTTGTCATGCCTTCGCTTTTGAACGATTCCATTGATGTGCGGAAGGCCGCGTGCATGCCCAGCAGCCGCATCTGCGACATCCGGGCGAGTGTCTGTTGGTTCATTTCCATTGTTGTATGTATTGTTGGATTGATATGTTACCTGAAGTATTCCTTCCCGCGTATGTTTGCATGCCGGGGCATCTGGGCGCTCTCCTCGCACTCTTGACCGGGAAGGGTGTCGTCATCGAGGCAGTCATGACGGCTGCGCAGTATCGAGTCGACGGCGCTGTAGTTGTAGAGTCCGGAGGATGCGGCCCTGCGGCAGGCCCTGACCAGGCGGTCGTTGCCGACCCTGGATGCGAACGACAGTATGCCCTTGCAGGATTTGTAGGCCTGTTCGGGATGGGTCTTTGACTCTATGACATGCCGCAGGAAGTCCTCTACGTCGGCATGTATGCGTGCCCCCTGCCTCAGGAAGCCCTCGACGCTCCATCCGCTCAGGTCCCGGTGGGCCGAGGCAAGGTGATTCGGCTCCGTGGTATACCCGTACGGGCGCCATCCTCTGGGATGTACGGCCACGCGGTCTCCGCCGCAGTATATCTCAACCGTACGTGAGTCATACAGTATGTTGACCTTGCGGCCGATAAGACGGTGGGGCACGCTGTAGTAGTGGCGGTCAAGGCGTACGTGCCCGTTGCGCTGTACCGTGGCGGTATGCCGTTCCTTCAGCTCGAACCTTATGGGATTTAACGGGCGCAGGTACATGCGCTCCAGATCCTCGAACTGCTCGCGGCGGCTGTAAGGGCGTCCGCTCATGCGGGCGTTGTTGTGAAGCTCCAGCGCCGTACGGATAGCGGCGTTCAGCGACACAAGATCATGATGAGTGCGCTGTCGCACCAACGGGTAGATGCTGCGGTAGATGAGCTTGACGGCGCCCTCCACCAGGGCCTTGTCGCGCGGCTTGCGCACGCGTGCCGGTATGACTGCGCAACCGTGATGCTCGGCGAAGGCCGCGTAATCCTCATTGAGCTCCGCCTCGTAACGGCTTGCCTTCTTTACGGCAGCCTTGAGATTGTCTGGCACGATGGCCGCCGGTGCCCCGCCATAAAAATGAAGCGCATTCTCACAGCACCGTATGAAGTCCTCCTTGCGCTGGCTCATCACGGCCTCAACATATGTAAGCTGTGAGCAAGGCAGTATGGCCACGAACACCTCCACGGCGATGATCCCGCCGCTGTCACGGTCGACCAGCTCCAGACGGTCGCCTGCGTAATCGACATACATCTTGTCGCCGGCCTTGTGTTCCAGATGCGCTATAGGGTGCATCTGCGCCACATACAGACGCATCAGACGGCTGAACGTCGACCGGGAATAGCCTCCCGGGTGACTCCCGATATAGTCGTCATACAGCTTCTGCCGCGTCATACCTCTCTTTTTCAGACGTCTGACATAATCAGGCATAAGTCCCATAAGCTCCTGATGGCGGCTTGACACGGGTTCCGAACCGACCGCTCTCACTCCGAAAATCTCATTCAGATCCGGATCCTCCAGTTTCAGAAGATCCTCGATGCCACGGTTCAGCTCCATAAACCGCCGGAGGTATTTACGCACCGTGTTGCGCGCTATGCCCGTCAGGTTGCTGATACTCTTGGCTCCGTTGCCGTTGGCGTGGCATCGGAGCACCTGTCTTAATTTGTTCATGCTCAGTTTTCGATTTGCCATCAGTCGTATGTTTAATATTATTTAACATACAATATAGCTCAAAAACTCCTTTTGCCAACTCCCGTAAAGTCTTTTTCCGGGGGGTAATTTGCTTGACCGGACGGGGGTCAATTTAAATGATTTTCCGGGGGGCAATTTATCTGGTCAACCGGGGGGCAAATTCACTGAGTTTTTCCATTAGATTCAGAGACAAAGTGTATTCAGGAAAAATCCTTCGACATATCCCGGAAAACTATTTCACTGAGATTGACATACCGTCTGAAGCTCCCGAAAAATGCCTCGCCACCCGTAAGGATTCTACACTGATTATAGTCTGGTGCAACCTGTTTGCTGACGACAAAAAGGTGTGCGAGACAGTCAAAACAATACTAACGGCTGAAAAATGAACGTCTGTAACATTGTGATAGTAAACCGCCAATCCTAAATGATTAAACGGAGATACAAATTCAACATAATCGACCACCTGCATTACATGATAGGTCAAGACCGGCTGCACAATGTGATGCCTAAATGGCAGTTCTCGCCCCTTGATGCTGCTATTGCCGTATTCATCATGTGGCCGATGTTGGGTCTCTGTCTGATTATGCCAAACGACGAGATGCAGATTGCGTGGCTTGTGATAACCGTATCGGCTTACCTTTACGGTGAGCCACGATGGGAAAAATCCCGTTTCACTCCTGCGCGGGAGAGAGCCTACTACCGTCGCTATCCCAACAGAAAAAATAATTGCAGTGTATGGCTGCTTATAGGGATTAACATTGCGATGGTGATGGTATCCTGTTCACTCTGCCTATGGTTTATCACAACTATTAGATGAATGAGGTCTTTAGGAAAATCGGACATCCTTTATGATTTCATAACATCAGATTAGGCCCAATCGCCGCCTGTGGCGGCCGAAATTTGGTGAAAATCAGTGGCGCAACTCTATCACAGGGTCGCGCCACTTGGGAATATTACGATTTGGCAAGTTGGTTCTTTAAGCATTGCTTTTCTTGGCGAGCCATTCGTCACGCTTGTGTCTGCACTCCGCAAGTGTGGGGGCTACACAAGAAAACAGCTCGTTGTCGGTATCTCGGTAGTCGTACATCACACGGCTTATTTGCTTGCCACGATGGGCAAAGTAGAAAGTTTCGTATTGTTCAGTGCCGGGAGCGGTGGTTGTGCTCACTCCGTTAGCGGTCATTTTCGTTGCCATATTAATCAATGTTTTAGAAATTCACAATCATCATTCGCTGGTCGAATGTCTTTGCAGGGTCGCTGACAAGGCGTTGCTTTACCCAAAAGTGGTGTTTGCCGTAGCCATATAGGAAAAACTTGTTGAGGTCGGTACGCTCGGCGCATACGGCTACGGTTTCCCTCAGTTCGGTTTCATTGCGTGTCAGCAATATGCGGTTTATGAGGTCAAGCACAACCGCTCTTATCTTATCGTCAAAGTCAAATATCAGACTTTCAATCGTCACGTTCATATTTGGTGGGTGTTGTGACCTGCGCCATTGCTGACGCAGGTCGGGTTAAACATTCAGGCGGTCATTCTCTTGCGGATTAACTTGGCGTTGCTGTTGACAAGGTTGATTATGCGGTCGTGGTATTCGGTGTCCTTGTTGTATTTGCCGTGGCACTGCACCACTTTGAGGGTACGCAAGTCAACCTCTACGGTTTCAATTATTTCTCCGTCAATCCTTGCTGAAAGAATGAGAGTGTTCTCCTTGCGGTAATATCCCGCTCCGAACACGCAGATGTCCTGCTTCCTGCCTTCCTCATAGTATTCATCTATGCTTTCAAGCACTTTGATTGTCAACTCGTTGTCAGTGATTACCAATCCGAAGAACTTGGATTTTAGAGCGATAAACTTTTCTTTATCCTCTTCTGCTTTGAGTAGGCGTTGCTGTTCACGCTCACGCCTTTCTATCTCGTATCGCCGTGCTCTTTCTGCACTTTCCTTTGCTCGTTTGGCATTGATACGTCGTGTCATAACATCGTGTGCGTCTTTGAGGTCTTGGGGGCAGATGTTTTTGGGATTGCGAATATCCTCTCCCAAATCGTTCAGCATACGGATATAGTCACACCACATTGAGATGTTATCGAGGGTGTACCCATGACGCTTTGCAATTTTGTAGGAGTTCCAACAGATGTTGCAAGTGCTTGGATTGGAGAGGAAATATTTCATTACCTCTACATCTCCGGCCTTCATCATAGTTTCAGCCATTGGATTGGAGAGCAACACGGCAATAAGACGGATTGGATTTATGCCATAAAACTTGCCGTCAAATCCGTTGCGGATTGCTTGCGGCAGCACTTTGTAACGGGGATACATCAACGTTTGTGCGCTCACATAGTCGTATGTGTCGGATTTTGAACGTACCTCCAGTGTGCTATCCCATACCCAAAGGTCGTAATACATAAATCCCATACCTCTGCGGAGTGCCACGACTGTAGATGTTCCATTGGGTGCTATCCATTGCTGCATAACCTCCAAAAGATAGAAACGGCAGGGTTCTCCTTTACGGCTCTCAAACTTAGCCATAGCCACACGATATACTTGATAGCCTCGGCAGGTGGTGAGATAACCGATATATGATATTCGCTTGTAGGTGCGCTTGCGACTTTCCTCTACTTTGAGTTCCGCTCCGCAGTGGGGGCAACGGCAACCGAAAAGCGTGTCGGAAAGTGCGCCCTCATCGCTGTGCCATTCGTGACCACAGTCGGGGCAGGTGATATAGCCTTTCTTGGTGCGGTAGGCGATATGTTCAACGCCATTCTTATAAGCCCATTCCGTTTGAGCCGGAGTAAGTTTGGGCAGAGTTACCGATAGTCTTGCTACCTCTTTCTGTATCTTGGTCTTGGGTTTCATAGCAGTGCGGTGTTAAAAGTCAAAAAGACTTGGTTGAACATCTTGGGTTTTCTTCTCGGTGGCTTTCTTGGGTTGGATAGGCTTGCGCAGTTTTGCCATTTCCTCTTGGCGCAGACGTTCTATCGCGTCCTGTCGTGCCTGTTCCTTTTCTTCCTCGGTCAACTCTACCGTATGGTTGACGACAACTTTGCAGTTGATTGGATTACCCACCTCAATCTCATCTTCTTCGTAAAAATGGGTAGCCATTCCGAAAATCTCATCATCGGTAAATCCGTTGCAACCGCTTTTCTTGACCTCGTTGATTATAAAGGTCGCGCAGTCTTCCACTGACTTTGAGGGGTTTGCGAACTTGACGGCGAAAAGCGCGTCACTCTCGGCTCTCTTTTCAAGGTAGTGGCGGATAGTGTCCGCAAACGCCATAGTACCTTTGTTTTCATTCTTGCTTGCCATAGTCGTAATATTTTAGAGTGTCATTAACCAATAGATGATAGCCAACATCGTGAAGGCTGATATGAGCCAACCGATAGCCTTGAATATCCTGCCGATAAACCAACCGAACAATAATCCTATCATTGCTCCGATGAATATTACTATCATCTTGACCACCTTTGCAACCGCTATGCTTATGCGGTATGGATAGGAGGTTTGGTGAGCTTTGCCTCGACCTGAAGAATCTTTATGTTGTCTTGTGGCTTTCATATCGGTGGGTGCTTTTTTTTATCCTTATGCGTCTAAGGACAGTGTGGTAGTATGAGTTGCTCGACACCCCAAAGACGTATGGCGACAAAAAGGAATGTTCGTGGCAAGACGTAAAAATACTACCTCAGCCCCGGCGAGTGTGGAGATTTTTCCGGATTGACACGAATGTTCCTCAGCCATACGTTCCAACCGGCGAGCAACTCCTACTCAACCCACTTGCCCCGGAACGCAAAAACAAAAATGGCATCCCCGATATAACAGGAAAGCCACTTGACAACATAATGAACTGTGCCGCCATTCAATCACAGAATGACAAGACTATGAACAACTGCAATGTAACAAACAATATCATATCATGGAAAAGGAAACATGAATTACGGAAGTAATCCCGACAAAGGGCAATGTCCGGCATTTATTCAAGGCGGAGAGCAGCGAAGCCGTAGGAGATATGATGGTCTTTGCCCTCGTGGATTACAACCTTGCCGGATATGGAATGACTGCGGGAGCCGGGAGATGATAGTCAGCCTCCGGCTGCACATCGTAGGCGATGCTGACATTCGATGTCCGGCATACGGTATGCAAAACAATTTCCAGAAACAATCCGGCCAGTTGCTTGTATAAGTCAAAATAAAGAGGTATCTTTGTCGTGATGAAAAGCCACGCAAGAGTGTGATAATGGAAATATATTAAGGGAGTGTTGATGAAAAACTGAAAAAAATCGACTTCCACCGGCAGAAAATCGGTCAATTCAAGACAAATAAAAATAGTTAACGCATCTTAAATAAATCAAATTGATTTCTAACGAGTTGCCACCATTATCCCATTCAGTACGAATTTAGTACAAACACAGATTTCCCTCCCTCTGATATTCAGCTCCTTATTGTGTATATCACAAAAAATCTGTAATTTTGCGATATGACAGCCGACACGACGGCTGCCCGGGTGCGCCGCACCTGCTGACAATGAAAGATACCATACAGCTGTGAAAAGATTTTTTATCGCAATATTACTGGCCGCGGGCGCCACTATCGGACTGAACGCCCAGACACTTGCTGAGGCTGAAAGCCTGTTTGAACAGGGCGAATACGCCGAAGCACTCCCGACTTTGCTCGAAGAGGCCAAAGCCAAACCGCGCAATGCCGCTCTGCAACATAAAGCCGGAACAGCACTGCTGCGCACCGGTCATCCGGCCGAGGCACGACCATACCTTGCCAAAGGCACCAACGACTCGCGAATAGGTCTGGCCGAGATAGCGTTTCTCGAATATGACTTCGATGGAGCCGACGAGCATCTCGACGATTACGAGAGCAGGCTAAAACGCGGTCGGCGCAAAGCCGCCGAGCCGTCGCCCGAAGTCGAAAGCCTGCGCGAACGCATCGAACGCGGCCGCAACATGATGGAGCGCGTGGAACAGCTGACCGTCATAGACAGCACTGCCATAGGACGCGACGACTTCTTCCGCATCTACCGTCTGTCGAAAGCCGCCGGACGCATAGCGGGAGCCGAGTCGCTTCCGCAAGGAGCACGCGCCATTGCCGACCTGCCCGCATTCATTACAGAGGACGGCCGCACAGCCATCTGGTCGGCTGCCGATGAGAACGAAAACTATACATTGACGCAGAGCACCCGCCTCGACGACGGATCGTGGGACGAACCGCAGCTGCTCGGCGAGGGTCTCGGCGAGGGTGGTGACGCTGCATATCCGTTTCTGATGAGCGACGGAGTGACCCTCTACTTCGCCAATGACGGAGAGAATTCGCTCGGAGGATACGATATATTCATGACCCGCAACAACGGCGAGGAGTATCTGCAGCCACAAAACATCGGCATGCCGTATAACTCGCCATATGACGACTACATGCTGGCTATCGACGAGGAGTCGGGCATCGGATGGTGGGCCACCGACCGCAACCGCCTGGGCGACTCGATCACCATCTACAGGTTTATTCCACGCGAGATGCGTGTCAACTACCCTGCCGATACCGCAGGACTCGCCAGACTGGCTATAATAAGCGATTTCCGCGCCACTCAACAGCCCGGAGCCGACTACTCGGGTCTGCTCGCACGCGCGTCAGACAACGGCGACTCCGGCCGATCCACGGCCTTCACCATAGCCATAGGCTCAAAGATCTACCATGATCTCAACGATTTCCGTACAAGCCGTGGCCGCACACTCATGACACAGATCATAGGCACACGTCATAAACTCGACCGCACACTGACCGATCTCGAAGCCTTGCGTCGCCGCTATGCCGCAGGCGAAAAGACCCTATCACGGCAGATACTTGACTCGGAGGCGACGGCCGGATCCCTGCGGAGAGAGATCAGACATCTGACCGACCAACTCGCCGAAGCCGAAAAATAAGCTCCGGGGAAGAGCCGACAGACACAAACCGGTGCCTGACACACTGACGATCAAAACAATTCAAACCTGATTTCAAATTATCAATAACGAACTATATTAAAAACCAAATAAAATGAGGCAAAAATTACATCCACCTTAGATTATTTGAGAATGGTCTTGCCGCAGTCCGCTCTTGGGGGCGGTTTAGGCCGCCCCCGCCGCTCGGGCATCCCCTAGCCAGAAGGAGAGAGGAATAGTTTAGAGGGCGGAATCAGGTTTCGTAGAGACGAAGCCGTCGATATATGACTTATTGGATGTCACAACAGCAAAAGCCTGTCTAACGAGTTTATTTGCCACAGCAATCATGGCTACTTTGCCTGATTTTCCTTTGCCCCGCAAACGCTGGTAGCATTCCTTGCACGCCTTGTTGTGCTGACTTGCTGACCATGCCGCCACATAAAGCATCGAACGCAGAGTCTCGTCACCGTTACGGTTGATATGTCCACGGATATTGATGCTTGTGCCGGACTGCTCTATCGTGGGGCAGATACCGATAAAGCGGGACAACTGCTTGGCATTTTCAAAGTAGGTAAAGCCTCCGGTAGCTATAATCAGCGCAGTGGCAAGTGTGACTCCGATACCCTTTATAGAGGTAAGGAGTTTAAGCTGCTTGTCAAACACATCGGTTACGACCGTCTCCATTTCCTGCTGCATGTACTTGATCTGCTTTTCAAGGAAGGTTATGGTCTGTTTCAATGAGTTCAGACATTTCTTATCCTTAACCGGCAGAGGCTCAAGTGATGAAAGAAGATTCTTTGTCGCTGTCAGTTGCTTCTGAAGTTGACGCAGGACTGTTTTCTTCTGTTTCAGAAGCATTATCTGTTCGGACGGGAACTTATATGGTTCCGGCTTGAATCTCTCCCCGAAATCGGCAATGAGACAGGCATCTTTGGAGTCTGTTTTGGTAACCGACATCATTACGCGGGAATAGTTTTTTATCTTCTTCGGATTTATGAGGCTTGCCCGTATGCCGGTCTTGTCAAGAAGATAAAGAAGAAGGAAGCAGTAGTTGCCTGTCGCCTCCATCACGCAGTGGTGGATAGCATGGTCAAGCTTCGAGATGAACTTGCGGATGCCTTTCGCGTTGTTTTGGAAGGTCTCGGTACGGTAGCCCTTTCCATGAGGAAAAGCAGCTACAAACGTCGCTTTGCTGATGTCGATGCCTATGTATGTCATGTTATCAAATCTTTTGTCAGGAACTACATCTTTTGCACTCTCGTCGCAAACACGGGGTCAGTCATACCGCCCCAACGAACTATCCAGTCTTTAGATGTAAAAGCATGGGGACTGAACGTTAGTCACGGGTTTTGCCACCCCCTAATCTGCCTTGTTCCATGCTTGTGATGCCTGATATTTGAAGATAAATTTATTCAAAAACATTTAACCGTACAAATGTACGACCCCTATAAAATCATTTAAGCAATGGAAATATCAATTATCATACTGGGTGTGGTGTTGGTGGCGCTTCTGTGCGTGTTTTTTTACTACGTGCCGTTCTTCCTGTGGATTTCGGCGCGCGTGAGCGGCGTCAGGATCTCACTGCTGCAGCTCGTGCTGATGCGTATCCGTAAAGTGCCCGCATCGGTGATAGTCAGAGCCATGATCGAGGCACACAAGGCCGGACTGACCGGCGTGACCCGCGATGATCTCGAAGCCCACTATCTTGCCGGAGGCGACGTGGAGAAGGTGGTGCATGCGCTTGTCTCAGCTGCCAAAGCCAACATAGATCTGGGCTTCAAGATGGCCACAGCCATAGACCTTGCCGGACGCGACGTGTTTCAGGCCGTGCAGATGAGCGTAAATCCCAAAGTGATCGACACTCCCCCGGTGACCGCAGTGGCCAAGGACGGCATACAGCTCATAGCCAAAGCCCGAGTCACGGTGCGCGCCAACATACGCCAGCTCGTAGGCGGTGCCGGCGAGGACACCGTGCTTGCCCGCGTAGGCGAAGGCATAGTGTCGAGCATCGGCTCGTCGGAGAGCCACAAGCAGGTGCTCGAAAACCCCGACAGCATATCAAAACTCGTGCTCCGCAAAGGCCTTGACAGCGGCACGGCATTCGAGATTCTCTCGATTGACATCGCCGACATAGACATAGGCAAGAATATCGGCGCCGCACTGCAGATAGACCAGGCGCAGGCCGACAAAAACATCGCACAGGCCAAGGCCGAAGAGCGCCGTGCCATGGCCATAGCCCTGGAGCAGGAGATGAAAGCCAAGGCGCAGGAAGCCCGAGCAAAGGTGATAGAAGCCGAGGCCGAACTGCCCAAAGCCATGGCCGCCGCCTTTGCCAGCGGCAATCTCGGCATCATGGACTACTACAGGATGAAAAACGTCCAGGCCGACACCATAATGCGTGAAACCATCGCCGGTCCGGCCGACGAAAAGTAATCAGACCGACAGCAACAGTTCCGCATCATCATGACTTCATTTCTCATAGCTCTGGCGGTGCTCGTCGGCGGCTACTTCATCTACGGCACACTCATCGACCGCCTGATCGGCACCGACCGAAACCGGCCGATGCCGGCCTACCGGCTGCGCGACGACGTAGACTATCTGCCGATGCCTACATGGAAGGTTTTTCTCATACAATTTCTGAACATCGCAGGCCTCGGTCCGATCTTCGGCGCTATAATGGGAGTGATGTTCGGTCAGGCAGCCTTCCTGTGGATAGTGCTCGGCACTATTTTCGCCGGCGCCGTCCACGATTTCCTGTCGGGCGTGATCTCCATACGCATGGGCGGCGCTTCGCTGCCCGAGATCGTAGGTCATGAACTCGGCGACGGAGTGAAGCAGGTGATGCGCGGATTCTCGGTGCTTCTGCTCTTGCTTGTCGGCGCAGTATTCGTGCTCACACCGGCCGACATTCTGGCCGGACTGACTCCCGACACTCTCGACCGCACCGTCTGGATTGCCGTCATACTCGGATATTACATCCTGGCCACACTGCTGCCGATCGACAAGCTTATAGGCAATATCTATCCGCTCTTCGGAGTGGCGTTACTCTTCATGGCGGTGGGACTGCTCGGATGTCTGCTGTTCGGCGATTTCGGCATACCCATAGACTTCAGCGCCGGCTTCGACAACAGGATGCCCGACACGGAGCATCATCCGGTGTTCCCGATGATGTTTGTAAGCATTGCCTGCGGCGCGATCTCCGGCTTTCATGCCACACAGTCGCCCATGATGGCCCGCTGCCTGAAAAACGAGAAACTTGCCCGCCCCATATTTTACGGCGCCATGGTGACCGAAGGTATCGTGGCTCTTATCTGGGCTGCCGCGGCGATAGCCTTTGCAGGCGGATATGAGCAGCTCACAGCCTATATGGCCTCCCACGGCAACAGTGCAGGCGCTCTTGTCAGCGAAATATCGTTCAGCTGGCTCGGCACCGCCGGCGGCATTCTCGCCCTGCTCGGAGTGGTGGCCGCGCCGATCAGCACCGGCGACACGGCCATGCGCAGCGCACGCCTGATCGTGGCCGACTTCATGAAACTCAGCCAGCACACGATATGGAAGCGCCTTCTCATCTCACTGCCGCTTTTTGCCGCTGTCTTCGCCTTGATGATGATCGACTTCAATGTGCTGTGGCGCTACTTCGCATGGAGCAACCAGACTCTGGCCGTATTTACGCTATGGGCAGTCACGGTATATATGGCACGCCACCGCAAAGCCTATATAGTCAGCCTGCTGCCGGCCATGTTCATGACCGCCGTCAGCGTGAGCTATCTACTCTTTGCCCGGCGTCCCGAAGGCTTCGGACTCGATCTCACGATAGCGACATGCGCTGGAGTGGCTGTGGCAACAGTGTTTGCTCTGATGTTTGCCCGCTATGTGCGACGCCTCAGTCATGACACTACGTCAGAACCAGCATGAAGTCATCCGGGCAATCATCACAATGAAATATTCCGCACTACAATGATGACCAACAACGACATATCGGACATAGCCAGACAGACCGACGACTATTGCTTTCACTCCCACACACAGTTCTGCGACGGACGCGCTACGATGGCCGAAATGGCCGAAGCCGCCCTCAATGCCGGGATGAAACACTACGGATTCACCCCCCACTCCCCTATCACGGTGGAGTCGAGCTGCAATATGAGCCGCGACTCCGTAGGCTATTATCTGGCGGAGTGCGACCGGCTTAAAGACCTGTATGCCGGCCGGATGGATATATATGCAGGTATGGAGATCGACTATCTCGGGCCGCAATGGGGACCCGCATCAGACTATTTCCAGTCACTGCCGCTCGACTACCGCATTGGCTCGATACATTTCGTGCCTACGCAAAAAGGCGAATATGTCGACATCGACGGGCGTTTCGAAAATTTCAAATGGAAGATGCAGGAGTTTTTCGACAACGATATCCGATGGGTGACCGAACAATATTTCAGCCAGACCCATGCCATGATCGATGCCGGAGGATTCAATATCATCGGACATTTCGACAAGGTGGGACACAATGCCTCGCATTTCCGCCCGGGCATAGAGGATGAATCATGGTTCGACACACTCCTTGACGGCGTGATAGACCATATAGCCGCCTCCGGCATAATAGCCGAAGTCAACACCAAGGCTCTTGCCGATCATCACCGCACCTTCCCCAACCGACGGCTATGGCACAGGCTCAAAAAGGCCGGAATACCTCTCATAGTCAACAGCGACGCCCATTATCCCGACCTGATCAACGCGGGCAGAGCCGAAACAATCCGCCTTCTGAAAAGCATCGACTGAAAACATTGCAACACAAATAAACATGAAATTCATAGGCATAATACCGGCAAGATACGCATCAACGCGTTTCCCCGGAAAACCGCTCGCCATGATAGGCGGCAAGACCATGATCGAACGGGTCTACACCCAGGCAAGCCTTGAACTCGACAGCGTGGCAGTGGCCACCGACGACGAACGCATAGCCCGGGCTGTAGAGGCTTTCGGCGGAAGAGCCGTCATGACATCATCGTCCCACCGCAGCGGCACCGACCGGTGCTGCGAGGCTCTCGACACTCTGGGATCGGACGCCGACGTGGTGATCAACATTCAAGGCGACGAACCCTTTATCGACCCGCGCCAGATAGCGCAGCTCAAAGAGTGCTTTGCCGATAACTCGACCGACATAGCCACCCTCGTCCGCCGCTTCGATCCGCAACGCGGATTTGACGCATTGTTTGACCCAAACACACCAAAGGTGGTGATGGACGGCGCCGGACACGCGCTGTATTTCAGTCGCTCGATAATCCCCTACGTCCGCGGCCACGAATGGCAGCAATGGCTCGACAATGCAGTGTTCCACACCCATGTGGGCATATATGCCTACCGCACTTCAGTTCTCCGCGAGATAGTGAAACTGCCGCAGTCGGCTCTTGAACTGGCCGAATCGCTCGAACAGCTCCGATGGCTGCAGGCCGGCTACCGGATCATGACCGCCGTGACCGACTGTGAAACCATTGGCATTGACACACCCGACGACCTGCGCCGAGCTGAGTCACTGCTCGCCGAGAAATAACTACCGACCCATAATGTCAGCTACACCCGACAGGTCAAAGGCACCGGCCACACATATCCCCTCCGACATAAAACTTCCGGCCATGCGCGAGCTGACGCTCGACAACGGCATGAAAGTGTCGGCGCTCGATCATCCCGACACGGAGATCAGCCGGCTGACCGTCATCACAGAAGGCGGCATGGCCGAGGCCGGCAATCCCGCAATAGCGCTGCTCGACTCACAACTGCGTCAGGAGGGCACTACCACCACCGACGGACTGACTCTGGCCGATCATTTCGACTTCAACGGAGCCTGGACTGCCTGCAGCAGCGGCAACCATCACCGAAGCTTTACGGTCTATCATCTGGAATCAAAACGACAGATGATACTTCCGCAGGTGATCGACATACTTACCGATCCGTCATTCCCGGCCGACCGACTGGCTAAATGGCGCGAACGCATGATAGCGCAGACCGCCATAGAACAGCAGACCGTAGGCTATCAGGCGTCGGCGCTTTCAAGAGAGATAACCATTGGAGCCGGCCACCCGCTGGCACAGAATCCCGATCCTGACCGCATCGCGGCAATAGACCGCGACACACTGCTCGACTTCCACCGACGCAATCTTCATCCGCGCCACATACGGCTCTTCATAGCCGGACGTCTTACGCCGTCGCTTGAACACCAGCTAAACCGCAGTTTCGGATCGATAACACCTCCACAGGGCATGGAAGAGCCGTCGTCATGCATAGTGCCGTTCAACATCGGCTCCGGGAAGCGCGGCTTCAGAACCGTTGACGGAGCATTGCAGAGCGCCGTGTGTGTCACCCTCAGAGGGATCGACCGCAATCATCCCGACTATCTGCCGCTGCGAATGACCGTCAACGCCCTCGGCGGATATTTCGGCAGCCGCCTGTCGGCCAATATACGCGAACGTCTCGGACTGACCTACGGCATACATGCCTCACTGCTCGGATATGCCGAAGGCGGGATGATCAGTATTGCCACCGAATGTGACAACGCCTATCGCGACAGGGTTGTAGACGAGATAGCCTCTGAGATGACACGTCTGGCAACGGCTCCTCCCGACGCCGATGAAATGGAACGCATACGCATGACCGAATTGTCCTCGCTGCTTGACATAATGGAAACACCGTTCACCGTGAGCGATTTCTATCAGTCGATGCATATCAACGGGCTCTCACCCGACTATTTCGATCAGCGGCTTATGACAGCCCGCACAATGTCGCCTGAGATCATAGCCGACATGGCCAGCAAATATCTCAGGCCTGACCTGATGAATGTGGCCATAGCAGGAAAAAACAGCAACTGAACCCAGACCACAACGCAACAATGCCACTCACATATCTGACACATACATTCGGCTGCAAACTCAATTTCTCAGAAACAGCCACTATAGCCCGTATGCTTGAGGAGCGCGGACTGCAGCAGGCACGCAAGGGCGACCATCCTGACATAGTGGTGGTGAACACCTGCAGCGTCACCGGCGAGGCCGACAAAAAGTGCCGCCAGACCATCAGAGCCATAGCCCGCCGACATCCCCACGCGGCCATAGCCGTCACAGGCTGTTACGTACAGCTCCATCCCGAAGAGGCCTCATCTCTTCCCGGAGTGGTTGTGACCGCCGGCATAGACCGCAAGCTGCAGATAGCCGGATATCTCGACCGCTGGCTTGCCGAACGGCAGCCGACCGTCGACGTCAACAAAGCCTCGCTTATCAAGGACTTCGCCCCTTCATGCTCACGCGGCGACCGCACACGCTGGTTTCTGAAAGTGCAGGACGGATGCGACTACTGGTGCACATACTGCACCATCCCCAAGGCTCGCGGGCGAAGCCGCTCGGCCACCATAGAGCAGCTCGTCGGACAGGCCTCACAGGTGGCAGCCGACGGCGGACGCGAAATAGTGATCACAGGAGTCAACATCGGTGACTTCGGCAAACTCACCGGAGAACGCTTCATCGACCTGTGCCGCGCGCTCGACACCGTAGAGGGGATCGACCGCTACAGAATCTCCTCGATAGAGCCTGACCTGCTGACCGACGAGATCATCAATTTCGTTGCCTCGTCGCGCCGGTTCATGCCCCACTTTCATCTGCCGCTGCAATCGGGATCCGACCATGTGCTGCAGCTTATGCGCCGCCACTACGACACCTCACTGTTTGCATCGCGCATAGAAAAAATACTCCACACAATGCCCGACGCATTCATAGGCGTAGACCTGATCACCGGAGCGATGGGAGAAACACCTGCACACTTCGATGAATCGCTACGCTTCATAGAGAGGCTTCCGGTCAGCAGGCTCCATGTGTTCCCCTACTCCGAGCGTGCCGGCACACGCGCCCTTGAGATACGCCCGCGCGTAGAGCCTTCGGAGCGTCACGAACGGTGCCGCACGATGATAGCCGTTTCCGACCGAAAGCTGGCCGAATTTCAGCGCCGCTATGAAGGGACTACGCGCAAAGTGCTCGTGGAACACTCTGTCAGCGCCGACGGCCACATGTATGGATTTACCGACAATTATATAAAAGTAGAAATGCCCGCCGACCCCGGACTGTTCAACCGCATAGTCGATACACGTCTGACGGCCGGAGGCAAAGACTTCATGAAAGGAATTCCGGCAAAATGAACCGACACATCGAAAACGTTTTATACGCTCCTATGGGATGGATGCTCCACGGTCTGGCACTGCTGCCGCTGAGAGCACTCTACGCGCTATCCACAGGCATATATGCCCTGCTTTACCACATCGTCCGCTACCGGCGCAAAACAGTGGCCGACAATCTCGCCCGATGCTTTCCGCATCTTGGCAGTGACGAACGTTCGGCTATCGAACGCCGGTTTTACCGCAACCTCTCCGACTACTTCCTTGAGACCATCAAACTCCTGCATGTCAGCGATGAGGAGATGCGTCGACGCATAGTGTTCGAAAACATGGAGGTGCTCGATACGCTTTTTGACAGCGGAAAATCGGTCGTGGCCTACTTCTCCCATTGCTTCAACTGGGAGTGGGCACCGGCCATAACCCTCTGGAGTCGATACAAGGGTTGCAAAAACGTCAGATTCTGTCAGGTCTACCGTCCGCTTAAAAACGAGTGGGCCGACCGCTTCATGCTTCGGCTACGCTCGCGTTTCGGATCGGAGTCACTGCCAAAGCGCACCGTGCTGCGCGATCTGCTGCGGATGCGCAGCGAGGGTATCATGAGTGTCACCGGATTTATGAGCGACCAGAAACCGAGCCACGGCGACCCGACCCTGCCGCTGATGCTGCTCAACCGCCCAACTGCCATGATCACAGGCACCGAGACTCTCGCCCGCAAGCTCAAGACCGCCGTGATATATTTCGATCTTAGCCACACAAGCCGCGGACATTACCGTCTGACGCTCAAACATATCTCCGATGACGCTTCGGAAACGGCACCGATGGAGATCACACGGCGCTACGCCGACATGCTGCAGGAATCCATCGAACGTGATCCGGCCGACTGGCTATGGACCCACCGACGATGGAAGAATCCGGTAAAATTGCCCGCAAACGATGAACCACAAGCTGAATAACCACCCGACAGACTGCTCGTCGACAGCCGTCGTGATACTCAACTGGAACGGCAGCGCCCTTTTGAGGAGGTTCCTGCCCTCGGTCATATCACACACGATAGCCACAGGCGCACGCATAGTCGTGGCCGACAACGGATCGACCGACGATTCTCTCTCACTTCTCGAACGCGACTTCCCTGAGGTCGAAGTCATGGCTTTCGACCGCAACTATGGCTTCGCCGAAGGCTACAACCGCGCGATAGCGGCAATAGACACCACCTACGCCGTGCTTCTCAACTCCGATGCAGCCACTCCCGAGGGCTGGCTGCAGCCGCTTGTAGAGTTCATGGACAGCCACAGCAATGCCGGAGCATGCCAGCCCAAGATACTTTCGGCCGAAAATCCGTCGGTGTTTGAGTATGCCGGTGCGGCAGGGGGATATCTCGACCGCAACGGCTATCCGTATTGCAGAGGCCGTGTGTTCTCCACCATAGAAGCAGATCGCGGACAGTATGACGATACAGCCGAAGTGATGTGGGCATCGGGAGCCGCGCTCATGGTACGCCGAAAGGCATATCTCGACACCGGCGGCCTCGACAAGATATTCTTCGCCCATATGGAGGAGATCGATCTCTGCTGGCGCATGAGGCTTCGCGGCTGGAAAGTGTATGCCGTAGGAAATTCGAGTGTCCACCATCTCGGAGGTGGCAGTCTGCCGGCATCAGATCCGAAGAAGACATACCTCAACTTCCGCAACAACCTGCTGATGCTTCACCGCAATCTTCCCGACCGTGTTCGCCGCAAGCGTCTGATTGTCCGCCGGCTTCTCGACGCAGTGGCGTGGCTCCGATATGCCGCCACGATGCAATGGGCCGACGCGGCCGCCATCATACGCGCCCACCGCGACTACCGTAAGATGAAAGCCGGTCTGACTGACATAAACGGCTCCGGAGCCGACCTGCTGCGCTCTACGCCGGAAGCCAAGAAAAATGTGCTCGCCGCGTATTATCTGCGAGGCAAGCACACTTTCAGAAGCATCATTCAATCATAAATCGTGACATCTACCTGACGAAAGAATCGGCCGGAGCCACATCTGCCCCCGCGCTCTTGGCGTTCATCGCAGCCTGCTGGGCATCGAATTCTCCGAGAGTCTGGCGGAAAGTTTCGACTATATTCGACGGATTGATCGGCTGTCCGAGCGACCCGCTTTCGGCCGACATCTTTTCCCACAACGCACCGGCCTCGACCGGATCTTTCTTCATGGCCGCATCGTAGCAGTCGACCGCCCGGCGCATCGACTGTTCGGTAGCGGTCTGATTGCCCGTTGTCGCGCCCACGAAAGCCAGAGTGATATAACTCAACGTAAGATCTCCAAGAGTCTTTACCGAGCAATCGGGAAGCTTTTTGTAGAGCTTGTCGCATAGATTGGTCACCTTGTCGAAATCCTGATTGCTTATAGCATCGGTTATCTCCCGGCACTGCTTCTCCTGCTCCTGCGCGCATGACACTCCGAGAAACAACAGGCCTGTCACCGCCATGAATAACAGTATGCGTTTTATCATATACATAGATGAGATGTTTTTTTGACTGTCGGTAAAAAATAATCGTTTCAATCATATAACCGATTATAACGTCATTTTGTTTAATAAATCTAAAAAAACTGTCGCTGTACGATAAAGCGCAAACATCCCGCCAATACGCAGGATTATTCATTTCAGGAAATGAGATATAACTCAGGCTGTCGTGTCAAAAACAAATATCTATGACACAGCCTCCCCCCTTTTTTAACTATGTTTTCCTTTCACTGCAGAACGATAGTGAAACCTGACGGCTCCTCCATCTTTTTACCGTTGACCTTCAGCTCTCTTGTGACGTTATCGCCACCCTTGTTGCTGATTTTCAGGTCAAACTCATAAGTCAGACCGTTGCGCTCTGGAAATTGAAGCGAAAAGACATACAACACCCCGTCAGAAACGAATGGGTGCGTTTCTGACGGGGCATTGTATGTCAAACGGTCGTGTTGCCTGACCGTCCGGATTCAGTTGTTTTCGGGGCGGAGCGAGCGCACAGTCACCGCAGCCTGCCACATCTCGCTCTCACGAAGATCTTTCAGCTCCTTCTCAAGCTTCTCGCGATAGTCGGGCTTGGAATTGGAATCGATGGATATCTGCGCCTCGTTGCCGCACTTCACGCTCTCATACAGACGCTGCACTACGGGCTTCACGGCATCGTGGAACGGCCCCATCCAGTCGAGTGCGCCACGCTGTGCGGTTGTCGAGCAATTGGCATACATCCAGTCCATACCGTTTTTTGCAAAGAGAGGCATCAGGCTCTGGGTCAGTTCCTCTACGGTTTCATTGAATGCTTCGGAGGGGGTGTGTCCGTTCTCGCGGAGCACCTCGTACTGCGCCAGCAGCAGTCCCTGTATGGCTCCCATCAGCGAGCCGCGTTCGCCTGTCAGGTCGGAAGTAGCCTCGCGCTGGAAGGTTGTTTCGAAGAGATAGCCCGATCCGATGCCTATGCCGAGAGCGATTGTGCGCTCAAGGGCGTGGCCGGTGTAGTCATGATATATGGCATAGCTGGAGTTAAGTCCGCGACCCTCAAGAAACATCGTGCGGAGCGAAGTGCCCGAACCCTTGGGAGCCACCATTATCACATCGATGTCGGCCGGAGGCACGACGCCGGTGCGGTCGTTCCACGTGATGGCGAAGCCATGTGAGAAATACAATGCCTTGCCGGCTGTCAGATATTGCTTGATCTGCGGCCATACCGACATGACTGCGGCATCACTGAGCAGACACATGATGATAGTGCCCTTCTGGCAGGCCTCCTCTATGGAGAACAGTGTCTGTCCGGGAACCCATCCGTCGGCCACCGCCTTGTCGTAGGTCTTGCCCTGACGCTGTCCGACGATGACATTGAATCCATTGTCGCGGAGATTCATGCTTTGACCCGGCCCCTGCACGCCGTAGCCTATCACGGCTATCGTTTCGTCCTTGAGTATCTCGCGGGCCTTTTCAAGAGGATATTCCTCGCGGGTGACGACCGTTTCCTCTACGCCACCGAAATTTAATTTTGCCATATTATTCTCTTAAGTGATATTTTCAAAATTTGAACCACAAAGATATTACAATTTATCACAAAAACAATGTATTTTTGTTTTAATTTGAAATATCATCTACTTTTTTAATGTTTTCGTTAAAGTATGTTTCCACGTCATGTCACTGAACAGGCTGGAGTGTGTGACGCACACTGCAGAGCTGTGTGCCATCGGCAAGCGCCACAGATGTGACATAGTCCATTGCGTCATCGTCAACCGGTGCTGTGATCACCCTCGCTGCCTCGCCCCATCGTGCCTCATGACGGAACGCGATCTCAAAACGCCGTGTGTACGCCCGGTCATAAAGTTCCAGCGGGAGAGAGTCGACTGCAAGCTCCATATAACGGGTTGTGGTGACATGACGGTTGAAATCTATATCCGACGAACGGAAAATCACCTCATACACGTCGGCCATATCTGCCGGAGGTGACGGGATGCGCCTCTGCGGCTCTATCGGACAACGCCGGTCGCTCACCGTACTCTGCAGATGGGAGATGCCCGACAGATCTGCCGGACGGCGTGTGGCCACATTGATGGCCACCCACACAGTCCGCATATAGCCTATCGTGACGCCCGACGCACGGAGCTCGAAATTACGCTCGGAAAAGTGTCGGTTGAATCCTTCTATCCACGTGGTCAGGCTATAGTCCTCATTAATGCGCGGCATACGGTCCACCTCTATGGTCAGCCGGCTCAACACCCATGAATTTCCGTCCTCTATAAGCCGGGAATATCCGACTCCGAGAGCGTTGGCATGATCGGTAGCCACCTGTATCACGTCGGCCACGAGCGTGGACAGCGGCAATGTTCCCTGGGCCGATGCTCCGGCTGCCGTCATACGATAACCGACTGTCAGCTCCGTAGGCAGATTCTCTGCTGCGGTCATATCTCGTTGACGCGCAGACGGCGCTGCTCCTGTTCGACAAGAAAGCGGTCGACATGTTCTATGGGCGACTTAGTGATAGCCACCCGCCCCGACCGCACGAATTGCCTGATATCGTAACGCTTCAGCTCCTCAAAAAGAGCCTCGGTTTCGTCGCTGTGTCCGGTTTTTTCTATGATGGTGTTGTCGCGTGTGATCTCAAGGATGCGCGCTCCGTGGGAGCGAATGATCTCTTCGAGATGCTGCTCGTCGAGAAGCCTCGCGGTGGGCACCTTATAGAGAGCCACCTCCTGATACACGATATCATCGTCAGTATAGAGAAATGCGCGCAAAACGTCGATACGCTTTTCTATCTGCTTGACGATCTTGTCCATTGTCAGCCTGTCGCTGTAGCATGTGAATGTCACCTTGCTGACATCGGGTATCGAACAGCGGCTTGCGCTGATACTCTCCATATTTATACACCTGCGGGTGAGGATGATCGACAGCTGGTTCATCAGTCCCACGTGGTTTTCGGCAAAAACCGCCACGGTGAACAGCGTTTTTTCTTCCATAGTCATGAAAAGATTCTATCTTGCGGAAATTTTATTCTTCATCGGAAAACACCGTGTCCTCGTCGAGCAATATGTAGTCGACAGCCTCTCCCCCGGGAGTCATGGGGAACACCATGTCGCGCTCGTCGACTCTCACGTTGAGCATATATGCGCCGGGGTGCTCCATCATGCGGCGTATGGCGGGTTCCAGGTCCTCTCGACGCTCCACATTCTCGGCCTTGATGCCGTAGGCGCGCACTATGGCCACAAAATCAGGATTTACCATCGGAGTCTGCGAGAAGCGGTTGTCATAGAACATAGCCTGCCACTGGCGCACATTGCCGAGATAATCGTTATTTAGCACTATTATCTTCACCGCTGTGCCATACTGCATGATGGTACCCAGCTCCTGAATGGTCATCTGGAAGCCTCCGTCGCCGCAGAATATGCACACCGGACGCTCCGGAGCAGCCATCTTCGCGCCTATGGCAGCCGGCAGACCGAATCCCATCGTGCCAAGGCCGCCCGAGGTGATGATGCTGCGCGGCTTGCAGTAGTTGAAGTAGCGGGCCGAGAGCAGCTGGTTCTGACCGACATCAGTGACAAGCACAGCGTCGGGTCCCGCCACTTCGGAAACCTTGCGGGCCACCTCACCCATGCACATGGCTCCCTGCGCAGGCGCACCCACACCGAGAGCCGCACGCTCAACCATATCGTATTCCACGCGATCGCATCGGTCGAACGATGCGAGCCACTCATCATGCGTCTTTGAAGTTATCATCGGTATCAGCCCCTCGAGAGCATGCCGGGCGTCGCCGTGAACGGTGGCCGCAGCGGGGATATTCTTGTTGAACTCCGAAGCATCGATATCGATATGCACTATCCTTGCGCCGGTAGCATAGCGCTCGACATCGCCGGTCACACGGTCGTCAAACCTCATGCCCACGGCCACGATCACATCGGCCCGGTTGGTATTCCAGTTGGGCCCGACATTGCCGTGCATGCCCACCATACCTTTGTTAAGCCGATGGGCCGTGGGAATGGTTGACAAGCCGAGCAATGTAGTAGCCACAGGAATGTCGGCTTTTTCGGCCAACTCCTGCAATGCACGCTCCGCTCCCGATATCATCACTCCATGACCCGATATGATCATAGGCCGTTCGGCGGCGTTGATGATGTCAGCCGCGCGACGCAGGTCGGCATCGGGAATCTCGGGCATAGGCATATACGACCGTATGTAGCTGCACTTGCGGTAGGCCTGCTCGTCGAGCATGTCGGTCTGGGCATTTTTCGCTATGTCTATCACTACCGGCCCCGGACGTCCGGTGCTGGCTATATGGAACGCACGCGCCACTACCGCAGGGATATCCTCGGCGCGACGCACCTGTATGGCCCACTTGGTGATCGGCTGTGTGATGCCGACCACATCGGTTTCCTGAAAAGCGTCCGAACCGAGAAGCGACGCATAGACCTGTCCCGTGATGACAACCAGCGGCGTAGAGTCCATCATGGCGTCGCTGAGGCCGGTCATTACATTGGTGGCGGCCGGACCGGACGTTACGATAACCACACCCGGGCGTCCCGACACACGGGCATATCCCTGAGCGGCATGAATAGCTCCCTGTTCGTGCCTGACAAGCACGTGTGTCAGACTGTCGGTATAGTCATACAGCTTGTCGTAGACAGGGATTATAGCTCCTCCGGGATAACCGAACACACGGTCGACTCCCTCGGCTATGAGCGATTTGATGAGCGCTTCGGCTCCTGATATTTTCTTTTCCATTTTCAGTCGATATGTCTTACCCCTCCCTTGTCGGCCGAAGTCACTGCGGCGGCATATGCCTTGAGGGCTTTGGATATGTGGCGGTCACGGCCGCGAGGTGTGAATGCCTCTTTGCCGAAGCTTTCTTCCTTACTGCGACGTTCGGCAAGCTGTCCGTCGGTCAGTTCTACATTGATAGTACGAGCCGGAATATCGATGGTGATTATATCGCC
This sequence comes from Paramuribaculum intestinale, assembly GCF_030759015.1. GTDB lineage: Bacteria > Bacteroidota > Bacteroidia > Bacteroidales > Muribaculaceae > Paramuribaculum > Paramuribaculum intestinale. Next base: position 863,344 of record NZ_CP098825.1, on the reverse strand, counting down.
GTCGCGCACCAGACCTATCGCTCCACCAGCCGCCGCTTCAGGCGATACGTGGCCTATGGACAGCCCCGATGTGCCGCCGGAGAAACGTCCGTCGGTGACAAGCGCACACTGTTTGCCCAGATGTTTGCTCTTTATATAGCTCGTGGGATAAAGCATTTCCTGCATTCCCGGACCACCCTTAGGCCCCTCGTAGACGATCACCACGACGTCGCCGGCCTTCACCTGGTCGCGCAGGATACCGTCGACGGCCTCCTCCTGCGAGCGGAACACCTTGGCCGGCCCGCTGAACCGGAATATGCTCTCATCTACTCCTGCGGTCTTGACCACGCATCCGTCAAGCGCTATATTGCCGCGCAACACGGCCAGTCCCCCATCCTTCACGTAAGCATGATCAAGGTCGCGTATGCAACCATTCTTGCGGTCGGTATCGAGATCGGAGTAATATGTCATCTGCGAGCCGAGTTCGGTTGTGCGTCTGCGTGCCGGAGCACTGCGCCACAGCTCGTCGGCGCGATCGGCATAACGACGGCCGCCTATGGCCCACAGATCGATTGCCTCACCGAGAGTCAGCCCGTCGACACGCTTCACAGAGGTGTCGATCAGACCGCCCGACGCAAGTTCGCGCATGATCGACAGAATGCCTCCGGCGCGGTTGACATCCTCTATGTGGTAATGCGAGTTGGGCGCCACCTTGCACAAAACCGGCGTGCGGCGCGACAATGCGTCGATATCGGCTATATTGAAATCGGCTCCGGCCTCATTCGCTATAGCCAGCAGATGGAGCACAGTATTGGTGGATCCGCCCATAGCGATGTCGAGCGTCATGGCATTGAGCATAGCCTGGCGTGTAGCGATATTGCGGGGCAATACCGATTCGTCTCCGTCGCGATAGTAACGGTAGGTATTTTCCACAATCTGCCGGGCGGCATCCTTGAAAAGCTGTCGGCGGTTGATATGGGTTGCAAGCACCGTGCCGTTGCCGGGCAGAGCAAGACCGATAGCCTCGTTGAGCGAATTCATCGAATTGGCCGTAAACATACCCGAGCAACTTCCGCAGGTAGGACATCCGTTACGCTCAAGCTCGGCCACGGCCTCGTCGCTTACGGTCATATCGGCCGAATCGATCATTATGTCGATCAGATCCACAGCTTTGCCTCCGGCCTCTCCAGCCTCCATCGGACCGCCGCTGACAAACACCGCCGGAATATTAAGCCGCATGGCCGCCATCAGCATTCCGGGAGTCACTTTGTCGCAATTGGATATGCACACCATCGCATCGGCCTTGTGGGCATTGACCATATATTCCACCGAATCGGCTATCAGATCGCGCGACGGCAATGAGTACAGCATTCCGTCATGTCCCATGGCTATGCCGTCATCTATGGCAATGGTATTGAATTCGGCTGCAAAGCATCCGAGCCTTTCGATCTCCTGCTTCACAGTCTGGCCTATTTCATGAAGATGGGTGTGCCCGGGCACAAACTGTGTGAACGAATTGACCACAGCTATCACCGGACGACCTATCATCTCCTCTTTCATGCCGTTGGCACGCCACAACGCCCGTGCGCCGGCCATACGTCGACCCGACGTGCTGGCATCGCTGCGCAGCCTGTGGCTGAAGTTATGATGTTCCATTTTGCAGATTGTGTCTATGTGTGATATACGCTTGTCGCGCTTCAGATAAAATCCTTTACTGGTATCTTTCGCAAAGATAACCTAAATTAGGCTCTATGTCCAAACAAATGCACATTTTTCTTCATTTTATGCACATTATGCACCACTTATGCGTCCATTACGTATCATTATGCATCATTATAAACCACTACCCCACCCCTGACGCTTCACTGACACAGCATCAACACCATCGTCGGCAGCGTGTGAAGTCCAGTGAGCCTTTCCTATTTGGAGGTTAGCATATTTATCTCTACTTTTGTCATTGTCATCAACATGTGCAGTAAGTATTTATCATCACGGCAACGCAGTCAAACTCGCTGCCACGCATAGCAGACTACTGTGAACCAACGTCACATCACATTTCAAAATCCAATAACATCAACTCAACAACAACCTGCCTGAATGCCGGTTGAAAACAGGCCAACCAATAATTGTCAGATGATCAGAATAAAGCCAAAAATCACATCGGATGAAGCCACTGAAGCCAAACTGCTCAAACAGCTCAAAGATGGCAGTTATGAGGCTTTCGCTACAGTCTATCGGCGGTATAGCCCCAGAGTATATCGGACCGTATCCTACTTATTAGGCAACGAAGATATGGCGGAGGATATAGTCCAGGATCTATTTCTGACTATATGGGAACGCCGCGAAAACATTGACCCCGACAAAAATTTCGAAGGATATGTAGCTGTTATAGCACGCAATCTCGCTTACCGCTACGTAATGACACGGTGTAAGATGATCTACAACATCGATATAGCCGCCGACAAGCTTGCCGACGATTCGGCTAATGATTCAGCAGAGGCTACATCGCTCAACAATTATATCATGAAAATACTGAACTCACAGCCCCAGATGCGACGCAAAGTGTTCATGATGAGCCGATTCGACAATCTGACATACGCTGAAATAGCCAACCGTCTGAATATCAGCGAACGCACTGTAGAGGCACACATCTATGCTATGGTGCGGGAACTAAAAAAAATGCTCGGATATGTACCTGCTACGGTTATGTCGTTGCTATATTTGAGTGTTAAATTGTATTAAACGCGCTATAAGTACTAAGTACCCTCCCCCACTTTTTGACTAATAATAACAAACGGTCGCCACAAGGCGGCGCAATCATCAATATGCATCATGAACATCAGCCTGCTTCATCACTTGATTGACAACACCCTGACTCCTGAAGAACGCAAGGAGCTAATGGAGTATGTGCGTCGAAACACTACCCGCGAAGAGTTTTTCAGGCTATTCGATGAAGTATGGGTCGCTGAAAAAAACGCATCGATACCTCGCGAACTTCAAGACCGTATGTATGCCCGTATCATGGAGCAGATCAATCCCGGAGCCGATGGACAGCATTCCGGACCGGATCGAATCCAATTCTACAAGCACGCAGTCACCGGAAAGATAAAGAGGGTGATTTTCAGCGCGGCAGCCGCCTGCGTGGCGGCAGCGCTCTGCATTCTCGCCACACATCTTTTCATCCGCCACACATATCAACCTGCGACTTTTGCCGTCACCGCCGAACTCGGACAAAGAGCCAGCGTAACACTCCCCGACGGCACTCTCGTATGGCTCAATTCAGGCTCATGCATAAGTTATGACTCCGACTACGGTCACAAAATCCGCTACATCTCACTCAACGGCGAAGCAAGTTTCGACGTCGCCAAGGATTCCGAACATCCCTTTATAGTGGAAGCTCGCGGCATCACTACAGAGGCTCTCGGAACCAGGTTCAACATATCGGCCTACGACACCGACAACTTCCTCACCACCTCGCTTTACAAAGGATCGGTGAGAGTAAACTACAGCAACGCCTCGACTATTCTACAGCCTCACCAACAAGTCACCATCGACTTACGCAACATGAAAGCGACTGTGACATCAGATGACATGGAACTGAGCGAAGCCCCCTGGCGAAACGACGAACTAACCTTCGACGGGCAGTCGCTTGACGAGATTGCCATCATACTCAGTCGTGTTTACAATACCAAAATAAAGATCGATGATCCGTCGCTTGGGAAGGAATGCTTTGCGGGCACGATCCACAACACCAACATCCGCAACTTCATAGACATACTCAATCTAACGACACCGATCGACTATTATTTCAAAGGTGATACAATCCATCTGCGCAGACGCTAACCTGTAAAAACAAATCAGCGATACAACAACATTATAAACCAATCCAAATACGCTATGCCTATGACATAAGAGCCTCCGAACCATAAAAATCAGAGAGTGTCCGTCTACATATAGACCGACACTCTCACTAAAAACCACAATCATTCGCCTTTATAATACCTGACATCTGTTTGCAGACAGACCAGGCCACGAATCAATTGTATTCGCAAAGTTATAAAGGATTATTTGTCATCACTTAAAAAACTTGCACATTTTTTTACCATGAAGCAGTTTATGAAAAAAATGATGTCACTTTCGCTGCTTATCGCGGCGTCGGTATCATCAGCATCTGCACAAATCTCGCTCCACATGAGCGATCGGCCTGTAGCTGAGGTCATAAAGCAGATCGAAAAATCGACTTCATACCGTTTTTTCTACAACAGCAATCTCGACGGGATGCGCAAAAATGTCAATGTGTCGGCCGAAAACCAGAACATTGACGAGATAATGAATCAGATTTGCCGTCAGGCCGACTTGTCATACGTCATCAAGGACGGGAAACAAATAGTACTGACAGCCAAAGAGAAACAGTCTGAACCCATACAGAACAAAAAAGTCATAAAAGGCACCGTGCTTGATCCCTACGGCGATCCTGTAGTCGGCGCGACGGTGCGCGTCAAAGGGACCAACCTCGCAGCGATCACCGACATCAACGGCAACTACTCCATACAAGCTCCTGACGGCTCTACAATCGAAGTGACATGCATAGGCTATGTCACCGGCAAAGGCAAAGCCTCAGGCGACAAGCCGCTCAATTTCAACATGGAGGAAGATGACAATTATCTCAACGAGGTAGTCGTTGTCGGCTACGGCTCACAGAAAAAAGTCAACCTGACCGGATCGGTGGAAAATATTTCAGCCAAAGCCATCGAGAACCGCCCCATACGCAGCGTGACAGACGCTATCCAGGGGCAGATGGCAGGCGTCACCGTACAGTCAGGCACCGGTCAGCCGGGACAGTTTTCTTCTATAAAAATCCGAGGCAACACATCGGTCAACTCCGGAGGCGCCCTTGTGATCATCGACGGTCTACCGGGCGACATAAATCTTGTCAATCCTCAGGACATAGAGTCAGTGTCAGTGCTCAAAGATGCGGCTTCGGCAGCTATTTACGGCGCACGGGCAGCCGAAGGCGTGATATTGATCACCACACGTCAGGGCACCGACTCCAAAGTCAAAGTCGAGTACACCGATAACTTCTCCTTCAATAAACCCACACGCATTGTCAAGAGCAACAACAGCTATGACCACGCGATAATGCAGAATCTTGCATATACCAATGCCGGATTGGCTCCGAACTTCTCCGAAAAGGCTCTTGAGGCGATACTCGATCCATCGGTCACAGCATTGCCCAACGGCAACGACTGGATCTACACCGCCGACACTGACTGGATCAGCATGATGTTTGATCACAGTTTTCAGCAGACCCACAATCTGGCAGTCTCCAAAGCATCCGAATCACTTCGCTACCGTTTTTCGGCCGGATGGCTCGACCAGGACGGCATGTTCAGCGAGTATGGACCTGACAACTACGACCGCTATACACTGAGATCAAACGTCAATGCCGATCTCGTCAAAAACAAACTGAATTTCGACAGCAAAATGACATATACCGGCACAACCTCAAAGACTGCCGCGCAGTTCAGCAGCTGGACGATACCCTACATCACCATGATACAGGCGGGACCCAATATGCCTGTATATGATCCCAACGGCAACTATGCCCGTTACCGCATGCAGGCCAACCCGATTCAGGCACTCAAAGAAAGTCACTATGTTTGCATCAGATTAGCTGACGGGGCGCTCAACGGGGGCTGTCTGCCCCCTTGCCGCTAAGGCTTTCCCCCGAGAGGAGTGAGGAGAAAAGATAGACGTAAGGGCAATTGCATGTAAATTTGTAAAAGCAAAATACATTAACAGCAAAACCGATACGTCTATGGTACAAAGTAACAAAAAAGATTTCAGCGGACAAAATATCTCTATTGGTATTGACGTCCATCTGAGAACATGGAGTGTCACGGTGCTCACCCCCTCTGGGTTTATGCGCACTCATACTCAAAAGGCTTCGGCCAAAGAGCTCTTTGAACATTTGAACAAGCATTATCCTAACGGTAGCTACCATGCAGCCTACGAGACGGGGTTTTCTGGCTTCTCGACCTATTATGCCCTGACTGAGCTTGGTATAAAATGCACCGTGGTACATGCTGCTGACGTTCCGACCACCCAGAAGGAAAAGGTCTCGAAGTCAGACCCGGTGGATTCAAAAAAGCTGGCCAAAGCCCTTATGCGCGGCGAGCTCGGCAGTGTGTACATTCACTCGAAGGACAGCCTCGACGACCGTGCGCTGGTACGCCACCGCGCCACTATTGTGAAGCTTTCCGGCGGCATAAAATCCAGAATCAAGCATCTGCTGTACAACAACGGCGTGGAGTACCCCGAAGAATATTTCCGAAGCAACCGCCACTGGACAAGAAGTTTCATAACGTGGTTGCAGAATGACGTGCGGTTGCTCTCCGACACCCGGGTCTCGCTTGACCTGCTCATTGCCGAGGTACTCCATTACAGGGAACGCCTCCTTGATGTGAACCGCAGATTGCGCTCGCTGGCGCGCAGCGACAGGTATGCCGAGAAATACGGCATCCTGATGTCGGTTCCCGGCATTGGTTCGACAATTGCCATGAGCCTGCTTACCGAGATTGATGACATCGGTCGCTTCAGTAACCAGCGCCAGTTCGCATCGTTCCTCGGACTCGTGCCGATGATGTCATCAAGCGGCGACAAGGAATACGTCGGTGAGAAGACTTTCCGGGGAAACAAATTCCTCGGTCCAAAAATAGTCGAGGCCTCATGGATAGCCATACGGCACGACGCGGAACTCTCCGCAAAGTTCGGCGCATTGTGCACCCGCGGAATGAAGTCGCAGGAAGCCATAATCCGGATAGCCCGCAAGCTCTCCAACATAATATTTTCCGTACTGAAATCAAACCGCAGATATGAATGCCGTTAGATAATGCGACACACAAAAGTCTTATAGGCAAATACAGTAAGACGGCTACTCTCGCCTCCTTGATGAGCCTTGGCTGCATCTAAAAGAAAGGTTGTGGCGTCTTTCCTATTATGCTGAATAAGTAAACTGTCAGCCCGATGGGGCGTGACTGATAGAAGTTTGCCTGATAGGACTTTTTTTACTACAAGGCATTTCGGGCTCTAACCGATTGCCGGTTATTTGATTGGGGCAGAGGCCTCGATCATGACTCTTTTGTGCCTACACAATCGGCACAGAAACATAAGCAATTGATTTTTAACGTTAATCTTTTCTAAATCTCAACGAGAATTTTGGAATACAACATAGAAGGCCAACCCGATTCAGGCACTCAAAGAAGGAGGCGAGAACCACACCCGCCGACAGCGCATCGAAGGAGTTTTCACCCTGTCATACAAACCGGTGAAAGGTCTTGAGGTAAAAGCTGTGGGTGCCGGACGAGTCATCAACTCGCAAAGCAAGAACTGGCGCCGCCAATATGGAAAATACGGTCCGAACGGACTCAACTCGATGGGAGCCGGCCAGTCGGGACCCAACAGGCTCACACAGTCGACAGATAACACCCGCTATATCACAGTACAACTCACCGCCGATTACAATTTGAAAATTAAGCGGCACAACCTCCACATACTCGCAGGATGGTCGGCTGAAAACAACAGCTATGAGAGCCTCACCGGCGAGCGCACCGATATAATCGGCAACGAACTGCCAGCACTTGTCATGGGGTCGACCGACCAGTGGAGCAACTCCGCCAGCGAAACCGAATGGGCACTGCTGTCGGGATTCGGACGCATAAACTATAACTTAGACGAACGCTATCTATTCGAAGCCAACATACGCATGGACGGTTCATCGCGATTCTCGAAGAAACACCGATGGGGCTACTTCCCCTCGTTTTCGGGAGCATGGCGCATCAGCGAAGAGGCATTCATGAAGGGCCAGCACATAGTCACCAACCTTAAGCTGCGGGCTTCATGGGGTCAGCTCGGCAACCAGAACGGCCTAGGCCTATACGACCATATCGCCAAATATAACATCAGCGGATATTACCCGTTTGCCAACGAACTCGGACAATGGGCAAAGGTCAACAGCCTCCCCTCCGAAGACCGCACATGGGAAACTGTAGAAATGACAAATATCGGTATCGATCTGGGCTTTCTCAACAACCGCCTCACGGCCGAAGCCGAGCTCTTCTGGAAACATACCAAGGATATGCTTGTCAGCATCGAGATCCCGAGCATGATTGGCATCACAGTCCCCACCGGCAACTACGGCGAGCTCAAGGTCCACGGATGGAACATAGCCATAGGCTGGAACGACCGCATAGGCAACCTCAACTACTCGGCACGCTTCTCGCTCTCCGACCAAAAAGACAAACTCACCAATTACGGTAAGGAATTCAACGGATTCTCATCTGGCGTAGGCGTATATACCGAAGGATATTCCCTCGGCGCCATATTCGGCTACAAGACCGACGGTTACTTCAAGACTCAGGAAGAGGTCGACAACTATCCCGTATTCCGCAAAGGCATCACTGCTCCCGGCGACGTGAAATATATTGACCTCGACAACGATGGCAAAATATCGGCACCCAACGACATCGCCTATCTCGGTTCGACCAATCCACGCTATGTGTTCGGGCTGAACCTGAGCGCCGATTGGAACGGCATCGATGTCAGCGCACTCTTCCAGGGTGTAGGCAAACGCGACTACTACCTGTCGTCGGAAGTGATGGCTCCGTTCCGCGACACCTGGGGCAACTTCTCCTATACCCTTCACAACGACTACTGGACGCCCGACAACACCAATGCCGCCCTGCCACGCCCATATGCCGGCACATCACACAACTATCAGATATCAGACCATTGGCTACAGAATGCGGCCTATATCCGATTGAAAAACCTGCAGATCGGATACACTTTGCCGTCGCGTATAATGCGCAAAGCGGGCATAGACCGTCTACGTATCTATTTCAGTGGCGACAATCTCCTTGAATACAGCAAGCTGCAAAGCGACTTCGATCCTGAACTGTCAAACATCAACGGCTACATGTATCCGATGCTCCGCAGCTACTCATTCGGCATTAATCTTACTTTTTAACAACAGGAATCCATGAACAAGATAATATATACCGTATTGACAGCCCTTATGGGACTCGCCGCACTCAGCAGCTGCAGCGACTTCCTTGACAAGGAACCTAAGACCGAACTGTCGCCTAACACTTTCTGGAAAACGGAATCTGATCTTCGCCTCGGCCTCAACAGCCTGTATGCCAGCATGAACCGTAGCTATACACTCGACAACCAGTCGATCGACTGCTTCGCCGCGATCGGCAACCCCGTGAGCAGCGGCACATATACGGCATCGAACACCGACGGGATATGGACCACCGCCTACAACAACATACGTGTGGTATGTGACTTCCTCGAAAACTACGACAAAGCAGAGGTCAGCGATGCGGTCAAAGCGCGTTATCGCGGCGAAGCTCTCTTCTTCAAGGCTTATTTCTATTTCAATCTTATAAAACGGTTCGGCGATGTGCCTTATGCCGACCATACGCTTGATCTTGCCTCAGAGGAACTTTACGGACCACGCATCGACAAACGCCAGATACTCGACATCATTCTCGCTGATCTTGCCGAAGCCGAAGCGGCCGTGCCTCAGAAAAGCGCGATGAAAAATGATCTCGGCAGAATCACCAAAGGAGCGATCCAGGCACTCACGGCACGCATCGCGCTGTATTTCGGTACCTGGTACAAATATCATGGCGGAGCCGACGGCACACAATACCTCGCCATAGCCCGCGATGCAGCCCGACGGCTTATGGACAGCAATGAATACAGCATATATCCTGACTACCGCAATCTATTCCTTCTGCCGGGTGAAGACTCTTCGGAGCACATCCTGTCGTTCCGCTACTCCGACGAAACAAGCTCATACAATGCCCGCATACGAGGCGTGATTGTCGATTTCATACAGGACCCGACCAAACATCTCGCCGATGCATTCCTGTGCAAAGACGGTCTGCCTATAGGCAAATCGGCCTATACGGTCGAATATCTGCCTCTCGGCAAGGAGTTCGACAACCGTGACCCGCGCATGGCCTTGACCATCTGGCGGCCGGGCGACCCGTTCAGGAACGAGGCTTTTGTACCCAATCTGGCCAACCAGACCAAGACCGGCTACATGTTCAAGAAATATGGCGATGAAGACTCCTATGCCAATATCCAGTCGAAGATCGACGAGATACTGATACGCTATGCCGAGGTGCTCATCACGTATGCAGAAGCAACCTACGAACTTGACGGCAGCATCTCTGATGCAGATCTCGATATTTCAGTAAACACCATCCGCGACCGATTCGCCGGCAACCCCGACTGTCTGCCTCACCTCACCAACGCCTTTGCAACAGCACACGGACTGGATATGCTTGAGGAGATACGCCGCGAACGCCGCGTGGAACTTTGCTCCGAATCACTGCGCTACGATGACCTCATCCGCTGGAAAACAGCCGAACATGAACTGCCGCAATCAATTCTCGGTGCTAAATTTGATGCCGAATCATACCCTGCGCTGACCACCGGCAAAGACATAATACTCAACGCCGACGGGTTCATACTCGTGCAGGATGGCAACTCACGCACATTCGACCCGGCAAAGGACTATCTGTTCCCATTGCCGCTTCGCGAAGTGCGCCTCAATCCTCAGCTCACACAAAATCCCGGATGGTAATCAATCGCAATGCAAGCAACATGAATAGATTCACCAAATATATCGGAGCCGGCATAGGACTCCTGTCGGGAGCTGTTGCCGGCGCTCAGGATCGCCCTAACATAGTGGTCTTTCTTGTCGACGACATGGGACTTATGGATACATCCCTCCCATTTGTCACCGACAAAGAGGGCAACCCTGTCGAGCAGCCTCTCAACCGCTGGTACCGCACTCCAAACATGGAGCGCCTCGCCGCGCAAGGCACACGCTTCACACAGTTCTATGCACAGAGCGTAAGCTCTCCGTCGCGCACATCATTGCTGACCGGACATAATGCAGCCCGTCACCGCACCACCAACTGGATCAACGCCGAAAGCAACAACCGCGACAAATACGGCCCCTACGACTGGAACTGGAACGGCCTTACATCAGGCAGCATCACTTACCCTGGAATACTCCGTGAAAACGGCTACAAGACAATCCATGTCGGAAAAGCTCATTTCTCCAACATGCACACCGACGGCCGCGATCCGCGCAATCTCGGGTTTGACGTCAACATAGCAGGTTAGGCTATCGGTCATCCTGCCAGCTATCTGCCTGAAAACGGCTACGGCAAGTACAAAGGCTGGAAAGCTCGCGCCGTGCCCGACCTCGACAAATACCATAACACCGAGACCTTCCTTACCGATGCGCTTACCATTGAAGCGGCGAGCGAAGTAGACAAAGCCGTAAACGAGGGCAAACCGTTCTATCTCAATCTGGCCCATTACGCCGTACATGCACCTTTTGACATCGACAAGCGTTTTATCGACCACTATACCTCCGATGAATATCCGGTCAACGCACCGGCATTCGCCGCTCTGATAGAAGGGATGGACAAGAGTCTCGGCGATCTCATGGATCATCTCGACTCCATAGGCCAGGCCGAAAACACACTCCTGATATTTCTCGGCGACAACGGCAGCGACGCACCGATGGGAGACAAAGCCGGCCACACCTCCTCGGCTCCCTACAGAGGTAAGAAAGGAATGGAATTTGAGGGGGGCATGCTCGTTCCGGCCATAATATCATGGGCTAAACCGGCGCCCGACAATAAATTCCAGAAGGAATATCCCATAAGCCAAGGCGGCATACAGACGCAGATGGCGACAATCATGGACATTTTCCCTACAGTGCTGTCTGTAGCCAGAATCGGCAATCCCGAAGACCATACACTCGACGGCTCTGACCTGAGGACACTGCTCAGCGGAAAGCATGATCCGCGTCACCGCGACGATTTCCTGATGCACTTCCCGCATCATAACTACGGTCAGTATTATACTGTTTACCGCAAAGGTGACTGGAAAATCATCTATCGCTATAACCCCGAAGATCCTCAACATCCGGGCTACAGCCTGTATAATCTGGCCGATGATCCATACGAAAACCATGATCTCGCCACGGCAGATCCGGCAAAACTCAGTGAGATGTTCTACCTGATGGAAGCCCGTCTGAAAGCCGAAAACGCCACATACCCCGTAGACGCCGACGGAGTCACTCTCCTGCCCAAAGCTCCGTAAAAGAGCTGCACGTCAGCGCAATCGCCGTATGCCCCACCATAATACCACACGACACTGTGACTGAATCGATGATTCCTGACACAGTGTCGTGTGATATTGGTCGGTCTGTGAGGACGGGTTAAAGACCTTTAATCCTCATTACCTCTGTTTTTGGCTTTGCTTTTTGATTTTGTGGCCGACGAATCGATGTCTTTTTCCTCCTTGAGATCGATTTCGTTGCCTTTGGCATCGAGCACTCTGTATTGCAGATATGCGAGGCTCTGATCGGGACGGACATTGAACTTCTTGCCTGTCTCCATGCGCCAGCGGCGAAATGTGGATATCAGTCCTTTTTTCAGGTATGCATCGACAAACGGATGTACGTACATCGTAAAACCGGTCTGTTTCAGCTCGTCCACAAGATAATCTATTTTTTCACGCAGCAGATCGGTGAAGAGCAGCGACGGCTGCACCTTGCCCTTCCCGAAGCACGACGGACACTCTTCGGCGGTAGTGATGTCGAGCGCCGGCCTTACACGCTGGCGGGTGATCTGCATGAGTCCGAATTTCGAGAGCGGGAGTATGTTGTGGCGCGCACGGTCTGTAGCCATGATCTCCCTCATGTGCTCATACAGTTTCTGGCGGTGTTCGGACTTGGCCATATCGATGAAGTCAATCACGATTATGCCCCCCATGTCGCGGAGTCGGAGCTGACGTGCAATCTCGTCGGCAGCGCGCATATTCACCTCCAGCGCATTGGTTTCCTGGTCGGCGGCGGCCTTTGAGCGGTTGCCCGAATTGACATCAATCACATGGAGCGCCTCTGTGTGCTCTATGATGATGTAGGCTCCGCTTTTGAACGAAACAGTTTTGCCGAACGACGACTTGATCTGTCGCGTGATACCGAAATGATCAAATATAGGCTCCGGTTTCTGATAGAGCTGCACGATCGAACTACGGTCGGGTGCGATCAGATTGACATATTTCGAGATCTGCGAATATACGTCGGGATCGTTGACGTGGATGCTTTCGAAATCGGGATTGAAGATGTCGCGGAGCACTCCGACTATGCGGCTTTCTTCCTCGAAAATCAGCGCCGGCGCAGTCGCACACTGTGCGCGGGCCACCGTGTCTTCCCAGCACTGGAGCAGCGTGCGGAGCTCATGATTAAGCTCTGTGACACGTTTGCCTTCGGCCGAGGTGCGGATGATGATGGAAAAATTCTTTGGCCTGATGCTCTCGATAAGCCTCCGGAGGCGGATCTTCTCCTCGGAGGTTTTGATTTTCTGCGACACTGATATCTTGTCGCCGAAAGGTATGAGCACCATATAGCGCCCCGTAAGAGTTATTTCTGTGGTGAGTCTGGGACCCTTGGAGGATATCGGTTCCTTGACTATCTGCACCATCAGTTCCTGCCCGGGCTGAAGCACGTCGGTTATCTGTCCGTGCTTGTCAATGTCGGGCTTCAGTTTCATTTTAGGCAGCGACGGCTGATGCTTACGGTCATCGAGCGCCTGCTTCAAAAAGGTTGAGTAGCTTGCGAAGCTTGAGCCAAGATCAAGGTAATGGAGGAAAGCGTCTTTTTCATACCCGACGTTGACGAAGGCGGCATTCAGACCCGGCATAAGCTTTTTGACTTTCGCCAGGTAGATGTCGCCGACCGCATAGGCTATGTTTCTCGACTCCTTCTGGAGCGAAACAAGCCTGGAGTCCTCCAGAAGTGCTATCGACACTTCCTTTGGCTGCACGTCGACAATGAGTTCGCTTTTCATTTTCTTGATATTATACTGTGATTATCCGGGTATGCGCCACACTTGGCGTTCTCCCGGCAAAAAAAACAAAGGACAAAGCTTCCGGCCCCTCGGAGCGGACCCTGAGAAGTTTGTCCTTCGCTGTTCGATTTCCGCGCGGTCTGTTGATTTAGAAGCGGAAGATTCGATGAGTGTCCGCTGTCGGGCCTGACGGCAACACGCAGCGGGTATGACTCACTTCTTCTTGTGACGGTTCTTCTTCAGACGTTTTTTGCGCTTGTGAGTAGCCATCTTGTGGCCTTTTCTTTTCTTTCCGCTTGGCATTTTATGCGATATTTAGTTGGTTATTATATTGGGGAATGCTGATCACTTAGCGTTCTTGACATCTTCCATGAACACCTTGGCGGGCTTGAATGCCGGGATCTTGTGCTCGGGGATGATTATTGTGGTGTTCTTTGAGATGTTGCGGGCGGTCTTCTCCGAGCGGGTCTTCACGATGAAGCTGCCGAAGCCACGAAGATATACGTTTTCGCCATGACCGAGGCTCTCCTTCACAACTTCCATGAACTTCTCTACAGTCTCGAGCACACAGGCTTTGTCGATGCCGGTGGTCTTCGAGATTTCGCTAACGATGTCGGCTTTTGTCATAATTCTATATTTTTTGATAATACATTGATACGCAACTGATTGTTGACAACATTGAACTTGTCTTCAATTTGCAAGTGCAAATATCGCACTTTTTTTTTATTCACATGCAAAAAATCAACCACTTTTTTGCAATAATCATCACTTTTCTACCTCATTAAGGGCGAACCTGAATTTCACGCCGACCAACGACAGTAGACTGTGCTCGCACTATATTCACCCCCATGTGAAATTACTGCGTCGCCGACGCCATGCCGACCAACGGCGTCCGATGGTACGGATCGGCTGGACTAACCACAAAAACAGCGCCGACCATCCCTGACGACCGCCTTCGAGCACCGCACACACTTTCCGCCACATAAGAGATACGGGTATCCACATCCCGGCGAACATGACTACGGCTACTATCGGAGGCACTATCGACGGAGCGCCATACACCACCGACACAACCGAGGCGAGAAGCCATATCCATAGCGCCACACTGACACTACCCATAAGCCGGAAAGGCGCACGCGGAAGCATGGCAGAGGTAAATTCGCGCCGTAAGGATTCGGCACGATGGGAATAAGCCATATCCGATTCGTGCTGATCCACTATGGCATCGGGATATATTTCAGCGACACAGTTGTATGCGGTAGCAATTTCATTGACAAACAAATCATCGTCGCCATAATTAAGCTGCAGCGCCGATGAAAATCCCTTGTGTTTGAAAAACACCGACCTGCGGTAGGCCAGATTACATGCTGTGCCACGCAATGGCTTTCCGACAAGCGCCGAACCGACCCAAAGCAAAGCAGACCGTAAACGGTCGAATGTGCGCCGGCCGCTTCCGTGGCCATGGTCGGGGGTATCATCATTGCCGCAATGGCGTCCGTAACCAATCACCACTTCCACTGATTTGTCGACAAAATGACGCGCCATACTCCGGAGCCACAGGCGCGACGGTATTGTACAGTTGCTTGTTGTCAGCAACAGACAGTCGTGGTGGGCCGCCTTCACGCCGAGCGTGATTGCGAGCTTGCGCCGGCTAAGGCTGCGGGTATCATCGGGCAGAAAAGTTATGAACAGGTTGCGGTGTTCGACCTGAAGAGCGCGCACTATGTCGTCGGTGTGGGAATGACCTTCGTCATTGACCACCACTATCTCAAACGGTGCATTATAGTCCTGATCAAGTATATCGGCCAGCAACTGGCGAAGTCGTCCGGAATCGGCATGAGAACAGACTACGACCGACACCGGAGGAAGCTCTCCGTCATCATCCCGGTTTTTGACAGCCCGCGATGCGTTCAGAATACGCTTGAGCCTCGGCAATACCACCGCCAGCACATACACCGCCGCAATAAAAGCTGCTGCAACCGATATACCTACAACCGGCGTGAGAGGCACAAGAAAAAATTCCGGATCCACAGACATGACTAACATATTCCTATCGGTCAAATGATTCGAACGGCACTCTGAACGACACCCCGCGCTCCATCAGCCGACCGAGCGCACCGGGCAGACGGCGGCGGAATGAATCCCACGACCGTCTTGATTCAGGAGTCCATCCGGCCTCTGCAAGAGCCATGGCTCTCGGATAGGCCATATAGAAAGCACGATTGATGTCGTTGATGGCCTCTCCCCAAAGAGTTCCCATCACTCCCGTCACATTGGCGGCCGAAGGCATCTCGATCGCATAGGCCTGACGCAGTGTGGTCACCGGCATACCCCAGTTGTTATGTTCCGGAAGATCGCCGCGCATCTGGGGATAGTCGAGATAAGCGTGCTCTCCGGGCGCCATCAGCAACGGGTTGCCGTGAGCGGCTGCCAGTTCGATGCATTTAGGCGTCAACCCATTGCGCCATGTCACGAGAGTTACATCGGCAGGATATTCCATCAGATACTTCTCAGCCGGCATATAAATATTGTCGAGCTCGCACCACAATATAGCCTTTTTGCCACAGCTGCGGACGGTGGCAAGCATACGCCCGAAAAAATCGTTCATCAGCTGTGCGGCATCGGTATATCCACGTTCGGACATCATGCGGCGACAATCGGCGCACAAAGCCCAGTTGCGTTCGATTGCGGCCTCGTCGCCGCCAAGATGGATATAAGGCGACGTAAACATCGACGCGATACTGCGTATAACATCGTCATAAAGAGCATAGACCGAATCATTTGCCGCGCATACCATCACTCCGTTTCCCGGCGCTGACGCGAGCGCCGCGCTGTCGGCTATGTGGCAGCCAAGGCCGGGATGCACGGTAAGCACAGCTGAAGTATGGCCGGGAATATCCGCTTCAGGCACGATCTCTATGTAACGCTGTGCAGCATAATCGACCAGATCCGCTATATCCGACGCTGTGTAATGGTCTGTGCCGTCAGTCAGCTCCGGATGCCCCTCTACGGCCACCCGCCAGCCTTCATCATCGGTCAGATGAAGCTGCAGCACGTTGTATTTATACGACGCCATTACATCTATAAACCGCTTCACATCATCTACAGGAAGAAAATGGCGTGCAGGATCGAGCATCAGAGCCCGACGCGGATAAGCGGGAGCGTCATCTATGATTATCGGTGAAACATTTCCACTGGCGGTCATGACCGCATCGCCCCAAAGCAGCTGATCAAGAGTCTGCAACCCTCTGAACAGCGCCTCCTCCGAAGCGCCACAGAGCCTCAAAGAGACCGAATCGACCTCCAGACGGTAATGCTCGCTGCCTGTCATCGTCGTATCGACACCGATATAAGCATCCACTCCCGCACCATCGCCGAAATGACGGGTCATGATCTCTCCATAGACCGACAGAAGTCTGTGATCCGATGGCAATGTAGACCTGACTATAGCCGCGTCACTGACAGACAAAGCCTTGCCTGACGGCATGACAACCGATGCCGGCATAGGCATCAGAGCCGAAGTCGGCCCCAGTTCTCTTGCATGCACAGCAATCCCGGCCGCCACTGCAAGCGATATTGTGATAATTTTTCTGAACATGATGCAAAGTTACGCATTTTTCGTGAATGTCTAAAAAAGCCATACAAACCGACCGTCAATGACGTCGCAGCCAACAGTCCGCACTGTCAGTTCTTACCATGGCACTGATGATTTTTGTTTTTATCTCGCGAATTCTTCGTATATTTGCAATAATGAATTCATCCACCACAAAATCAAAAGGCGCCGACAGCGACGCATCATCAGCCACACATAGGCCTACACTGTATCTTCTGCCCGTACCGCTCTCTGACGTAGACCCGTCAGCCGTCATGCCGCAGTCCAACATAGAAGTGGCCCGCAGTGTGCGGCACTTCATTGTAGAAAACCTACGGTCGGCACGTCGTTTCCTGAAACGGTGTGACCGCTCAATCGACATAGATTCGCTGACATTCGACGTGCTCGACGAACACACCCGGCCATCGGAAGTAGCGGCGATGCTTGCTCCGATGGAACGCGGCGAGGATATGGCCATAGTATCCGAGGCCGGATGCCCGGCTGTGGCCGATCCGGGTTCTGATGCTGTTGCCGAGGCACAACGTCGCGGCTATCGCGTATGTCCGCTCGTCGGGCCTTCGAGTATTCTGCTCGCCCTTATGGCTTCAGGATTCAACGGCCAGACTTTTGCATTCGCAGGCTACCTGCCGGTAGACCAGCATGCACGCACGGCACGGCTACGCGAAATGCAGCGACGCATCGAGCGCGAACGACAGACGCAGATATTTATCGAAACACCCTACCGCAACAACCGTCTGATACGCGAACTCACCGCAACCCTGCCGCACGACATGCTGCTATGCGTGGCCACCGATATAACCGGACCGCGCCAGAATATAACCACGAAGACACTCGCACGATGGGCCGCAGAGCCGGCCGACATAGACCGTGTGCCCTCGATATTCCTTCTGTTCCGGCAGGACTGAACACCTTTACAGCACACACGTCAGATGGCAAAAAAGAATAAATTCCAGCCAAGTCCGCTACGCCAGCCCGGACTGTTTGACATATCCGACCCGAATACAGACGGAGGCGGCATTTTCGGTGAAGAACTGCCGGTACATCCGTCGATACTCGACTTCGTAGTACACCATACCGCCACGACTGCCGACAACGTCGCAGCTCCGTCAAACCCTATCGAAGAACCGATCAAAGACTATCCGGTAGAACGCGGATCGCTGCTTCTGGTCAGCTTCGGAAGCGGCAGCAGCGGCAACTGTGCGTATCTCGGTACACGCAGCGGCGGCATACTGATCGATGCCGGGGTCGACGTGCCGACTGTAACCAAAGGGCTCGAATCTATAGGTCTGACACTTGAAGATGTCAAAGGGATACTCATAACCCATGACCACAGCGACCATATCAGATTCGCCTATTCGATCGTAAGAAAACATTCATGGATGGGAGTCTACTGCACTCCCAAGACCCTAAACGGCATACTGCGCCGCCACAACATATCACGTCGCCTCAGCGACTACCATCGGCCGATATACAAGGAATTTCCGTTCGAGCTGGCTGGATTCCGCATCACAGCTTTCAATGTAAGCCACGACGGATCGGACAATTCCGGATTTTTTCTCGAATCAGGATCGCAGACCGTGGCCGTGGCCACCGACCTCGGATCCATCACCGAACGCGTCGACCACTATATGCGTCAGGCCAACCATATCATCATCGAGGCCAACTACGACGCCGAGATGCTTCGATGCGGCCGTTATCCCGCCTATCTGAAAGCACGGATCGAAGCCGACGACGGACACCTCGACAACACCGTCACCGCGCGCTTTCTATCGTCGCTCCTGACTCCGCGGCTCCACAACATATTTCTCTGCCATCTGAGTGAAGACAACAACACACCTCAAAAGGCTATCGAGGCAGTAGGCGATGCACTACGCGGACATCCCGACGTCGCGTCAGGCGACATCACGATGCCACGGCTCGACATATTCCCCCGCTACGAGCGGTCGACCGTCTACAGCCTCCACCTATGACCGAGATACAGACAACAGGCAAAACAAACTGATTTACAAAAAATGATACACTCCAACAAACTACTCGCTTTGGTCGCATCGGCTGCCATGGCCATACCATCGGCCGACGCATGCACAAGCCTTATCGCCGGCAAAAAAGCCACAGCCGACGGAAGCATCATGATCACATACGCCGCAGACAGCCACACCCTCTACGGCGAACTATACCATCAGCCGGCAGCCGACCACGCTCCCGGTACGATGAGGCAGATCACCGAATGGGACACCGGACGTCATCTCGGCGAGATACCCGAAGCTCCACACACCTACCGCACTCTCGGCAATATGAACGAACACGGGCTCACAATAGCCGAAAGCACCTGGGGCGGACGACATGAACTCGCCGGCACAGGCCTCATAGACTACGGTTCGCTGATATATATCACGCTGCAGCGAGCACGTACGGCACGCGAGGCACTGAAGGTCATGACCGATCTGGTAAACGACTACGGATACGCTTCGGAAGGCGAATCGTTCTCAATCGCCGACGCCGACGAAGTGTGGATCATGGAACTCATAGGCAAAGGCAAATCCGACAAGGGAGCCGTGTGGGTGGCGCGACGCGTCCCCGACGACTGCATATCGGGACATGCCAACCACTCACGCATACATCAGTTCCCGCTCGACGATCCTGAAACGCTCTACGCGCCCGATGTGATCAGCTTCGCCCGCAGTCAGGGATATTTCGACGGGAAGGATGAAGATTTCAGTTTCTCACGCGCCTATGCCGTGACCGACGGCGGCGCCCTGCGCGGATGCGACGGCCGCGTATGGTCGTTCTACAACCGCTTCAATTCCCCGGAGGCAGCTCCATATCTCGACTGGGTGCTCCGCGGACAGGGCGACCCTCTACCTCTGTGGATCCGCCCGCAGTCAAAAGTCGACGTGCGCCAGATGCAGGCCATGATGCGCGACCACTTCGAGGGCACGCCGATGGACATGACCGCCGACGTCGGAGCCGGCCCGTATAAAGTGCCTTACCGCTGGCGTCCGCTCACTTACGAGGTGGACAGCACAGAATACACTCACGAGCGCGCTATCGCCACACAGCAGACCGGTTTCTCATTCGTCAGCCAGATGGACTCCAAAGCACCCGCTGCCATGCGCGCCATATTGTGGTTTGGAGTTGACGATGCCAACACCTGCGTCTACGTTCCCGTCTACAACAGCGTCACTGAAGTGCCTCATGAATTTGCTGTAGGCAATGGAGATATGTACAATCTTTCATGGGATGCAGCATTCTGGGTCACCAACTATGTGGCCAACCAGGCCTACAACCGGTATTCTCAGATGATACCCGATATACGCCGCGTGCAGAACGAGATTGAAGATTCAATAGCCGCAGAGGTCGACTCCATGCGCAGCGCTGTAGCCTCCATGCCGGAAACAGAGGCTTCAGCCACACTGACAGCCCACACCGCACGCTGGGCCCGCGACTACACAAAACGCTACAAACAACTTGGCGACTACCTGCTGGTGAAATATCTCGACGGCAATGTGAAGCGCGAGAAAGACGGTAAGTTTGAGCGTACCGCCGACGGAATGCCCGTATATCCGCTCTTCCCCGGCTACGATGACCGCTACTACCGCTCGATAGCCACTGATCCCGACGGAGGCGACAGGCTCAAATCACTGAAAATCCAATAACCACTGACCCATGACCGACGATCCGATCATCATACCGCGTAGGCGCACATCGTACCATGAACTCACGGACAGCGACCGTGAGCTTGTGGACGCCGCGCGCAGAGCCACCTCGCGGGCTTACGCTCCCTACAGCCATTTCCATGTCGGCGCAGCCATACGCCTGTCAGACGGAAGCATCACGGAAGGCTCCAATCAGGAAAATGCGGCATTCCCATCCGGCACATGCGCCGAGCGCACGGCCGCATATTATGCCCACTCGGCCCATCCCGACGCACGCTTCGAGGCTATAGCCATTTCAGCCATGGGCACCGACGGACAGCCAACTCCGACACCCACCCCGCCTTGCGGAGCGTGTCGTCAGGCACTGCTTGAATACGAGAAACTTGCCGGGCAACCGGTCAGAGTGATACTTGACTCCCCCGGCGACATATACATACTTCCCTCCGTGAGTTCGCTGCTGCCGCTGTCGTTCAGCGATTTCTGAAATAGACCTCACCGATATCGTCAGCTGTTGTAGGCTCCGGGCAGAGAACCGCTTACGCCATATCGGTCGGTACGCACTCCACACAGGATAGCCCTTGCCGGGCTATCCTGTTTCAGTCTGTAGTCAAACACATATCGCCCGGCATCCACATCAAAGAGCGGATCACAATTCCACAGACAGCCCACAAACATATTGTCATCCGAGCCATGGCTCCTGAAAGTGCACCGCTCAAATAGCGCCCCTGACGGATTCGCCGGGCTAAGATCCGGGCACGAGCCAAAAAAGATCGACTCCCCTACCGCCACTGCCGCTTCATCCGACAGCTGCAGCAGCGCGCCTGTGGAAGCAGCAAACAGATAGTCGGACGCGAATGTGCAACGGCCGAATGACGCACGTCCGCCATTCAGCACAACAACGCCATCAGGCGACGACGAGAACTCGCAGCCCACAGCATCGATACAGCTCGAAGCCGCATCGACCACACGCTGCGAAGCATTTGTCAGACGACAGTTGTCAAGACTGACTTCGGCTTCTTCGCCACACTTAAGCGCAACCACCGGATTAAACACGTTGACACACTTCATGTCAACACTTCCCCCCTCGACCGACACACCGCCCCACTGACCCGGTATGATATCAAAGGGTATCGAGGTCACGACATTTCCGAGTCTGTCGCCGCAAAGCTTTATCTGCGCATCCGGAGTGCCCTGTGCCACGAGCCGCCCCGTCACGCACAGCGAAGCGCCATCATGAAAATATACCGACGCACCCTCCTCTATTAACAGTGTTGCACCATCGGCAACCGTCAGACATCCGAACACTCTGACGATCGCACCGGCTTCCAGCCTTGTGTCAGCAGTGACGGTGACATCGCGCAATATCAGCGGATCAAGCGCCTCGCCGACAAAAGGCAACGACGTCACAGCGCCGTTGACACTAAAATCGATCCGCCCACCGATCACCGGTGCTTCAGGGAGGAGATCGGCCAGCACTATTATGGAATCGCCAGGACGGATATCCAAGTCATGAAACGCAGTTCCCGAAAACCCGTCGACATTGAGCCGCACATCAGCCCCTCTGACTCCGCTCACCGACACGTCGGTAATCCTCATCACCTT
The DNA here is from genome assembly GCF_030759015.1 of Paramuribaculum intestinale. GTDB lineage: Bacteria > Bacteroidota > Bacteroidia > Bacteroidales > Muribaculaceae > Paramuribaculum > Paramuribaculum intestinale. The sequence goes on along the minus strand of NZ_CP098825.1, from coordinate 840,548 downwards.
GTCGCAGCGGTTATAGACAGTCACTGCCACCGCCGGACTCGTTTCTCCCATCCACACCTGCCCGAAACGCAACGAATCGGACGAAAACTCCGGACGGTCGGACGATGAAGAAGATATCTCATCGGAAATACACGCGGTAAGACACGCGGATGCAGCAATCACAGTGCATAATATCTTTATTAATCCTCGCATAAACTGAAAACGCACAATACTGCCGAATATTTTACTACCTTTGCAATTGTGCACCTGAATTCAAATCCGAGTCACTTAGCGAATGAACACAACCACAATCGACACATCAGACAAAGAATTGTTCGGAATGGTAGAACGTCTTATCACCGAAGCCTTTCCGGAAGAGGAGCGCCGGCCACTTGAAGCATTCCGGAGCATAGCCGACAGCGACGACCGGTTCAGCGTTATGATTCTGAATGACGGAGACACTCCGGTCGGCTTCATAACGTTATGGGATTTCGAACAATTCATATATGTGGAGCATTTTGCGATCCTGTCCGAACTGCGGTGTCGCCACTACGGCGCCCGCGCGCTTGAAGTTCTCCACCGGTCCGACCGTCGCCCCATTGTGCTTGAAGTAGAACTGCCGACCGACGACCTCACACGGCGACGCGTAGCATTCTACAAACGTGCCGGCTTCTCGCTTTTGCCCTATGACTACACACAGCCCCCCTACCGGCACGGAGGCGCATCGCTCCCCATGAAGATAATGGTCTGGACGCCTGAATCAGGAGTAATTCCGGACTTCGGACTGATACGTTCGACACTCCACCGTGAAGTATATGGCATCATTGATGCACAATAATTTGTGACAAAATTGGCACAAAAAGGTTAAAACATCGCACTTTCGGGAAATATTGTGGAATTTTGACTACTTTTGTAGCTCATAATACCGACACACAGTGACTCTCGAACTCTTCTTTTCTACCATTGCAGCGGCGCTAAAACAATTCGATGCCGAAATGCTACTGGCAGTCAACGGGCTGAACACTCCCTGGCTCGACCAGATAATGTGGGTGGTTACCAATCGTTTCGCATGGATACCGCTCTATGTGGCTCTTGCGATCTATATCGTCAGACCCGACTGGCGCAAAGGACTCACATGTCTGATATTCATAGGACTTCTAATCCTTGCCGTCGATCAGACCATAGCTTCGCTGATACGTCCCGTCGTAGGACGCCTGAGGCCGTCGTGGGACACAGCCATGTTTGGCGACTCGCTTCACCTTGTCAACGGATACCGTGGCGGCATGTACGGATTCCCGTCGTGTCACGGCGCCAACTCTTTCGCACTTGCCACATTCATTATATTGTATTTCCGCACACGTCGGGCAGCCGCAGGCATGACTCTCTGGGCCATGCTCCATGCCGGATCAAGAGTATATCTTGGCGTACATTATCCGGGCGATATCTTTGTCGGTGCCATGATAGGGACCGGCTATGCCATACTTTTCTATCGCCTGATGAATTTCACCACGCGGACAATCCCACTGTTTCAGTCTATTTCGGGAGTCAGGATCGCCTCCTGAGGCTTTATACGGTTCCAGTCCATTTCACCGATTATATCGGTCGGTGCCACCGGCTCGGGGCGATCGATTATCCCTGCCGCAAAAGCCAGCCGCCCGACAACCGACTGTGGTCTTGCACCTCTTGCCCGAAGGCTCTCCAACGACGCCGAAGCATCGCGCTTCGACAGCCGCTGACCGCCTGTATTGACCAGTAGCGGCACATGCGCGAATGAGGGTGCGTCAAATCCAAGCAACCTGTAAAGATAAAGCTGCTGGGCGGTTGAAAGCAGAAGATCGCATCCACGCACTACTTCCGTCACTCCCATCAGAGCATCATCGGCGACAACCGCAAGCTGATAGGCCCACGCACCGTCGGCACGCCTGACTACAAAATCGCCGCAATGACCGGAAAGCGCCACGCTCTGACGGCCAAACACACGATCGTCAAAACAGATCTCCTCGTCAGGCACCATTATCCTCACCGCATGAGGCTCCGACACAGCTCTGCGCCTCGACTCTCCGTATCCAAGCCTTTCGGGGCGACACGTCCCGGCGTAGACGATCCGTCCGTCAGTCTGATGCGGCGCCTGAGTGGCCATGATGTCGGCGCGGCGGCAAAAGCATGGATACGTCACTCCAAGCCTTTCAAGCCTCCCGAGTATCTCGCCATATATCTCTCCGCGACGGCTCTGGCTGTATGGACCGGCTTCGCCACGATCGTCCATTCCCCCTTCGTCCCAGTCAAGTCCGAGCCACCGCAGATCATCCTCTATATGCAGCGCATATTCCGCTTTGGAACGCTGCGGGTCAAGATCCTCTATACGAAGAATCCATCGACGTCCCGACCGGCGCGCCGACAACCACGACAGAAGAGCCGTGAAAACATTCCCCAGATGCATGCGTCCTGAGGGAGAAGGAGCGAACCTCGCCGCCCCGGCCGAAAAATCAGCATCCATAACTTTCATAGCGCAAAAATACACATTTTTGAGTTACTTATCCGGCGACAAACGGAGGTATTTCGGACGAAAATGCTTAAATTTGCATCCATCATGACTATTCCGGAATTAATACAGCGCAAAGGCTCCAAGGGATTTTCCATAGAGGTGCTCCCTCCGCTTAAAGGCAAAGGTATCGACCAGCTGTTTGCAGGTATCGACAGTCTGAAATGTTTTGAGCCACTATATATCAACATCACCACGCACAGAAGCGAAATGGTGTATAAATCAACGGCCGACGGCCTGTATCAGCGCGTAAGCGAACGTTCGCGTCCGGGCACTGTGGCTGTGGCCGCCGCCCTCCAGCAACGCTACGGCATTCCGGCCGTTCCGCACATAATCTGCAGCGGCTACACCAAGGCCGAAACAGAGTATGCGCTGATCGACTTGCGTTTTCTGGGCATCACTAACCTGCTCGTGCTCCGCGGCGACAAAGCCCGCCACGACAACCGATTCATACCCAACACCGGAGGGCATGCCCACGCCGTGGAACTGCAGAGACAGATCAACGACTTCAACAACGGAACTTTTGTCGACGGCACCACCATGGACTCGGCCAACGACTCCCCCTTCAGCTACGGAGTGGCCGGATACCCGGAGAAGCACGATGAGGCGCCCAACCGCGACATAGACATAGCATGGCTGAAAAATAAAATAGACAACGGCGCCCAGTATATCGTCACACAGATGTTTTTTGACAACGACAGCTACTTCAGCTTTGTCGAACGCTGTCGGCAGAGCGGCATCACAGTGCCTATCATTCCCGGGATCAAACCGATCGTGACCAAGGGGCAGCTTACGGTGTTGCCCAAGGTGTTTCATGTCGACATTCCGACCGATCTGGCCCGCGCCGTGATGGACTGCAAGGATGACGTTCAGGCCAAAGAAGTGGGCGTGGAATGGATGGCCATGCAGATGCGCGGCCTGTACGAGGCCGGAGTGCCTTCAGTGCACATCTACTCACTCAATGCCACGCGCAGCGTGGAGAAAGCCCTCCGACTGGTATTATGAGATTTGCCGACATACCGGGACATGAGGCTGTGAAATCACGGCTGCGCCAGATGGCCGATAGCGGCCGCATCCCACACGCACTGCTGCTCGAAGGCCCTGCGGGAACCGGCAAGATGGCTCTGGCAAGGGCTTTCGTCCAATATGTCTGCTGCACCGACCGTCAGGGAGGCGACAGCTGCGGACAATGCCCGTCGTGTCTGCAACATCAGAGTTTCAATCATATCGACACCCATTATACCTACCCGACAGTAAAGAAAGAGGGATCTGACTCGGCACCCGTATCAGACGACTATGCCGCCCAATGGCGCGACTATATGCACGGCCGGCTATATATGGACTTCGACCAATGGGCCGACTCGTTCGGACGCCGCAACGCGCAGCCGGTCATCTACGTCAACGAAAGTGCGGCTCTGATCCACAAACTGTCGTTCACCAGTCATCGGTCGCCCTACAAAAGCGTAGTGCTATGGATGCCGGAGCGTCTCAACAGCGACACAGCCAACAAGCTGCTTAAGCTGATAGAAGAGCCATATCCCGACACCATTTTCGTCATGGTCAGCGACGAGCCGGGCAAAATACTGCCGACAATCTATTCGCGGCTGCAACGCATCGAGGTCAAGCGGCTGCCCGACGAAGAGGTGGCTGCATATCTGACCGCACGCCACGCCATAGATCCCGCCGAGGCGCTGATGCTGGCGCACAACGCCGAAGGCTCCACAACGGCCGCGCTGAGGATGATCGATACCCGAAGCGACACTCATGCGTTCTTTGAGTTCTTCACACGCCTGATGAGGCTCGCCTACCAGCGAAAGATAGCCGAGCTGCGGGGACTCGCGTCGGAACTCGCCGCTCTCGGCAGAGAAAAAGAGATAAAATTTTATGATTACTGCGCCCGGCTTACCAGAGAAAATTTCGTCTACAATTTCAGAGTCGACAAGCTCAACTACATGAGTCGCGAAGAGCAACAGTTCAGTGTCAACTTCTCCCGGTTTATCAACGAAAACAACGTCGAGAAGATCATAGCTACCTTCGATGATGCCCGCACCGACATAGCCGGCAACGGCAACGGCAAGATAATCAACCTCGACGTAGCCATAAAAATCATCCTGCTCCTCAAGCAATGAAATCGTTTCTGCGCCGTATAGCGAACCGTTATATAGCCAATGAGGCCGACGACATAGGACGGGTATGTTTTGTGTTTCCCAACAAACGTTCGGCCACATTTTTCCGCGAAGCGGTCGAACTGGAATCAGACGGACGCATCAGAAATATTCGCACCAAGACGATCAACTCTTTTGTGGCCGGATTCTCACGCGCACGCGAGGCCGAACGCCTTGAGGCACTGTTTGTCATGTTCCGGGAGTACCGCCGGATCCTCGAAGAACAGACCACTTCTTCGGCCGACGACGCGCTTGACTTCGACCGATTCGCTTTCTGGGGCGACATGCTGATCAACGACTTCAACGACGTGGATCGCTATCTTGCCGATCCCGACAAGATATTTGTCAACGCCAAACGGTTCAAAGAGATCAATTCCAACTATCTCACACCCGAGCAGGTCGAAGCGATAAAGCGATACTGGGGCGAGGACCGCAGCCAGATGTCGGTGGAGAATTTCTGGACCCACGTCGACAGCCGCGGGCGATCGACTGTCCATACCAAATTCCTGAGACTTTGGGAGGTAATGGCGCTGCTCTATCACCGCTATCGCGATGCACTGCGCTCCCGCCGACTGACTACTTCGGGAGCTATATTCAGAGAGGCCGCCGACGCCATACGCAAAGGCGACTCACTGCGACGGATGCCCTACAGACGCTATGTGTTTATCGGATTCAATCTGCTGTCGACATCCGAACACATCATTTTCAGTCGACTCCGCGACAAAGGCATGGCTGATTTCTACTGGGACTGCGACTCACCCATACTGTTGAGCACCGATAATCCGGCCGGCAGATTCATTCGCGCCAACATGGCAGAATTTCCATCGCTATATCAGATCGACGGCGACACGAAACCCACGTCGCCGATGATAGATATTGTCGGAGTTCCGGGCAATATGGCCCAGATCTATGCCGCCTCGCAGACGCTGGCCGACTGGATTAGCGGCGGAAAGATAGCCGACCCGGCAAATGCCATAGACACCGCTGTAGTGCTCCCCGACGAATCACTGTTCGTGCCGCTCGTACACAACATGCCGGAGGAGATCACCGATATCAACGTCACGATGGGCTTCCCGTTCAGGCAAAGCCCCGTGTCGACCCTGCTGCGCCTTATAAGCTCACTGCAGATGCATTCACGCGAAGGGCGCAACGGCCCGACATTCTTCCATGAGGATGTCAGCAATCTGCTGGTTGATCCCAACGTGCGCAGGGTTGCGCCTGACGAGGCCGACGCGCTGGCCGACGAGATACTGAGCAGCCGACTGTTCAGAGTCGAAGAGCGTCTTATACAGAACAACTACCCCTCTCTGGCTCCGATATTCACTGCTGTCAGACTCACCGACAGCACCGACAGGATATGCGACTACCTGCGCCAGATGGCCACCCTGCTGCTTGACAGCACAGCCGAACAAGGAGTGGCACGCCACTTTCTCGACGCATATATCGCCAAGATCGACGAGATACAGGCCACCATACAACACCACGGCATAGAGATGCGCGGAGCCACGCTCGTGCGCATGATCGAACGCTCTCTGCAGAGCGAGATAGTGCATTTCAAAGGCGAACCGCTTGCCGGCCTGCAGGTGATGGGTGTGCTTGAAACGCGTGCACTCGATTTCGACAACATCATCGTGATGTCGATGAACGAGCGGATATTCCCACGGCGCAACCATGCCAATTCGTTCATTCCCGAATCAATCCGACGCGGCTACGGACTCCCTACCTCGGATTTTCAGGAGAGCGTCTATGCCTACTACTTTTACAGACTTATATCGCGAGCGTCGAGAGTGACACTGACCTACGACGTGCGCACATCGGGTCTGCGCACTGGCGAACTGTCGCGATATGCCGTGCAGCTTCTATATCTGTCTTCAGGAGCGACGGTGACACACCGACAGCTGAAATTCAACAACGGCAGGAATGAACGCCATGCCATAGCCGTAAACAAAACGGCCTCCATAATGAAGAAACTGATGAGGTTTACTTCGAAGGCATCCAAAGGCAATGAACTGAACCTGTCGGCAAGCAATATAAACACCTATCTCAGCTGTCCGCTTGAATTCTATCTGCGCTATGTGGAAGGATTTGATCCAAGCGACGAACTACATGACTATATCGACGCCAGTACCAACGGCACTATCGTACACGACACAGCCGAGGCATTCTACAATATGCTCAAAGGCGATGCGTCAGAGGTGACAGTCACAGCCGACATGCTGCAGCACCATATCGACCACCCCGAAGCGGCACTTGAAAAGATCATAACACGGGTGATCAACAAAAACTTCCTGCGGCTTGGCGACAACTGCCTCAATCCTCTGAAAGGAGAAGCGCTGATAGCCGGGAAACTCGTGGAATCCCTGATCCTGACCATGCTCAGAAGAGAGAAGGATCTGACGCCTTTTAGGTTCATCTCGGCCGAAGAGCCTTTTCTGGCACATATAGATGCCGGACTCCCTTTCACACTCCGCCTGAAACAGCGGATAGACCGCATAGACCGCGTGGCCGGACGTCTGCGCATTGTCGACTACAAGACCGGCGGCGACAGCACCACCATCGACGCCGATCTCGACCGTCTTTTCGCCCGTGGATACTGCGACGTGAAAGCCGTTAGACAGCTGATTATATACTGCATGGTCTATGCCGCGCAGCACGATCCGGAAGAGCCTATACAACCCCTGATATACAAATTCCGCGACATGGCACTGGGCGGCATACAACCGCTACGCATCAAGGCTGACCGCTACCGGCTCGAGGATCTGACCGACTATCATCAGGTGATCGACGGATTCAGAGAGCGGCTCAACGAAGTGCTCCGGGAGATTTTTGATCCGTCGGTGCCGTTTTCGGCCACCGACGACGAAAAATCATGCACCTTCTGCCATTTCAAGGCTATCTGCGGACGCAACGGCAAAACAGACTGAAAGGATCTGCGACATCCAATCATCTTCATGATAGCGATTTACCAATGATATACGTCCACGTACCTTTCTGCCGTTCGAAATGCGCATATTGCGACTTCTATTCGCTGCCCCGCATAGAACTTGCCGAACGATATTGCGACACGCTCGAAGCCGAGTGGAACTGGCGTCGCAATGAAACCGACGGCCTCAGATCACGGCCGACACTATACATCGGAGGAGGCACCCCGTCGGCACTGCCACGCCACCTGCTCCAGCGAATAATCGGACTGCTTGCCACGCCGGATATGACTGAAATCACCATAGAAGTGAACCCGGAAGATGTGGACAGCGAATTTGTCAAATGGCTCGACGACACTCCCGTCAGCCGCGTCAGCATGGGCATACAGTCGCTGCGCGATGAAGAACTGACCGCCGTAGGCCGACGTCACACAGCCTCCGACGCTCTGAAAGCACTCGATCTGCTGACTGCCTCACGACTCGATGTCAGCGCCGACCTCATATACGGACTTCCGGGACAGACACCGGCATCGTTCGCCTCCAGCCTTGCAGAACTGACAGCACGCCGACCGGAACATCTGTCATGTTATCTACTCTCCTACGAACCGGGGACACGTCTTCACGCCATGCGCGCCAGAGGGAGAGTCAGTGAAGCCACCGACACGGAAGCAGCCGAAATGTTCGACATACTGCGGCATACGACATCCAAAGCCGGCTATGAGCACTATGAGATATCCAACTTCGCCCTTCCGGGACACCGGGCCATACACAACAGCGGATACTGGGATCTTTCGCCATACATCGGCCTCGGCCCCGGAGCGCACAGCTTCGACGGACGGCTCAGGCGCTACAACCCTTCGGACATAAAGTCGTATCTGGCGAGCGGAGGAGAGGGGTTCGCCACTGCCGAAGAGGAGAACACCGACGAGCGCATCAACGACTACCTGATAATACGCCTTCGCACGGCCGAAGGAATCAATCTGTCGGAATTCCGCAGACTTTTCGGCAGCGGACCGACACTACGGCTCATTGACGACGCCGCCCCTCACATTACCGCCGGCCGACTGATGAAAACCGACGACACAATTAGTATGAACCCTGACCACTGGCTTGTGACCGACATGGTGCTCACCGACCTCATACATGTCTGACAGCTACAGAATCAATCATGATGATATGGCTCTCCACGCAGGATAGTCATCGCGCGATAGATCTGCTCGGCGAAAAAAAGCCTCACCATTTCATGGGAAAATGTCATCTGCGACAGCGATATCATGGCATCGGCTCTTGATCGGACAGCGTCGGAAAAACCATAAGGACCTCCTATCACGAACACAAGCCGACGACGCCCGCTGACGGCCTGACGCTCGATATATCCGGCAAACTGGCGCGAGGTCATCTCACGCCCGTGCTCATCGAGCAACACCACCATATCCGACGGCTGAAACGACTGCAGCAACTGTTCGCCCTCCTTGTCGCGCTGCTGCTGCATGGTCAGCGACCGTGTCTGGCGTATATCAGCCACAGTCAGCATCTCCACCGGCATGTAATGACACGCACGGCCGATATAATCGTCGGTGGCTTTGGCAATGTAAGGAGTGGTGGTGCGCCCCACGGCCATAATAGTAATTTTCATCGTGACGGAAGTTGCGGAGTCGGGATAAGATTATTAATTTTGTGTGCAAAAATACATAAAAACCGACATGGAAACAAACGACCAGCTTATCACCGAACTGATTCGGCTCGCTTTTGCCGAGGATGTGGGCGACGGCGACCACACCACCCTATCGACCATCCCTGCCGAAGCTCGCGGACGGCAGCGTCTTATCATAAAGGAGGAGGGAATCCTCGCCGGAGTCGATGTGGCACGCCGCGTGTTTGAATACTTCGATCCGGAGCTGAAGATGACCGTGTACATGACCGACGGCACACATGTGAAACCCGGCGACGTAGCCTTCGAAGTGGAAGGCAGCGTGCGCTCGCTGCTGCAGACTGAACGCACCATGCTCAACATCATGCAGCGCATGAGCGGCATAGCCACCACTACAGCCCGTTATCAGGAACGGCTGAAAGGCCTTGACACCAAAGTGCTCGACACCCGCAAGACCACCCCGGGCATGCGCCTGCTTGAGAAAGAGGCCGTGAAGATCGGAGGAGGCGCCAACCACCGCATCGGACTGTTTGACATGATACTGATCAAGGACAATCATGTGGACTTCGCCGGAGGGATACCCGAAGCTGTGAAACGCGCCAAAGAATATTGCCGCGCCAAAGGAAAGGATCTGAAGATCGAGGTGGAAGTGCGCAACGAAGACGAGATCCGTCAGGCTCTCGAAGCGGGTGTAGACCGCATCATGCTCGACAACTTCACTCCCGAACGCACACGCGAAGCCGTGAAACTTATCGGCGGCCGTACCGAAATCGAATCGTCAGGCGGCATTACGATCGATACACTGCGTGCATACGGCGAATGCGGAGTGGATTACATATCGGTAGGTGCACTGACACATTCTGTCAAAGGCCTCGACATGAGTTTCAAGGCTGTCTGAGTCAGCTCATAAGCTCCACCAGACGCTCCAACGGCAACTCCTGCCATGACGATATGACGACATCGGACAACGGTTCCACCCGGCTGACGGGATATGTAGTGGCCAGTCCGACGACAGTCGCTCCTGAAGCCCGTCCGGCAGCAAGCCCCTGAAGCGAATCCTCAAAAACCACACATCTTTCAGGCTCCATCCCGATCTCGCGAGCGGCGCGACAATATCCCTCGGGATGGGGCTTGGAATGTGTAACCATCGACCCATCTATCACAGTCACAAACAGGCCTCGCAGCCGAGGCATCATGTCAAACAGCCGCTGCATCTTGACGGCATCGCTGCTCGTCACCAGCGCGGAAGGTATCCCCGCCGCCGCGAGCGCCTCAAGCATCTCCACCGCTCCGGGCAGAGGCGTGAACCGCATTGAAGCCTGAAACTCCATCAGACGGCGAGTGATCTCACGCCTTATCTCTTCGGTAGGATATTCCTCCATTATCGACTCAAGAGTGCGACCCTTTATGGCTATGGCATAGTCAGGTATCCCTGTCGGGAACTCGGCCTCTATATCGTTCCAGAAACCGGTATATAGCGTTTCACTGTCGATGATCACCCCGTCGAGATCGAAGAGCGCACCGAATCCGTATTGATTGGGGACTGTAGTCATTGCTGTAGTTTTTTTTGCAAAATTAATATTCCGCATTGTCATTAAGCCAACAAATAAAGTTAATTTTGCAGAATCGACTTGGAACGAAATGCCTACAGATACTTCAAAATCACCGATGACACTGGGCACCGAATCAATCAGCCGACTGCTGATACAGTATTCCGTGCCGGCCATCATCGCGAGCGTGGTCACCTCGCTCTACAATATCATCGACAGCATATTCATAGGCCGAGGCGTAGGCGCCATGGCCATATCCGGACTGGCCATCACTTTTCCGCTGATGAATCTCGTGATCGCCTTCTGCACCCTCATAGCTGTGGGCGGCGCCACGATATCATCCATTTTCATGGGTCAGAAGGATATTTCGAGAGCCACCGATGTGGTCAACAACGTGCTGCTTCTATGCATCATACAGTCGGTGGTATTCGGCGGCATCACACTGCTGTTTCTCGACGAGATACTGTATTTCTTCGGAGCCACCCCATCAACCATTGATTATGCCCGCGAATTCATGGAGGTGATATTGCTGGGAACCCCGATAGCCTACGTGTTCATCGGACTCAACAACCTGATGCGCGCCACCGGCTATCCGCGCAAGGCAATGGTATCGGCTCTTTTATCGGTAGGGGTAAATGTGATCATGGCTCCGATATTCATTTTCGTCCTCGATCTGGGAATACGCGGCGCAGCCATGGCAACCGTGATCGGACAGTCGGTGGCCTGTGTCTGGGTGCTCGCCCACTTCATTTCACGCCGCAGTTTCATCCATTTCAATCTGCGCAACCGGTGGTTCACGCCGTCAATAGCACGCCGCATCTATGCTATCGGCATGTCGCCGTTTTTGATGAGTGTGTGCGCCTGTATCGTAGTAGTGTTCATCAACAAAGCGCTGCTCGACTATGGCGGTGATGCCGGCGACCTTTCGGTCGGAGCCTACGGCATACTCAACCGCACGACTATGTTTTTCGTCATGATCGTGTTTGGAGTCACGCAGGGCATGCAGCCGATACTCGGCTTCAACTACGGTGCCGGAAACTGGGAACGGGTCAAACGCACTCTGCGCATAGGCATATGGCTTGGCATGGGCATCACCACCGTAGGATGGGTCATCACCGAGCTCGTCCCTGACACAGTCAGCTCCCTGTTCACCACCGACCTGCAGCTAATAGACATAGCCGGACACGGGGCGAGGATCTTTTTCCTGTTCTATCCGGTGATCGGATGCCAGATAGTGATACAGAACTACTTCCAGTCGGTGGGCAAACCGAAGATTTCGATATTCCTGTCGCTTACGCGCCAGCTTCTGTTTCTGATCCCGTTCCTCATAATCCTCCCGAAACAGTTCGGGATTGACGGAGTGTGGGCAAGCATAGCCGCAAGCGATCTGATAGCCTTTGTCTTCGCCATAGTGACACTCTGGTGGCAGATGAAGAAACATAACCAAGCGATCTCTACACCATGACCGAACAGCTACAACTACGCGTCGACCCGGCCACTGCCGCCTCAGAACTGCGACTGACCGCACTGGCAAGCACCCGCCTTAATATCGACGCCAACCGCATAAAAGGCATCAGGATCATCAAGCGCTCGATCGATGCCCGCCAGCGCAATGTGATGATAAACCTGACGCTACTTGCGTATGTCGATGAAGATCCGTCGGCGACACTGTTCGCGCCCGAGCCTTACGACCGGCTGCCGGAATCGGCTCCTGCGGCTGTCGTAGTAGGCGCAGGCCCAGCCGGACTGTTCGCGGCTATGCGGCTCATACAACTCGGCATAAAGCCTATAGTGATCGAACGCGGAAAGGATGTGGATTCACGACGGATCGACATGGCCCGACTGTCACGAGAGGGGATCGTCGATCCTGACTCCAACTACTGTTTCGGCGAAGGAGGCGCAGGAGCCTATTCCGACGGGAAACTCTACACCCGCAGCAAAAAACGGGGCGACACCGATCGGATATTACGGATTTTCTGCCAGCACGGCGCACAGACCGACATACTGGCAGACGCACATCCACATATAGGCACCGACCGTCTGCCGGAAGTAATCAAGGCCATGCGCCACACCATCGAACGCTGCGGCGGAGAGGTGAGGTTTTCCACCCGTGCCGAACAGATCATCACCGATGAATCGGGACATGCCACAGGAGTCTCGACCGGCCGCGGCGACATCCGCGGCAAGGTGATACTGGCCACCGGCCACTCGGCGCGCGACGTCTACCGCACTCTGCGCGCTTCGGGGATAGGCATGGAGGCGAAAGGGATAGCCATAGGAGTCCGCCTCGAACATCCGCAGGCTCTGATTGACCGCATACGCTACCACAGCAAGGAGGGTCGTGGCAAATATCTTCCGGCGGCAGAATATACGATGCTGACCAGGGTGGAGAACCGCGGCGTTTACTCGTTCTGCATGTGTCCTGGCGGATTCATCATACCCGCTTCGAGCGAACCCGGGCTACTGGTGGTCAACGGCATGTCGCCCTCCAACCGCGGCACACGCTGGGCCAACTCCGGCATGGTAGTGGAGCTGCTCCCTGAGGATGTGGCCACACCCGAAGGTGAAGATGAGACATTGCGCATGATGCTATATCAGGAGGAGATCGAGCGACGCTTTTTCAATGCTGGCGACGGCACACAGAAAGCTCCCGCACAGCGCATGACCGACTTCGTCGCCGGCCGTGACTCCGACACTCTTCCGCCATCGTCGTATGCCCCCGGACTTTATCCAGCGAGAGTGGACAAGCTTCTGCCCGACTGCATCTCGCGCCGGCTGCGAAAGGGTTTTGAAGAGATGGGACGCAAAAACCGCGGATTCCTGACTCAGGAAGCCACCGTGATCGGCGACGAAACGCGCACATCGGCTCCCGTAAGACTCGTGCGCGACCCTTCCACACTGCAGTCGCTGACCACTCCAGGACTGTTTCCTTGCGGCGAAGGAGCCGGATATGCCGGCGGAATCGTGTCGGCTGCAATCGACGGCGAGCGCTGCGCCGAGGCTCTCGCCGCATCACTACAATCTAACTGACACTCTATGCCGGCAAACTCATTAGAGAGAACAGTGTTTAACTTAAGACGGATCTATCCTGACTGAACTCCAAACAAGTAAAACAAATGTTTACCGCATCCGAAAAAAGAAAAGAGAATATAGCCGAATATCTGCTGTATATGTGGCAGATAGAGGACATCATACGCGCCAACGATCTCGACATAGACCGCATAAAGGCCAACGTGATAGACCGCTACACAGGCCTGTCGGACGAGCAGCGCCTACAGATGACCGAATGGTATGAGAGCCTGATCGACATGATGCGCCGCGAGGGTGTGGCAAAAAGCGGGCATCTGCAACTCAACCGCAACGTGATAGTGCAGCTCGTGGATCTGCATATGGCACTGCTCAAAGATCCACGCTTTGCCGAATATACCGCCGAATTTTACCGCACGCTACCCTACATAGTGGAACTTCGCGCCAAAAGCGGCGACGAACGGCCCGGAGAGATTGAAACCTGCTTCAACGCACTCTACGGAATGCTTATGTTACGGCTACAGCACAAAGAGATCACCGATGCCACACGCCAGGCCATCACGCAGATATCAAAATTCATCGCCCTGCTGGCCCACAACTTCAAGCTCGACGAAAACGATGAATTATTCCAGCAAGAACAACAATAACCAATATCACTGATATGAAACTACCATTCATGACCCTTGCAGCCGGAGCATTCCTGGCAGTATCGTGCGCCAATGCGGCCACAGCGACCGACAACTACACTGTCACTCTCCCGCTTTCGGAGGATGAGGATGGCCTGACAGCCTACATCATCGACTTCGACACAAGTGCCAAACTTGACTCGACGGTGGTTGATGGCGGAAAAGCCATCTTCAAAGGCACTGTGACCACTCCGGTGTTTGCCCGGGTGATCCTCGACGGCAACCGTGCCGGACAGTTTGTGCTCGAAGAGGGCGACATAGCCTTAAATCCGGCCAACCGCATGGCCACAGGCTCACCGACCAACGACGCCCTCGTCAACCTCATGTCGGAGCAGCAAAAGCACGTGGCCGAATACCGTCAGCTCGGCGACACCCCCGAGGATAAAGCAAAAAAGAAAGAAATACAGCAGAGCAATAACGATCTGTTTGAAAACGCTCTCAAGGCCAATGCCGGCAATCCGCTCGGTTACTACCTCTTCCTTCAGCAGTGCTACGGATATGATCTGCCCACATTCGACGCCAAACTCAAGGAATATCCGCAGTTTGCCGATTCGAAACGCGTGCAGACACTCCGTCAGGGTCTTATAAACAAAGAGGAGACATCAGTAGGCCACAAATTCAAGGATTTCGAGATCACCTACGACGGCAAGACCTCACGTCTGAGCGACTATGTGGGTCGCGGCAAATACACGCTTGTCGACTTCTGGGCGAGCTGGTGCGGTCCATGTATCCGCGAGACCAGAGTCATCAAGGAACTCTACGAAGAGTATGGCCCAAAAGGCCTTGACGTGCTTGGCGTAGCCGTATGGGACGAACCTGCCAACACACTCCGCGCCATAGAGCAGCATGAACTGCCCTGGCCGCAGATCCTCAATGGCCAGAATATTCCGACCGATCTCTACGGTATCGCCGGAATACCATGCATCATACTTTTTGATCCGGAGGGCAATATCATAAGCCGCGACAAGCAGGACGACGAACTCCGCGCCGATGTGGCCGCAGCCATGTCGAAAGCATCTGTAAAGTAATCGCCCGGAGTATATTCCCGACTGAAAAAGCATTCAAAGACTGCGCCGTAATGAATCATGCATTACGGCGCAGGTTTTTTATCGCAGCTTTTATAAAAACATTTGTGAAATACGGCGGTATCAGACGAACTATTACAGCAAAAAATTCGTAACTTTGCATCCCGTTATGAAATACGGATTTGACAACGACAAGTATCTCAAGATACAGAGCGAGCACATAAAGGAACGCATCGCTCAGTTTGGCAACAAACTATATCTGGAACTGGGAGGCAAACTGTTTGACGACTATCACGCGAGCCGCGTATTGCCAGGATTCCAGCCCGACAGCAAACTCCGGATGCTCAGCCAACTCAACGATCACGCGGAAATAGTGATCGTGATCAGCGCCATTGACATTGAGAAAAACAAGGTACGCACGGATCTTGGCATAACATACGACATGGATGTGCTGAGACTTCGCGACGAATTCCAGAAACGCGGATTTATGGTAAGTTCGGTGGTCATCACCCACTACAACGGGCAGAAAAGCGCCGACGCCTTCCGTCAGCGCCTTGAACGTCTCGGCATCACCACCTACTACCACTACACGATCGACGGCTATCCGACCAACGTGGATCTGATAGCCTCCGAAGAGGGCTTTGGCAAAAACGATTATGTCAAGACCACACGACCGCTTGTTATAGTAACGGCTCCCGGCCCCGGCAGCGGCAAGATGGCCGTATGTCTCAGCCAGCTGTACAACGAACACAAGCGCGGCATAGAGGCCGGCTATGCCAAGTTTGAAACGTTCCCAGTGTGGAGTCTGCCACTGAAACATCCGGTCAACATAGCCTATGAGGCTGCCACAGCCGACCTCAACGATGTGAACATGATAGACCCGTTTCATCTCGAGGCGTACGGCAAGACCGCAATCAACTACAACCGCGACATAGAGATCTTCCCGGTGCTCGACTCCATATTCGAAGGGATCTACGGCCACAACCCATACAAGTCACCCACCGACATGGGAGTAAATATGGTAGGCTTCTGCATCAATGACGACGAGATATGCTGCCAGGCTTCCAAAAACGAGATAGTCAGACGCTACTTCACCGCCCTCAACCGTCTGGCACAAGGTGACTGCTGCGACTCTGAGGTGGACAAGATAGCACTGCTTTTCAAACAGGCCAATATCGACACCAAGTTCCGCCGCACCATAGCCGCTGCCAGAGAACGCGCCGAACAGACCGGCGTGGCCTGCTCGGCTATAGAACTGCAGGACGGCACCATAATCACCGGCGGATCAAGCGCGCTTCTCGGTCCGAGTGCCGCCGTGATACTCAACGCCATCAAGCATCTTGCCGGCATAGACCATTCGGTGAAGCTGATACCACAGGATATGATCGAGCCTATACAGCACACCAAGACAACGTATCTGCAGGGACATAACCCGAGACTGCACACCGATGAGGTGCTGGTGGCTCTTTCGGTATTGAGCACACACGACGAGAACTGCCGTCGCGCACTTGAGAAACTGCCAGAGCTCAACGGATGTGAAGCCCACTGCACTGTGATGCTTGGCGAAGTAGACCATAAGATATTCAAGAAACTGAAGGTGGGGTTGACTTGCGATCCCGCAAAAAAAAGACCCTCGTCAATATGATCTGACCGAGGCAGGAAATACTGCAGCTGTCGTATAAACGGATACGTGAATATCAATTCATAAAAACCGGCCGAGCGACATCCCGATATTACTGAACCGCGCTCCATGGATATTTGTTTTATCCGTGGAGCGCGCTCCGTATCTGTCAACAAATTTCAGCAGATGTTAATAATCAACAAAACCTTCTGTGAACACTTGCACAGGTGATGTATTTGATATAACTTTGTATTCAGTACAATATGCCATTAGGATTCAATGATTAAAACAGACCGTAACAGACTCCACTATAGACTGAGCGAAGCGGACATACGTCCGTCGATGCAGCGGCTTGCCATTTTAGAATACATCAATTCGTGCTACTGCCATCCGACAGCCGACGAAGTGTATTCCGAACTGGTCAAAGAGCATCCGACACTGTCGCGCACCACAGTGTTCAGCAGCCTGAAACTGTTGTCGGAAAAAGGCCTTGTCAACAACATAGACATATCGTCGGACTCCACACGCTATGACGCCGCCGACCGTCAGCCCCATGGCCACTTCATGTGCAAGGAGTGCCGCCGCATATTCGACATCACGCTCGACATGTCGTCACTTCGGCTTCCCGACGAATATGTATGCAACAATGTAAACGTTTTTTTTAAGGGCATCTGTCCTGAATGTAACCAAAATATCTCAACAACAACAAAATAACACACGATTATGAAAGACTTAAAAGGCACCAAAACCGAACAGAATCTCCAGCAGGCATTTGCCGGCGAATCTATGGCTCGAAACAAGTACACCTATTTCGCATCAAAGGCACGTAAAGACGGCTACGAACAGATCGCCGCCATATTTGAAGAAACAGCCCACAACGAAAAGGAGCACGCCAAGCTCTGGTACAAACTGCTCCACGGAGGCGAAATTTCCGACACCATGGACAACCTCCGCGAAGCTGCCGAAGGAGAGAACTACGAATGGACCGACATGTATTCGCGCATGGCCGAAGAGGCCGAGGCCGAGGGATTTCCCGAAATAGCCTTCCGCTTCCGTGCCGTAGCCGAGATAGAGAAACATCACGAGGAACGTTACCGTCGCCTGCTCAAAAACATTGAGGAGGGACTGGTATTCTCCCGCGACGGTGACATGGTGTGGATATGCCGCAACTGCGGACATATCGTAGTAGGCAAAAAAGCTCCCGAGGTATGTCCTGTGTGCCTGCACTCGCGCTGCTTCTTCGAGCTTGAGGCACAGAACTATTAAACGACACACAAATCATGAACCTTACTCCTCTTCAAAAGATCACCTACGGGCTGTATGTGGTCGGATGCTACTCCGACGACAGGCCCGTAGGGTGTATCATCAACACCTGTTTTCAGGTGACAAGCGAAAATCCGGTTCTGGCGATATCGCTCAACAAAAACAACTTCACCCTTGATGCCATACGGCGCAACCCACGCTTCAGCCTTTCAATCCTGGCCGAAGATACAGATCCGTCGATCATCGGCAAATTCGGTTTTTGCTCGAGCCGCGACAACGACAAATATTCCGGCTACGGATATAAGGATCTTGACGGCGCGCCGGCCGTAAATGGCAAATTCTGCGGGCGGCTCATTCTTGACGCGTTCGACTTTGTCGACTGCGGGACGCACATAATTGTCATAGGACGCCTGAAGGCCACCTATGAAGGTGAGGGACGTCCGATGACATACTCCTACTATCATGAAGTGATCAAGGGCAGTGCTCCGAAAAACGCACCGACCTATCGCGAAGAGCCGGCATCCGAAACGCAACCGGCGGCAAAACGTGTCTATAAATGCGACGTATGCGGATATACTGTAGAGTGCGACGGCGAACTGCCTGCCGACTTTACCTGTCCGATCTGCGGCGTAGACCGCTCACACTTCAAAGAGGTCTAATCCACACACTGTGACTATGAATCTTCCGTCAATGGATAGTAAAAACACACTCTTTAATCAAAAAGCCTTGCGAAACGATGGACGCAAGGCTTTTTGCTTTGTTCTAAAAAATCTGTCAGCGCGGCGAGATGACGAATGGCAGCGGAGCACGCAGCTTCACCGATGCGTCGGACTGCAGTCTGCGTATTTCAGCGGCTGCCTGCGATGCTGTATCGGTAGACATTGTCACGACATAGTACAAAGGCTGCGGCGAAGCCAGCACTGCAGTAGAGGCATATCCTGACGCGATAAGACGCTGACGCATCTGGCGGGCATTGAATATCTGCCTGAACTGACCGACAACGACATTGTAATTACGGATCTGCGAGGATGTCAGTCCCTCTCCGGCCACAGCGCTGACAGGCTGCATGAGCAACTGCAGAGTGTCGCCGTCGATCACTTTAGGATGAGGCTGCGCATAGCGCTCAAGCCGGTGGGATGACGTGCTCACCGTATCGGCATTCTCGTATCTCTGCTTCGCCACCTCGTAGGCCTGGCGATAATTGGCTTCATTTGTCTTACAGCCTGCGAGCAGAGCGCAGGCCGATAATAAGATCATCAGTTTCTTCATAAGTATGCGTTCAAATTTAATCGATTATCAATTGTCTCCACCATAGTGACGGCCAAGAGTGATCACATCAAGATCACGTATGTCGCCGGCATCGAGAATCAGCCTCACAAGCGTGCGTTCTCTCTGCCAGCCCTGCTCGCCTGCCGCTCCCGGATTGACATGAAGCAGTCCCAGCTCCGGATCGGGCATGACCTTAAGGATATGGGAATGGCCGCAGACCATAAGCCGGATACCGTCGGCCGCGAGCAACTTTTTCATACCAGGACGATATCGACCCGGGTATCCGCCGATATGAGTCAGCAACACCTTCACTCCCTCCACTTCAAATTCGAGGAGTTCGGGGCACTCCCGACGCACTTCGCCTGAATCGATATTGCCACTGACGGCTCTCACCACAGGCGCACACTCACGCAGCCGCTGCAGCAGACCGATATCGCCAATATCACCCGCATGCCACACTTCGTCGCATCCGTCGAAATGCGCGGCATAGCGCGGATCCCATTTAGAATGAGTATCGCTCAGTATTCCGATCCGTTTCATTGCTGTAATAATTCATCTGTCAGCCTTATAACCCTTACATTGTCGACAAGCACCAGATCTGCCGCCGACGACCCTCCGAGATTGTCAACAACCGACAGAACTATATCGTTCGATCCCTTACGTAGCCGAGCCCTTACGCTCGACGAGTATCCGGTGGATAACCACCAGCCCCCGCCACGCGGCGGCATCACTACCATGCCGACATCCTCACCGTTGACCGTCACTCGGCGCAACGCCGTGGCCGACGGCAATCCTGCCGATCCGTTACCGTTGGCATAACAAATATCTATAAGGCAATCCACCTCGTCGGACTCTGTCGCCGTAACCTTAATATCGGCCAATCCCCCACGACCCGACTCCACATAGCGGCGTGATGTGCGCCGGTCGCGCACGAGATCCGTGCCAGAACGATTGCACTCCTCGACCTCATACCGGCTCACAGCCCCACGCGGCACACAGAATCTCGGCATAGAACAGAAGCCCGACAATCCGTCGTCAGCCACACCTACCACTGCCGCCACCGACGTCGAAACCAGTCCGGATACTGACACCTCAGGCGATGTCAGTCTGACATCCCGAAGTCCGTTGACAACCATATAATAATCAAGCGAAACGGAATAATCGGCTATACGTCCCGACGACATCGACCGCCATACCACCTCCGGCGTCGGCGGGCACCATTGCAGCCCGACATCCTTGACGCCTACCTCGGTCATCGTATTATTGGCCATTAGTATCTCGACCTTGTGATACCCGCTTAGAGAGTCAGCGATATTGTAAGTCACAGAGGGCACCCCGTCAATCTCAAAACGTGCGACACGATTGCCAAAGCCCTTTATCGCCACATCGACCACCGCATCACCATAGCGCAACCCATTCAGTGAGAGACCACCCCCAAGACACTGCGGCACCGACGGATGAAAACCAATTGTCGCCGGCTGCAAACCGATCCCAAAAACAACACGCATCACCAGCAGGGCGAGCCATGATGAAGCGCCGCTCTCGGGCTCTGACGCATGAAGCCGGCACAGCGAAGCGATGGCTGCCAGCAGAGATTCCTCGCGCGAATCCATGACCGCAGCCATGGCCCAGAGAGTCTGCATCATCGGAGCACCGGTTAAAGCCGCCTCCACCTTCATGCCCGCCATGAGCGGATATAAATCGGGCACCATACCCCGAATGTAACCTGTCCGCGACAACACCGACGACACCATCGGCTCTGACGCCACACCCCATATCATTGCCATCGCCTGACCGATATTGTCAGTCACAGGCGCCTGCATATCCATCAACCTGCCACCATAGAGATAAGCACTGTAACGTCCACGCGACGGATCCCACAGAAGCGAATTGACACGCCTCCTCACATAACTGGCACCTACTGCCGGACACTCTCCGCCGGCATCCGCCACAGCCCTCATACGCTCCAACGCGGCAATTGCCTCTGCAAGAGCCACATTGGCGGTCAGCGACACCGACTCGAAACGCCGCACCGCATCAGCCCAGCGCGGATACGGCAGCTGCTGCTCCCCGCTCCATGCCGGCATACTGCCGCGAAGCAGTCCGAGCGACGAATCCCATCCGACCTCAAGCGAACGCGCGATAATATCCTGCGCGACACCGTAAGCCTCGCGTAGCCAAACCGTATCGGATGTGGCACAGAACGCGCTCCATGCCGCCGGTATCCAGAGCAAAGCTCCCTCAGAGATAGGCCACCCGCCAAAATCAGTCTGACAGGCCTGCCGACGCAACATCGCCACAGCACCATCAGGATCGAGCAAACTTCCTCCGACAGCCACAGCCATGTCAGCCTCCAATCCCCCGCAGGACGAATCACTGGCAAGCATCATGCCGAACCGGCTGATACCATCGGCAAAAACAGCATCGATCAACGGCGAAGGCGAAGCAAGAGGCGAGGCTGCGGCCAGTGAATCATCGGGCATCCAGACACTACCGTCGGCCTTAGTGATTCCGGTCAGGCTCACCAGACAACCATCGCTCTCATAGACCGCACTGATATGCTCATGGCGATCGGTGCAGGCACCGACCGCCATGGCAGCCGCAAGCGGCAAAAGATGACGCAAGCCGATCATAGGCCTCAGAGCCCTACGGCTTTCATGATTTTAACCGGAATGTCGACATTGTCCTGCGCCGGCGCGAACAACTGCAGTCCCTCGCCCTCGGCAAACACCGGAACAACAGCCCCCGAGTGGTCGCCGGTAGTCCATCCCACGCCGGTCAGAGCGCTCATCAGATCATACACCTTATCAGTAAAACGGTCGAAGCTGCTGTAGAGGGTCGACTTCTTATCGCCACCCATGTGAGACAGCGTGGTCTCATACAGAGCCTTCAGAGCTTCCTCGTCGGCTTCATCCACAGCCACCGCGCCGAACAATCCCACACGGCGGGCAAGCTCACCCTTCATATCCTCCCATGCCGGAGCGTTGCCCGACTTGATGACCGAAGATGTCCATTCGGCGAACGCATCCTTCGACATACGCTGATGAGCCAGAAGATCAAGCCTCTGATTATAGTGATGACGCAGCGAGGCCATACCCATTCCACCGGTTTCATGATCGGCGGTGACGACTATCAGCGCCTCACCCGGATGGCTGGCCGCGAACTGCCTCACCAATCCTATCGACCGGTCGAAATCCAGAGTCTGCATCACCACCGTAGCCGCATCATTGGAGTGAGCCGCATGGTCGATAGTGCCACCCTCCACCATCATGAAGAAACCGTCGGGACTTACCCGCATGAGATGCTTCAGACAACTCTCGGTGAGATCCGCCAGCGTCAGCACTCCGGCGATAGAATCGATAGTATAACCGACATTGTTTTTCTTCACTGAATCGGTGTTGAGCATCATCACTCTGCGCGACGTCGACTTTGCGGCCGCCTCACGGCCACGAACCACATCGACCCCTGCATCGGCCAACCGTGCCATCAGATCAGTGTTTTTAGCGCCGCGCAGATTGGCTCCCCCGATAAACTCATAGCCAGAGCGCGCCGCATCGCAGCCTATCTCATAGTACATGCTGCGACGTGGCACATGGGCATAGAACGCCCCCGGCGTCGCATCGTCGGGCGCAACCGTAGTCACCAGTCCGACACCGAACCCGTTGTCGTGAAACCGTGCGGCTATCGACTGCACCGCTACAGTATCGGCATCCATACCGAGCATTCCGTTGCGCGTCTTGTGCCCACAAGCCAACGCCGTACCGGCAGCCGCCGAATCGGTGACCGGCGACGACGCCGAATAGGTCTGCGACATCGAAGCCACAGGCATCTGCAGCATCTGCAGCATAGCCCCATCGCCATCCACAGCATTAAGGAAACCCTGGGCTGCCGAAACAGCCCCCATGCCCATACCGTCGCCGATCATATAGAACACATATTTCGGATTTCCGGCAAAAACTGTCAACGACGCAGCAAACGACGCAGCAAGAAAAACGTTACGCAACTTCATATAAACAACTGTTCAATTAATAAAACCGGCAAGCAATCCCGCATATCACTGTTTCACGTCGAAACCGTTCTCGCGCAAAGCCTTTTTGATATCGGCGATATGCTGCAGATTGCGGGTTTCCATCTCCACACGGAGAGTACAGCCATTGATCTGGGTATGGCTTGAATTGCGCTCATGCTGCACGGAGAGGATATTGGCTCCATGATCGCCGATGATGCTGCACACCTTCGACAGCTGTCCCGGCTTATCCGAGAGGTCGATCGCGATGGTAGCGTCTCGGCCGCTCTTGACAAGTCCGCGTGTGATCACACGGTTGAGCGAAGTCACATCGATATTTCCGCCACTCACCAGACACACCACCTTCTTGCCCTTGACAGGCACCTTATCGAACATAGCAGCCGCCACCGACACCGCACCAGCGCCCTCGGCCACGAGCTTCTGCTCCTCGATAAGCTTGAGAATAGCTGCAGCGATCTCGTCGTCGCTCACGGTCACGATCTCGTCGACATACTTGCGGCACATCTCGAACGTATTGATTCCAGGCTCCTTGACCGCGATACCATCGGCTATCGTAGAAACGCTGTCGAGATGCAGACGCTCATTGCGCTTGAGCGAATCGGCCATCGAGGGAGCGCCCTCAGCCTGCACACCATAGACTTTCACCTCAGGCTTGAGAGTCTTCAGCGCGAACGCCACACCGGAGATAAGACCACCGCCACCCACAGGCACGATCACAGCCTCCACATCGGGCATCTCCTCGAGGATCTCAAGACCGATAGTGCCCTGTCCGGCGATCACGAGCGGATCATCGAACGGATGTATCAGCGTATATCCATGCTCCTTCTGCAGTTCCAGCGCCTTAGCATAGGCATCGTCGTAGACACCAGGCACCATCACCACTTCCGCTCCCAACCGCTTTGTCGCCTCCACTTTGGAGATCGGCGCACCCGCCGGCAGACAGATGATGCTCTTGATACCGTTGGCCGTAGCCGACAGCGCCACACCCTGCGCATGATTGCCCGCCGAGCAGGCTATCACACCCTTCTGAGCCTCTTCGGGTGTAAGCTGCGAGATCTTATAGTAAGCGCCACGGAGTTTGAATGCTCCGGTATGCTGAAGATTTTCAGGCTTGAGATACACCTGTGCGTCGGGATTTATCTTTGTAACACCTATAAGACGCGGATGACGCGCCACATCTTTAAGCACCTCTGCGGCATTGAACACCTGTGCTATGTCTAATTCTTCCATGATTGGTAATAGTTGTTTTTTTTGACTATCGCAAAGTTAGTAAATACATTTTTTTTGTGAAATATTTTTTGCGAATTAAAAATTATGCATACCTTTGCAGTGTACTATTTCACTATTACACTAATGCTCGAAATAAAAGACATCACATTCAGCTACGGCCGCCACCGGCCGCCCGTGCTCAACGACTTCTCGGCAAACATCCGCGACGGAGGCATCTACGGCCTGCTCGGCCGCAACGGCGCCGGAAAGTCGACCCTCCTCTACCTCGCCGCCGGCCTGCTCACCCCGCAGAGCGGACACGTGTATTACAACGGCACGGACACGCGCTTCCGCCGCCCCTCGACCCTGTCGGACATATTCATCGTGCCCGAAGAATTCTCGCTACCGAACATCAGACTCAGGGAGTTTCTGCGGCTCAACTCACGGTTTTATCCCAACTTCAGCCTTGACGACATGCGCCGCCACCTCGACACATTCGAACTGGAGTCGGATCTGCACCTCGGATCCCTGTCGATGGGCCAGAAGAAAAAAGCCTTCATGTGCTTCGCTCTCGCGTGCAACACCTCCCTGCTGCTGCTTGACGAACCCACCAACGGCCTTGACATACCGGGCAAAAGCCGATTCCGCAAATTTATCGTATCGTCGATGACCGACGACCGCACAATTCTGATCTCCACCCATCAGGTGCGCGACATAGACCGCATACTCGACCATGTGGTCATCACCGAACGCAGCCGGGTGCTGCTCGACCGCAGCACAGCCGAAATAACCGAACGCCTGCGGTTTGTCAACTCCGACTCCCCCGCCCTGATGCAGCAGGCACTGTTTGCCCAGCCGGCCGTGGGAGGCAGCGCTCTAATCCTGCCCAACGACAACCCCGATCATCCGACCGAACTCAACCTCGAGAGCCTTTTTGAGTATGCTCTTAACAATCCAGAAAGTCTAACCAGCAGATTCACACAGCAATGACAAACACCGACCGATTCAGCGCGGCAAGAACACTCAGCCTTACCGCCCTCTACATATCCGAAAACCGGCGCAAACTACTGCTCCGCACCGCCTTGTTAGTCGGAGTGATGATATGCATAGCCATAATAAACATCCCCTACAGCTACAATTGGGAAGAATGGCCTCAGAGAGAAGATATCAAACTCGGCGACATGACTGCGTTATATTACTTCGGAGGGTTGATACTGTCATGCCTGGGCTCATCACTGATGATGGAGGACATCAGAAGCAAAGAGGGCCGCATCAGACTGCTTATGCGCCCCACGCCAATAACCGAAACATTTCTATCGCGCTGGCTCATATACGTTATAGCCTTCCCGGTGATATTTCTACTATCTGTAGCACTCGCCGACGCAATCAGGGTAGGAATCGCAGCCATAACACTGCCCGACTATTATGCCGAATTCATTTTCAGGCCGATATTTATCGACAATGAAAACACGCGTTCAGTACTCGGCCCACCGCACTACCGCACCACATTCGTCGCATCCTTCATATACATCTACTTCTTCATCCAGTCGCTGTTTGTGCTCGGAAGCACGATATGGACCCGGAGCTCGTTTCTAAAAACATTTATTGTATTCGGGGCGCTGACAGCCATATATATGATATGCGCCATGATGACCGGAGAATATCTCATGTACGGAAAAATATGGCCCGAACATCTATGGATCAAGGATCATTTCAAAGAGATCATGTTCGCGATGGCGACAGCAGCTATCCTGTTCAACTGGACGCTGGGATGCATCAGACTTCATGAACTTGACGTGACCACCACCAAGCGATAGACGCGAAAGACCCAGATTGTCAACCCAATCAAAACCGACATGCAGTTTGACACCAACAAAGCGATATACCTGCAGATAGCCGACCACATTATGGACCGCATAATGGACGGCACCTTCAGCGCCGACCAGAGAGTGCCGTCAGTAAGAGAACTTGCCGCCGAAATGGAAGTGAACCCCAACACGACAGTCAGATCATACGAATGGCTTGAGCAACGTGGCATAATATTCAACCGTCGCGGCTGCGGATACTTTGTCGCCGCCAACGGCCACGAAATCGTCAGCGGAATGCGACGCGCCGAATTCTACGCCGATGAACTTCCACGGTTTTTCGAACGTATCCGCGCACTCGGCTGGACCACAATGGAACTCGCATCAGAATATGAAAATTTCTTAAAGCAATGAAAAAGACCACCATAATAATGATCGCCACCGCCATAGGCGGATTCATACTCACGCTCAGCGTGATTGCGATCACAACATCATACGGCATCAGAGCAGACATGTCGCCGATCGTCATCTCAAACGAATCCACAGAGAGCGTAGCCATAACCATGGCCGACAACATAGAAGTGACGCAACCCGAAGACCGGTATCTGGGCATTTCCCTATCCGCAGGCATCGAGATCATCGTAGCCGACACCACCGGCTCGCCCCGGGTGGAATATCCGTCGGGACTGGCTCCGTATATAACTGTCAGCGAACGCAACGGCAAACTCAATCTGCTCATAAGCCGACACGACGGCGACAGCTCCACCGGAAGAGGCTACTACCGACATATCGAGTGCTCCTATCCGATCCGCATCATCACACCGGCAGCTCCGGCAAAGATCAGAAGTACGCTCAGAGAGGTGCCTGTAGTCCTGAAAGACGCATCGACCGACAGCATCCATATGCAGATCAGAGGAACGACGCATTTCTACGACTGCCGCCTCGGCCTTGCGACAGTTAATCCGGACGACCTCGGCCAGTATCCATATATCAAGATCCAAAACACGTCGATATCCACCATTGCCTTAGGAGAGCGCACACTCCGACTGAGTATTAAGGCCGACTCACTTTCGACTGTCGAAGCCATCGACTGGCACAGCACACTGGATGCCGATGCAAGCTGCAGTCTGGAGACAGGCAGTCTGCGCATAGCCCGGATCTCATTCAGCAGCGTCAACGACAGTACGGACTTCGCGCTTCATACATCCGGAGCGTTCACACTCAACACCATAAGCAAGTAACTTTCAAAAAAACAATTCAACTCCATGAACACAAAAATCATCCTTTCGGCCACAGCCGCGATAGCCATGACATTATGCGCCTGCGGGAGCGATCAATCAGACAGACCGCTGACAGTAATCGACATCGAATCGCTGGTCGACGCTGCAGACACCGGCGAAGGACGGCTGGAGATGCTCATCCACCCCGAAGTAACCGACTCCACGATGCTCGGCATCAGCAATATAGCCGGAACGGTCGGCAACCGGCTGTTCGTATCGGACAAAGGTCAGCTTATCACCTTCGACACAAAGAGCGGCCGTTGCCTCGGCGCTTTCAACCGCCGCGGAGGCGGCCCCGGCGAATACCACAGCGCCATACAACCCTATCCAAGCGTTGACGGCAACGGCTGGGAAGTGTTTGATCTCATCAGCGACAAACTTTTTCGCTATGACCTGCACGGGAATCATCTCGGAACAATCGACACCCTGGGCATAGAACGCGACTTCCCCCTGCCCGGCGGCTACTGGGGCGGACTTACACACGCAAAGGATGGGGAAGAGTTGAGCCTGAAGATATTCGACCGCAACTGGCGCCTTACCGACTCCATACCCAGCGGAGCCTACTACCTCGTAGCCCACATGGGCAACTCGACCGTCGGCATGGGAGCCGACATCATAACCGGAAAAGATATAGCTTTAATCCAGTATAACTTCAACGACACACTCTACAGCATCGTCTCCGGTGAGAAGAACTTCAAACCATACGCCGTGATCGATCCCGGCAAATATGCCATCCCCGACCCGCGCAAATACTCCAATCTCGACGCATGGGAAGCTGACCGCAGAAACACCATCAGAGTGAGATTCATACCCTCGGCCGAACAGATGATGCTCGGATATATGTATGAGAACAAGCTGTATCTCCAGGTCGTAGACCTCACCGACGGCACACTGCTGTTTTCGAGAACTGTCGATCCCGACACCCGCGGCAAAGGCTTCGTGATGGACTATGACGGCAAGGAGGTGCTCACGATGCCGATACCATACAGCGACGGCGACGGCTTTTACTTCCTGATACTTGACGAATCAATGAGCGAGCTGACCGGAGTGGAGGACACCAATCCAGCCATTGTGAAAGTCAGATTCTGAGCCGTAAGCTCACATTGACAATCACATATTTTCCCGGATATTTTCCCAGATAGACTTTTTTAAGGAATAAAACGACAACCAAACATACACTCCAACGGTTATTTTTGTATATTTGCAAAAATATCCGCCACCAACCCCGGCTCAGTGATCCACAGCCGGGGTTGCGGCGTCAGCGGTATAATGACATTCACATTTTCAAACACATAGCACACAGATGTCGACAGTAACAAAAGAAGCGGCCCTTGAATATCACCGTCAGGGCAAACCGGGAAAAATCGAGGTGATCCCCACCAAACCCTACAGCACGCAGCATGATCTCGCTCTGGCCTATTCGCCCGGCGTGGCATATCCGTGCAAAGAGATCGAAGCCAAACCGGCCGACGTGTATGAATACACCAACAAAGGCAATCTCGTGGCAGTGATATCAAACGGTACGGCCGTGCTCGGCCTCGGCGACATAGGTCCGCTTGCCGGCAAGCCAGTAATGGAAGGCAAAGCATTACTCTTCAAAATATTCGCCGGGATAGACTGCTTCGACATAGAGGTGGACGAAAAAGACCCGAAGCGCTTCATCGACATAGTCAAAGCGATCTCTCCCACATTCGGAGGCATCAATCTTGAAGACATCAAGGCACCGGAGTGCTTCGAGATCGAGCAGCGGCTCAAAGAGGAGTGCGACATACCGGTGATGCACGACGACCAGCACGGCACCGCCATTATATCGGCTGCCGGCCTGCTCAACGCGCTCGAGATACAGGGAAAGCGAATAGAGGATGTGCTGCTTGTTGTGAACGGCGCCGGCGCCGCAGCCGTATCATGCACCAAGCTCTACATAGCGCTCGGCGTAAAGAAAGAGAACATCGTGATGTGTGACAGCAAAGGCGTGATCACCACACAGCGCAAGGATCTCAACCCTCAGAAAGCCGAATTTGCCACAGATCGCCCCGTCAGCACCCTTGCCGAAGCGATGAAGGGAGCCGACGTGTTTCTCGGCCTCTCCGTGAAGGATGTGGTCACGACCGAGATGGTACAGTCGATGGCCGAACGCCCGATCGTATTCGCCCTGGCCAACCCTGATCCGGAGATCTCCTTCGACAAAGCCATGGCCTCGCGTCCCGACCTGATCTTCGCCACAGGCCGCAGCGACTATCCCAACCAGATCAACAACGTGCTCGGCTTCCCCTACATATTCCGCGGCGCCCTTGACAGCGGCGCCACCACCATCAATGAAGCAATGAAGCTCGCTGCTGTCAGAGCCATTGCAGCGCTGGCCAAAGAGCCTGTGCCGACAGTGGTCAATGCAGCCTACAACATGACCGACCTGAAATTTGGCCGCGACTACATACTGCCCAAACCGCTCGATCCGCGTCTGCTCACGAGGGTGGCTCCGGCTGTGGCACGAGGCGCCATGGAGAGCGGCGTGGCACGCCGTCCGATAGCCGACTGGGAGGAATACTGCGAGCGCCTGCGCCGCCTGATGGGCTATGACAACAAGATCACCCACCGCCTTTACAACGAAGCCAAACGCCATCCGAAGCGAGTGGTATTCGGCGAGGGCAACACCGACAATATGCTCAAGGCCGCCGTCATGGCCCACAAAGAGGGCGTGCTTATCCCCGTGCTGCTCGGCAACGAAGAGATGATCGAGAAGCGCGCTGCACGCCTCGGGCTTGACCTGACAGACGTGGAGATCGTCAACCTGCGTCACGACCGTGAGGCTGACCGCCGTCAGCGCTACGCCGAACTGTTTGCCGGCAAGCGCCAGCGCGAAGGCATCACCGAAGCCGAAGCCCTCGAAAAGATGTATGACCGCAACTATTTCGGCATGATGATGGTGGAAACCGGCGACGCCGACGCATTCCTTGCCGGCACATATTCCGCCGCCCACTCCGTAGGCAAGATCGCCAAGGAGGTGATCGGCATACGTCCGAGCTACGACCACTTCGCCACACTCCATATAGTCAACACCAAACGCGGCACATTCTTCATTTCCGACACCCAGGTCAACAAAACCGTTGACGAAGACACCCTTGTCGACATAGCCCGCCTGACCCGCAACTCGGTGGAATACTTCTCACACGATCCGGTGATAGCCATGGTGTCGTACAGCAACTTCGGTTCGGGCCGCGAAGAGGAGTGCCTGACGGTGCGCAAAGCGGTGGAGCGGATGCAGACGATGTATCCCGACCTTGCCATTGACGGCGAGATGGGACTCAACTATGCCCTCAACAGCAATCTGCGCGACACCATATTCCCGTTCAACCGTCTGAACGGACAGGAAGTGAACACCCTCATATTCCCGAATCTGAGTGCCGCCACCACCGCTTTCCGCACGATGCTCGAAATGGGACTCGGCGACGCCATAGGCCCGATACAGATGGGCCTCAACAAGCCCGTGCATTTTATCAGCGTCAACGCCGGAGTACGCGACATCATAAACCTCGCCACCATAGCCAGCCTCGACGCCGCAGTGCTCGAACGCAACTCCACCCCCATCGACAAATAAACAGCTGACCTGAGCGACACATCACACAATCATAACACTTCATGCCTGCGGCTTCTCTGTCTGTCATTACTACAGCTACAGAAACCGCAGGCATTTTCGAAAATACCGCCTTGAACAGCAACGGCAATAATCATATACCTGCAGGTTGTATGCTCCGTGGAGCATCCCTACAACTTGCCTAAGGACAACCGAAGGGGAGATGGAACAATGTATTACTTTTTTTTGCACTAAGTAACTCTTAAAAATTAGTTGATATTATTAAATTCATCAGTAACCCGTGCCTGCTGCGGCGCTTTTTGATGTTGTCCGGCGTTTTTTGCTTTCACCCTCAGTTGTGTAGCTCGCTACACGCCCTCGTTTTCAAGTAAAAAACACTCGAACAAATCTCAAAAATCACTCGCAGCTAATTTTTGCGAGTTACTTACGACCATATTCCATCAGCCTTATAATGAATTGTCCATTCGGGCATAACAATACGCTGCAACATATTGATTTTTTGACACAGCGCCATCAGAATCAAGACAAGACCCTGTGTCATCGATTGCGTGACACAGGGTCTTATATCATTAGGAGGTCAACGGAATGACCTGTGGGAACGAGATCACTCGGCTTCGAGGAGCTCTATCATCTTGATGGCGCTGTCGGGGATACGTGTGCCAGGGCCAAAGATAGCCGCCACACCCGCACGATAGAGGAAATCGTAGTCCTGCGCGGGGATCACACCACCGGCAGTGACGAGTATATCCTCACGTCCGAGTTTGCGCAGCTCCTCGATGACCTGCGGCACGAGCGTCTTGTGGCCGGCAGCGAGCGAGCTTACGCCGAGTATGTGCACATCGTTTTCCACCGCCTGACGCGCAGCCTCGGCGGGAGTCTGGAAGAGCGGTCCCATATCGACGTCGAATCCGCAGTCGGCATATCCTGTAGCGACGACTTTGGCTCCGCGGTCGTGGCCGTCCTGACCCATTTTGGCGATCATTATACGCGGCTGGCGTCCTTCGCGTTTGGCGAACTCCTCCACCTTCTTCTGTGCCCTGACGAAGTCGGGGTCGTTGTTGGTTTCGTTGCTGTACACTCCTGAAATGGTTTGTATCTGTGCTTTGTATCGTCCTACTACTTCTTCGCATGCGTCGGAAATCTCGCCGAGCGTAGCGCGCAGTCCGGCAGCCTTCACGGCGAGGTCGAGCAGATTGCCCTTGCGGGTGCGCACGCACTCGGTGATAGCCGCGAGAGCCTCCTTGACCTTGGCCTCATCGCGATGGCTCTTGACTTCGTTGAGCCGTTCGATCTGCTCCTTGCGCACTTCGGTATTGTCGATCTCGAGGATGTCGATCGGATCCTCGTGGTCGAGTCTGTACTTGTTGATACCGACGATGGTCTGGCGACCGGAGTCGATACGCGCCTGTGTGCGCGCAGCGGCTCCCTCGATACGGAGCTTGGGCAGTCCGGTTTCGATAGCCTTGGCCATGCCGCCGAGCTTTTCGATCTCCTGGATGTGCTCCCATGCGCGTTGTGCGATCTCGTTGGTGAGCGCCTCCACGTAGTATGATCCGGCCCAGGGGTCGATCTCCTTTGTCACCATAGTTTCTTCCTGGATATAGATCTGCGTATTACGTGCGATACGCGCCGAGAAGTCGGTGGGAAGAGCGATAGCCTCGTCGAGAGCGTTGGTGTGGAGCGACTGTGTGTGTCCGAGGGCAGCTCCCATAGCCTCGATACAGGTACGTCCGACATTGTTGAACGGATCCTGCTCTGTCAGCGACCATCCGGAGGTCTGTGAATGGGTGCGGAGCGCAAGCGACTTCGGGTTCTTGGGGTTGAACTGCTTGACGATCTTGGCCCAGAGCATACGCGCCGCGCGCATCTTGGCGATCTCCATGAAGAAGTTCATGCCGATAGCCCAGAAGAACGACAGACGCGGGGCGAACGAGTCGATATCCATGCCGGCATTGACGCCCGCGCGCAGATACTCAAGTCCGTCGGCAAGCGTATAGGCCAGCTCGATGTCGCAGGTAGCTCCGGCCTCCTGCATGTGGTAGCCGGAGATGGAGATGGAGTTGAACTTGGGCATGTTCTGCGATGTGTATTCGAATATATCGGCGATAATACGCATCGAGAACTCCGGCGGATAGATATAGGTGTTGCGCACCATGAACTCCTTGAGGATATCGTTCTGTATCGTTCCGGCCATTTCTTCGAGCCTGGCACCCTGTTCGAGTCCGGCATTGATATAGAAAGCGAGTACCGGAAGAACGGCACCGTTCATGGTCATCGACACCGACATCTTGTTGAGGGGTATACCGTCGAAGAGCACCTTCATGTCGTCGAGCGAGCAGATCGACACTCCGGCCTTGCCCACGTCGCCCACCACGCGCGAGTGGTCAGCGTCGTAACCACGGTGTGTGGCAAGGTCAAACGCCACCGAGAGTCCCTTCTGACCTGCTGCGAGGTTGCGGCGGTAGAAAGCGTTGGATTCGGCTGCGGTGGAGAATCCGGCATACTGTCGGATAGTCCAGGGGCGCAGGGGGTACATGGCGCTGTACGGACCTCTGAGGAACGGAGGAAGACCTGACACATAGTTGAGGTGTTCGAGTCCTTCAAGGTCGCTCTTTGTATAGATCGGTTTTACAGGGATAAGTTCGGGCGTGAGCCATTCCTCACCCTTTGCCTCCGCCGGGGCATGAGCCGGAGTGGTGAAGGCATCTTTCGTTATGTCGATATTATTAAAATCGGGTCTCATTGTAAGATGGTATTAAGGATGAGGATTTATCATTTGAGCAGACGCTCGTTGAACGCACGCAGAGTGTCGAGCACATTTGAGCGCACATTGACGAAATTCTCTATGCCGATGGCCTTGAGATCGTCGGTGCAGGCCGGAGCGCCTGCCACAACGAATTCGGCGCGGCCGTCGAGGTAGCGGTAGGCTTCGGGAGCGAGCTCGGCATACTCGTCATCGCTTGAGCAGAGCACGATCACGTCGGCACCCTTGGCAAGAGCTTCGTCGACGCCCTGCTGCACTGTCTCGAATCCGAGATTGTCGATGATCTCGTAGCCGGCACAGCCGAAGAAGTTGGTGGAGAACTGCGCACGTGCGAGACGCATGGCCAGATTGCCGATAGTGAGCATAAACACCTTCGGACGATTGGATGCTGCCTCCGTGGCCAGTCGCAGCGCTTCGAAATCGCTTGCCGCGCGGGCTGTGGGGAGCGCTGCGTCAGCATTGTCATCGTCATGGTTGTGACATCCGCACGAGCATCCGGTGGCTTCTATCTTTGAGGCCGCCATCTCGTTGATATTGGGGTACTGGTTGGTGCCGAGAAGTATCTCCTTACGGCGTGCCACGTCGGTGTGGCGCTTATCGGAAGTGGCGCGGACAGCGCGCTGCACTTCGCCATCGTTGACAGCTGCAAGGAATCCGCCCTTGTCCTCCACTTCGAGGAAGAGCTTCCATGCCTCCTTGGCAATAGCGACCGTCAGAGTCTCGACATAGTATGATCCTCCGGCAGGATCGACCACCTTGTCGAGATGGCTCTCCTCCTTGAGAAGGAACTGCTGATTGCGCGCGATGCGTTCGGAGAAATCATCGGGTGTGCGATAGGGTGCATCGAAGGGAGTCACAGTGATAGAGTCGACTCCTGCGAGAGCGGCCGACATACATTCGGTCTGGCTGCGCAGAAGATTGACGTGTGCGTCGTAGACTGTCTGGTTGAACCGCGATGTCACGGCATGCACCGCCATCTTGCAGGCGTCGGCCGATGCGGGCTTGTAAAGCTCCACGATCTGCGCCCAGAGCATTCGTGCCGCACGGAATTTGGCGATCTCCATGAAATAGTTGCTGGAGATACCCATGTTGAACTTCACACGCGATGCTACCTCATCGACCGAGAGTCCCCGGTCGGTGAGCAGAGTCAGCCATTCGGCGCCCCATGCAAGAGCATAGCCAAGTTCCTGATATATATAGGCTCCGGCATCGCTCAGCATCACGCCGTCGGCACCGAGCAGACGCAGTCCCTTGACATCGGAGGCCACTGAAATCATATCGGCAGCCATTTGGGCGATATCGCCGGGGAACGGCTTGCCGTGCTTGAGAGCCTTCTTGAACGGATTGAAATCGATGCTTCCGCGGAATGTGTCGGCGGCGCCATGGTCCTTGACATACTTCACGATGCTTGCGCACAGCTCCTCGCAGTGGCGCGGGCATGCGGTGAAGTTGATCTCCACCTTGGCGATATCGATATCCTTGAGCAGCGATGCGACAGTAGCGGCGTCGCACTCTTTCATACGGAATCCAAGCGACGTGATGCCCTTGCCGAGCACGTCGAGAGCCTTGGCATTGGCGGCGACAGGATCGGCGGCGTCAATTTCCTGACGGGCCAGCCAGTCGTTGTCGGTGCGTGTGCCACGGACAAACGGATATTCGCCGGGAAGCGAATCGGTTGTGCTGAGGTTTTCTATATCCTCTGCACGGTACATAGGCTGCACATTGAAGCCCTCATTGGTACGCCATACCAGTTTCTTGTCGAAAGGAGCACCTTTCAGGTCGGCTTCCACTTTCTCGCGCCATTCGGCTGTGGTCACCGGCGGAAACTGGTCAAACAATTTTTCTTTTTTTTCTGCCATGATTTGGTATTGGGTATTAAGATTTCTTTAATGTCAGAGCGCCCGGATGCCGAAGCATCCAAGCGCGATGTAGTGACGGTATGATTACTTGAGTCCGCATCCGTTGCATTTCTGCACTATCTGCTGGAAGAAATCGTTGCCTTTGTCGTCGACAAGTATGAAGGCGGGGAAGTCCTCCACTTCGATTTTCCAGATAGCCTCCATGCCGAGTTCGGGATATTCGAGGCATTCCACTTTCTTGATGGAGTTCTGTGCGAGTATAGCGGCCGGTCCGCCGATAGATCCGAGGTAGAATCCTCCATGTTTGTGGCAGGCATCGGTTACCTGCTGGCTACGGTTGCCCTTGGCTATCATCACCATCGATCCACCTTCGGACTGGAACTGGTCGACATAGGAGTCCATGCGTCCGGCAGTGGTGGGTCCGAAGGATCCTGAAGGCATTCCTGCCGGCGTCTTGGCCGGTCCGGCATAGTAGATAGGATGATTCTGCATGTATTCCGGCATCGGCTCGCCACGGTCGAGACGCTCCTTGATCTTGGCGTGGGCTATGTCGCGGCCTACGATAATAGTGCCGTTGAGCGACAAGCGCGTGGCCACCGGATATTTGGAGAGTTCCTTAAGTATTTCGGGCATCGGACGGTTGAGATCGATCTTCACTACCTGACCTTCTCCTTCGCGGCGCATCTCTTCGGGGATCAGTTCGCCGGGATTGGAATCAAGTTTCTCGATCCATAGTCCCTTGCTATTGATCTTTGCCTTGATATTGCGGTCGGCCGAGCAGCTTACGCCAAGACCGACGGGGCAGGACGCACCGTGGCGCGGCAGACGGATGACGCGTATGTCGTGGGCGAAATATTTACCTCCGAACTGCGCGCCGAGTCCGATGCGCTGCGCCTCTTCGAGGAGCTGCTTCTCCAGCTCCGCGTCGCGGAATGCATGTCCGAGTTCGTTGCCCTTGGTAGGAAGATTGTCGTAGTATTTTACAGAGGCCTTCTTTACTGTGGCGAGGTTCATCTCGGCCGATGTGCCTCCGATAACAAACGCGATGTGATAGGGCGGACAGGCGGCTGTGCCGAGGCTCTTCATCTTCTCCACGAGGAAGGGGACGAGCTTTTCGGGCGTCAGAAGCGCCTTTGTTTCCTGATAGAGATAGGTCTTGTTGGCCGATCCGCCTCCTTTTGCCACGAAAAGGAACTTGTATTCGTTGCCGTCGACGGCATGGAGATCGATCTGTGCAGGAAGATTGCATCCGGTGTTGACCTCATCGAACATTGTCAGAGGCGCATTCTGCGAATAGCGAAGATTGTCTTCGGTGTAGGTGAGGTAGACACCTTTGGAAAGACGTTCTTCGTCGCCGCCGCCGGTATATACATTCTGTCCCTTGTTGCCGTGGATTATAGCTGTGCCGGTATCCTGACAGAACGGGAGCTGTCCCTTGGCTGCCACTTCGGCATTGCGCAGCATGGTAAGAGCCACGAACTTGTCGTTTTCGCTGGCTTCGGGATCGTGAAGTATCTTAGCCACCATCTCGTTATGCTCCCGTCGGAGCATGAAAGCGTTGTCGTGCGTAGCCTGACGCGCGAGCACCGTGAGAGCTTCGGGATCAACGACAAGCATCTCGTGACCGTTCCAATTCTCGGTCTTCACATAGTCGGGTGTCAGAAGATAATACTCCGTAGTGTCAGCCGACATAGGAAACATCTCCTGATATCGGAATGGTTTGGTTGCCATAATCAGATAAGTATTTATGTTATTGTATATGTTTATCGTATCTGAATGGCAAAGTTAACAAATTTGATTTCATAAAGCAAAACTTTAATGCGCCTATTCGCGTTAATATCTTAAAAAGGCAAAACATATATCAACAATCATGATCAAAACCGCATTATTTGCTTCAATTGCACTTGTGTCACTGACGCTTGTATCGTGTGATGAAACGGCTCGCCTAGCAAAAGAGATCAAAGGCAGCTGGTGTGGCACCCCCGAACGCCTATCGGACAAGATGTCGGGCACGGCCAACATTGTGGAGACCTTCAATTTTGTACGCGACGACGACAAGAACGGCGGTCCGCTGATAATCTCGGCGATGGTGGACGCGACAGGCCCTCTGCAACAGACGGATCAGATCGTCCAGCCATACGCCCTTTCGGCAGCCGCCGAAGTATCAGCCCAGGGCGTATGGACAGCGATTGACGATGACGAAGTGAGCGTGGCTATAGATCCGCAATCGATCGAGATAGACATAGATCCGGCCGACATAGTGTTTGACGCCAATCTGCTGACCAATCAGGAAGCGCCTGCCCTTGATTCGATCCGCCCTCTCGCTGCAGCATCACTCAAGGCACGCCTGAAGAGAGAGATCACCACACGTTTTCTTGAGCTAAAGCACCTTGATGACGTAAAAGTGAAGAAGAATCTCCTGCGCTATGAAGTCGGGAAAAAAGACATCACAATGTCACGCATCGGAGATATCGAGCCTACGAAATAGCACGACGCCTATCGTGCGAGGATAGCGTCGAGATCCACGGCGCGGTTGTGATCGTCAAGATAGCGCCGCGCCGGTTTCTTATATTCCCCCGACACGACGGAAAGCTCCGGATCGAAAAGCGGGGAACCGATGCCTGCAAACTGCAGTGCGGTATGATATACCGAACGCGAGGTGCTGACCGGCATCGGCCTATTGGCGCAGGCGGCGTCGAAATAGCCGGGATGACGCGCCGCCATGGGATCGGAAATCCATACAATCATCGGGACGTCGATCTGCCATCGGCTCGGCACAGGTGAAGCATGAAGAAACAGATGACGGTCGTCGTCGAAGATATCCTCACCATGGTCGGAGGCGTAGACCATCGCAGCCTCGGCACCTGACAAACGCAGGCATGACGCCACAGAATCAAGCATGGCCGCTGTGTAGAGTATGGTATTGTCGTAGGCATTGTCGAGCCGATCCTTGGCCGCCAACGAGGCATCGGTATATTCATAAGGGCCGAATCGGGCAAAATCCTCAGGATAACGGTCGTTGTAGCTGAAATGAGAACCATAGGCATGGAGCACTATGAGCTGACGATCCGCACCACGCACCAACTCTTCTTTCAGCAGCGGCAGCAGCTCCATATCTAACGACTCTCCCGAAGCCCCCGGCTGCTCCTTTATAAACAGAGTTGTGTCAGCTTCAAACGCAAAGCGGTCTATAAACGAACGGTTGTAGCGCTGGTTGGAGAAGAAGGCTGTGCGAAATCCCGCCTCACGGAATGCTGTCACAATGCTCTTTACCGAGTATATGGAATCTCCGAATGTATCGGCTGTGAGATGCGACAGCAGCATCGGGACACTCTTATGGGTGGTGTTGGATTCTGAATATGCCTCCGGAAAGCTGACAAAACCACCTGCAGCCAACGAGGGCGACGTCGGGCGACCATATCCATTGATCTGCCAACGATCGCCACGGGCTGTTTCACCCACGACGATCACCACGATCCTTCGTGCAGAGTCGGCCGGAAAAAGATCCACAGCATGAGCCGAAAACGACGATGATGTCGACCCATAGTTTTCAAGCCTTTCCGTGCGATCGACCGCAAGCACAATGTTATAAAGCACATTGAGCGGATAGATATCAATCAGAGGTCGCACCGGACGCGATCCAGGAAGCGAAACCGCAATCGCTACCAGAGCCACCAGCAAAGCCGACAAGGAAGCCCGACGGACGACAAAGAGCGCACGGCGGCCGGCACGCCAATGCCGGACACATCCCACGACCGCACATACGATAGGCGGCAGATACATCAGACTGACAGTCAGTATGGCTGACAACAGATTTCCCAAAAGTTCACCTACCTCAGTGGGATTTGTCGTGACAACGTTGAGAAACATGTCGACCGCTATGATCGACCGTCCGTAGAGAAACAGCAATACAATCTGGAACGCTCCAAGCACCATGAACGGTATCGTGGACAGAACTGTCGCAGCCACCCGGCGCGAACATGCAAGCCACAGACCGAACACCCCGACGGGGAAAAGAGCGTTGGCGATGCGTGCAGCCCACGACATCTGTTCGGTGACCGACAATATCACTGCCGGAGCCGCGAGCATTGCCAGAGTCCAGATCAACAATATGACGGATGAGACTTGTGGAGAAAGATATATATGCGAACGTGTTTTCAGACGGTGTGTTATATCAGAATGCTTCATTGATATTAAACGAAAAAGATGATGACCCGCGGCCTATACCATAATCGAGTCGCACATTGCAACGCTTTTTGAACTCCCACCTATATCCAAGTCCGACGCAGGGCAACACACGACTCCATCTCACACTTTCGACGGCCGGGGTTACGACTCCGGCGCCGGCCCAGAACGTCACACCACTACGACGCCACACATGCTGACGCAACTCTGCCACCACATTGAGAGCGCATTTGTCGCGATAGCGACCCTCGTAATAGCTACGCATACCGCCCCCTTCGTCGAGATTGGACATCATGCTCCAGCAGACATTGCCATAAGCGAAGCGTCCGGCCACCTGAGCAGCAAGCACCCCACCACGCCAGAGAGGAGTGTAACGGGCAAGCCGCAATGCCGTGAAGCTAAACGCATAACTATTGCTCAGGAAACGCGGGCAAAACTTCTGGTCAAGCACGAAAAGCCAACCTGTAGCCGGCCCGGTGTGTGAGTCGCGCGAATCGTACTGCAATCTGAAACCGGCGCCTACAGTGTTGGTGACCATATCCTGACCCAGCCACAGCTCCGGACGCTGTGCCTTGCGGGCATCATAGTGATGAAACTCAAGCGCCGGCCCTGCGAACAAATTGTCGCCAAGACGCCACATAAACGTGGCAGAGGCCCTGTAGGACAACAGACGATATGACGACTTGCCATCATCATTGCGCTGACTTCCGAAATCGAGTCCCCAGAATTCGGTCGGGAAAGAATAGAAGAATATATTGTAGTCAATACGCCGTCGGTCGGATGGGAATATATGCGTGCCACGCAGTCCGAGCAGAGCGAATCCGGCAGTGGAAATATCCGAGTACAGCGAAACGTTGGAGGGTATGGCCGATGTGTCGGACCTGTCAGCTAGATAATTGCCGGCGGCCACAAGACCTATGCCGAGCTTGGTATCCGACGCATAGTGAGGTCCTCCGATAAAACTGACATCAAGGCCTTTGCTATAGTCGGGTTTATTGGATTCGGCAAAATAATCGAGCAGGCGGTCGATGATATTCTTACGTTGGGGCACAGTATCGGCCTGAAGCGGATCACCATGGTCGGACGCTCTACCGGCAAACGGAATGATGAGCATCGTCACCGCCAGAAGTATTTTTTGAAACTGATCAGTCATTGATTTACGGCAGCAAAATTACTGAAAATGCTCCGATCAGTGAGCAAAACGCCTGTCAATCTTTTTCCGATAGGGTCAGATTGTTGTCCGCAACCGCCATAAAAAGTTACCACGACAGAACTGTAGCGTCGCGCCAGCGTTTAAGAAATAAGCATACTATCAACGTATCGACTATTTTAATCAATGAGAAGAATTACGGTCATATTAACGGTAATGATCTCCGCAGTATACCTGGCGGCCGGCGCCGTCTCGCTGCCGACATTGACAGAAATATCAATACCGACTCCAAGCATTTCATTGCCGCAGGCTCCGAAGGTGCCACAGACACTCGTTCTTCATCGGGCATCAATCACAAACGACGATGCCGGAGCCGACGACACCACCGAAGCGACCAGTGCCGCCACAGAAGGGTGCTGGTCGAAGAAACCGAGTCTGTATGACTATCCGTACTCCCCCACCCGATCCATGCGCGACTGGAACCGCCTGTGGGCCAATACGGCAGT
The DNA here is from genome assembly GCF_030759015.1 of Paramuribaculum intestinale. GTDB lineage: Bacteria > Bacteroidota > Bacteroidia > Bacteroidales > Muribaculaceae > Paramuribaculum > Paramuribaculum intestinale. The sequence goes on along the minus strand of NZ_CP098825.1, from coordinate 798,472 downwards.
CCTGATGGGTGGCGGTCTGACCGCGCTCGGCATCCTGGAACTGCTTCCTCAGGAATCGACAGCATGGAACAGTCATGAAAACGGCAAGACCCCGTTGTTCAAACGCTGGCTTCGCCACGTCAAAGAGGGTCCGGTATGGGACGGTGACAAATTCATCTTCAACTTTGTGCTCCACCCCTATGCCGGAGCGGCATACTACATGAGCGCACGGAGCTGCGGGTTCAACTACTGGGGTTCGTTTGTGTATTGCTTCTGCATCTCTACATTCTTCTGGGAATACGGATTTGAAGCCTTCAACGAAATTCCGTCGGCTCAGGATATTGTAGTGACATCGGTGGTAGGCTCAATCATGGGCGAGGCTTTCTATCATGCCAAACGCCATATAATGTCCAACGGCTACCGCATCTTCGGTTCGCGCGCCCTGGGCTATGTGGCGGCCTTTTTTTGCGATCCGGTCAACGAAGTCCTGGGCTATTTCAGGGGCGACCAGCACAGAGCCATCCGACGCTTCGACGGCGCGCCCCGGAGCATGGCGAGCGCATCGGGAGGATTCGTATTCAATCCGACTTCGCGCACAGGAATGCGCTACGGACTGACACTCACATATTCTTTCTGACAAATACCACTTTTTGACAAACATCACTGACAAACGTCACAGCATATACTTCAAAAAATGCATTAACTTTGCACATTCCATAAAAAAGATATGAACATAACACGCACAGCAAGCCTCGCGGCATTAATAATGTCGGCCATGATATCGGCTGCCCAGACCAAAACGACCGAACCGATACCTTACGGTGACTTCGAGCACTGGGTACGCCGCACTCTTCGCGAATCGGTGGTGATAGGCGGCCACGAAAAGGTGCTCTACGAAGTAGGTCCTGAGAGGAACATATCGGGGAGCGACAATGCCGCATACCGCAATCTCGGCGGCTCTCCGTGGGCCACAAGCAATGTTTACGCCAAAGTATCGGGTGTGACCAAAGGCTCCAACGCCGTGTATCCGGCCAACCGCACGGCCAGCAACCGATGTGCGAAACTGTGCACACAGATGGAACGCGTCAAAGTGCTCGGGCTGATAAACATGGATGTGATGGTGGCCGGATCGATGTTTCTCGGAGAGATGATAGAGCCGATCACAAGCACGAGCAATCCCTACGCCAAGATGGAGATGGGCATACCCTACACCAAGCGGCCGAAAGCTCTGGTGATGGACTATTCGGTAGACATGCCGCAGACCGACACCCGGGTGAAATCGACCGGCTTCGGCGGCAAGAAAGTGTTGCCCGGACGCGATGAGGCTGTGGTGTTCGTGATGCTTCAGCGCCGCTGGGAGGACGCTCAAGGAGGCCTACATGCAAAGCGGATAGCTACCGGCGGAGAGAAATTCAAACGCGGCACGGCATGGCAATCGGGACACCGCGTGCCGCTTGTATATGGCGATGTGTCAAAGAATCATTCGCTGTCATGGCTACCTCTGCGCAACGGCGACAACTCCTACTATGCCCACAATTCGAAAGGGAAACTCGTCAGGATACAGGAGGATGGGTGGGATTCAGCAGATGCGACTCCGACCCATATCATCGTGATGTTTTCGGCCGGCAACGGCGAGCCATACGTAGGCACTGAAGGACTGACGCTCTACGTGGACAATGTAGGCTTCGCTTTCTGACCGCACCGTTCCAGATCCGGCAACACACAACAACTGCAATCATAATACCATACACCATGAAACATTTCAAACCCAAAGCCACTATAGGTTATTCGCAGGGTCAACGCATTCTTGCGAGACACATTGACAAATAGCTTGTGGGTGAGTAACTATTCAGCGAAAACAAAGGATACGAAGATTTAGCTCATCAGTGGGTGAACATAATTGTTAAATTACTCATACTATTGTTAAACAATGTTGTCTATATTATTCCATATCGTTTCGGCTGTTGAAACATAAGTGAAACAACTTGCTCCAAAGTTACCCAAAATGACCCAAAACGACCCAAAAAAAATCCGCTGACCCCAAAAAACACACCGAAATAATGCCTAAAACTTACGTATAAACGCAAAAAAGCCTTGAAATCCAGATTGCGTCTGATTTTCAAGGCTTTTACTTCATTGTCGGGGTGAAAGGATTCGAACCTTCGACCCCCTGGTCCCAAACCAGGTGCGCTAACCGGACTGCGCTACACCCCGCCTGAACATGCCGCTATAAGCGACGCGACAAATAGACGCTGCAAAGTTAATCATTTTTTCGTAATTTTGCCTTCGTAAATAAATATTTCTTCGCAATGAAAGGAAAAATGCCCTATATTCTGCTTGTGCTCTTGATCATAGTCGGTATAACGAGCTGGGGCGCCGGAATAGCTCTGGCGTCGCAGACCCTGTCGTCACGCTGGATATCTCTGACCGCTGCCGCGATTCTTGCGCTGACTTCCCTGCCTATGACTCTTCGCGCCAAGAATGGAGTGAAGCGCTCCATCACACAGAAGACATTGCGGGGTCTGATGCATGTATTCGTAGCTGGCGGCGTAGGTTATCTCGCGATACTGGGCATCAACCGTCTTGGGGCAACCGAGGAGAAATCCGAAACGTTAATAGGCGCAGTGACCGAACGTACTCGTCACCGCCACAACCGCACCCGGCGTGTGGGCCGTAACAGATACGTGCCCGACGGCCATTACTACACTTACGGAGCTGTAGTGACGCTGCCCGACGGACGCAAGACCGAGCAACATCTAAGTCTGGAAGAGTACAACCGTACCCGCATCGGAGCGAAGCGTGAAGTGACTGTGGCCCGCGGATGGCTCGGAATGCCAGTGGTGATCAGCATGAAGGAATTATCTAAAAATAAGGAAACAGGCGTACCGATCCGCAAAAAAAAGACAAAAGCACAGAGAGAATGACTCATTGTCATGCAAAAACGATGAATATATGAACTTCAATTCGTATATTTGCAGAAGATATCAATCGAGAATGGCCGAGGCTCTGCCAGTAGACGCTATTTGACACCGCCCAACGACCAAGCGACAGTGCATATTCTTACATGTGTTTCATCGAAACTCCTGTAGTAATAATAACAAGCAACCGATTTAATTCGCATGGCAAAAACACCTGAACGGCTCTACGGCCTCATAGGGTATCCGCTCGGACACTCTTTCTCACAGAACTATTTCAACCACAAATTCGAGGCGGAAAAAATCCCGGCCCGATATGTCAATTTCGAGATCGATGACATAGGACGCCTCATGGAGATCATAGCCCAGTATCCCAATCTGGCGGGACTCAATGTCACAATTCCTTACAAGGAGCAGGTGATAGCCTACATGGACGAGATGGATCATGATGCGAAAGTGATCGGAGCGGTCAACGTCATCAAATTCATCGGTTCAGGCAAGAATCTGAAGCTCAAGGGCTACAACAGCGACATCATCGGTTTTTCCGATTCGATAGCCCCCCTTCTCAACCCGGCTCGCAAGAATGCATTAGTGCTCGGCACCGGTGGCGCGGCAAAGGCCGTAGGCTGCGGACTGAAGAATCTGGGAGTCGAGGTGACATGGGTGTCGCGCACCAAACGTGACAACACGCTGACCTATGGCGAACTGACACCCGAGGTCATGGCAAAACACAAAATAATAGTCAACACCACCCCGCTCGGCATGTATCCGCATGTAGACGAATGCCCTGATATTCCTTACGAAGAACTGACAAGGGAACACCTTTGCTATGACCTTCTCTACAACCCTGACGTCACACTGTTCATGAAGCGGTCGCAGGAGCATGGAGCTGAAACAAAAAACGGGTTGGAAATGTTGTTACTTCAGGCGTTTGCCGCATGGAACATCTGGCACTCATAAAAGACAACACACACAATAAGCAACGAACACATAACCAAACCTATTTCAAAATCATGTTGACAGAAAAACGCAGCAGCATGCTCCACGGTGTACTGCTCATAGCCCTCTTCTCATGCGCCGCCTTCTATATAGGCAGTGCGCAAGTGGTGCGCGAACTATCTTTGAGCCCGATGATCATAGGTATCGTTCTCGGTATGCTCTATGCCAATTCACTGCGCAACAACCTACCGGAAACGTGGGTTCCCGGCATACAATTCTGCTCTAAACGGATATTGCGCGTGGGTATCATACTCTACGGCTTCCGGCTTACTTTTCAGGACATACTCAATGTAGGCGCGGCCGGAATCATCGTCGACGCCATAGTCGTGGCCACTACCATACTCGGTGGCATACTCATAGGCAAAATGATGAAGATGGACCGCGACATAGCTCTTCTCACCTCCATAGGCAGCGGCATCTGCGGTGCGGCAGCCGTGCTCGGAGCCGAGTCGACCATCCAGACCAAGCCTTACAAGACGGCTGTGGCCGTGGCCACAGTAGTGATATTCGGCACACTGTCGATGTTTCTTTATCCCATAGCCTACCGCGCCGGCATCCTTGAGATGACTCCTCAGGAGGTAGGCATCTATGCCGGCGCCACCCTCCACGAAGTGGCTCACGCCGTAGGAGCCGGCAACGCCATGGGAGCCGATGTGGCCAATGTAGCCATCATCGTGAAGATGATCCGCGTGATGCTGCTGGTGCCTGTGTTGCTCATCCTCGGCTGGTGGGTGGCACGACGCGCCGCCCGTTCGGCCCAGCATGACGGCTCCACGAAAGGCAAGGTGGCCATACCCTGGTTTGCCGTAGGATTTCTTGCCGTGATCGGTTTCAACTCATTCGACCTGCTTCCAATGCCGGTAGTAGACGCGATCAATTACTTCGACACCTTCCTGCTGACCATGGCCATGACCGCCTTAGGCGCCGAAACCAGTATCGACAAATTTAAGAAAGCCGGCGCCAAGCCGTTCATCCTTGCTTTCTGGCTTTATCTGTGGCTGCTCGGCGGCGGCTATCTCCTGTCGAGATACCTCGCTCCGCTCTGGCTATAACCGAAAATGAGCGCTCAGCGCCACAACCGACCAGATGCGTGCTCCTCTCTCCATGATGCCATTGATTCCTGCGGCCACAGCCATGGCTGCAGGAATCATTTTGTCGGCCCTCACCGACGCTGCCCTCATAGGACTGGCAGCTCTCGCGGCGGCGATCATCTTTGCAGCACTGAAACATAACCTCACAGCCATCACCACCTGTGCCGCAGCTGCCGGAGCGCTGGCTTTCGGCGTCGGCGCACCTGATGAGGAGGCACTCCCCTTCAACCGACCCATCATGCTCGAAGCCGACATCAAAGAGGTGAAGGACGGAGATGCCACCCGACGGCTGAAAGTCAGCCCTGTGAGATATGCCGACGAGAAGGGCAGCTACCGTCCGACAAATCCAGCCGACATATATCTGTACATTCCGTCGACAGAACCCTACACAGAGCCGGGCGACCGCATAGTCGCGACAACAGCCATAGAGCGTCCGGAAACACGGACGTATTTCCCGGAGGAAACGAGCGAACAGCAACGGATGAAGCGCAGCGGCATAGCCGGAAAGGCTTTTGTCAAGCCAGAAAACATAATCAGCGCAGAGCCGTCGCCACGCATCATGATGCGGCTGATAAAACTGCGCATGTCCATAACCGGCATCATTTACCGGAGCGGAATGAAGGGAGACACCAAGCGGCTGGTCAACATACTGATCACCGGCGACACCTCGGATATGAACCAGTCGACACGAAAGAGTTTTTCGGGCGCGGGCATGGCTCACGTACTTGCGCTCAGCGGACTTCACGTCGGGATCATCGCTTCGCTGCTGATGATAGCCCTGTATCCACTGCGCCTCTGCCGGATGCGCAGCGCTGCCTCAGCATCAGCCATCATCCTGCTTTGGTCATACGCCGCCGTCACAGGCCTGTCGGCATCGGTCACAAGAGCGACAGTGATGGCTTCGGTGCTGCTTATGGCCTCAATGCTTCAGCGACGCCACAGTCCGGCCAACGCCCTTTGTCTGGCCGCCATGCTTATCATGGCCTTCGATCCCACGGCATTATTCACAATCAGTTTCCAGCTCTCCTTTGCCGCAGTGGCCGGGATATTACTGTTCGCCCGACTGCTGAATCCGACCGCACCACGCCGACGCATAGCCCACCGTCTGGCAGGGATCGTATCCGTATCACTCTCCGCCATGCTTGCCACAGGGGCAATATCGGCATATTATTTCCACACCTTTCCGATCTATTTTCTTCCGGCCAACGTGGCTGTGGCTCCGCTGCTGCCGCTCCTGATATCGGGCGGAGCAACCGCCATAACCATCGAGGCTTGCGGAGGAGATCCGGTGATGCTCAACAGCGTCGTCGACCGGCTGGCTCAATGCGTAACCGGCATCGCCAACCTATGCAACAACCTGCCCGGAGCAACTTTGGACGGCCTTTATTTCAGTCCATGGCTTCTGGTCGGCGCAGCCTTGGCTACAGCGCTTCTCGCCTACGGGCTGCACTGCCGGCGCATGGCCGGACTGACTGCATCGGCTCTTTGTGCGGTTGCCACAATAAGCATGGGGATGATTCAGGCTACGCCCGAACACTCAGGAGTATATATCATTCCTGCCGCCGGATACACCTGTGTGGCCGTAGCCACGCCCGGCAGTGTCAGCATAATATCAACCGCCGGCGACCGCCAGCTATCAGAGATAGCCGCTCGCGAGATGCCACGCATGCGCGACTATATGGGTCGCCGAGGCATCGATACCCTGATGACAGCCAACCGACGGGCCGAATTTCCCGGCGTAGTCTACAGATGCCCGACTCTGCATATCGGGAACAGCAGCGTAGTATTCGCCGACGGCAACCGGAACACAAAACCGACCGATAGCGCGCCACCGGTCTACGTGATAATATGCCGCGGATACAGAGGAACAATGAAGGAAATTGCCACACAGTACCGGCCAGACACCATCGTGATGTCGACCGACTTAAACACAAAAATAGCCGACCGCTATATGAACGAATGCCGGCAACTCAACATGCCGGCCTATTCAATGCGATCGGGACGCATTCCCGACCTCAACGCCTTGCTGCGCTGAAGCCGTTTTCAGCAACAGATATGTCTGCCCCACTACATCATCAGTTGACGGCGAGAAGCTCTATATCGAAGATCAGAGTGGATCCTCCCGGAATGCCCGGTTGAGCCGACTTGCCATAGGCCTGCGATGCGGGGATGTACACCTCCCAGCGGTCGCCGACATGCATCTGCTGCAAGGCAATGATCCATCCGGGTATAAGCTCACGCAGTCTGAAAGCCGGAGGCGTAGCTCCACGACTACTGTCGAAAGCGCGACCGTTGATGGTCTTTCCGACATAATGCACCGTCACCACGCTCCCTCTGCCGGGCAGAGCACCCTTGCTGTCGCCCGACCGGAGCACCTTATAGAAAATTCCCTTGTCGAGCGGCTTCACGCCCGGCTCGCGCGACTTGGCTTCAAGCCACTCGAGATTTCTGCTCACATATTCCTGTTTTGCCATCTGCGATATTTCACCGATAAATAACGGGCATGTGCCTCAGACCGTAAGCGCTATATGATTGCGCTCGGCCAGCCGACGCATATTAATGATCGCGTAACGCATACGTCCCAAAGCGGTGTTGATGCTGACATTTGTCTGATCGGCGATCTCCTTGAACGACATGTCGCGATAATATCTCATCTCCAGTACCTCGCGCTGATTGTCGGGGAGAGCAGCCACCAGCCGGCGCACATCGCAGTCGATCTGCACCGAAGCGAGATGATCCTCGATATTGCCCTCGCTCAGTTCGCGGCGGTTGAGCACATCGGTTTCACCGGCATCGGCCGACACCACATTTTCGGCTTTTGCCTGCCTGAAGGTATCAATAATAAGATTGTGGGCGATACGTGTCAGCCATGAAAAGAATCGTCCGCTCTCGCTATAGCGTCCCTGCCTTATGGTCATTATGGCCTTGACAAATGTGTCCTGGAATATATCATCAGCCATATCGCGGTTTTTGACCACGGACAAAATATAGGAAAACAGGCGGGACTGATGACGGCGTAGAAGCACGTCAAACGCCTCATTGCATCCTGAAGCATACTTCGCCACCAGAGATTCATCGGGCAGCGCGACCATGTTCTGTGTCACTATTCTAAATTTTTACTGGTTTAGAGTAGCAGTGTTCCGATAGGCGTATAATGATTGGTTTTACGATAGATAGATTTCAAGCGGTCATCCCTGTAACTGACCACAGCGGCAAAATTAAGTCTTTTTTGTTTTATGGCAAAAAAATGTCACCGTTTCTTAACACGCTTAACAATCCGAAGCCCGCGCCGGATCCTGCGGCCGGGTAGTTTTTGCGCGGTGTCACACCTTTGTCGGCTGATGATGACACTTTTTTCAAAAAAAGTAGTAACTTTGTCGCTTAATCCAACAGTATCGGAGCATGCATGAAATTAACGCTATCCACAGCATAATGAAATCATACTCCAAGCAAGATCGCTAAATATGAACAACCTTCTGCTCCGCTCTCTCACCGGGCTCGTCTACGTGGCTCTGATAGTGTGTTCGATATTATACGGAGGCATGTGGGGCCTCACCGCCCTGCTCGCCCTCTTTGCCGTGCTGTCGACGGTGGAACTCCATTCGCTCTGCGGCGGGACGGGACAGTCAGGCACTACCGCGACACTGATCATTGACATAGCCGGATCAATGGCCGTCACAGCCGCCCCGGCACTGTATGCGACAGCATACCTGCACTCCGGCCCATGGGCGGCATTCGCAACCGCGGCGGTTCCATTCATGGCTTACCTCATAGTGCGCCTCATAGCACAGCTTTATGTGACTCCTGACATATCGCCTCTGCGATCGCTGGCCTGCAGCCTCTCGGGGCAGACATATATCTCGCTGCCTCTGGCCTGCGCGGCCGCCGTCTACATCATGTCATCGCCGTCAATGGCTCTGCTCATGTTCGTCATGATATGGCTAAACGACACCGGCGCATTCTGTGTAGGGTCGATGATCGGACGCCGACGCCTGTTCGAGCGCATATCGCCCAAGAAATCGTGGGAAGGCTTTTTCGGCGGCATGGCATTCTGCATTATCTGCGCCATAGCCGCAGGCCACATATCATGCGGCCTACCGGGCTATATGAGCATCGGCCTTCTGGCAGCCTATGCCGTGGCCGCCTGCCTGTTCGCGACATGGGGCGATCTTGTAGAATCGCTTCTCAAACGCACCCTCAAAGTGAAGGACAGCGGGCGTCTGCTGCCCGGTCACGGCGGCATACTCGACCGCATCGACTCTCTGCTGCTCGTGGCGCCTGCGACGCTGATATTCCTCTCCATATGCATAATCGCGATATTATAAATCTCTCCGACCATAAGTAAGCATTCAAATTCAAGCGACAGTAAGTGAAAGACGATCTTTTATACAATCTGCCAACACTTACTTAACAACAATTACCATAATGAGCGACCAACGTTACAATCTGCGCGGCGTAAGCGCCTCCAAAGAGGATGTACACAACGCCATCAAAAACGTAGACAAAGGCATCTTCCCCGGCGCCTTCTGCAAAATCATCCCCGACATACTTGGCGGCGATCCCGAATGGTGTAACATCATGCATGCCGACGGTGCCGGAACCAAATCATCTCTGGCCTACATCTACTGGCGCGAGACAGGCGATCTGTCGGTGTGGAAAGGGATAGCGCAGGACGCACTGATAATGAACATCGACGACCTGCTCTGCGTGGGCGCTACCGACAACATTCTCGTCAGCTCCACGATAGGACGCAACAAGATGCTGATTCCGGGCGAGGTCATAGCCGCCATAATCAACGGCACTGAAGAGCTGCTGGCCGACCTGCGCGACAAGGGCGTGGGAGTATGGAGCACCGGCGGCGAGACTGCCGACGTGGGCGATCTCGTGCGCACGATAATCGTCGACTCCACGGTCACATGCCGTATGCGCCGCTCCGACGTGATCGACAATGCGAATATCGCCGGCGGCGATGTCATAGTCGGTCTGGCTTCATCGGGACAGGCCTCATACGAGAAGGAATATAACGGCGGCATGGGCAGCAACGGCCTGACATCGGCCCGCCACGACGTATTCGCAAAGTATCTCGCCGATCGCTACCCCGAAAGCTTTGACGCGGCCGTTCCAGACGAACTGGTATATTCCGGCGGCGTGCGTCTGGACACTCCGGTGGAACACACCGGCGTGACAGCCGGCAAGCTCGTGCTGTCGCCCACCCGCACATATGCCCCTGTGATCAAGCAGATCCTCGCCGAGATGCGCACGTCGATCCACGGCATGGTCCACTGTTCGGGAGGCGCTCAGACCAAGGTGATGCATTTTGTGAAGAACAAACATGTCATAAAGGACAACCTCTTCCCGATCCCTCCCCTGTTCAAGCTCATCCAGGAGCAGTCGGGCACCGAATGGCCGGAAATGTACAAGGTATTCAACATGGGTCACCGTATGGAAATCTATGTCAAGCCCGAGGATGCAGCCCGCATCATTGAGATTTCCGAAGCCTTCGGCATAGAGGCACGCATCGTGGGACGCGTGGAGGAGGCTCCGGCCAACCGCCTTACGATAAAATCGGAAAAAGGGGTGTTTGAATACTGATCAGAGCCACAGCGGCCAGGCCACAGCCATGTACACGACCCGCCATATCGCCGCACTGCTCGCCATTGCCGCCACGGCGGCAATCGGATGGCTGTGCGGATGCAGCAGAGGCGCGTCGGATACAGCAGACGATTCCGACTCGCTGCGCCACCGTCTGCCCGACACCCTACGGGTAGGCACGCTCTACAGCCCTACGTCGTATTTCATCTACCGACAGGAGCCTATGGGCTATGACTACGACATGGTGAGCCGGTTTGCAGCCGACAAAGGGATGCATCTGGGCCTCCGGATAGCTCCGTCGCTTTCGAGAGCGGTGGAGATGCTCGATTCGGGTCTGATCGACCTGCTTGCATACGAAGTGCCGGTGACAGGCGAATACCGCCAGCGGGTGATACACTGCGGCATCGAGAATGCGACATATCAGGTGCTTGTTCAGCCCAAGCGGGGGAAGCAGCCGCTGATCTCCGATGTCACGCAGCTTGTGGGTCGCGAAGTGTATGTGGAAGAAAGCTCCAAATACCTGCAGCGTCTCAACAACCTCAATGAGGAACTTGGCGGCGGCATCATCATCCATGAAGTAGACCGCGACACGCTGATCACGGAGGATCTGATGGAGATGGTGTCGAAGGGCGAGATTCCTCTGACGGTGGTGGACAGCGATATAGGCCGGCTCAACAAGACGTATTACAACGATCTTGACATCACGCTCCAGATATCATTTCCGCAACGTTCGGCCTGGGGCGTGGCTGTCGGCAACCAATGGCTTGCCGACAGCATCGACACCTGGAGCCGCGGGGAGAAACCACGGCGGCAGCAGGCCACACTGCTCAAACGATATTTCGAGTTGAGCAAGGGTTCAGAGCCAGGGACAGCCGCCGTGAAGATCGATCTTTCGAAAGGGGTCGTGTCGCCTTTTGACCATCTGTTCAGACGCTATGCCTCCACCATCGGATGGGACTGGCGTCTACTGGCGTCGTTGAGTTTCAAGGAGAGCCGGTTTGACTCCACGGTGGTATCGTGGGCCGGCGCACGCGGAATCATGCAGATCATGCCACGCACAGCCCGTGCCTATGGCATGACCGATGAAGCCATGACCGACAACAATGCCAACATCTCCACTGCGGTGAAGATACTGGCGGCTCTCGACAAGTCGCTTGCATCGCGTGTGCCGGAGCGCAGCGAACGGCGCAAGTTTGTCGTGGCCGCCTACAATTCCGGACTCGCCCACATACTCGACGCGATAGCTCTGGCGGCCAAATACGGCATGAATCCTCAGGTGTGGGACGGGAATGTCGAACAGGCTCTGCTTCTCAAATCGAATCCGGAGTATTACAACGATCCGGTATGCAAATACGGCTATTTCCGCGGACGTGAAACATCATCGCATGTCAGCAGCGTATTTGCCTTCTACGATCAAGTTTGCAAAAACATACGGCAATGACATTCCGGCCGGACTTTCGACAGTGAACAATCCGTAACAGTGCCAAGAACCTATTATAATCCATTATTTTATATCCGTTATGAAGAAAAGATATCTATCTGTAGCTCTCGTAGTGGCTCTTGCAGGCTCTATGATGATGACTTCATGTATCGGCAGCTTCTCGCTGACCAACAAACTCCTGTCGTGGAACCGTCAGGTAGGCAACAAATTTGTCAACGAACTCGTGTTTTTCGCATTCTGGGTCATTCCAGTCTATGAAGTGTCGTGCCTGGCCGACGTGCTTGTGATCAACAGCATCGAGTTCTGGAGCGGCAGCAATCCCGTGGCCAAGGGCAAGAAAGTGATCGACGGCCACGACGGACGCTACCTCGTGGAATGCGACGGCAAGGGCTATACCATCACCTCGGAGAACGACGGTTCGATCGTCAGACTCGATTTCGATGCCGACCGACAGACATGGAGCGTCGATGCCGGACAGGGAGCGATACCGTTCATGACCTTTGTCGATGACAATCATGTCAGCATGCCTGCAGCCGACGGCACAATGCAGACCATAGAGCTCAGCCAGGCCGGAGTGATGGCCTATTCCCAGAGTGCCGCGACAGGTCTCTTCGCCTCACGCTGACACTACATAATCAATCATAAGAGAGGCCATGTGTCGGAACTCATATCCCAGACACATGGCCTCTCTTATTTTATGTTGTTCAGAAGAAGAGGATGATCACTCCTCGGCCGACTCGGCTTCGGCGGCCTCCACAGCGGCGTCAGACGCGATATTGGGCGCCTCAAGTCCGTAGTGCTTGCGTGTGTCGAGTATCTTGAGCCAGAGAGCGAATATCAGCGCCAGCACGCCGAATCCGGCGAACATCAGCATCGGATTGGTATAGTCATACTCCATCGGATCGGTCACTCCGGCATTGCTTGCCGCAAGCACGTTGCCAAACAGGATAGGCACTCCGAAGAGTCCGATGTTCTGCACCCAGAAGATCAGCGAGTAGGCACTGCCCAGGTAGCGCTTGTCCATCACCTTGGGCACTGAAGGCCACAGGGCCGCAGGCACCAGTGCGAACGACACTCCGAGCACCAGAATGGTCACAAGAGCCAGAATATGGCTCGGCACAGCCGGAAGCAGCAGAGCGAACACCAGATGGCAACCGATCAGCAGCAGCGATCCGAGGATAAGCATGGTGGCGCCACGACCGAACTTGTCGAGACAGTACCCCAGAGGCGGAGTCAGCATCAGCGCGCCGATCGGGAACCACCGCAGCAGGTCGGCAGCCGTCTCGGCCGAGATGCCGAGATTGCACTGCAGCATGTTGGTGCCGAAACGCTGGAAGGGGAAAATAGCCGAATAATAGAGCACGCAGAGCAGAGCTATGATCCAGAACAGGTGGGAGCGGAACAGTCCGCCAACATCGCTGAGCTTGAACTCCTCCTCGGAAGAGGTCTCTCCGGATCCCACACCGGTCTGCCGGTCGAGAGTACGGTCCATGACCGTAAACACTATGAAACATATCAGACCGATGAGCAGCAGCACGGTGCAGAAAGCCACCGGAACCACTACCGACGGATCGCCTCCGAGCGCCTGCGAAAGACGTGGAGAGAGCGAGAATACGGCAAACACGCCCAAACGCGCCAGAGCCATCTCGCAGCCCATGGCCAGAGCCATCTCCTTGCCGTCAAACCAGCGTGCGATCGCCTTGCTGACCGTAATACCGGCCATCTCGCAGCCGCAGCCGAATATCATGAAACCGAGAGCGGCCAGCTTGGCCGAACCGGGCATCGCAGTCCACCACGACGAGAGCCATCCGTCAAAAGCCGTTCCCACAAACAGCGGGCTAATGGCATAGAGTTTGATGACTGCACCGCCCACCATGAGCGATGCCGAGAGGGTGCCGGTGAAACGCACACCCATCTTGTCGAGGATTATACCGGCCACTATAAGGAAGCCGAACACATTGAGCATATACTCCGCACCGGCATAGTTGCCGAATGCCGTAGGACTCCAGCCAAGCCGCACTTCGAGCAGCTCCTGAAGCGGCGACATCACATCGACAAACATATAGGCGAAGAACATCATCGACGCGATCAGCGCCAGCGCAGTCCATCTCGCCCATGCCTTGTCGTTGAGAACCTGTCTTACTTTTTCCATTTTCTGACTAATTCGTTGATTGTATTACTGTTTTGATTAATAATCTATGCGGGCGACCCTACACAACCCGAAAGGACTGCTTATACGGCAGAACCCGATCAGAAGAGATAGCCGAATCCCACATTAAGATATATGGGATACATATTGAAGGTCACCGTTTTGAACGACGAAACGAAGATATCGTTAAGCCCCCACGACAGATTGGCGTTGACCGCCAGATGGCTATAGGCCATCCATGTCACTCCGGCCTGAAGTCCCCACTGGAACTTGCGCAGCTCGTCGCCGAAGTCGTATGATGCCCGTGAGTCGCCCTCAAACACGTATTTGTTGCCTGTGGGATCCCCTTCGCGGAGATATCCATTGTAGACATAGCCGTCGAACTCGTTCTTATAAGCATAGGCGAGATACGGGCCGAACGTCAGCGACGTGCGGTCGTGCACACGCAGGCGTGCCAGAATGGGCACCGACAGTTGCTGTGTGCTGTATTTCGTGCGCACCATCCCGGTCCAACGGCCTTTGAGTTTCTTGCCGTCGTCGAGTATCTCCATGCCGTAGTTTTTCACACGGGCTTTTGTTTCCATGCCCTTTGTGCCGAGCTGGAGAGCGACAGTGAGACCCCATTTACGGTCGGGGGTCAGCCATTTTGTGGCTATGGCTCCCACCTGCATATTGAGTTTGGGATCGAACGACTTGATGCGACGGATCTCTTCGGGCAGAGGCAGCGGCGAGGCTCCACCCACGTTGAATCCGGCGTTGACCTGATATTCTATATCACGGAAGAAGCCCTCGGCTCCTACTGGCATGACTGCCGACAGCATGACGACTGCGGCGGCCATGAGGCGTATGAATGATTTCATTGTTATTGACGGAGATGAATGATGTAACTTATTAATTGGCACACGTGATTAGTCGGCACACGTGATCTGGATACGGTCGACCTGAAGAGTGCTGCCTATGGCGCCTCTGAAAAAGTCGCCGTCCTCACTCGAACTCATCACAATGGCAATGCTGTACTTGCCCTCGCTGAGTTTTTCGGGATCTATCTGCTTGCCCTGACGCAGTGTGAACGGTACGGAGAATTCCCTCCAGTCGGACGAAGCCTGTCGGTCGGGTATTACGGCTGTGGATATGATCATGGGGTTGTCGGCGGCAAGCACATTGGTGCCGTCGAGCCATTCGTGTCCGGGCGATGTTTCGAACAAAACGGCGTAAAGATTAAACATGTCAGTCTTTCCGGGCACGGCCACGAGATTGCCGTCGGCATCCGGTTCGCTGTATGTCGGTCCGGGCTGATATTTGTAGAAGCCGCTGAACATCACAGGCACCTGAGTAAACGGTATTCCGAAATGGGTTGCTCCCAGAGGATTCGTCATGGCATTGGTGCCGTCGAACGTACCGAAAAACAGATTTCCGGCCGCCATCGGCTTTTTGGCCCGTTGTCCGAACGATCCGGTGGAGCGTGTAACCAGCGCCACGCATTTTCCGCCATCCACTCCCCCGTCGGCCTGATAAGTGGGGAATGTGCCGGGAGTAGATCCCTGCAGAGTCAGCGCAAAAGCCGAATTGGCGCTTGCCCATACGAGAGCGTCTTTGCCCGAAGGATCAGGCTCGTAGAACTCATCGTAGGAGCATACGCCTCCGAGAGCCTTGATGCGGCGCACATGGTCGAAATCGTATTCGAGATTGATACTGTTGTTGCGCTGCACCTCCACGATATAGTCTTTGTGCCACTTGCCGTCCTCCGAGGTTACGATATATGTCTGCGGGAACTCGAAGTTGCGCAGTGTGCCGCTCGGCGGCTCGACAGTGGCTCCCGGCGACAGCTCAAACTCCGGTGCAAGCGCCGTCACAGCCTGATTGTTTTTCACTATCAGGAGCACCTTGGTGTTGGATATGTTAGGCTCACGGTTAAGCACATCACCGGACACAGTCACCTGCACGATATCGCATTCGGCATTTTTGGGCTCTTCCCTGATACACGCAGAGAGTAGTCCGGACAACAGCACAAATGCAGCGATTGATCTAATTGTCATCTGTTTATATTATGATTTGCCAATATTTCACTGACCGACGCCTCTTCCGGCGTCGGTATTTAATCCGTCAAAATTAGTCTAATTATTTCGTGCGACTGGTCAAATGGTCGAAAAAATCGGTAGTGTTAAATATATTTAACTAAAATAAATCATCGTAA
Organism: Paramuribaculum intestinale; assembly: GCF_030759015.1. GTDB lineage: Bacteria > Bacteroidota > Bacteroidia > Bacteroidales > Muribaculaceae > Paramuribaculum > Paramuribaculum intestinale. The sequence continues at coordinate 782,112 of NZ_CP098825.1, read as the reverse complement.
AGAAGAATAAAAGGCTAATTTCGCGCCATATTTTACGTGATACAGACAGTACAAATCATTACACAATCATGCCTTGACAAAGGCTTTTACAACAAACTAAACAATTGACAATGAGAAAACTTTTCACCTACGTGCTTGTAGCTGCCGCTGCGATGGCAGGCTTCACTTCATGTAGCGACGACGACAACAACGACCCTCAGCTCTTCGAGCTTCCGGCCGAAAGCAAGACCATGACTCCGTCAAACGGTCTGACATTCGTTAGCAACGGACAGTCGCTCTCCGACGTCACCCTCCAGTACGTGCCCGCCGCCGACGGCAAGAGCGCGATCCTTGACATTTTCGGCAGCAATGCGAGCCGCGCCGAAAGCCCTGTAATAGCTCCGGGCGACGTGCTTCCCGGTGCTGCTTCGGTTAGCATCAACGTGACTCCCAAATTCGAGGCTGACCGTGCGACATTCGAAGGCGACGCAGAGTCGACCTACTGCACTTTCCACTATGACGGCACCATCACCGCCACCACCATTCAGGTCAACTTCACAAACATCGTGATGAAGAACGGTGTGATCATCTCCACCCTCACCTTCACCGATGCCGACGTAGACCACATGCTCGAGCTGACCTACAACGGCGCTCCGCTCATGGGCAAGACGGTGAGCTTCAAGCCCGATGCATCAGACTTCAAGCGTGCGGTGCTGACTCTTGCCGGACAGGCTCTTGACCTGACCGACCTGCTCGCCACCGCACAGCTGCCGGTAGACCTCTCGAAGCTCTCCAAGATACAGACACCCGGAGTGATTCCCGGCACATCGAGCTTCGAGCTGCCCGTAGTTCTCGGCGACGACAATACCTTCAGCGGCTCGGCCGAAACCGCATTCGTAACCTTCAACTACGAAGGTCAGGTCGCTTCCGAGAAACTCGTGTTCAACATCACCGAAGCCAAGCTCAAAAATGCTCCGCTCTCCGAAAACAAATGGTATGTTCCTCACTATTTCTATAATGAAGACACTTGGGAATACGAAGGCAATCCTGTGCATTTCGTATGGGAAAGCAGCGCCAAATTCAACATTGACTTAGGTGGATTGGTGCTGCCATTTCCGCCTGCCGATCTTGTCGGCATTATGCTTCAGATGGGTCTCATACCGCAAGACGATAATGAAACGGCCAGCATAACCCAGATGATCTCACGTTCGCTTAAGACCATTGAATTCCATCCGGACGGCAATATCATCGCAGGCTATGTTGAGAACGGAAAAGTCGGCGGTCCGGTAATACAGTCGCCCGCTGGACTGGCACAATATGTCATTGCATCCGATGGCACTTTACTGCTCTATCTCAACCCTCAGGCTATCATTATGAATGTAATGAAAGCGCAGAACGAGGCTGCTAAATCACGTGCAATCGACTTCTCCAAATATCAGGCTACAATCGACGGACTGGCTGAGATGCTTGCCAGATGCGTCAGCGAGGGCTTCCCTATCACCTACGCCAACGGCATATATAAAGCAGCGACAGAAGAAGGCGAAGATAGCGAATTCATCAATACTGATGACAATCTTTCGGTTTATGCCAACACTGAATTCATTCTCCCGATCCTTAAAGCAGTAGCACCCATCTTCAATGATGAGGAAGTGCGCCAGACAATCATGAACCTTGCCGGACAGAATGAGGATTTTGCAGCAATGGCACCCATGTTGGACGGCATCCTCAAGTCTGTTCCCGATGTCGTCGAGGGTACTACCAAGATCGAAGCCGGTATTATCCTTACTAAAAACGAACCCATCGTTTCCGAAACTCCCGCTGAATAATCCAGCGATTATTTCTATAATGAGAGGCTGCCCGTCAACGACGGCGCAGCCTCTCTGCTTTCATTATGCCGGGGCATCGGGTGAAGGCTACCAGCTGCCGTGCTCCTGCTTATGCTCCCTGAAGTCGTGCTTCCTGTCGGTAAGCGCACTGCCCTGTCCCCACCAGTCCTGGTGGCGGGTGACACCATACATGGGGTATTTCCTGCCATTGAGATAGAACCCCTTGCCAGCCACGATCTCATAATGACGCAGACCCAACGGCTGAACCACCTCGTCGACCTTGCGGCCATCCTGATAAAGACACGAAACTACTTTATACAGATAAGGATCGGTACGGCCTTGCCACAGATGCGGCTTGGAGATCCGGCGAGATAGCCGTTGACATACACCTCGGCACACGCTCCCACCCCTTCGAAACGGAGATACACTCTCTAATAAAACACTGCAAAACGATCAGATCCATGCGTGCCGCTTCCACAAAGCCACACAAAATCATGGATTATAACAGCCTTCGACATTACCACACCATATATTCGCCATATGCAGTCGCCAACGGAAAGCGTCACTTGGCGTTGTTCCCTGGCGCAGTGACTTCGCACAGAACAACGCCTCTCTGCCGAGACTCAACCTCATCAGGGAAGGGAGTCATTAGATTATTGGATCAGAGCAAACACCCCATGATAAAATTCATCACAAATGTCGTAATGGTGAATTGGTAAATTTAATTATGGAAACGACACGTTTTGACGTTTTCATGTTATACTTTTGCCGTATGAAAAAAAATATGGGACGGTTGATCCGCTACATACTGATAATTCACAAGCTGTCGGGGCATAAAAAATATGTTTCGGCAGAGGCTCTTATCTCATACCTCAATCTTCAAATGGATCTGAGGGGATATGAGGTAGGCATAAGCCAGCGCACTTTACAAAGAGATATAAAAGAGATCGCGGATATGTTTGATGTGGAAATCAAGAACTATCGCGGATATGGATATTATATTGCTGACAGAATAGAAGAAACCGACATCAGATATCAGGAACTTCTGCTCAACTTTGATCTCTTGACTTCCATGAATCAAGTGAGTCAGTCAGTAGGATATATAATTCCCGAGCATCATCGGCCCAAAGGGATTGAAAGTATTCCAGCCATTATTAATGCGATAAAGGAACATCGAATTACCGAGTTTGACTACATCCTTGTAAGAAAGGGCGACAAGATAATTTCAAAGAGAGTCAAACCACATTTTCTAAAGGAATCTCTGGGCTTGTGGTATCTCCTTGCTCTTGATGAACATGATGCTCTCAAAGCATACGGGATAGACCGGATGCGTAACATCCATGTCACGGACACGACATTCAAACGAGACGACTCCATCAACCCGGATGATCTTTTCAAACACAGCTATGGCATTTGGGATGATCCGTCGATACCCATCGAGGATATTGAGCTTTCATATTCTCCGCTGGACGGCAAATTTGTCAAGACGACTCCGTTGCATAGCTCTCAAAAGATTCTCGCTGACAATGACGACGAGTTCAGGATAAGTCTGCGGCTAAGGATTACAAACGATTTCGTCATGGCGCTTTTGTCAAGAAGTGCGTCTCTGACGGTGATTCGCCCTCTGTCACTACTGAAGCGTATAAATGAAATATACAGAAACGCCCTAAAGAGAAATGAGTTATGAGAAGTATGCGAGATTTGATACATGATGCGATATATCCCAACACAAGGGTATATTATGACGCGAATGGAAACTACAGAGGTTCAAGCACGGATATCACTCCATTTTTGACACTCCTTGGCCGTTGTTGGGGGTGGATATTATGGCTATATATTGTCCTGACACCATTGCTGGCGCCGGTATATTTCATATTCGCACACTGGTTCTGCCGGAAATATGACGCCGAGTTTATGGCATCGGATCCAGTAGGCTGGCCGAAGGAAAAGAAATCAATTTTGAAAAATCATAGAAACATTCTTATCGGATGGATAATTTTCATGGTCTATGGCTACTGTATAGATTGGGGGCAGAATGACCTGCCATACAAATATACACAGCCATCTCAGCATTGGGAAGAAGCCACTTACGACCCTGACACCTATGTAGACCCCTATAAACAATACAAAGAAAACAATAACAGATAAAGATATGGCAGCACACAACTCGAAAACATCATTTACTGGCGAGGAACTTACACGGATTATCTCGCTTGTTCGTCAGCTTGAAATGGCTGAACCGTCTAAAAAGAAAGGCATAAGAGAAAATCTTCGTAAAATAGGACTGTATTGGTCCGAAGTCGCTCCGAGAATGCCTTACACAGTTGAAAATCTACGTCTGCTGTTCGAGAGCGAAAAGCTGACACTCCACGAACAAGGGCAATCAGATTCCACCGCCAACAATCTGGCGGATATCTTGTCCGTCAAATCGAAACCACTATCCGATGGAGCTGTGGCTTCCGATATCATCCTTCCGGACAAACATGGGTCGAGAAGCAATTCCGATGAGCATTATGTTATCGACCTCTGCGATGAAATTCTGGGGCAGACTGCAAGCCGTCAGCATCGGTTCGACTTCCTCAGAGGCGATTACGGCACTACACTACCTGTTGACGCTTATTATCCTTCTTTGAATCTCGTCATCGAGTATTATGAATCACAGCACTCCGAATCCACACCTTTCTTCGACAAGAGACAGACAGTCAGTGGCGTATCCCGCGGCGAACAACGACGGATATATGATTTACGACGCCAGGAGGTGTTGCCAAAACATGGAATTAATGTTGTGGTTATTCCATACACCGCTTTTGGATCGACCAAGAAGATTGTCAGGAATCCGCAGTCAGACAAACTTGCGATTATGCGTACCCTCAAAGAAAATGGCATTGATCTTTGATAGTCATATCTGGCTTAATACAGAGAAACATGGTTGACAACAATGTCTAAAACATCCATGCGCACTAAATAACGGCAAATCATTCGGGGATTTGCCGTTATTTAGTTAACTTTGTGCTTGATATACAAAGACTCCAATAACAGAGACACGCAATGCCATACTCACGCTTGCAGAGAATCGGGACAGCTTCCGGTTCGCTGAACTGTTGTCGTATCTCAACGGACTGTTTGAGATTTCAAAGGTCACGCTATCCTGGTATCTCCGGGAAATGGTCAACGACAACATTATCTTCAAGCTTGGCCGGGGCATATATACGGCACACAAGGTGCATACATCGGAATACACGCCACGCCTGAGGACCAAAGCTGTGAAAGTCGGCAAAATTATCGCCCGACAGTTTCCATTTGTCTCGGTCAGCGTACTCGATGGTCAGGTCTTTGCGGATTTCCAGCACCATATTTCCTCCAACAATGTAATATATTTGGAAGTGGACCGCGATGCCATGGAGTCAGTCTTCCATACTTTGAAACAGAAGGGATATGCCGCATATCTCAATCCGTCGAAAGATTTTGTATATGACAACATCGACTTGTCGAAGGAGGCTGTGATTGTGAAGCCTTTGATTTCCTAATCCCCGCTTGTGGATTTTAAGGGAATCAAGACCCCGCGTCTGGAGAAAATTCTTGTAGCTGTTTATTGTGACGATGACTTGGATTATCTTCACGGCAGCGAATGGAGCAGGATGTTCGACAATGCGCTTTCGATGTATTCCGTCAACCGAACCGCAATGCTGCGATATGCCTCGCGTCGTAATGCCAAACCGGTCATAGAAAAGGCCATAGAAAACTTGGGAACCCACAATGATTAAACCACACTGTTTCGGCAAGGACTGGTTTCAGTCAATGTCGAAGAAATACCGTTAAAACGACCTCGGCATTATCGAGAAAGTCATCAGAGCCTTTGCTCTCCTCGACCTTTTGGCCCGCTCAGGCTGCCCTTATATCTTCACGGGTGGCACATGCGTCGGTCTGATACTTGGCGACAAGACACGTCGGCGTTCAATCGACATTGACATTATCTGTCCTCCCGGCACCAATGTCGAGAAATTTGACATCTCAAAACTGACCTCCGACATGAACATAGACCGTGTATTGCCAGTCCGACTCAACAAGTTGAAGAAGACACGCCCTGAGGCTTTCTTCTATTGGTATCTTATTGACCGCATTCTATAAAACAGACAAATAGGCACTAAACAGCGGCAAATATTACCAAAATTTGCCATTGTTTAGTCAACATAGAAGATAGTACTATGATTAAAGAGACACGGCTGTCGCCGGAAATGATTGACGCATTGGAGATGGCGATTCGCGAGGCTGTGCAGGAACGCATAGACACCGACCCCGATGTTGCTGACTGCTATCTGCGCATCATTCCGGGCAAATGGCTTGTTCAGGTGATGTATCTCGAGGAAAACAACCTGACCGCACCCAACCGCGACGTGGCGCTGCTCAACCTCATGTACGACCTAAAGGATTCATACGGCGGCAACGAGATATGGATGCTCGATAACCAAGCCATCCGTCGTCTTGCCGAATCCTATGGAGAACTATTAGAAATTGACCTTTGCCTGAATTGAAATTGACCAAGTTTGCAAATGCTAACATTGAGGAGCAAAGCTTTGGCACTGGGAGTAACTAATTTTGCGGCGTCAAGGGCTTATCTCTTCGACATCAGCACAAAACTTGGATGCAATGTCCTCAAATACGGAATTTACCGCGACCTACGCCGTGGGCAGTGTGGCCATGATTCTGTCAGGCATGGTGGTCATGCTTCTGGCTTGAGTTATGAACAAAAAGAATCGGGAATCCGTTTCTATTACGTATCGTTTAAACTAAAACTGCTATGAAAATCAAAGACGAACTTGAATATGCTCCCGGACAGATTGCCAACAAGGTAATCGCCAGGAACGCTTCCGGAATGGTCGTCATGATGGCATTCGACAAGGATGCCGCTCTCGCCACCCATACTGCTCCGGCGGTAGCCGTCGTTCAGATTTTGGAGGGAGTATGTGCTTTCACCATTAATGGAGAAGAGCGGATGCTGCAGGCCGGTGATTATATTGTGATGCAGCCTGGCACTCCCCACTCCCTTAGAGCTCCCGAACGATTCAAGATGTTGCTTACCAAGTTGAACGCCTGAAATGCACTGCTATATGAAAATGTTCTGTTATCAATGCCAGGAGACAGCCAAGGGAAAAGGCTGTGAAATTCAGGGTGTATGCGGCAAAAAGCCCGAGACTTCAACGAGGATGGACCAGCTCCTTTACATAATCAGGGGAATGGCCATCGTAAACCGCATCCTGCGCGAGAAGGGCGTAGCCGACTGCAACGCCTCGCACTTCATAATCGACGCGCTGTTCACCACAATCACCAACGCTAATTTCGACAATGCGATGCTCGACGGATTCATCGACAAGGGCCTGGAGATGAAAAACGAGCTTATCGGGACGGCGAAAAAGCGGGGAATCACGCTTCCGTATATGCCCGAGGTGTCATATCACATCACAAAAGAAAACTATGGCAGGCTTGAGGTCGTTGAGGCCGGAGGCGCTCTCGACGAGGAGATATTCAGTGTGCTTCACGATAAGAAGGAGGACATTCGTGGCCTCAAGCAGCTTGCAATCTACGGGTGTAAAGGCATGGCGGCATACGCCCGCCACGCGCTTAACCTCGGATATGAGCAGGAGGATATCTATGCCGTCATTGAAAATGCTCTGGCAGAGATAAGCCGGCCCGACATGTCTGTCGACGAATTGTTCTCGCTTGTCCTCGCGGTCGGCGATGGAGGCGTCAAGGCTATGGCGCTGCTCGACAAGGCCAACACCTCGACTTACGGCAATCCTGAAATCACAAAGGTAAATATTGGAGTCGGGAAACGTCCGGGTATTTTGATCAGCGGCCACGACCTGAAAGACCTTGAGGAACTGCTGATACAGTCGGATGGGAAAGGCGTTGACATCTACACCCACTCCGAGATGCTTCCGGCGCAGAGTTATCCGTTCTTCAAGAAATTCCCGCATTTCGCCGGCAATTACGGCAACGCATGGTGGAAACAGATCGACGAATTCGAGACATTCAACGGAATGTTCCTGTTCACGTCAAACTGCATCGTGCCTCCGCGTCCCAAGACCACATATACCGACCGCGTCTATACCACCGGAGTTGTCGGTATGCCGGGTACCCACCATATACCTGAAGGGTCGGACGGCAGGAAGGACTTCTCCGAGATAATCGAGAGGGCGCAAAAATGCCAGCCTCCCACGGAAATAGAGCATGGCGAGATTGTGGCCGGATTCGCCCACAACCAGGTTCTCGCGCTCGCCCCCAGGGTGATAGAACTTGTAAAGTCAGGCAAGATCCGTAAATTCGTGGTAATGGCGGGATGCGACGGACGATTTCCGTCGCGCAGCTACTATACCGAATTTGCCGAGAAACTGCCGAAGGATTGCGTGATTCTTACAGCCGGATGCGCCAAGTACCGATACAACAAGCTTCCTTTGGGCGAGATCGAGGGTGTGCCCCGTGTGCTTGATGCCGGACAGTGTAATGACTCCTATTCTCTCGTTGTCATTGCTATGGCGCTGAAAGATGCGCTCGGCCTTAAGAGCGTCAACGACCTGCCGATTGTATATAATATCGCGTGGTATGAGCAGAAGGCGGTGATAGTCTTGCTTGCCCTGCTAAGCCTCGGGGTCCGGAATATCCACACAGGCCCCACACTGCCGGCCTACTTTACCCCGGACATTCTCAAAGTGCTCCGTGAGAAATTCAACATCGGCACTATATCGACTGTTGATGACGACATTGCCAATCTGATAGACACATGGCCTACCATGACTTCATGTGTAGAAGCCGATTGATTGACAGATGCATTATCGGCCTGGACGCGCGAAAATATGTCCGGCTCTTACCACGAGGTAAGAGCCGGATTTGGAACAAAAAATAAGGAATCTATGCTGATGCCCTTGCTTCGATGAAGCGGTGGGCGTTGGCGTTCACGAGGTTGACAATGCGGTCATGGTACTCGGTGTTGGTGTTGCATCGTCCACGGCTCTGGACTACTCGGTTCTCTGTCAGTGAAAACTCCACGGTCTCTATGCGGTTGCCGGATTTGTCGTGGGCAGATAGCACGATTGAATCTTCTTGCGCAAAATATTCACACTTGAAGACGCAGTGGTGCATTGCCGTCCCCTCGGCTTGACAGGCTTCGATAGAGTCGAGCACCGACACCTCGATGTCCTTGTCGGAGATAACTATGCCGAAGTAGCATGACTTGGATTTGAGGAAATCTTCCTCTTTTGCCCGGATTAGTTGCTCCTTAGATTTGTGCTTCTCTTCGGCGGAGGTCACTTTGTCGAGCCACTTGTCATGCTCTGTCGTGAGGTCTGTAGGGCATATATAGCGTGTGCTGCGGATGTCGCGTCCGCACCGGTCGAGCAGCCTTATCAGGTCACTCCATATTCCCCAATCTTCGGGAACATAGCCGTGGCGTGACGCAATCTTATATGAGTTCCAGCTTTGGTCGAGACGTATGGGGTTGCTGACAAAATACTCTACTGCACCGAAGTGTCCGACTTTCATAATCGTCTCGATACGGCTGTCGGTCAGCAGCGACTTCATCAGCCGGAACGGATGTCATTTTGTGCGGTTGCACTCAATGCCCATGCCGTTGCGCCTTAGTTCGGGAATAAGAGTCAGCCTCGGATAGATGTAGGTGTTGGATATTATGAAGTGGGTCTCCGATATTCCTGATTTCAGTTCGATGGGTGATGCCCAGTTGAACGAGTCGAGATAATGACCCAGTGTGCGGTTCTTCGATGTGCCGGTGGTCAGTCCGTTGGCATTCAGCCACAGACGGCATATCTCAACGGAAGCCACACTCTTTGGTTTTCCTTTCTTATATGTGACGCTAAGAAGCGACACCCTCTGAACCTGCAAGCCGTCAATGGTTTCAAGAGTGGAGAAATAGGTAGATTCCTCGATTTTACGTTTCAGCGTGTCCTTGATTTTCAACAGTCTGCCACACTCGGGACACTTGACAAATGAGCTTTTTCCCTTGTGGTGGAATTTATGACCGCATTCTCCACAAGCGGTCTCTCCGCTCGGTGTGCGGAACGCCCAATGCTGCACAAGGTTACGGTATGCCCAATCAATGGCTTTTGGGCTTATGGCGGTCAGCCTCGCATTGGAGGCTGACACCTGTCTGTCGAATCTTGACTTTGCTTTCATGGCTTAAAGGTCGAAAAGTGAGAGTTCGGGTTGCTTGTTCTCTTGCGGTTTGACCGCCTTAGGTTTCTTCGCAGAGCGAAGCGACTTTGTCGATGAGGAGTTGCGGTTCTGCAACTTTCGGAGTTCCTCGTCTTGGAAGCGTTTGAGGGCGAGAGCCTTTTGTTCCGCCTTTTCCTCCTCGTTCAGCTCTATATGGCGGTTGACAACGACACCGCACGTAATAGGTTTGCCGATTTAGATTGTCGGCTCGTCTATGCAATGTACAGCCATAGAGAATATCTCCTCGTCTGAAAATCCACAACAGCCGGAAGCCTTGACCTCGTTGAGTAGTCTTGTCAGCCTTGGGAATTTTGATTTTGTTCCATGGATTGAATTTAATCTTGACGATTCCCTTCTCTTCATCGTTAAGCTCCACAATCGCCGCCTTGAACATCTGCCTGATATTAATAACGCGAGTTCGGGATAAGAACTTAATGATTTTCAACCAATCAAAAGACATAGAGTATTGGGCGGCCTTTCAAGGTCGCCTGATTTATTTGTACCGTTTGGTGTTGTTAATCCCAGAGGACAAGCTGCCCGCTTGACTCGGGTACCTCAAAGTCGAAGTTCACTTCCGGCTTTGTGGCGAAGAAACAATACGCCCCCATTGCCGCAAGCAGGTTCATGAGGAAGTTGTGTACGCTGCGGTGGCGGGAGTGGACGAGCTGCGCCACATTCTTCAGCATGTCGTTTATGGATTCGATGATGCTCCTTTTACGAAGCATCATCCTGTCATAGAACGGCATGAGACGCTGTTTCATGTTCGAGCGAAGACCTGTCACAATATGTATGCCGTCATCCCAAAGATGCCCGAAAAGAGACTGCGATATATATCCCTTGTCAGCGTATAGTTTTCCAAACACCCTGTCAGTCAGTGTGTCGATGACTGCCTCATTGCGGTCGTCCACATTGGCGCGTGTCAGTACAAAGTTGATCAGCTCTCCTTTTTCGTTACATAGCAGATGCAGTTTGAAGCCTACATACCATCCCATCGTACTCTTCCCTTTGGCCGCAATATCCTTGAATACCTTCATGTTGAATTGGCGCTTGTTGTGAATGACCGGAATGCAGGTGCTGTCCACAAAACTTATCCCCGTGCACTCTCCGAAACACGCGAGCCGCAGGAACATGGTCATAGCCACAAAACATCGGGGCATGACTTCCACGAAGCGGTTGTAGGAGAATGTCTGCGGAAACAGATGCTTCCAGTGAATGCGCACACATCCCAGATAATAGTGCTTGAAGTTTCGGTACGAATTGAAGTGGAAACAGATCAGAATCGTGATGACCTCGGCATCCGACATCATGCGCTTTCTTTTCCGCTTTGGAGTGTCAGCTGTGGACGGAAGTGCATTTTTTGTGAAGATTCCAAATCGAAGTGCAAAACTTTGAGATGGGCATTAGTCATTCTCCTCTCTCCTTCTGGCGAGGGGATGCCCAAGCGGCGGGGGCGGCCTAAACCGCCCCCAAGAGCGGACAGCAGCAGAACATACTGGCAATACAAAATAAAAAGGGAGACCGAAGTCTCCCTGAGATTAACTAATTTTGTATTGCTTATGTACAGACAATTAACCTCGCAGCAAAGGTCGCAAATTTTCGCCTTACTGCAAAGAAAAACTTCGAGAGAAGAAATTGCCCTCATAGTAGGGTGCAGTCAGTCAACGCTTTGTCGTGAACTGAAGCGCAATTCCACAACCAAAGGCCACTATCTGTGGGAAAAGGCTCATGCCAAAGCCCTTGAACGCAGAAAGCGCACCACATCCAACAAGAAGCTCGACAGCGTGTTGGTGTGGCGTATAAAACAGATGATTATTGACCACCAATGGTCACCAGAACAAATTCGTGGCGTGTTGGCCAAGGAAGGTGTTTCCGTATCCATACAGACCATTTACAACATTATAAACGCTGATGAAAGCGGAGAACTGCGCCGTCACCGCAGACATCCCGACTTCCGACGACGACCAAAAGGCGAACGCAAACCCACTAAAGCCACCAACATACCAAACCGCACAAGCATACACGACAGACCGGCCGAGGTCGACGGCAAACGCTTTGGCGATTTTGAGATGGATCTTATTGTTGATGCCTACGGGCACGCGATTCTAGTGCTGCTTGAACGCATGACTGGCTTTGTGATGATGGAGAAACTACCTTACGGAAAAAGAGCCAAGCCATTGTCAAAGACTGTCGTGAGAATGCTGTACGCATACCGTAAATATCTTAAAACCATCACTACTGACAACGGCAGCGAGTTCGCGGCACACCTCGACATAACCGCCGGATTACGCATCAAAGGTCTTGATGATGTGACTGTTTACTTTGCCGACAGCTACTGCTCATGGCAGAAAGGAGCGGTCGAAAACATCAACAAACTCATCCGTCAATACATCCCCAAAAAGTCAAATTTCAATGATTTCACTGACCTATACATCAAGAATGTCGCAAAGAAACTAAACCTCAGACCACGGAAAAAACTCGGTTTTTCAAACCCGAAAACCGAGTTCTTCAAACAAATCGCTAATTTTGCACTTGCCAGTTGAACCTGCGGAAGTGCATTTTTTGCCATCTCACCATCAAATTCCTTGCAGAAATCATCTGCAATACAAAAAATTTCAGTAACTTTACTTTCGGTAATCATGATACAGTATTTATTGTTTGTTGCCTCTAAATTACTAAATGTCAGTGATATTACCAAAAAGAATCGGCAGCTTTTTCAAGCTGCCGATTCAACTTTTTTATGGTGTTCCTTATCCCGAACTCGCGTTATCAGATAGACGTAATCGACGGAGTTCAGATCCGGAAGAAGAAAGTCAATCGTCCGAAAGCTTTATGCTTCGACTACCTCCAGTTGAAAGAAACGTTCGGGATTGACCTTGAAACGGAGGTATTACTCAAAAATGAGACATAAAATAGTTAAAGTTTTGGTAATAGCTTGCTTATTCGGATATTTTACCCTATCTTTGTACATTTACTTTAAGGAGGTAAATATGCAATATAAAGGTAACATAAAAGAATATATACAGCAGTCGTTTGGCTGGAACGTCAGATTCAGTTCTCTGAACGATGTAAAAAACAGGATTCCATACGGAATTTTTAATGCTGCCGACTATGACTGCGTAGAGATTGATAATTTCAAGGGTGTGGCGATAAAGCCTCATTCGGAGGATGATTTCAGAATGAATAAAAATATTGCCACAACACTTGAAAAACGTCTCGATATGCCGGTTATTTTAATTTTGGATGGCATTAATTCTTATCAGAGAAAATCCCTGATTGAAAGTAGGATTGGGTTCGTGGTACCCGGTAAACAGATATATATTCCACAAATGGGGGCATTGATGTCAGAACGAGGACTTGGCGTAAATGTAAGCACCATAGAGAAACTTTCGGCAGTTGCAGGCGCGATGATAACCTTACACCTCGGCACAAAGTCATTGCAGGGATTGAGTATATCAGATGTTGCCAAGATTATGGGATATTCAATAAAGACCCTTTCATTAGCTGCAGCTGAACTTGAACGCGCCGGTTTAATTTCATTCAAGTTGCAAGGACGAAAAAAGTTGCTTGATTTTCCATTCTCGAATAAAGAGTTATGGGAAAAAGCTTTCCCAATGATTGATAGTCCAGTGGAGAAGCTACTCTTTTCGACTAATTCAGCATTAGCTTCTGAAATCGGTGTTATATCCTCCGATTCTGCACTCTCTGAAATCTCTATGCTTACTTCGCCCCCACAGAATATTTATGCGGTATATGCCCGTAATCCCCAACTCGGTGAACTTGATTTGAATGACAGTATGGGTGATATAAAAGTAGAGGTTTGGAAAACTGACCCTACTATTTCATCCAAGGATGGTATAATGGATATATTTTCACTTGCATTGTCATATAAGAATGATGATGACCCAAGAGTGTGGAAAGAATTAAATAAACTAATAAACGAAGCATTATGAAAGGAATAGACAAGATACGTCAGTATCTCGGAAACTATAAAGGTAGCTATGTGATTATAGGTGGTACAGCCTGTAATCTCAATTTAGAGGAATCGAATATTCATGGGAGAGCTACGAAGGATGTAGATATGATTGTAGTTTGTGAAGCCTTGACTACGGAGTATCTTCATAGCTTCTGGGAGTTCATCAAGGCAGGCGGATATAGAGCCTGGCAGGTAAAGTCAGAAGAAGAGACACATCGTTGCTTCTATCGTTTTATTGACCCCAAGGATAAGGATTTTCCTGTTTACATAGAACTCTTCTCCCGTAAGCCTGATGCCGTGAAACTTCCGGAGGATGCCCATTTGGTGCATATCTCCGTTTCTGAGTACCTATCCAGTTTTTCCGCTATACTTATGGATGATGAGTATTATAGCTATGCAGTATCTCATGCCGTTGAACTGAACGGTGTACAGGCTATTGACCACGATGCTCTGATAGTACTAAAAATCAAGGCATATCTTAACAATATCAAGCGACGCGACGCCGGACAGAAAGTTCAGAGCGATGATATTGACAAGCATAAACGAGATGTCTATCGAATGGTTCACCTGATTACTCCGGCAGACAGGTTTGAGGCTTCAGAAACTATCAAAGATGATATAAGGACTTTTCTTGCTGCCATTGAGAATGATCCCATAAATACGAAGGTCATATCAAAAAATATGGGTGTCCTGGACATTCCTCAGTCAGACTTTATTGAGATTATCAGAACCGTCTACAGCTTATGAGAGTACAATACGCCTCAGATTTGCATCTCGAATTTGGAGAAAATTCAAGGTGGTTGAAAGAACATCCTCTTATTCCATCAGCTGACATTCTCGTGCTTGCCGGAGATATTGGATATTTAGGTGATGACAACTATATCTCACATCCATTCTGGAACCGTGTATCTGAGGATTTCAATCAGGTAATAGTAGTTCCCGGAAATCATGAATTATATAAATTCTTTGACATAAATGAGTTGCGTAACGGTTGGCAATTGGAGATACGCCACAACGTCAGCGTTTGCTATAATTCCGTTATTGCACTCAATGAGGAAACCGACCTTATTGCATCAACACTATGGGCGCATATATCTCCCTCCGAGGAATATCTTACAGAGCGATGCGTAAGCGACTTCAAGCGTATCCGTAACGGTGAGTTTAGATTATCTGCACAACGCTTCAATGAAGAGCATGAGGTATGTCGGAATTTCATTGAAAAGGCGGTGAGTGAAAGTAATGCTGAGAGGATTGTTGTCGCTACACATCATGTACCATCTTTCGCACTGATGGCTGAAGAGTTCAAGGATAGTTCCATTAATGGAGCATTCACAGTAGAATTGGCTGGTATGATAGCAGAAAGCCGAATCAACTGTTGGATTTACGGCCATTCCCATAGAAACATAGATAAGATGATTGGATCTACAAGATGTGTGAGCAATCAACTTGGATACGTTTCCCAGAATGAGCATAATACTTTCAGACGAGATGCTGTAACAGAAATATAGGTTAAGTAACAAGACAATAGTATATTAAGACCATCTGAGAAGGTGGTCTTTTTTCTTGGTCCTCGATTTTCCGATTTATAAGTAACACACATTCGGGGGTTGATAGTGTTGACAGCAAACAATAATGTGTATAACAACGAGTTGCCTATAATAAGGCGTGTTGACAAACGTTGACAAAGGTTGACAGAATTGAGGAACAGATAAAATTCAGAGCCACGGGTTGACAAATTTTGGCTCTATTATATTCTTTTTCATAAAAAGATTTATCAAGATAATATACTGATATATAATATCTTGCGATGGGCTATTTTCGGGGTAAAAATGGGTTGTCACCTCTGTCAATCTTGTCAACCCCGGATAATGTGTGTCTCCATAAAATATTTTTTCTCTCGCTGTGAGGAAAAACCACTGCACTCCACTCCTCTGATTGCAACAGGTACTCTATTATCCCACTAAATCCCGCATCATCCCATATTTACAGCTTTGATGGTTAGATTATTAGTAGTAACGCGAGTTCGGGATAAGGAACACCATAAAAAAGTTGAATCGGCAGCTTGAAAAAGCTGCCGATTTTTTTGGCAATATCACTGATGTTTAGTAATTTAGATGCAACAAACAATAAATACTGTATCATGATTACCGAAAGTAAAGTTACTGAAATTTTTTGTATTGCAGATGATTTCTGCAAGGAATTTGATGGTGAGATGGCAAAAAATGCACTTCCGTCCACAGCTGACACTCCAAAGCGGAAAAGAAAGCGCATGATGTCGGATGCCGAGGTCATCACGATTCTGATCTGTTTCCACTTCAATTCGTACCGAAACTTCAAGCACTATTATCTGGGATGTGTGCGCATTCACTGGAAGCATCTGTTTCCGCAGACATTCTCCTACAACCGCTTCGTGGAAGTCATGCCCCGATGTTTTGTGGCTATGACCATGTTCCTGCGGCTCGCGTGTTTCGGAGAGTGCACGGGGATAAGTTTTGTGGACAGCACCTGCATTCCGGTCATTCACAACAAGCGCCAATTCAACATGAAGGTATTCAAGGATATTGCGGCCAAAGGGAAGAGTACGATGGGATGGTATGTAGGCTTCAAACTGCATCTGCTATGTAACGAAAAAGGAGAGCTGATCAACTTTGTACTGACACGCGCCAATGTGGACGACCGCAATGAGGCAGTCATCGACACACTGACTGACAGGGTGTTTGGAAAACTATACGCTGACAAGGGATATATATCGCAGTCTCTTTTCGGGCATCTTTGGGATGACGGCATACATATTGTGACAGGTCTTCGCTCGAACATGAAACAGCGTCTCATGCCGTTCTATGACAGGATGATGCTTCGTAAAAGGAGCATCATCGAATCCATAAACGACATGCTGAAGAATGTGGCGCAGCTCGTCCACTCCCGCCACCGCAGCGTACACAACTTCCTCATGAACCTGCTTGCGGCAATGGGGGCGTATTGTTTCTTCGCCACAAAGCCGGAAGTGAACTTCGACTTTGAGGTACCCGAGTCAAGCGGGCAGCTTGTCCTCTGGGATTAACAACACCAAACGGTACAAATAAATCAGGCGACCTTGAAAGGCCGCCCAATACTCTATGTCTTTTGATTGGTTGAAAATCATTAAGTTCTTATCCCGAACTCGCGTTATTATTTCCTTGCCACACCCTTTTTTGAGCAGCTCTTTGTGAAATGCCCCGGCAAAATCCTGCATCCTGTCGGCCATCGCATGATCGTTAATGCCGATTTCAGCACGGCACAGTGTTGATTCTGACGGCACGCCGTTCCTGAGAATGCCCAGCCTGTGGAATTTATTGAGATGGAGACGTCCGAATTCCATTATATCGGCACGCCCGACACATCCACACTCTCTGGCTAATATCATCAGTATGATGATGTCGGCGAGCCGATGTTGTATATTGCCCTTGTCGGACCTGCGGAAATCGGGGACTGAACGGGCGAAATTCATCAATCTGTTCAGGATACTGCCGTTGAATTCAGATTTATTTACTAATTTTGAAGTCCGATTGGGCGCATTTACGCCGGTCGAACGCACTTGGTCAAGTGGCTTATTTTTATTCATAACTAATTGATTTACAACTATAAAGTTACGAAAATTGGTCACTTGACCAATTTTTATACCACTTATTTTATTGAAAATCAGAGAAATGAATGCGAAAATCGCCCTTTCCCATTCAGACTTCCCCCGCTATAAAATAACAGGCTTTTCGGAAGCACAAGACTTTTTTTAAATGAAAGAGCCGTGACTTTATTTGCACTTTTTTTCACAAATTCTTTCTAACGCTTGCATAATTCAAAATTAAGCCGTACCTTTGCATCGCTTTTAACAACAAGAGCACTGATTCGCTAGCTCAGCTGGTAGAGCACAACACTTTTAATGTTGGGGTCCTGGGTTCGAGCCCCAGGCGGATCACTAAAATACTCTACCTAATGAGGAAAATCGCTGAAAATCAAACATTTTCAGCGATTTTTATTTTTGGTAAAACCCCGAAAATCGGCAAATCTGAGTAGTCTGCGGTGTAAAAATCGGGAATAGTTTCTGAGAGACTGAAATTTACACCCAAAGGTACGCTAATAATCTGAGTTTGCAATGGTTACAGCAACCTAACTTGCACAAGCAAGTGTCATTTTCTATGATTTTCAAGAATTGGAAACATGGGACTGGAAATCAAGGAAAATCAAATAAATCCATGCTGTAAACCATAAGGTAAGGGTATTGGATTACTTTTCCGTTGGGTGTAAATGGACTTCCTTTTTTGTCTTATTCCCGATTTTTACACCTGCAATGGCGATATTTCGCTGATATTCAGTTTTCTGAGCCATAAGAGCATGACATGTGAGTATTAATTTTGTGTCAAAAAAAGATTCTTATGCAAGAAAATTATTTCACGCTGACTTTCATGATTCGGAAAGCGCAGCAGAAAAGATCGGGAGAAGTCCCCATCTTCGCCAGAATCACAGTATCGGGACAGAGGACAGAGTTCAACGTGAACCGTAGCATCGATGCCGAGAACTGGAACCCGGCAAAAGGCATTGCCAAGGGTCGTTCAAAAACGGACATTGAGCTTAACAAGTATCTGAGCTCCATTCGGGTACGCATGAGCGAGATTCACAGCAGGCTCACGCAGGACGGGGAGGCTGTAAACCCGATTGTATTGAAGAACCACTACCTTGGAAAGATTGCAGGACCGAAGATGCTTTGCGAGGTATTCAACGGCGTGGTGGCGCAGTACAAGGAGAAACTTAATTGCGGAGACATATGCAATAGTACATATCTCCGCTGGGAAAGGTGCGTGAAGTACCTGTCGGAGTTTCTCATGAAGCGTGAGGGCGTTCCGGATATTCCGATTAAGAAACTCACAGGCGGAATGATTGATGATTTCGAGCATTTCCTCCGCGTGACCAAAGAGAACGGCAATAATGCCGCTGTCAAGTACCTCAGGTATCTAAAAAAGGTCACACGTGTGGCAATTGCCAATAAATGGCTTGAGGACGATCCCTTCATCGAAAAAAGATACACACGGACAGAAGCTCACCGGGAAGCTGTCAATGAGGCGGAGCTTGTAAGAATAATGACGCTTGACCTTTCAGATTTCCCAAGGCTGGAACGGGTAAGAGATATTTTTATATTCTGCTGTTTTACCGGTCTGGCATTCATTGATGTCTCCACTCTCAACAAGAGCCAGCTTGTGGAAAACGAGGATGGGGAAATGTGGATTAAAAAGCCACGTCAGAAAACTGGCGAAATCAGCACTATTCCCTTACTCGGTATCCCTGCCAAAATAATCGAGAAATACAAAGATGACCCAATGGTTATCGCCAAAGGAGTTCTCCTTCCGGTAATTTCGAATCAACGGATGAACTCGTATCTTGCGGACATTGCATCTCTAGCAAAGGTCAAAAAGCATCTGACGACACACATTGCGAGACATACATTTGCAACAATGTCGCTCCGTAATCATGTGCCACTCGAAACCATCTCCAAGATGCTTGGGCATTCAGACATTCAGACGACTCAGATCTACGCAAAGATGGTAGATGAGGCAATCTCGGAGGATATGCAGAAGATGCGCTCCAAGTTTGACAAGATGGAGGATGCTGTTACTCCCCTCAAAGAAAAACCGACTGACTTTGTGAGGGAACCGCCGAAAAAGCGTGGACGACCGAGAAAGAATCCTCTTTGAGGAAATACAGAATGAAGGGCGACAATCGAGCATGATACTCGGTTGTCGCCCTTCGGTCGGTTTATATGTATAGTTCAATCACATCAGTATTTGGCATGGAAGTTGGCGTTGAGCCATTCCTCTATCTCGGCTTCATCGTAAATGGTCTTGCCTCCTATTTTATAATAGGGAATTATGTTGGCGTTACGGAAGTTCTGGAGGGTGCGGCGGTGTAATGACAGTCGTTTTGACAATTCCTTGTCTTCGATGAAGAATCTCCCGGCAAGCGGTGGTCGGATATTCGGGGATATCGCCTCAAACATTTCTGCCAGTTCCCTTGCCTGAGCATAGAATGTCATCACGCTGGGATGGCGTTTGGTGATAATATCATCTGTCATAGGCATCCTCCGGCTTCCATCCGGTTGTCGTCAAGATAACGCCCTATCTCAGCTTCGCTGAACAGACAGTTTCCTCCCGGCTCTTGAAAGAAGCCAATCTTTCCGCTTGATTTCAGTGTCTGGAGTTGCCGGACTGTGATACACATGGCGTTTGCTGCCGCGTATGATGTGAGCCATTTTCCGGAACCAGCGGGAGGATGAAGCAGTTTCCACATGCGGCTCACCATTGTGTGAAGGAACTGCATGGACTTCACCATGTCCTCGAACACCTCCTTGTCTATTTCGATTGTCTGCATAGGCAATACTATTTTATGAATATATCTTGGCGGCTTTGGCGGAGAATGTCACTCCGAAACGGTTGTCGATTACCAACGATTCGCAGAACTTGCGGCCTTTGCGGTCGATGAAGCCGTAGATGGGCGATGTGTACTTGTATCGTACAAGCTGCTCGATGTCCTTGTCGGTCAGGTCGTAGCCGTGGAAGTGGCGCGGAATTGAGAAGCCACAGCACTCACAGGCTATTGTCGCCGGAAAGGCGGTCAGTCCGTGATTGCCGCATTTAGGGCAGGTATAGCCCGAAATTTTGCTGGCAAAGGACTTCTTGTCGGTGATGAGCGAGAGAATAAGGGGATGAATCCAACTTTCATACTCCCGCATTACCGGCTTGGTGGGCTTGCGGTTCTCCGCGAGTGCGTCAACCTCGTCAATCTGGCTGATGAACTTGCCGATGTCGGCAAGTTCGAGGTGGCCGGCGTGCGAAAGGAGTACACGCGCCTTCTCTGTCGGCTCGATGTCGCCAAGAAGATACTTTACGAATCCGTTGTCGATGAGACGCTGGAGGCAGGCTCCGCAGTCGCGGTAGCTGCTCACGGGAAGAAGCAAGGGTGTATCACCACCTGTGTTAACCAGTTCATTGAGGTCGTGCAGAAATGTTGCGGCGGTCAGGGTTTCGGGTGAGTGCTCCGAGAACGAGTAGATGCTCACACCTGAGATTGTAAATTCTATATTACCCGTTACACATTCCGCATCATCGGGCAGTTCGGCTGTGCCAAAAAGACCGACACCTTCGATATTTGCCGCGATTCCCACCTCTATACATCTTGCTGAGTCAAAAGCCATTTCTGTACGGATGTTGATGAGTTCATACACACGCTGCTCGTCGTCGCTGAGAAAAAGAGGTGTACGCTCGGTAGTGATGATTCCGTGGCAGTAAGGTATCTGCTCTTCGGGGCAGAACGGGAACGCCTTTGCCTCAGGAAAGCGACGCTCGACGTGACGCTTCAGGTGATAAGGCAGTGAGGTGACAGAGCTGCGAGGCGATGAAATAAGTCCTTTCTCGAACAGAATGTCTGCGGCCGCCATTGTGCGGGCGGGCAGGAATCCCAGTTCATCGATGGCAACCTCCTGAAGAGTCGCCATATTGAGCAATTCGTGTCGCCATTCCACCTTTGGGTTGACCTCTACAACCTCAGCCATGACTGTTTTGCCGTTCATTTTCATGAGTTTCTCATAAACTTTCTGCGCGTCCGATTCCTTGCACCAGATTTCCGTGGGTACTAACTGCGCATCCTTTCCACCCCACTTGCCGGAGAGACCGACACCATAGCGGGTCTTCTTTGGGAGCTTGACTTTCATGTTGTCGTAGCTGTTGCAAAGGAGCCAGAGCGCGGCGATGTCCATACGCTCCATCGGGAACGACTGCTTGCCATACATCTGGGCGAAAGCCTGTTCCACATTGGCACGGAACAGAAAGTTCATTCCGTGGTGAACGAAACCGGAGCGGGCTATACGTGTGATGTTGCGGCCTGACTCGCGGTTACGGTAGGCATAGGTTATCGCCCGGTTGCTCAGTGTGGTCAGCCACATGCGGCTGGTACGGCGTCCGGCTTTTGCTGCCTGATATAGAATAGCGAATAGAGCCTGAGCCTCACTTCCGTTGTTTGAGGCGAAGATGACCTCTGCGGCCTGTTCGACAAGAGCCTGAAGCCTGACGACCGTGCTTTTGTCCTCGTCGCTGACCTTGAATTTACCGCCCACATTGTCAGCACGGATACCGTACAGGTATCTCTTGGGGATAAAAGGGAGCGTCTTGATGAAGTCGCTGCCGCCGGCGTAATACTGAAACGGAGCCGGCTCGACGAGACTGGGCTCGACGGAGGTGATGACGATGCTGCCGGTGTCGTTGGTATAGTCGCCGTTTTCATTACGGTCGGAGCAGTTGAGGGCGCGGGATACAGCGAAGGCGATTTGAGCGGAGTTTGAGATTACGAGATTCATAATATTATTTATTTTATTGATTATTACTTGCTTGAATTATTGAAAGAGGTTTGAAAAAGACATGGGAAGGGTCTGCCTCCCCATGTCGGTGAAGAGGACAGCCATTAGAGAATGGCAGGTATTATGTCAGTCGGGGATTATAATTTCGGTCCCTTCAGTCTGAGCTGCTGCTCTTGCTGCTGTTCGTTCTTGGGAGCCGTCTGACCCCTCTGGAGCGGGTCTGTGATGTTTTTCGTAGCCTCATTGGTCTTCCCCTGATTGTTCACGGCATACTGTGTCTTGCTTTCTTCGGCCACACCGACAACATTCTTGTTGTCGGCATAGTGATATTCAGTGACCGGACGCTGTTTCTCCTTGTTGAACTGGAGAAATACCGTGCAGGGCTGACCCTGCTTGTCAGTGACATTTACCATCTCGATCTTTTTACCGGCCATATAGTCAGCAATCTGCTGTTCTGTGAAATGTGTAGAACCCCACTTGGTAATACGTTTGGGGTTGCCATCAGAATCAACCCATGTATTACGTTGTTGTGTCTCTCCGGACTGCTCCTGTTTGAGCGACTGCGTGCGGACGAACTCGACATCACACTTGTCGGCATTATACTGGAGGTCGCTGGTAAACTTGCGTCCGTTGTTCAGCTCGATTTCCTTACCATGTACCACGCCGCCGTCTTTCAGGATACCTATCTCTTTCATCGAAAGCTCGGTCTTGCCGATGTGGTTCTTTATAAAGATTTTATCCACAGGCATGGCCTCGATTTCGTTGGTAAGACGGTCAACGCTGACCAGACATTTCTTCATCTCCCCTGTCATGGGGTCGGCAAGTTCCACAACTTTGCCGAGGTTGCCGGTTTTGAGAAGCTGCTCCTTATCTTCTTTCGAGAACTCGTAGCCACGGAAGGGAACATCGAGTTTGGGCTCGTTCTTGATGAAGTGTGGCGCAAGGGTAAAACTTCCGTCGGGCTGCTCCTTGAAGGAGAGGCGGGCATCGAGAGTGAATTTCTCATCGCCGAACTGCGGAGTAACAGTAAAGAGCTGAGGCGACTTGTGATTATAGAGCATCGACTGGAGTGCGCCGGACTGTTCGAGTGTCTCCCGCTTAACGCCCCACTGCTGTTCGATGGTGGCCCAGTCAATCCTGTTGGGGTCAACGGGTGTCGCCTTGGCTGCGGTGGTTGTCACTTCCTGACTGGTCTGCACAGATTCCTGTTCTGGCTTAGGCTCTGCTTCCGGTTCCTGCTGTACTTCCGTCGTGGTCTGTTCCTGTGCCGGAGTCTGTTCTTGTGTCTGAGCCACAGGCTTCACCTCAACCTCGTAAGGCTTGAGCATCTCGCCGTTTGACGCCGGGTCTTGGATTAGGTCGGCCATTGCCGGAGCGATAGCGTCATAGCGGTCGGCAGGGAGTTTGAAGAAGCCGAACAGCGATGGATTCTGCACCTGACGGATGAAATTGGAGATGAACGCCTCGATGGGGTTCTGGTTTTTGTTGAACTTAACGAGATCGCTCAACTTGGCAGTCTTGGCGTCTGCCATCTTCGGGGTGCCGTCGGGGTTCTGACCGACGACTGCGCCTACCTGTCCCGTCTCGTTGTTGCGGGCAATCAGCACTTCCTGTTCCTGGATATTTTCCATAAACTTATATAGGGGGATTTTATGGCACCTTAGCTGGTGCCGAGGTTATTGAATCTTTCATTGCGGAGTTTTCTACGCTCCATTCCTTCCGGGCTGCGTGAACTGACAAATGTACGGTCGATATATTCCTGCACCTGATGCTCGTAGTGGAATACCACTGAGCCGTCCTTGCTGATCATATACTCGATTTCATCGTCAGCCCTTAGTTGTCGGATTTTTCTCACGCTGAAGCCGAATAGCTTCATCACATGCTCGGTGAGATAAATCATGCGGCCGTTGATTGAAAGTATCGGAGGCTCTTTCTTCTTCATCATGCACCTGAGCATCTCAAGCATGATTCTTATCGAGGCCTTGGCAAACTTCGGGAATGTTCCCACATCGTTATAGTCAATTTCAGTTTTCTTCATTTTGCGTTTCGTTTTCGATTACGATGCAAAATTAGCGAGCCTGCTACCCCACGACGGGAGAGTACCCCAAAACACTATTATTTCAAATTTTATCTAATTGATAATAAAGCATATATAATTTAAACAGGCTGATTTTTGGGGTATTAACCTTATATAATTATTTGAAAAACAGGCGATTTATGGACTTCAAAAGTATGTCTGAACAGGGTTTGAATGGAAAATGTCGTTTGTCGCGTCACATTGAGGCATTGCGAGGCTACCGAGTACCATAGTATCCGGAAATAATGATTGAGTCTTTGAGTATGATTTTCTTTGCAGTGTGAAAGTATTCACGCCCTAAAATTTCCCCCACACTTTTTATGAAAAGAAAGAATGATGGCCGGGGCTATGACCTCGACTATTATAATCTGTATCTGCGCCGTTACCTGACGGTGCACCATTTCCCCGAAGCTGATGATGACCTGCTGATTGCCGCACGCGCCGAAGCTGCGACTGACACCTATGTGGAATCAAGGCTGGACGGGGATGAAGTCTTTGTGTCCTCCGAGAAAGCCATTGCCCGTCTGCTTGATGGCTTTGAGATTTCGCCATACGATTTTGTAAGCGGCATACTTGCAGACGAATTTTCAGACCATATTTCTCTCGATGAACGTTCCATCGAATTCTGGACTTATACGCTACTGGAAGAATTGCAGCAGGAGTTCAAGGATGTGGAACTGAGCGAGGAATACCTCAACACCAACGAAGGTGTGATTTTCAAACTGGTAATCACCGGTAGGATTACCGAATATTTCGACGAATATGGCCTTTAACCGTTTACAGACCATGCGCGACAACATCGAGGCTATCAGGCTTGTCCTGAAGCTCGGTGTTGCCGGACGCACAGCGCAGACTCCCGAAGAGCGAGAGATACTGCGCAAGTATGCCGGGTTCGGTGGGCTGAAGTGTATTCTCAACGATGCCAACGAGTTGGCGGATGCAGCCAAGTGGAGCAAGTCGGATATTGAATTGTTCGCACCTACGGTTGAACTGCGTCGCCTTATCCACGACTATTCGCATGACGACAAGGAGTTTAACCGCTATATGGAGTCGCTGAAAGCGTCAACGCTGACGGCTTTCTATACGCCACAGCCGATTGTTGACGCCGTTTCCGACGCGCTGAAAGATGCCGGGGTCGATGTCAAAAAATTTCTTGAACCGTCTGCCGGACAGGGTGCTTTTATAGACTCATTCCTGCGGAATGACAAATATCCCGGTGCCGAAGTCCTTACATATGAAAAGGATTTACTCACAGGCAAGATTCTGTCAGCCCTGCACCCGTCTATTCTGACCCGAATAGAGGGCTTCGAGAAGATAGAAAGTGATTTCAACGGATACTTCGATGTCGCAGCCTCTAATATTCCTTTCGGTGATTTTGCAGTTGCAGACCCTGCTTATGCCGTAAGTAAGGAGATTGGCTACCGTCAAGCGGCTAAGTCGTTGCACAATTATTTCTTTCTCAAAGGTCTTGACCAAGTGAGAGAGGGAGGTCTGACTGCCTTTATCACATCGCAGGGTGTGATGAACGCTGCCTCGCCTTTCATAAGAATGGAGCTTGTGAAACAGGCAGACCTTGTGGCGGCATTACGTCTTCCTAATAACACATTCTCCGAGAATGCCGGAACTGATGTGGGTAGCGACCTCATTATATTGCAGAAGCACACAGGGAAGAAGTCATTGTCGGCTGATGAAGAATTTTTCATTCAGTCTGTGGTTGACCGTGGTACAAAGGTGCCGGGAAACAAATTCTTTCAGGCGTTTCCGCAGAATGTAATCTGTACCAACGCAAAGGTGGGTACTGACCAGTATGGAAAACCGGCTATCGTGTACCACCATGATGACGGCATCGATGGCATTGCCGAGGATTTGCGAAAGGCACTTGACGAGTCGTTGCATCTACGCCTTAATATAGAACTGTATAATTCCATCGGTATCAAACCGCCTACGCCTGACCCGGTTGCTCCAACTCCTACGCCTAAACAGGAGGCTAAGGCAGAAAAGAAGTCGAGCCTCACCAATACACCTCTGATGCAACAGTATCAGGAGATGAAAAAGAAACATCCCGATGCTGTACTGCTGTTTAGAGTGGGCGATTTCTATGAGATTTTTGGCGAGGATGCGGTAAAAGCGTCGGAGATTTTAGGTATTACACTCACCCGCAGAGCCAACGGCAGTGACAAATATATAGGGCTTGCCGGATTTCCACATCACGCGCTCGACACATACCTGCGTAAGCTCGTAAGAGCCGGGCAACGTGTGGCTATCTGTGAGCAGCTCGAAGACCCGAAGCTGACAAAGACCGCCAAGCAAAAGGTAGTAGAGATTGTTACGCCCAATGCCGAAATACAGAAGGTTGAGCAATCCGAGAGTGTGCCATCTACACCCATTCCGGAACAGGCGAAGGAAATAGAAACCGACGGCGGCCCGGATTATTCCGACAATCCCGACCCGCGTCTGTTCGCCTATAACCTTTTCGGAGAACTGGAGCCGAGGGACGCGCCAAAACACCAGCGTCCCGCCGTGCCAAAGAAAGAGAAGGAGGAAAAGCCGGTCGAGAAACCAAAACCGTGGGCTGACTCCAAACCGTTGCCAACAAATAAATTCCGACCGCTCACTGACAAGGAGCTGGAGTTTTACGGTTCTCTGAACTGGGACGATAATCCGCCTATCAACGGGTTCTACGAGGCCATGATGTCAATCGCATACGCCCAGCTTGCAGAGCGTGAGCGTCAGGCGGCTGAAAAAGAAGCTGACAAGGATTATAAATCCGAAACTATCTTCGAGGGCGGCACTGTCATCGAGAAAACCGAGGGCTACTTCATTCCCGGCAGACAGCCAAGAGTGGCGGCGCAAAAGCCGGAGAAGGCCGAGGTGGATATGTCGCCCCGTCCTTTCTCGGAGGATATTCAGTTCTTCCACCACAACGGCAGCATGGTCGTTCAGGACGGCATGGTGGGCTTTCTCTCGGAAGTACGCAAGAATGGTGCTACATTCAATCCATTGGAATTGAAGCCGGAACAGACGAAGCGCGCCATGCTCTATGTAACGCTGTCGGAAACGTATCAGCAACTCTACAACTATGAAGCTGAGACCCATGAACCTTCGGAACATCTGCGCGAACACCTCAATCAGTATTATGATGAGTTTGTGGAGAAATACGGCAACCTAAATGAGAAAAAGAATGTGAAATTTATTTTGATGGACGCCAATGGCAGGGATGCTCTTGCATTAGAGCGCGGCGAGAATGGTCGGTTTGTCAAGGCTGACATTTTCGACCATCCGGTGTCGTTTGCCGTTGACGAGGTGACTTCGGTGGATACACCGTTGGAGGCACTGACCGCATCGCTCAATAAATACGGTGTAGTCAACCTTGAATATATGTCATCGCTTGTGGATATGGATGAGGATTCATTGGTAGATAACCTTGAAGGCCACATATATTATAATCCGCTTGTCAGCAGCTATGAGGTCAAAGACCGTTTTATCGCCGGAAATGTAGTGGCAAAAGCTGGTAATGTCAGGGCATGGATTAACCATGAGGAAGAACGGATAAAAGACTTCCCCGGATATGACGGCGTAGAGCCATTTATCGCCTTGTCGAAAGATTCGCTCAAAGCGTTGGAGGATGCCCGGCCGCGCCGCATCGAGTTCGACGAGCTGGATTTCAACTTCGGTGAGCGATGGATTCCAACGGGTATCTACTCCGCCTATATGTCATATCTCTACCATACAGATGTGAAGATTGCCTATTCTGCCTCTATGGATGAATACTCGGCGGTGGCATCGAGAAAGAACATGACCATCTGGGAGGAATTCTGCGTCAGGGGTCACTACCGTACCTACGACGGCATGAACCTATTGAAACACGCCCTTCATAACACTATTCCTGACATAAAAAAGTCGGCGGGCAAGGACGAGGACGGTCATGATATAAAAGTGCCTGACAACGAGGCTATCCAACTTGCCAATACCAAGATTGACGAGATACGAAATGGCTTCTCAGAATGGCTTGAAGCACAAAGCCCGGAGTTCAAGGAAAAACTTGTTGACCTTTATAATAATAAGTTCAACTGTTTCGTCCGTCCGCAGTATGACGGCAGCCATCAGACATTCCCTGACCTCAATATGAAAATATTGGGTGACCGGTATGGAATCCACTCTATCTATCAAAGTCAGATGGACTGTATATGGATGCTGAAACAGAATGGCGGTGGCGTGTGTGATCATGAGGTGGGGACGGGTAAAACGCTGATAATGTGCATTGCAGCACATGAAATGAAGCGTCTTGGACTGGCTCACAAGCCAATGATTATCGGGCTGAAAGCCAACGTAGCCGAGATTGCCATGACCTATCAGAGTGCCTATCCAAATGCCCGGATACTGTTCGCCGATGAAAAGAGTTTCAAGGCTGACAACCGCGTCAATTTCTTCAATCAGATCAAGAACAACGATTATGACTGCGTGATAATGTCGCACGACCAGTTTGGCAAGATCCCGCAGTCGCCGGAAATGCAGCAGCAAATCCTTCAGGCGGAGCTTAACACAGTTGAAGAAAACCTCGAAGTGCTGAAACAGCAGGGCCACGACATCAGCCGTGGTATGCTCAAAGGTCTAATCAAGCGAAAAGAGAATCTTACCGCCAAGATAGCGACCATTCAGTATCAGATGGAGCAGAACAAGGATGCTGTCGTTGACTTCAAGCAGATGGGCATCGACCATATTTTTGTTGACGAGTCACACCAGTTCAAGAACCTGATGTTCAATACAAGGCACGACCGTGTGGCGGGTCTCGGCAACAGTGAAGGTAGCCAGAGGGCACTCAACCTGTTGTATGCAATCCGTACCATTCAAGAGAGAACCGGTAAGGATTTGGGCGCGACTTTTCTCAGTGGCACTACCATATCCAATTCATTGACGGAGCTGTATTTGCTTTTCAAATATCTCCGTCCGAATGAGCTTGAAAGGCAGGACATCCGATGCTTTGACGCGTGGGCGGCAATCTTTGCAAAGAAGACTACCGACTTTGAGTTCAATGTCACAAATAATATTGTGGCAAAAGAGCGATTCAGGTATTTCATCAAGGTGCCGGAACTTGCGGCGTTCTACAATGAGATTACCGACTACCGCACGGCGGAGGATGTTGGTGTTGACCGACCGGAGAAACATGAGATTCTCCATAATATTCCACCGACACTGGCGCAGGAGGCGTTCATCGAGAAACTGATGAAGTTTGCCGAGAGTGGCGATGCCACTATACTCGGCAGAGCACCACTTTCCGAAACGGAGGAAAAGGCGAAAATGCTAATTGCCACGGACTATGCCCGCAAGATGGCTCTTGATATGCGCATGATTGACCCCAACGCTGAGGATGATCCTAACAACAAGGCTTCACACTGCGCCAAGATGATTGCAGAATACTATCGCAGGTATGATGCGCAGAAAGGTACACAGTTTGTTTTCAGCGATCTCGGAACTTACAAGCCCGGCGAATGGAACGTCTATTCCGAAATCAAGCGAAAGCTGATTGAAGATTATGGTATTCCGGCACATGAAATCAGGTTTATACAAGAGTGTAAAACCGAAAGGTCGAGAAAGGCAGTCATCGAGGCTATGAACAGTGGCGATGTGCGTGTTCTTTTCGGTTCTACAAGTATGCTCGGAACAGGCGTAAATGCTCAGCGTAGAGCGGTTTGTCTTCATCATTTGGATACGCCGTGGCGTCCCTCTGACCTCACACAGAGGGACGGCAGAGCCATACGAGCCGGCAACGAGACTGCCAAGTTATATGCTGACAATAAGGTTGATGTAATCATCTATGCGGTTGAGAAGTCGCTGGATTCCTACAAGTTCAATCTTCTTCACTGCAAAGCGACATTTATAGACCAGCTCAAATCCGGCGCACTCGGAGCTCGTACCATCGACGAGGGTGCAATGGACGAGAAGAACGGCATGAACTTCTCGGAGTATATGGCTATTCTCAGTGGTAACACCGACCTTCTTGAAAAGGCTAAACTTGAAAAGCGTATCGCGGCACTGGAATCTGAGCGCAAAGCCCACAACAAGGGCATTTCAGATTCCAAGTTCAGGCTCCAGACCATCAGTCACGACATCGCAAACAACGAGGCTGCAATCAGTCGCATGAAGGAGGACGCTGCCCGTTATCAGTCGGTCGTACAGCGAGACAAAGACGGCAACCCCGTCAACAATCTCACCATAGATACCTGCAACCTCTCTGACGAGAAGAATATGGGTATCCATCTGCAAGGTCTGGCGCAGCGTACCGACACTCATGGTCAGTATCAGCGTGTCGGCGAGGTCTATGGTTTCCCCATCAGCATCATCTCGGAGCGTAATCTTGTTGACGGCAAGGAGACCGTTCAAAACCGCTTTGTGGTCGAAGGCAACTACAAATACAAGTTCAACAACGGATTCATTGCCATGAGCGACACTCACGCCGCCTGTATGAACTTCGTTAACGCACTGGAGAAGATACCCGGCATCATCGAGCAGTATGAGGAACGCACCGCCAGACTCAAAGCCGACGTTCCCCAGCTCGAAGCAATCATCGCCAAGACATGGGGAAAGGAGGACGAGTTAAAGCAACTCAAATCCGAACTCGCCGCCCTCGACCGCAAAATAACCGCTGAGTTAGCTCCGAAAAGAGAGGAACAGAACGGCGAGGAAATCATACCGACCACCCCACAACAATCCGCCAACATCGCCCCCCCCCGCAATCCACAAAACGACAAGAGGATAAATCCTCTCTCGTTGCCGAACCACGGCATAAATACAATGGATATATTCGAGTATGATAGTAAAGTCTATATGGGATAATTGTCCTATATGGACTTTTTTATGCAATATTTCGGACATTTAATGACACAAATGAGTATTGGGGATGTATTATTCTAATCTGTGGCGCATTATGTCTAATATTCACATTCTTAGTTATTGCATGTGTGATTAATTTTGCAGATATAATGTTTAACTTAAATTTAAGCAAATGAAAACAGTAACAATTGGAAAACCCTTAATGGGTATCTTGATGATTCTGTTAACAATTGCTCTCTTTGGTTGTCAAGACCAAGTTGAAGAGCCATTATTTACAGAATCGGATCAGATGGCAGATATGCCACTGAGCCGTTCGACCTCTGGAGACCTTCCGTTTCTTCAAGGCGCGGATTTGTCTTACGTTAATGAGTTGCAGGATGGAGGTGTCAACTATATCAAGGATGGCAACTCTGTAGATCCGTATAATCTTATAAAGAGTTTCGGAGCAAATCTTGTGCGTGTCCGTCTTTGGCATAATCCCACATGGACAAACTATTCAACTCTTTCTGATGTTAAACGCAGTATCCGACGTGCTAAAAACGAGGGAATGAATGTCCTTTTGGATTTTCATTATTCCGATGCTTGGACGGATCCGCAGACAAACATTGTTCCTGAAGCATGGCGTCCTGTAGTTAAATATTCAGATATACTTGCCGATTCTGTTTATAACTACACCTATCGCATTCTGGGACACTTGAATGCTACAAATCTGCTTCCAGAATTGGTACAGATTGGAAATGAAACTAACAACTCAATAATGGTGGCAGACAATGCAGATCTTATACCTACAAATTATGTTAGAAACACAAAGCTTTTTAATGCAGGTTTGCAGGCAGTAGCCGATTTTAATCGGAATAACGCAAAAAATATCAAGACTGTTCTTCATGTAGCAATGAATCCAAATGATGCCATGTTCTGGGTAGCCAACCATAAGAAATATGGATTAAAAGAATTCGATATGCTTGGGGTCTCATATTATCCTCAATGGCAAGATTATACACCAGCACAATTAGGGGAGTTCGCATCGAATCTGTATTCAACTTATGGAGTAAGACTGTTTGTGGCGGAAACGGGGCAGATATGGACTCGTGCATGGAATGACCAGAATATTAATCTCATGAGTAAGATGTGTATAGGATATCCGAATACGCCATGTCCTCAACTACAAAAAGATTTTATTGTGGAAATAAAAGAGGCTTTGCTTGCTAATGGAGGTGCAGGATATTGTGTTTGGGAACCATTCTGGGTGTCAGCAGACAATCAAACCCTTTGGGGTGTTGGCTCAAATTGGGAGAATGTGGCATTCTTTGATTTCAACAATAATCTGCTTCCTCATAGTGGTATCGAAGCTTATGGAGATTTCAACGTTAAAGTTACTTTTGAGGTGAATATGTGGAATGCGGGCAGTGAGACCAAAGGCTATATTACGGGAGACTTCACCGATGATGGCTTTGGCAATTGGCAGATAATCCCGATGAAACAAGCAGCCGAAGGTTCTTCAGTATATTATTTTGACACATATCTATGTAGGAATCAAACAGGAAAATATTATTTCCTTTCCGATTCCACTTGGACGAGTCAAGAATATATCGGAGGCTATAAGCAAGATCGATATTACAATGTTAACACCTCGGACAAATGGCAGAAATTCGCTAAAAATTTTGGAGAGGAATAGCTATATAACAATAGTTCGGTAAAATTTGCATATTCAATTGAATATCAATAAGATGCAATAACAATTCAATATCAATGCAAACTATTGTGTATCAGTGCGATACAGCTATGCCTGCTCAAAAATTACCGAACTGTTGTATATAACGTAACTCAAAATAATAAGTATCCCCCTTCTTCGCCATACTGCAATATAGCAGAAAGTGGACAAGAAGAGGGATTTTTCTTATTGAAGTCCGATTTGTTGCATTTAATGTCTGGTTTGTAATAGCGTACTAATCTTATTTATTAAGCCTATTACCTTAAAAATTAGTAATTTTGCATTATCAAATATCTCCAGAAAGCATGGCTATAAAAAACCTTAAGTTTAAATTGCATAGACTGGTTGTCTTAATAATGATAGCCTGCATATCGCATTATGTATCATCCGCGCCACAAATGCCTGAGTCTGAATTGTCGTGGAAGAATGTTGCCGTAGAGGGCAAAAAGACTGCCGTGTTCAGTCTTTTTAGTGACAACCGAGGTATTATGTGGCTTGGGACAAATAGAGGTCTATATTTTTATGATGGAGTTACCACCCATCCCGTGGGGGAAAATGAACTGTTCGGCACTCAGATATATTCCATCGTCGAAAAAGATAATAACCTGTTTTTGGGCAGTAACAATGGATTGCTTGTGTATGATTATTCTTCTGGAACCGTAAAGCATTATCCGTCAAATACCCCAAAGGAAATTCGGTCTTTACTACTTGCTGATGATGGACTTTGGATAGGAAGCCTAAATGGAGTATTTCGATTGAATTTGTCAAATAATGAACTTACCAATCTCTCTGCCGGCCTCCCTCATAAATCAGTGTATTCCTTATTGCGCGATAGCCGTGGAATTTTATACGTCGGGACTTACAATGGACTTGCCAGATGGAACACCCAATCAGGATCATTCCATACAGTGAGAGCCAAGATGGATAAATCAATGTCGGGCTCTCTATTCGTCAACTGTCTCCTTGAATCCGAAGATGGAGAAAGTATCTATATTGGCGGAGAAGGATTCTTATATAGATATACTCCTTCCAGTGAAAGTTGGAATAAAATTATTGATATTGGAAATAACAATGTTAAAAGTCTGACAAAAAGCGATAATGGACATATACTTATAGGCACTGACAATGGTGTCTTTGAGATGTTCAATGATACTATTCGACACTATCGCCATGATTCAAGACATGAATTGAGCCTAGCAGACAACGAGATTTGGTGTATTTATGCGGATTTACAACATAATATATGGACAGGTCATGAGCGTGGATTTTCTATGGCTTCAAACTCCACATCTATTCGTACTATAAAACTTAGTACTTTAGCAAATTCTGGGGAGGGAAACGAAATACATGTGATTCATCGTGACAGCAAAGATAATTTATGGTTGGCCGGGACTAATGGTGTCATCAAATTATCAGATGGCTCAAAACCTTGTTGGTATCAGCATTCAGCGACACCTAATTCACTATCGCACAACCGCATTCGTTCCATTTTGGAAGATAGCGAAAATCAGATATGGCTTGCCACTGATGCGGGCATAAATAGATTTAACGAGGATGCGAATAATTTTGATGTGTTTCACATAATAGATGAGAACGGGGAGCATAACTCAAACTGGGTCTATGCTTTGATTGAGGACGGTGACTATTTTTGGACGGGAAGTTTTCTAAACGGGCTCCATTCTATAAGTAAATCCAAATTAAAGGATAAAGGCGGCATTATCATCTCTGACTACTCTTTGAACGCGGAAACAGAGTTTCCAGATGGCAAGGCATTGTCAAACAATCTCGTAAATAATATAATAAAAGACGGTAGAGGAAATATCTGGATACTCTTGTTTCGGGACAATATGCTTACAAAATTCAATCCTGACACAAAAACTCTTCAACGATTTGATATTTTCAATTTAACAGGGGGGTATCCCACGAATATGTCAATTGATAGACAAGGACGTATTTGGTGTGCATATAAGGGCGGTGTGATCATTTTCAATAAAAATGACAGCTATGAGATAATAAAATTCCCTTATACCAACAGCGATGAGACTATTTTGGCTTTGGGGCAAGTAGGAGAAGGCATGTGGGTCTCGACTCAAAACAACGTATGGAGTATTGACGGTCATTCATTGAACACCGCTCTTTTACCTATACCTCAGAAATCATATACCGCAGTTTACGAAGATACCGTAAACAATAAAGTTTACCTTGGCGGTACTGATGAAATTCTTGAGGTTGACAAATCTATCATAGGTAATGGTTTCGATTTTAAGTCGATAAAGATGGTTTTGAATGACAGAGGTACAGGGCTTCTGAATTTGTCGGATATAGAAGGAGGTTGCAAGAAACTAGACATTCCGTATGGCGGGAGCTTTACCCTTGTAGTAAGCACATTGAATTATTCACCCGAATCCATACAGCGTTATATGTACAAACTTACAGATTCACCTGATGATACTGTTGGTGAATGGATTGTAATGCCGGAAGGAGCGAATAGCATCTCGTTTTCCGATTTGAAAATGGGAGACTATACTCTTTTGGTGAAAACCGTGGGTTCTCCAATAAGCCCAATTGCAATTCCAATAACAGTCAATCCCCCATTGCTGATGTCTTGGTGGGCGATATGTGTTTACATCCTAATTGCCTTCTTCTCCGTCTATTGGATTATATGGTTTACCCGCAAGCGGAACCTTCGTTCTTTCCGTGAACAAGAACGTCAGGCAGCTTTGGAGAATGTTGAAAAGAAGCTAACTTTTCTTTCAACTATCTCTCACGATTTGAAAACACCACTTTCTATGATTCTTGGACCGGTCAGCCTCATGAAAGAGAAAGCCAAAGATGCCGAAAGTAAAAAAAGTCTTGAAACAATCTATGATAATGCAGTTCGCTTGAACAATATGATTCATCGGACACTTGAACTGCAACATCTTGAGGATACGGATGAAAATCTACTTATCATCTCAACTTTTGATGTAGTAGAGTTCTGTAAAGGAGTCTTTGAAGTTTTTCAAGAGAACAATCCCCAAAAGAAATTCATATTCCATTCATCATGTCCTCAATTACTAATAGAGGCTGATGCCGTGAAGTTTGAATCTGTGATCACTAATCTTTTGTCAAATGCCTGTAAGTATTCTGATGAGGGGGCTACTATTTCATTAGGTATCAGTTCCCGTGACAACGAAGTTGAAATCGTGGTTTCGGATGATGGCATAGGCATTGCCGATATAGACCAATCCCTTGTATTTCAACGTATGTTCCGCGCTCCATCAACATCAAAACTACACGAAGGCACAGGACTCGGTTTGTATCTTATAAAGAAATATCTGGAGTTGATGAAGGGCAATATCAATTTATACAGTAAGGAAGGACAGGGGACCTCTTTTGTCGTGACTTTGCCACTCTCGGAAAAAGTCCTGCCGATTTCAAATAAAAATAATTCCAATGAAGATAGTAATAAGGCGAAAGTTTTAGTGGTAGAAGATAATCTCCAAATTTCGTCATTCATTACGGAAGTCCTGAAGAATGATTATACATGCCTTGTGGCAGAGAATGGTCGTGCCGGACTCGCCATTGCCGCATCGTTTTTGCCGGACTTTATTATAGCTGATGAGATGATGCCAATCATGAGCGGTCTTGAAATGGTAAAACGTATGAAACAACATCCTCGACTATCATCCATCCCCATAATCATGTTGACGGCTAAATCTGACAATAAAACAGAGAATGAAAGTATTAAGTTAGGCATTGACGTGTTTATGACCAAGCCATTTGAGCCAACAGCACTACTTGGCCGTATAAAACAATTGTTAAAATCTCGAACTGAAATAAAGGAGAAAGTAAGAATTGAAACAATCACAGAGGCGGAAGTCAAGCCAATTGAGGCAGAGTCTATCAATGAAAAGTCTCTTGCAAAAATAGCAAAGATTATAGAAGAGAATATATCGGACCCAGATTTGAATGTCAACCAGCTTTGTGAAAAAAGTGGCATTCCCAATAAACAACTTTACCGATTGATTAAGAAATACATTGGGACTGCCCCATTGGATTATATCAGGAGTGTTAGGTTGCAGAAAGCGGCTGTGCTTCTAAGTCAGCATAGATTTACGGTATCTGAAATCAGCTATATGGTAGGATTCAAAACTCCCTCATACTTTGCGAAATGTTTTCAGAATCAGTTTGGTGTCAAGCCAAGCCAATACCAATCAGACGATGAGGCAATAGGCAAGAAACAAGACAATTAGACTCGTTTTGCCAATTTTCTTGTTATCAAGTCTTATTTGTTGCATCAATTGTCCGATAATTGAGAGCCCTGCATCTATCAATATTGTAATTTTGTAACCGACAACAGGTACATATTGATAGGTAAAAAGATTGTTTTTTTGTTTTGGAAATGGCTAATACCATTTGATCACCTTAAATTGAATTTTTCAAAATAAACAACAATACGCATTTTAATGGACAAAGCAATCGGCAATGTCGAATTAAGGAGTTGGTTGTTGGGAATACTGTTCTCAATCCTCCTTATACCAGTTTCGGCTTATGCCCAAACACAAAGGACAGTTACTGGTACTGTCATTGATGAGACCGGGGAACCACTAATAGGCGCTACGGTTAAAGTTGTAGGAGAATCAATCGGTGCTTCAACCGACATTGACGGGCATTACACCCTCAAAGTTCCTGCGACAGCCAAACAGCTCGCATTCTCTTATGTGGGTTATGACAATCTTGTAGTTGATATTACATCAGATGTAATTGATGTAACAATGAAACCAAACAGTGAGGTGCTTGACGAAGTTGTAGTCATTGGCTATGGTGTTCGCAAAAAAGATGATCTTACAGGTTCCGTGTCAACGGTGGGTGAAAAGGACTTCAATAAAGGTATGATTTCATCGCCGGAAGAACTTGTAAACGGAAAAATAGCGGGGGTGCAGATTGTGAATGGCGGTGGTTCTCCGACATCCGGTTCTACGATTCGCGTTCGTGGAGGCGCATCGCTCAATGCCTCTAACGATCCCCTTATAGTCCTTGATGGTGTACCGATGGAAGTTGGTGGTTCAGTCACCGGCAGCGGAAACTTCCTAAGCCTTATAAACCCTAATGACATAGAGAGTATGACCATATTGAAGGATGCTTCCTCTACCGCAATTTATGGTTCTCGCGCATCAAATGGTGTAATCATCATAACCACTAAGAAAGGTAAAGGCGATGGCATAAAGGTTTCGTATCAGACTACAAACTCACTTTCTACAAAAACCAAAACTTCAGACATGCTTTCTACCGATGAATTTATCGGTATAGTGAATGAGATGGGAACTGACCGTCAGAAGTCTTTACTCGGCAATAGTCGTACTAACTGGAATGATTATATCTATCAGACAGCATTTGGAACTGATAACAACCTCAGCGTATCTGGAAGGGCCGCACATTGGCTTCCATTCCGCGTGTCAGCTGGTGCGTATTATCAAGACGGTATTCTCAAAACTGACAATGCTAAACGTTTCACCGGAAACCTCAATCTTACTCCTTCGTTCTTCCGTGATGAACTCCGTTTCCAATTCAGCCTTAAAGGGACTTATTCAAAAAATCGTTTTGCCGATACCGGAGCTATCTGGGGTGGCGCGACTTTGAACCCGACCATACCTGTTTATTCTGGGAATGATGCGTTTGGAGGATATAATGAGGCTATTGACCAAAATGGCATTCCTGTAACCGGAGCACTTGCCAATGCGCTGGGGCGTCTTGAACAATACAACTCGACATCCGACGTGTACAGAGTAATCGGAAACATTGATGTGGATTGGAATATCCGCTGGGTAAAAGGCCTCAGGCTTCATGCTACAGGTGGTTATGACTGGTCAAAGGGAGAGGGCAAGATTGTGGTGCCGAAAGAAGCTATCTCGTACTATACAACCGGAGGTCGTGACTATAAGTATGGTCCACAGAAGAACTATAATAGACTCTTGACTGTCTATGCAAATTATAACCGAGATTTCGATGCGATTAATTCAAATATTGACGCAACTTTCGGTTACGATTATCAGTATTGGAAATATACCACACCTTTTTATGCAGTACTGAATGCCGACGGTGTGCAACAGTCAACATCTGCTGCCACAGATCAGAGACATTCTTTGATTTCTTACTACGGTCGTTTGAACTATACCTTTATGAACCGCTATCTCTTGACTGCAACAGTCCGCCGTGACGGTTCTTCCCGATTCTCGAAAGACAATCGTTGGGGTACGTTCCCGTCCGTAGCTCTTGCTTGGCGTATTTCTCAAGAAAATTTCTTTGAGCCTTTGCGTGGTTGGGTAAATGACCTCAAACTTCGTGCATCATACGGTGTGACGGGTCAACAGGATGGTATCACCAACTATGGATATATCCCCGTTTATACCCCCGGTCTTGACGGAGCGCAGTACCTTTTCGGAGGGAATCCAGTCTATACTTATCGTCCCGAAGCATATAACCCTGATTTGAAATGGGAGACAACAAAATCATGGAACTATGGTATTGACTTGGCTTTGCTGGAAAACCGGTTCACATTCTCCGCAGATTTCTACACTCGTAAGACAGAAAACCTGCTTGCAACTGTTCCAGTCCCGGCAGGTACGAATTTTGACAAGCTGATGCTTGAAAATGTAGGTAATGTAGATTCAAAAGGTCTTGAACTTGCACTTACGGCACATTTAATTGACAATAAGGATTGGTCTTGGAATGTGACTGCAAATGCTGCATGGCAACGTGTCAGAATCAAAAACTTAACACTTACACCAGGAGCACCAAGTCCCGATACCGAGGTCGGTCCTTGGATTGATGCTTACCAGATGCAGGTATTCTCCACGGATTATGCGCCTTATTCGTTCTATCTTTATAAGCAGCTTTATGATCAAGAGACCGGACGGCCAATTGAGGGTTTGTATGCAGACCTTGATGGAGACGGACAGATAACAAACAATGACCGATATCATTGTCATTCTCCTGCCCCCGATTGGATTCTCGGTTTGTCAACGAGCCTGCGTTATAAGAAATGGACTCTTTCCACTTCCCTACGTGCTAATATAGGAGGATATATATTCAATGGCATGGCCATGAATACCGGTGCTTGGGAGACCATGAGCTATAATGACTATCAGCTGAACAACCTAAACCGGAGTTTCCTTGACACCAGATTCCAGCGCCGACAGTTCCTAAGCGATTACTATCTTGAAAACGCATCATTCCTCAAAATGGATAACCTTCAGTTGATGTATGATTTCGGACAAGTTTATAAGAGCTTGAATCTCCATGTTTCGGCAATGGTTCAAAATGTGTTCACTGTAACAAAATACAAGGGCGTAGATCCTGAAACTGGCAATGGCGTTGATACAGCTGTCTATCCTCGTCCCCGGACATATTCAGTAACATTCGGCCTCAATTTCTAAAAGTAAGACAATGAAAAAAATAAATATATTAATCGGCTTTTTGCTGGGTTTCGGACTACTGTTGGGCAGTTGTACTGATGACCTTGACCAAATGCCCGTAACAGAAACCACATCAAACGATGTGTATTCTCAACCTGAGAACTACAAGAAAGTCCTCGCAAAAATATATGCCTCTTATGTCCTTGCTGGTCAAGGTCAAGGTGGTGACAATGGAGACCTTACAACAATCAATGGACAGGATTTTTCCCGTGGATATTTCAACCTTCAGGAGGCCGCTACTGATGAAGTGGCAAACACATGGTTGTCTGGCAACAATCTCGTCGATTTGACCTACATAAATTGGAG
This sequence comes from Paramuribaculum intestinale, assembly GCF_030759015.1. Taxonomy (GTDB): domain Bacteria; phylum Bacteroidota; class Bacteroidia; order Bacteroidales; family Muribaculaceae; genus Paramuribaculum; species Paramuribaculum intestinale. The sequence goes on along the minus strand of NZ_CP098825.1, from coordinate 741,352 downwards.
TTCAAAAGACTCTTGGGTGTCAGACTCTTATTATTGGCTGTTCTTCAACATCACCCTTTGTAATGAATTCCTACGCAATTGTTCAGATGCTGCAATAGCAGACTTTTCAGCTTCCGAACAAGGTGAAATCCGGTCTTATCGCTCTGAAGCACGCTTTATGAGAGCTTTTAGCTACTGGATGGTGCTTGACCTTTATCGGAAAGGTCCAAAAGTTGATGAAAATACACCCGTGACTGGCTTTATTCCCGAAGCGTATGATGGAGTCGGATTATTTGACTTCATTGAAAGCGAACTTAAATCTCTTGTTGCCGAAGGCTCTGATGCCGCACTGCCGGATACTAATGAGTATGGCAGAGCTAGTAAACCTACGGCATGGGCGCTACTTGCAAGGCTTTATCTCAACAGCGCCGTGTACCGTGGTAGCATTGACACTAAATATTATACCGAGTGTATAACTGCGTGCCATAAGGTAATCTCAAATCCGGCTTTTCATCTTGAACCGGATTATGCAAAACTTTTTAATGCTGACAATCACAAACGTACACATGAAATACTGTTTGCTATGGTATGTGATGCAACGACTTCTGTCACATGGGGAGGTGGTACGTATCTCGTGTGTGGTTCATGTGGAAACTCCAGTTCACAAGACCCGGCTAAATATGGTCTGACCAATGGTTGGGGCATGTTCCGCGCCCGTGGCGAAATAGTCGAAAAGTTTGGAGATGTCTCCAATACTCTCGACAGCCGTGCTATGTTCTATACGGATGGACAGGAGCAATACTTTTCCGGACCAATTGACAATCAGTCGGAAGGATATTTTTTCGAGAAATTCTCAAACCTTACCGATGACGGTGTTGCCGCATCAAACTCGGCAGCCACCGGATGTTCTACGGACTATCCCATGATACGTCTTGCAGATGTATATCTCATGGCGGCAGAGGCTTTGCTCCGTGGCGGTTCAGGGATTTCCCGTGGTGAGGCTCTTAATCTCGTGAATCAGGTTCGCCTTCGCGCTTACAACAATAATGAAAGTGGGAAAATCTCAGACTCAGATTTAACGCTGGACTTTATTCTTGATGAACGTGGCCGTGAACTTTATCTTGAATCAGTCCGTAGAACAGACCTTGTACGCTTCGGTAAATTCACATCAGATTCATATATCTGGCAGTGGAAAGGTGGTGTTCTGGATGGTCGCTCGGTTAATGAAAGATACAACATTTACCCCATACCTGACACGGATCTTACCGCAAATCCTAATCTGTCAAATCCACTTTATTGATAACTAATTATGAAACTAAGAAATATATTAAAGACCGCACTGCTGTCGGGTATCACGGCATTTGGCTTTGCTTCATGCGACAGTGATATCGACCCTGTGTATGTCTTGCCCTCCGACGATATGACGTTGGGAGGAGCAACAGGTGACATTATACTTACGCCAGATAATCCGCAGGCTCTGGCAATGACTATTTACTGGAGTGGTGACGGACAACTTGCTCTGAGTGATACTCTTCTTCAGGCTCCGGTGAACGCAGCTGAAGAAACAATCCAACTTTCAACGGATGAACAATTCTCAAGCACTATAGATTTAAGTGTAGAAAAGGGTGTTCGTTCACGCCAATTTTTATGCGAGGAACTTAATTCTCTGCTTGGACGTCTCGGTTACACGGCCGATGAAAAAGCACCTCTTTTCATTCGCGTCCGTTCCGTACTTTCTGCGAATATAAATCCGACTTATTCATCAGTTCTGAAAGTAATGGTTCAATCTTATCGAATTCATTTGATTCTTGGTACAGTGCTTGACAAGGACTGGAATGAGACCGCGATGCAGCTTGCATCACCTGACGAGAATGGAATCTATCAAGGGTTCATGGGCGTAAATGGCTGGACAAATTGGTGGTTCCGAGAGGCGAACAATATCGTATGGGGCAATCTTGGTCAGGAAGGTATGACTTTCCACGCTTCCTCCGCTGACGATCATTGGAATTTCTGGTTTCCCGATCCATCCGGGTGTTATTTTACGACTGTTAATACTGTTGAAGGTTGGTGGAGTGCGCTTCATATCGATAATCTGAGTGTTGCAGGAGATTTAACTGGAGAAATGACATACAATCAGAGAAATAATCAGTGGACTCTACCGATTAATTTACCCTCTGCATCAACGGTATCAATCACTGTAACAGGATATGGTAGCCTTTACAGCAAAGAAACAACCGATATGGGGCCTGCCGTGGAAAAGAACGTTGCCTTCAGTGGGAACAATCAAAATCTCGTTTTCGGAGAAAATGGTTCAACCATAACTTTGGATTTGCCTGCCGGAGAAACAAATCTATTGCTCGACCTATCCAATCCTATGGAGCTGAAAATTGCCGCAGGCAATGTACCGGATGAACCCACTCCTGAAGCAGAACCATACTTGTATTTCTCAGGAGTTGTGGATTGGAATGGCTTTGATGACTACATATCCCTGTATGATGAATCAACCAAGAGCTATGGCGGTGCCCATTGGATTGCATCAGAATGGGGTTACCGTGCATATCCTAAAGCTGAATGGGATGTAGCTTATAAAGGTGCCGAAGGTGCAACCCCACTCTCTGGCAGTTTGATACTCGCTGAGTCAGGTAATGACGGCAACATTCCTCAACCCGAAAACGGACTGTACGTAATGGACTTCAATATGTCAGCCTTGACATATACACTTACTGAAGTCAACAAAGTAACCTTTACGGGATTAAATGACGATTGGAGCGAACATACAATGATACAATCTACAGACAATCCTGAGGTATTTACCGGTGAATTTATCAAAACTGCCAATACTCCATGGGGTGTAAAAGTTTTGATAAATGGAGACTGGGGGTTATTCTTCGGTGGTGGAGCAGGTAAATTGAAACTCGGACACTCGGATGCCACTACCGGGTTCGACGGAGACAACGACCTGACCATTGGTGAGACCTATATTCTTACTGTGGATCTTGGCAAACAAACATATTCTTATTCGCTAAAATAAAAAGACATCAATGAAAATGACAACAATAATTTCCGCTTTGGCTCTTGCCGCCTCAGTATTTTGTGGCGCATGTTCGGAAGACGGACCTATCACAAATCCCAGACAGGATAATCCTTCAGTAATAGAGAAAGAAGCAGGCTTCGCTCGTGGTGCCGATGTAAGCTGGCTTACACAGATGGAATCAGAGGGTCGCAAATTCTATACTCCCGGCAGTGACCGAGAGGAAATGGAATGTATGCAGCTTCTCCGTGATCACTGCGGTGTGAATTCAATCCGACTCCGGGTTTGGGTAAATCCCAAAGACGGATGGAACAACGTTGATGACGTGGTTCTCAAAGCCCGTAGAGCTGAAAATCTCGGACTTCGTACAATGATTGACTTCCATTTCTCCGACACTTGGGCAGATCCAGGACATCAAGAAATGCCCGAAGCATGGAAAGAACTTTCTTTCGATAACCTGAAAATAGCTGTTGCAAACCATGTGAATGAAACATTGACCGCATTGAAGAATGCCGGTGTCACCCCCGAATGGGTACAGGTCGGAAATGAAACAACCCCCGGCATGATACTGCCGGTTGGCTCCGTTGACAACCCTATTCAGTTGACACAACTTAACAATGCCGGTTATGATGCAGTTAAGGCAGTTTTCCCCGATGCGAAAGTTATTGTCCATCTTGATGGCGGAAACAATCAATGGGCCTACGACAGAATGTTTGACATACTTGAAAACAACGGTGGCAAATATGATATGATTGGTATGTCTCTTTACCCCTATTGGGCAGAGCAGCAGGGTGAGACTGGAGGATGGTTGAAGGTTGCAGATGACTGTATAGCAAATATCAACCATTTGAAACAGAAGTATAACAAACCTGTAATGATTTGTGAAATAGGTATGCCATACGATCAGGGGGAAACCTGTAAGCAGCTAATTACTAAAATGATGGCTACGGATGTTGAAGGCATCTTCTATTGGGAGCCTCAAGCTCCCAATGGCTACAACGACGGCTATAATCTTGGGTGCTTTGACAATGACGCTCCAACAGTTGCTCTTGATGCTTTTAAGAATAAATGAAAACTTTTATGAAATTTCAATATCTATTTATATTAATGGCTCTTTCGGGAGCCATTAATATAAATGCTCAAAGAGAGGTACAAACACTAAAGCATGGCTGGGAATTTTCTCATGGCAATGTGTTTGACGCACCTAATATCCAACAAGTCAGGATTCCTCATGATTGGGCTATTTATGGACCTTTTGATCGAAAACATGATTTGCAGATTGTAGCGGTAGAGCAAAACGGAGAAACAGAAGCGACTGAAAAAACAGGTCGTACAGGAGGACTTCCTTTCATCGGGAAAGGCATATATCGTACTGTTTTTGAAATCCCGGATACAATTAATCGGTCTGTCACCATTGTATTTGATGGTGTTATGAGTAATGCTGAGGTAACTTTAAACGGAAAGAAAGTTATTTCTTGGCCATACGGATATAATTCATTCTATGTAAATGTTGATGGCATAGTTCTTCCGGGAGAGAATAGACTTGAAGTTGCCTGTGAAAATAAAGAAGGACAGTCTCGTTGGTATCCGGGAGCCGGTCTTTATCGAAATGTACATGTTATAAGTACAGATAAAGTTCATATACCCACTTGGGGAACATTTGTAACTACGCCTGTCGTTACTAAGGAATATGCTTCAGTCTCTCTCTCAATGGAGGTCGCCGGAACATATAACCGCCAAAATATCAATATTACGACTGTCATCCTAAATCCGGAGGGCAAAGAGGTGGCAAAAAAATCCAATGTATTTTGTGCAAGAGGACAAGAATTTACTCAGAATTTTCTTGTCAATCACCCTATTTTATGGAGTCCAGACAATCCGGCACTTTACACCGCAAAAACCATATTATCTGTTGATGGTAAAGTGGTGGATGAATATGACACTAGCTTTGGCATTCGCTCACTCGCTTATGTACCACAAAAAGGGTTCTTCCTCAATGGAGTTCCCACAAAATTCAAAGGAGTATGCAATCACCACGACCTCGGTCCACTCGGCGCGGCTGTGAATAAATCAGCTTTGCGTCATCAGTTGGAGTTACTTAAGGATATGGGCGTTAATGCTATACGTACATCTCATAATATGCCGGCTCCCGAACTTGTGGAATTATGCGATGAAATGGGATTAATGATGATGATTGAACCATTTGATGATTGGGGATTTCGACCTAAATCGCCTAATGGGTATGGAGCAGTATTTGATGAATGGGCGGAAAAAGACGTTTCAAATATGATACGTCATTTCAGAAACAATCCCTCCGTTGTCATGTGGTCAATTGGAAATGAGGTGCCAAGCCAATGGGGAGAACCCGGTATTGGAGAACTCCTAAGATTACGTAATACCGTAAGGAAATTAGATACAACTCGTCCTATTACTTGTGGAATGGATCAGGTTGGCGAGGGTGCTGTAATTGATAATGGATTCGCCGCCGCTCTCGATATACCCGGTTTCAACTATAAACCTCAGTTTTATGATAAGTTTTATGAAAAATTACCCAATGGTTTGATTCTTGGTTCTGAAACGGCATCCACGGTATCGTCGAGAGGTCAATATTTCTTCCCTGTGGAATTTAAGGATCATAATGTGGTGCTTCATCCTGAAAATCAATCAAACAGTTATGACAATGAAAGTTGTTCATGGTCCAACACTCCTGACTTTGACTTTGCAAGGGATGATGATAACGATTGGTGCATAGGTCAGTTTGTCTGGACAGGATTCGATTATCTCGGAGAGCCATCGCCATACGATACTGATGCTTGGCCAAGTCATAGTTCTGTTTTTGGGATAATAGATCTTGCATCGCTTCCTAAAGACCGATACTATCTATATCGTTCAAAATGGAATGAGGATTCTCCAACACTGCATATTCTTCCGCATTGGAACTGGAAAGGTCGTGAGGGGGGAGTGACTCCGGTATTCGTATATACGTCATATCCTAAAGCAGAATTGTTTATCAACGGTATAAGCCAAGGCATACGAGAGAAAAATGATTCCACGGTTTATAATCGTTATCGCCTAATGTGGATGGATACCAAGTATGAACCGGGAGAACTAAAAGTAGTGACTTACGATAAAAACGGGAAATTAGCAGAAGAAAAGACAATTAGGACTGCCGGAAAACCTCATCATTTAGTCGCAACTCCTCATAGAAAAATTCTTGCAGCCAATGGAGAGGACTTGTGTTATATTACTATCCAAGTTGCAGATAAAGATGGGAACATTATTCCGACAGATAATCGTCGGGTTAAATTTAAGGTTGAAGGTGCCGGATCTTTTGAAGCCACAGCAAATGGAGATCCTACATCGCTTCTTCCATTCCAAAAACCGGAAATGGATTTATTTAGCGGTGCCGCTACTGCAATAGTGCGCAGTGCTGACAAGGAAGGTATAATTACATTTACGGCTTCAGCTAATGGTGTAAAACCTGTAACAACGACAATACAGGTAGAATAGGTTCAGAATTGGTAAAAAAGATTGATTTAGGCTGATTCTTCGTCGGAGCAGTCAGATGTAGATTGCTCCGATTTTTATCTTAATATTCAAAAATAATGAAAAATAAATTATCTGAAGAATTTAAAAATCGATTCGATGCAGAGCCTTTATTTTATGCTTCGGCTGGTCGCATCAATCTTATCGGAGAGCATACTGACTACAACGGCGGTTTCGTTTTCCCCGGTGCTATCGATAAAGTGATAATGGCTGCCATTGCACCTAATGATACAGATAAAGTGCGCATGTATTCGATTGACATTGATGACTATGCCGAATTTGGGCTAAACGAGGCAGACGCTCCCGAAGCTTCATGGGCGCGATATATTTTCGGCGTTTGTCGTGAGATTCTCAAACGTGGCGGTGTTGTAAAGGGTTTCAATGCCGTGTTTGCAGGCAATGTGCCTCTCGGCGCGGGACTAAGCTCGTCAGCTGCACTTGAAAGCTGCTTCGCTTTCGCTCTCAACGACCTGTTTAACGACAATCAGATTGACAAGTTTGAGCTTGCCAAAATCGGTCAGTCAACAGAACACAACTATTGTGGTGTCAACTGCGGTATCATGGACCAGTTCGCATCCGTGATGGGTCAGAAAGGAAAACTGATGCGCCTCGACTGCCGTTCTATGGAGTTTGAATACTTCCCATTCAACCCCGAAGGCTACGAGCTTGTCCTGATTGACTCACGTGTCAAGCATGAATTGGCTGATTCTCCCTACAACAAGCGTCGCCAGTCGTGTGAGCGAGTGGCAAAACGTCTCGGCATAGAGACACTGCGAGATGCAACTATGGAGATGCTTGACTCCATCCGTACCGACATCACCGCCGAGGATTATTTCCGTGCCAAATTCGTGATAGAGGAAAAAAGCCGTGTGCTTGCCGTATGTGATGCCCTCAATGCAGGAGACTATGAGACGGTCGGAAAGAAGATGTATGAGACCCACCACGGCTTGTCATACGACTACGAGGTGAGCTGCGAGGAACTTGACTTCCTCAATGATATTGCCAAGGAGTGCGGAGTCTCCGGCTCGCGCATTATGGGCGGAGGGTTCGGTGGATGTACCATAAACCTTGTGAAAAAGGATCTTAGAGACAGTTTCATCAAGACTGCCAAGGCCAAATTCAACGAGAAATACGGTCATGAGCCGAGTGTCTATCCCGTTGTCATAAGCGACGGAGCGCATAAGGAGGAATAGTCATGGAAAGCAAGAGAACAGTTCTAATCTCAGGCGGTGCGGGCTATATTGGCTCGCACACCGCCGTCGAGCTTATTAATGCCGGTTATTACGTAGTTATTATCGACAATCTTACCAACTCCGAGCGTGACTCTGTTGCCGGAGTTGAGAAGATAACCGGAAAGAAAGTGGCTTTTGAGGTCGTAGACACCTGCGACCGCGCACAACTCAAAACCGTATTCGAGACCTACCCGTTCGACACAGTCATCCATTTTGCCGCATACAAGGCTGTTGGCGAATCAATGGCTGAACCGCTCAAATATTATCAGAACAACCTCGTTTCGTTCATGAACATCGTTGCAATGATGAAAGAGTATGGCCGCCCCAATATCCTTTTCTCATCGTCGGCAACTGTCTATGGCGAAGCCGAGCATCTCCCCGTAACTGAACAGACTCCGCGCCAGCCGGCAACTTCGCCCTACGGTAACACCAAGCAGATTGCTGAGGATATTCTCCGCGACAGTTGCCGGGCTTATGATAATGTCAGAGGCATAGCTCTCCGATATTTCAATCCTATCGGTGCGCATCCCTCGGCACTTATCGGTGAGTTGCCCCGTGGTGTACCCAACAATCTTGTCCCGTTCATCACACAGACTGCCGCCGGTATCCGTGAACGTTTGAGTGTGTTTGGCAACGATTACGACACACCCGACGGAACCTGCCTTCGTGATTACATTGATGTCGTTGACCTTGCCAAAGCTCATGTCGCTACCGTCAACCGCATGACTTCCGACAAGATGGAAGATAGATATGAGATATTCAACATTGGTACCGGTCGCCCTATATCGGTTCTTGAACTGCTGACTACTTTCGAGAACGTCAATAATATAAAACTACCATATACGATTGTCGATCGTCGCCCGGGTGATGTCCCCGCTGTATGGGCTGAGACATCGCGTGCCAATGAGGTATTGGAATGGAAAGCAGAACGTACTCTCAACGAAACACTAAAATCGGCATGGGAGTGGGAAAAGCATGTAAGAAACATCATATAAATAATTCGATGAAACCGACTTTATACGTATTAGCTGCCGGAATGGGCAGCCGCTATGGAGGGCTGAAACAGCTTGACGGCCTTGGTCCTCATGGAGAAACAATAATGGACTACTCGATCTATGATGCCATCCAATCCGGATTCGGCAAAATCGTCTTTGTAATTCGCAAAGACTTCGAGCAGGACTTCCGCGACAAAATTCTATCAAAATACGAAGGCCATATCCCCGTCGAGGTAGTTTTCCAGTCAGTCGATAAACTGCCCGGCGGATTCAAGTGCCCTGACGACCGTACAAAACCATGGGGACCGGCACATGCCGTGCTTATGGCCAAAGGCTCAATCAACGAACCCTTCGCAGTTATCAACGCCGATGACTTCTATGGGCGCAATTCATTTGAAGTCATTGCCCAAGACCTCATGCGCCCGCGCGACCGCAAAGGAGATTATGCTATGGTTGGCTTCCGCGTAGGCAACACCATGACCGAGAACGGTGGTGTTTCACGCGGCGTGTGTGAAAACACGGATGGTCTGCTGACATCCGTTGTAGAGCGTAAATCAATTGCCTACGATGCCGACCACAACATTGTCTTCACCGATGAGAACGGCCAAGAGCAGACACTTGACCCAATGACACCGGTATCAATGAACATGTGGGGATTCACTCCCGACTATTTTGATTATGCCGAGCGTGAATTTATCAAGTTTCTCAAACGCGATCTGACAACGCCAAAGGCCGAGCAAGTCATTCCGGATGTAGCCGACGCACTCATCAAGTCAGGCGAAGCGACAATAAAAGTTCTCGACACAGACTCAAAATGGTTTGGTGTGACATACGCCGAAGACCGTCCCGGAGTAGTAACCAAATTTGCAGAATTGCATAAGTCGGGGCTGTATCCAGAAAAACTTTTTTGATGGTATTTTAAGGTAATAAGATTGTTTGGAGGGATTCTGGTTTTTCGGGATCCCTCTTTTATTAATAAGCACATTAAACATAAATTATGAACAAGGTTTTAATCGTTGAAGCCTCCGACTCCGACCGTCGGCTCATGTCCGCATTGCTCAGCAATGTCGGCTATGAGCCTATCGCTGTTGGAACGATGGAGGCTACTAAGGATGCGGTGGCAAAACTGCCACCCGGCGCAGCGATTGTCGCAGGACTGAGGTTCAGCGGCGGTACTGCCAAAGAGTTAGTTAACTGGCTAAAAGCTGAGAAAAAGGATTTCCCGGTCATAGCCATAGTGGAACGTCTCGGAGACACGGACGCAACGGATGTGATGGAAGACCATGGTGCTGTGTCGGTCGTTCAACGACCGGCTATCGACAAACGGCTTCCCGAACTGATGAAGAAGTATGTCCGCGATGTCGATGATGTAATCTTCACTAAAGGAGGACTGATTCATCGTCAAAGCAAAGAGTTCTGTGAGATAGAAAAAGTCATCCGTCAGATTGCCTCTACCGATGTAAACGTAGTGATTATTGGCGAAAGTGGCATGGGTAAAGAGATGATTGCTCTTGAAATATATCGCTTGAGCAATAGATCCGGAAATGCTCTTATGGAAATCGAAGCAGGCAGTGCCGCTCTTGTTGGCAAGGATAACCCGGAGTCCGGTAGAAGCAAAACATACAATCGGATAAAGGGATACTTCAATAACACCAAAGGCGGCACGATAATCATCAAGAACATACATCTTCTTGACTTTGAAAAACAATCTGTGCTTCTTCACATCCTTTCTGAGGAACACCCTGATGTCCGTGTCATCTGCACCGCAGAACCAGAACTACTTGAGATGGTCAGAGAAAAGTCGTTCCGCCCAACACTATTCTACTACTTGCGGGAACTTGACATATATGTGCCGTCACTGCGACGCGTTAAAGTGGATATCCCGATTATTGCTGACTATTATCTTCAACATCTGGCAAGTGAAAAAGGCGAACCACCCAAACGCCTTTCAGCGTCTGCCGTAAAACTGCTGAAGCAACACAGTTGGCCGGGTAATATCCGAGAACTGAAAGTGGCAATTATTCTTGCCGCACAAAACGTCGATGGCTCAGTAATCAATGCTGATGACCTTACAATCTGTCATGCGACTCCGATAATGAAGGAGACACTTCTGCTTCGGGATGAAAATGAAGAACGTTGCCGGATTGAAGATGCCATGTCACAAGCCCAAGGGGTCAAAGCACAAGCTGCAAAATTATTGGGAATAGATCGCAAGACCCTTTCCTACAAATTGAAAAACTATGGAATGGGATGATGGACGGCAACATCGGACAACTGATAATTCAAAAATTTTTCGTAATTTTGTACTGAATTAGACATACTGGCAGCCGAGGAGTCGGCTGATATACTGATAAATCATAACATAACACCGCATTTTGTTCAGTGTAAAGTCTGGTAAATTTTATACGTGAGAGCACGATGCGTGATGCTTATGCTATGCGATTGCATAGCGTACCGTCACGTTTCTCTCACAAGGTACACCAGACACCTACACCGAAGAACGTGTTCGGTGCGCTTTTTTTATTTAGGGGTGTGGTAATATTCCCCAGAACGGGTATAGTTGCCCCGATTGTCCTATTTAACTATCCTTAATTCTACAGCAGCCCAAACCTTTTAATCGACTATAAAACAATACCATCATTATTTTAACACCATTAGTGCAATCCATCTGTAATATCGTTCGGTTTATAATGCCGTGATTCTAAAGAACTATTTTTACAAATAACCTCACGTTTATAAGCCGATGGCACACAACTCTACACAACCTCTTTGCGACAGCGTTGCGGAAGGTCATATCGAAACGACAGTCGGTATGACCGAAAATAACAAGTCACTTGTCAGCGAGTCGCTCAATATTTTCATCCTGATTGAACATGAGTTTTTCATCGGCGTTGAAGCCGGAGAACTTGACAATATCAAAGACACATACGCCACCTTTACAAAAGCAATCGTGATGCTGTTTCACGGCAGCCACAACAAATCGGAGGTACATTCGGCACTTATAGTTGCCGAAGACCATCTGACTATCATCCTTGAAGATTCCACCCATCTTGATGAGAGTTTTCTCCGATTTGTAGAGCGTGCCATCAAATTCATCAAGCGTTATCTCGACCGCATAGGCGAGTGGGTAAAGGACAATCCCCTGAACGACGGAGAGGTTGCAATCGTATCCGCTACTGTTTCTGGTGACAGCATCGCCGTTGAAGAAGTATCGTCTATCCAATGGGACGGCAAGTTTACAGAATTAGTAGAGCTTGTTCTCGCACTCCTTATATCCGGTAAAATATCCGCTGAAACCGATGCCGAGTTTATCCGTACTATATTCCGCATTTTTGGAATCAAGAAGAACCTGACCGAATACTATAAGGCTCTGAAAAAGATTGAAGAGAAGCATCCGAAGGACGATGATATGCCCGGTCGTTGCAAGGCACTTCGGCAGTTACTCGAAGATACCGAGAAAGAACTGCAACGCAGATACCTCGGCAAAAGGGCATGAAAAATCCGCAGTCATACAGACCTGCCGTACAACTGCGGATAATAAGTTCAGTCGCTGTTCGCTTCCCGTGCCAGACGTACCTTCTCTCTGAGGACAATCTCCCTTACATCCTGCTTCACCTGATTGTAATTGTCCTGTATCGCAATATCCATAGCCTCCTTTGTCGGGATGTCGGTCAGAATGGGTATAGGCTTGTAAGCCTTCTCTTCCCGTGCCACTGCTTTCGTATCCACTACAATCTCGGCATGGAAAATCTTCTGGTCGATACGCTCGTCAAAGTTGTCGCTGACTGCTCCGACAAACATACCCTGCGTCAATGTGGAAATCTTACTTGCCGGAATAAGACTATCCATCTGCGTGTTGAATGAATGGCTCACGTCCTGACGGTTGATGGATATGGACTGGCGTTTCTGGAGTACCTTACCGAATCGCTCGGAAAGTGTCTTGGCGGTTTCTCCGACAACCTGCCCTGAAAAGATATTGCCGACGGTGTTCATCACCACTGCCGCCTCCTTGTCGCCGTAGTCACGTTTCAACTGCGAGAAGTCCTGAAAGCCGAGACAAACGGCAACCTTGTTGCTTCGTGCAGTGGCGATAAGGTTATCGAGACCCTTGAAATATATCGTCGGAAGCTCGTCTATCACCACACCCGATTTGAGCATATTCTTTTTGTTGATGAGCTTGACAATACGTGAATTGTATAGACCGAGGGCGGCCCCATAGATGTTCTGACGGTCGGGATTGTTGCCGACACAAAGTATCTTCGGATGCTCCGGGTTGTTGATGTCGAGAGTGAAGTCGTTACCGGTCATTATCCAGTAGAGTTGTGGTGAAATCATGCGAGACAGCGGGATTTTGGCTGATGCTATCTGACCATAGGCTAAGCACCCGGCGCCTTTCCGTGTTTTAACACGGTAGGTTTCCAAGCACTCGCCTCCGAACCGTGCTGACAGGTCTCCCCGTACACGGCTCTCCACCTTCTCTTTCAGTCTAACTTTCCCGAATGTATCTTGTGATGGCATACTGAACATACTGCTAATGTTTTACGTTTACGTGAAATCATTTTAATTTCCCAATCACTTTTGCCTTTAAGGTCTTTTAGTTTGCGTACATGGTGCATTTCAAGGTTATCCGTAGCACCGCAGTTTTCACATACCCGTGCTTGAAGTCTCTTGATTAGACCATTTCTGCCACCAGTTATGGCAATAGTGTTTGGCAATCTGTCATCCAAATACCTATTGGGTAGTTCCTTTCGCTTAAAACCTTTATCGTAGAACTCACGTTTGAACTCATATCCTCTTTTGTTGGTGTACGGTATGGCGAACACCCCGTTTTTCTTGTACTTCGCAATGATTTTCTTTTTCGAGGTACTGTACTTTGCGGCATACGTCTTATACATACTGTATTCCATGATATTGTAGAATGAGTCAATGACGGGACTATTGTTTGCTATTGAGTAGAAATTATAGAACCCCATGATTTCGGAGTTATATTGGCTTATAATCTCCAAATCATCAAGGCAGCGCATATATGTACGACCTTTAGGCTTCCAAACCTCCTTGCCATTTTGCACAATGATTTTTAGCGCATCATATTCAAGGAGCTTCTTCCGCATGACTTCGGTTGTCACATACAGTACTATCTTATGGTCTAAACTTCTTGTCAGATGTCCGTTCTTATCTCTATGGGTTTCATTGGATTTGCGTACGAATACGTCATAACCAAGAAATTTGGCATGTTTCCTCGCATTGGTTATCAGCGTTTTCTCATCGGATAGTTCCAGCTTCAGTTTGTCAGCCATAAATTGCTTTATGTCCTCCTTGATACTGACACAATCCTCTTTACTGCCGATAACGCCAATGAGAAAATCATCCGCATATCTTACATATTTCAAACGTTTCATCGTTGCATCCATTTCATCACTTGCTGGATAGTTGAGACGTTCTCTGACAATTTCCTTGATTTGCATCAACAGTCGTTTCCGTTCCGTTTTGTCCGTTGATTTTTTCAGTTTGGTTACTAACTTGGCTTTCCGATGTCCGAAACGTTTTACTATCGGATTTTCCTTGCGCCTTTTCCCTTTGTTGAATTTTTCAGTGTATTCCTTGATGTATTTGTCGAACTTGTCAAGATAGATATTTGCCAGTATAGGGCTTATTATCCCACCTTGTGGCGTTCCGCTGTACGATTTATGAAATACCCAATCTTCCACATATCCGGCATTCAGAAACTTTCGGATAAGGCGCAAGAAACGCATATCTGAAATACGTTCTGAAAGAATGGCTATCAGTACCTCATGGTCTATATTGTCGAAGAAACCTTTAATGTCTCCCTCGATGAACCATTTTGTACCATTGAATGTCTTTTGTATGCTCCAAAGTGCAGTCTGCGGACTTCTCTGTGGTCTGAAACCATGAGAAGATTTTTCAAAACTGCCCTCGTAGATTGCTTCCAAAATCATTTTTATAACCTCTTGCAGAAGTTTGTCAATGAATGACGGAATACCCAGCGGTCGCATTTTCCCGCTTTTCTTGGGAATGTAGACCCGCTGAGAGGGATTTGGCTGGTACGTCTCGTCTTTGAGTGTACCTATCAACCGTTCAATATGGGATATACTGAACCCGTCGATGGTTTTTCCATCGACACCTTTCGTCATATTGCCCTGCTTCGCATAGATACTTTGATAGGCAATGTAGTACATCTCTTCATTAAACAGTAACCGATACAAACGTTCAAACTTGTAAGCTAAGTCGGAACTATGTTGTGTTAGACTGTTTAATATCTTTTCTGGATTTCTTTTCATGTCTCTCACATTTTCCAAAATTTGACATTAAACGATATTGGCTGCTTCCCTTCGCCATGTACAAGGCTTTCCCTTGCTCGGACTACTACGGAAGCTCTGTTGCCATATGGGTTGCCCCACTTAGGCAATCCCCGTTTAGACATATAATAACTATTAGCATGATAGATTGTCGGATACGACTTTCGTCCTTTACTATGTATGTAGTTGCTCCGTGATAAGTTCTTTTGCCCAAGCAACCTGCAAGGAGAAGTTGGGTATCACGGCTTGGCGTAGGATGACTTTTTGAGTCATATAACTGTCTTCCGCCAAGGCTTAAGCATCGAGCCGCTTAGACTATCGTTCAACCAGTATAGGCTTTATCCTCATATCTATCGTTTCACCTCGCCACTCGGTCAGGACTTGACAGTTAGTCCACTCGTGGCTTTTCCGACATGCTACACTCCCCATCGTCTTTCGTTGAATGGATAAGTCGGCTGGTGATAGGTTATTATTTCAAAGAACACGAACCTAATAGCTTGCCAAAGCTATATTTATTATATGCCCTTACGGGCGCACTTGGAGCTGGTCTTGCGCCCCGCCTTTCCATGCGTCCATGAATGGCGATAGATAATTCTCCAGCTCACGGTATGATGTGAGTATCGGAAATATGTCCTCATAGTTGCGGTTAAGGAACTCTATCGCATGGGGAAAGGTACAATACTTGCCACCCTCGTAAATTTTGAGAAACCACATAATCGCGGCCAAGAGGATAATCGGTGACTCCACAAAGAAATCTCCCTGCTTTTGAATCCATGTCTTGTTCAAATTTAAGAGGATAGTATATGCCGATTCGTATGCGTCGGCTATGTCTGTCATAAAATCCGGGTGTATCGGATTGCACCTGTTGCTGCGCATAGGGTCATCGAAGTTGATGACATAGAACTTTACCCCCTTCGGATACTTGTCCTTGTTCTTTTTCAGATGATTATACACGATTGTGGATAGATCCGGGGCGGGTAGGTCGGCGCCCTTGCGGACGCTTTCCCCCCTAAGAACCGTGCGTGATAGTTTCCCATCACACGGCTCAAGCAACAATATTTCAGACTTATTCCGAAACACGCTCATTTTTACACTTCTTTTTGTGTGTCACACTCAGATAACAGCTTTCATGGACGATTGACAATGTGTTCTTGCCTTTGGCAGTTGACATCATTGTATGCCACGGTGTTTCAACTGTTATCGGCTCGCCGCAGATTGGACATCTTTGGTTTTGTCTTTTCCAAATATTGAAAAGCGTCCTTTTCCCACTCATCGACATCTTCATTTTGACGGTGCGCCGTTTATCACGGTATTCCATCCATTCGGGGTCAAATGGGTTGAGTCCACATTTCAGTTGCGGATATGTCTGGATTTTGGTATTAAACAATATCGTCAGAGGGACGAAGTATTCTTCACCCTTCGAGTCAATTTTTGTCGTAGCAAATACCCAGTCTCTGTTATCAATCTTGTGGAAGTAGCGTTGTTTAATCCAGGTACGGTTTTTATTTCCGTGCCTGCGGATTCCCCATCGCCATAGTTTCTTGAAGATTAGATAGTCCGCTTTTCGGAAAGTTTCCGAGGCCGCACTATATTGATAATAGTTCGCCCATCCTTTGAGAATTGGATTGAGACGCATGATAAGTTCATGTTGGGAAGTTCCACGTGAGCGGTGTATCTCTCGCTTTACTTTATCCAACATTCTCTTTACACGGTCTTTGGCTGGTCTCGTCAGCAGAGTGCCATTGAATTTGCGGACATTGAAGCCGAGGAAGTCAAAACCGTCGTCTATATGGGTTATCAGCGTTTTCTCTTCGGATAAGGTAAGACCTCTTTCCGCAAGAAACGATGCAACCAACGGTTTGACTTTATGTTCCAGCAGCTCCTTTGATTCGCCCGTGATAATGAAATCATCTGCGAACCTGACAAGCCTTACTTTCGGACAGTACCAACCCGTAGAACCTTTCTTTGATTCCCAAGGGAAGTTGTCTTCGAGTAGTTTCTGTAATCCATCGAGTGCCATATTAGCAAGCGTTGGCGATATGATACCACCTTGCGGTGTACCCTCGTCTGTCGGGAAGACTTCGTTTTCAAAGATATAACCACATTTAAGCCATTTTCCTAATATGGTTTTATCCATTGGAATATGCTTCATCAGCCAGTCGTGGCTGATGTGGTCAAAGCACCCTTTGATGTCACCCTCCAGAATCCATTGTGGCGAGTACCCCTTTGCAAGAAGAGTATGGCAACGCGCCATTGCGTCGGCAGTGCCTCTTTCCTTTCTGAAGCCAAAGGAATAGTTGTCGGCAGTTGTTTCCGATACTGGTTCCAAAGCGAGTAGGTGGAGTGCCTGCATCGCTCTGTCTTTCATTGTGGGGATGCCCAACGGTCTCTGTTTGCCATTGTGCTTCTTTATGAACACTCGTCTCAAAGGCTGAGGCTTGTAGCCTCTTCTTCTGAGTGTGAAGATGGCTTTGTATTTCGATTTCGGAGTTGACCACAATACCTTGTCAACGCCCGAAGTCTTTTTGCCATCATTTGAAGTGACACGTTTTACTGCCAATGCCTTGGCGTAAAACGAGTGGGTAAGAGTCCATTGCAAAGCCTTCACCTTGCCGAACTTACCCTCTTTCTGAGCTTTTACAATACGCGCTTGTAGCTTACTGACCGCTTTCTCACACTTGTTCCAATCAATGTTTTCCCAAGTTGCTTCCTTGTGGTCAGAAGATGCACACGAGTTTTTAGGCTCGTCCATTTGCTTTTCTCCTTTCATAAGTTCTAAAAGTTATCTTGTAAAATGTTACCATATCGGAAGTCTGCACACTTTCATGTCGGATGATGTGGCTCTCTGCCATACATGGCAATGAGGTCAATCCGTATCCGCTCCGTTACAGAGCGGCGTTCGCTTTTTCCGAATTTCCTTTACCTACATACCATTGTGCCTCCCTTGCGTTCGACCTACCATGATTGCTCATGGAGATATATAGGCTTACCGTGTTCTGCATCAGTGCCAATGACGGTTTAGGCTCTGCCTCTCCACCGGTGGCTCTGTTGTTCGCGTAACCCCAAAATCCACAGGGTTATCCGGCCACACACCGTTTTGGTTCAAGCTTGTAAGCATTCGTAAGCTTGTTCGACTTAACGATGGTTCTGACAGTTCACTTGCGTTAGCCATGCCGTCAAGCCAAGCCCCCCAACCGCATAATGCTTGCGGTTCTTGAAGTCCCCTCACGGTTCATTCTCGACCCTTTCGGGAGGGTTACCTTGTCCGAGCAGCTTGGTACATCATAAGACGCACCTGCCGTAGGCTACTATTGGCGAAACAATAGGTCAACTCTTTTCACTCCTCTGAATGAACGGCTGACAGCCACTGATGCAACTTTTCACGTCACACAAATTTGAAATCATAACAATAGAGCGCAAACCCTTTGTTTATCTGCTGTTTAAGGAAGTTATTGACCACTGCAAACGACTTGCCGGAACCGGGGGTGCCGAGCACAATCGACGCGCGGAACGGATTCACCACATTTATCCAGCCGGAGTGCCACTTCTTTTCGTAGTAGAATCTTGTGGGGATATTTACGGAATAGGGATTCTCCAACAGGCGTATCTCCTGCATGAACGATTCGTTCTCATCGTTGAAACGGTCATCCATCATGTTGTTCTTCAGCATTCGGCTTATCCATATACCTGACATCAACATACCAATATATCCGAGTATGGTGGATATGATATAGATATAGCGGTAGCCGAGAGGCAGAAGCCATGAATTGAACAGAAACACCACGATACCCACGGCTCCCACAATAATTATATGACGCCACGTTATCGCCTCGTCCTTGACCCCTTTAGTGCCGAAGCACGAAAGGGCAAGCAAAAGCATTGCGAACAGTTTTGAGTTGAACGTATTGGCAAAAAGTCCACACTCACTGTTGAAATTATTAAGGATTTTATCGACCACCATGTAGAACTCATTGCTGTCAACGGTCTCCACACGCGTGAAAAAGTAGAGATTGGCCACCACCAGCACAATGCTGATGGCCCGAAGAAAATCCATTATCTTGGCCAATGACCGGAGGTCATCTTCTTGCTGACTCATATTTATATATGTATTAATGTTTGCGCCCTCGACGGTGCTGACGCTTCATGCGGCGAATGAACGCCTCTTCATCCGGATTGTACGACTGCCACTGCTGGAACAGGTCAAGTCCGGTTATCGAGTTATCATCGAAATCTTCAAACAGACTCTTCTGACTTGCTGCCGGAGGAGTCTGCTGCTGTGTTCTGCTGTCAGACCCGGTATTGCCCTCAGACTCTTGCCTCGGTTCTTGTTTTGGCTCTTGGTCTGTCGGGTCCGACGGTTGAGAAACGGGAACGGTATGCTCCTGATGGGAACCCGGCTCTTGCGACGGATTGAATTTGGCTTCAAGCGCGTTGGCAGAGAATGTCTTGCCCAGACGTGAACCGTTTAGGACATTAAACGTCTCGTGGTCTATGAATGTCACGCCATAGATTCTGCCTTCATCGGTGTACCTGAAAACGACATCAATCTTTTTCTCCTTTAATCTTGCTATGAAATCATCTTT
Organism: Paramuribaculum intestinale; assembly: GCF_030759015.1. Taxonomy (GTDB): domain Bacteria; phylum Bacteroidota; class Bacteroidia; order Bacteroidales; family Muribaculaceae; genus Paramuribaculum; species Paramuribaculum intestinale. Next base: position 721,669 of record NZ_CP098825.1, on the reverse strand, counting down.
GCCGGAGCAATGAGCAAGCGCGTCGGCAACTTTCTCTTTTGTCTGAGAGATATTGATTTTCTCTTTCGCTTTCTCATACTTGCCGTCGATAGCCTCCCGTCCGGCGAACTTGCCAAGGCGTGACGCTTTGAACGGAGCCGCTATAGGTTTGCCATCTTCACCAAGGGCGAAATATACCAATCCGTGATATTCACGACCGTTGACCTTGCCATCGGTAGGTTCACACCTGATATTGAACAGGCCAAGCACCGCATTATACTCGCCGATGCTCTGGAACCGGTAGCGCATACCGATAATCTTGACCGCTGCGGCAACCTGTTTCTTCAGATCACCAGATGGATCTATCTTCAATAATGGTGTCTCAGGCGTGACCTTCTCGCTCTCGGCTGTCTTCAGTCCATATTTCCGCTCAAGTTCACGGGTTATCTCCTTACTGCGGTAGAAATTATTTTTGTCTGTAACGCAAGAACCGTCAGTCCTTACACGCAACGCCACGATGTGCATGTGGTGACGGTTGATGTCGGTGTGTTTATAGACCATATATGGCTGGTCACCGAATCCCATCTTTTCCATATACTCGCGGGCGATTGCCGTTAACTGGGCATCGGTCAGAACATCATCGGGATGAGGGTTGAGGGAAATATGAACCATCGGCCGCTCTGTCTTTGTCGTTGATGGCATCCACTGCATGAAATCGGCGAAGGCGCGTTTGATGTCAACCGAGCCTGTTCCGTCATTGTAGATTTTGTTGGTGTCGAGCAACCGGCCCTTCTCCTTGTTGATTTTCTCCCCGTTGTAGCAGATGGCTCCGTATAGCGAATTGCCTAACGAGATTTTTGCGACCATTCCTCGTCAAATTTTTGAGCCAGAGCTGCGATGTCCTGACTGACGGAGATGAGCCGAATCATCAGTTTTTTGATTTCTTCGAGTGCCGCAGACGCTTTTTTCTCGGTGAAATTCTGATTGAGTGTGGCGACAAGATTGTCGTAAGACACACCGATTGTACGATAGAGGGCATTGAAACCGGAAAGTCTGTCGATGAAAATACGGGTGTTCTCATCAACGTAGAAGACCTTGAAAGGCTTCTGAAAGAGGAAATGCTTGATGAAAGCCGCCTTGTTATCGGCCTCCGATTGCTCGAACATGGCGAGAAAACGGGCATTTTCCTTGGCGTTGAACCGCACGACATAGCGGTTCACGGAGGGATCAACCTTAGGTCGCCGCCCTCCGTGGCTGGAGTTTTTAATCATATTATAATGAAAAGGCATCGCGGATTGCCATGCAGGAGCCGCCGCAGGCGTAGAAAGGTTCTCCAACTCTGGCGGAGAACTGCACCCTCGGAGAGCAAGGGTTGTGAGGCACCGAATTTATTTCGAGTGCCCCGCAACATACCTTGCTCATCCATGTGGATGCTTGTGTATCAACGAATTTACGGGGAATGATAGAAGTTGAGTGCCAAGAGGTGCCGGTCATACCTCTTTAGGCATGGAATCCATCGAAAAAAGCGTGGCTCCAGTGGCTGCACCCTGCCTTGGGCGCGTGCGATTGCCTTATTTAAAGTTACAAAAAATCTCTGACATGACCAAAAACCGGAGTTTCGAGTGTCGCTGAGAAGCGCGTGATAACCGAATCAAGAGCCACAAATGCCCCAGCCAATTCCTCCCTGACCCGAAAATCATGCAAGAAAGCCTTATTCAATATCGCGTCACTTTGAGGCAACGCGAGGCGACCGAGTACCGCACATCCCTGAAATTATGTCTGACGGACAGACATATAGTAACTTTGCAACGTGAACATCAGCCAACACGTCTGCCGTCACATTCAAGTTAATGTCTATAGGAATGCTCGACCGCACGTCTGTCATATCTGATATTCACACACACGAATTGACAATCTGAAATACAGGCATAATTACGCAAGTGATTTCTGATGTCTGCCAAAGCATCCGCTCGTTCAAGTTAATGTCTAAAGGAACTGATGCCTGATAGTTTTGACTGACATTTGAAAGACCTTATACAAGGACTGCCATTTTTAAGATTGTCCATTCACTCCGATGACTGTAATGTCTTCTTTCTGCCATAGCATCCCCGTGAATGTCCGCTAAAGCAATCAGGTTTATGTTTGTTCGGATTGCCGCTACGCCTGACTGACGCTTCGATGCCGGCATGAATGCCATGACACCGTATCATCATTTCACACAGACTGATGTCTGTCTGTAGCGACGTAGCCGTCCAACCCTAAGGCTGTCGCAAGAACCCCGTCCAAAACTTTTGCCCGTACATATCCCGGTTTTGACGATAAGACCGGTCAGGCTGTGGTGTGTAAGGACAAAAAGTTCCCGTGAGTATCAACCCTATGTTTAACCCCTTACAAAAGCGATGAAAGAACCTGTTTTTATTGCCTTCTCCACCCAGAAGGGAGGGGCCGGCAAGACAACCCTGACTGTGCTGATGGCGAGTTACCTCTACTATGTCCGGGGGCTGAAAGTCCTCGTTGTGGACTGCGATTATCCCCAGTACAGCATCAAGGAAATGCGGGACCGCGATGTGGAGATTCTAAGAATCAACTCCGCGTTCAAGAAGAACTTTATGGAGCAGCGCGAACGCATACAGAGAGACCCTTATCCCATACTGATTACAAAACCTGAAGACGCGCTTGACAGAGCACGGGCGATAATCGAGTCCGGCAAAGAGGATTATGACATCGTGCTGTTCGACCTCCCCGGTACGATCAATAACCCCGGTGTCGCCAAAACAGTATCCCTGATGGACTACATCTTCTGTCCCGTGGCTGCCGACAAGCTCATCCTCGAAAGTTCGCTTGCATTCGCCATGAAAGTGCGCGACGAGATCATGACAGTTTCAGGCTGTTCGGTCAAGGACATGTATATGCTATGGAATCTTGTGGATGCACGCGAGAAGACAGACCTCTACGAGCGATACGAGGAAGTATTTGAAGAGCAGATGTTGCAGACACTCAAAACGAGGCTTCCGGATGCAAAGAAATATAGGAGGGAGGGCTCGAAAGATGCGGCCCGCGCAGTATTTCGCTCGACGCTTCTGCCACCGGACAAAAATCTCCTGAAAGGAAGCCGTCTTGTGGAACTGGCTGACGAGATTCTGGGTATAATCAAGCTCTGACAAGGCTTATGGCAAAACGATATGACAATGATTTCGATGCCGAAGGTTTTGTCGAAAACTTTCGAGCCAAAGAATATCCGCCCACCCCCTCCGAAACCGGCAAATCCGAAGATTCCGACATTACGAAGTCCCAGACAGTCTCCGAGGATAAGAAACTACGAAATAGAAATGCAAAACCAAGCAAGGATAGTCCGACAGAAACGGTCATCGGATTCAAAGAGAAATATATTGATTCCCTGAAATACAAGAGTCCGAACAAACGCTTTCCGCAGGTGGGTATCCACCCCGATTTCGTGAAGGTCATCAAGAGACTGGAAGACGCCAACGGCACATGGGGCTGTAGTGTATCGACTTATATCAACAATGTCCTCGCCGACCATTTCAAGGCGAACGAGGCAATTATCAACGATTTATTAGAAAATTTCTATCGTAATGAATAATCCCCCTTCTACTCCATTTATGGAAAAGGTGTCGGGAGCCGTGTCAGGCGCACTGTCTGACGCTCTCGACCGGCAGTCGCCATCGCTGGCGGCAGCGAAGAAATATCAGGAGCGGTTCCTGTCGAAAAACCGCATCAACTCCAACTGTCGTGTCTATATCTCCGACGAAATGTTCGACCTGCTCAACCGCATGGTTGCAGCGGTCGGCAAGAACCGGGCTTCGGTCGGGAACTATGTCACCGAGATAGTGCGCGAACACGTGGAGCGACACCGCGAGTCAATCAACGCTATCTATTTCACCAATACCCGGCCTCTGTTCTGATGGAAGTATTGCTGATTGTGGCGTTGCTGGCAAGCAACATCTATCTTATCGGGAAAGTGCTGAAGAAGCCGGCGGAAAAACATCCGCCAGCTCCGGCCACAAATTCCGAAGAAACACCTTCTCCGGCATTATCGGGATCTGATGACGATTCTCTCGTGGGTCGCAGTCACTATGACATGGACAGGCTCAACGCCTTGATTGATGCAAAAGTCAACTCCAGAGTTGACGAGAAAGTGGATGAAATAGTGACAAGGATAAGAACAGAGCTGACCAGTCCGGAAGATGTAGGTCTTCCGCCTGAAGAGCCGGCACAGCCTGAACCGGAGAAGACTATCCCGCAGGAGAGACTCGACGAGGTTTTCACCCACCATACTGTGGGCGAGTCATTCGGCGACGCCCCTGAAATCACGGAACGTCAGACAGGCGGGCAGGACTTCAAGGCTCTTGAAAGTGCGGTACGTGTGGCAAAGGATGAGCCCCACACACCCGAAGAAGCAGCAGCCGCCAAGGAAACGCTCAAAGAGATTCAGGGAACCGTCATCGAAGAACGGCTGTCGCTTGATCCGAAAGTGCGCACGCGTATCCTCTCGATTATCTACGGCGACGAAGATGAACCGCTTACCAAAGAGGTCATCGCCAAGAAGAAGGTGGTCTATTCCAAGACCATCGACACTGTTGACATTGACCGGATAAATCTCAATATCTTAACTTGATTATTAACGAATCTGAAATGCGTATGAAGAAATTCCTCAATAAGATGTATAACCGTGTCGTAGCGTGGATGAACGCTCCACACATGCGCCGTCCTATGGCGGCAATGCTCCTGCTCACCGCCGCTGTCCAGATGTGGGCCGCAGGTGACGGAATGTCAGGTATCAATCAGGCTACAAGCATGATAAGTGGATATTTTGACCCCGGCACCAAACTCATTTACGCCATTGGTGCTATGGTAGGTCTCATCGGCGGTGTCAAGGTCTATGGCAAGTTCTCGTCAGGCGATCCCGACACAAGCAAGACCGCTGCCTCGTGGTTCGGTGCCTGTATTTTCCTTATCGTCGCCGCTACCATTCTCCGCTCTTTCTTCCTCTAAATGGCTTCGTATTCCATCAACAAGGGTATCGGCCGGACAGTGGAATACAAGGGGTTGAAAGCGCAATATCTTTTCATCTTCGCCGGAGGTCTCATCATTGACTTCGTATTGTTCGTAATCCTTTATATGTGCGGTGTCCCGCAATGGTTCTGCATCGGGTTTGGTGCCGCGAGTGCCTCAATTCTGGTGTGGTACACTTTCCACCTGAATGGGAAATACGGTCAATACGGTCTGATGAAGATTACCTCGGTGAAATATCGTCCCCGGTATATCATCAACCGCCTACGGCTTAAACGCTTAATCAGACATTGACTATGAAGAATACGTTAAAAGCAACGACACTCGAAACAAAGCTGCCTTTGCTGGCGGTGGAACACGGTTGCATCATATCGAAGGATGCCGACATAACGGTTGCTTTCGAGGTTGCTCTGCCGGAGCTATTCACCGTCACCTCACAGGAATATGAGGCTATGCACGGTGCATGGTGCAAGGCAATCAAGGTGTTGCCACATTATTCGGTAGTGCATAAGCAGGACTGGTTCTGTTCGGAGAAATATCAGCCGGAACTCCAAAAGGATGATTTATCCTTTTTAGATAGGAGTTTTGAACGCCACTTCAACGAGCGTCCATACCTCGCCCATAAGTGTTACCTCTTCCTTACCAAGACAACGAAAGAAAGGGCGCGTCAGCAGAGCAACTTCTCAACTCTCTGCCGAGGGCGAATAACCCCGAAGGAAATCAATCATGAGATGGTTGTCAAGTTCATGGAAAGTGTCGAACAGTTCGAGCGCATCATCAATGACACCGGCTATATCAAACTGCGTCGCCTCTCTGATGATGAGCTGGTAGGCACTGAAAAGGAATCGGGATTGATTGAGAAATATATGTCGCTGACAATGGACGATGTAACCTGTCTGGAAGACATTGACCTCGATGCCAGTCAGATGCGAGTTGGAGACAAGATGCTCTGTCTGCATACGCTGTCCGATACTGATGATCTTCCCGGCAAAGTCTGCACTGATAACCGTTATGAGCGGTTATCGACTGACCGCTCGGATTGCAGATTGAGCTTCGCCTCTCCCGTCGGGTTGCTCTTACCGTGCAACCACATCTATAATCAGTATATCCTGATTGATGACCATGACGAGAATCTGGCGAAGTTCGAGAAAACCGCGAGAAACATGAACTCCCTTTCGCGGTATAGCCGAAGCAATGCTATCAACAAGGAGTGGATTGACCGCTATCTCAACGAGGCACATTCCTACGGACTGACCTCAGTCCGGGCCCACTTCAATGTTATGGCGTGGAGCGATGACACCGAAGAACTGAGGCGCATCAAGAATGATGTCGGGAGCCAGTTGGCAACAATGGGATGTATGCCACGGCACAACACTATTGACTGCCCGACTCTGTTCTGGTCGGCAATGCCCGGAAATGAGGCTGATTTTCCTGCGGAGGAAAGTTTCTATACTTTCATCGAGCCTGCCGCCTGTTTCTTTACTGCCGAAACCAACTACCGCAGCAGCCTGTCTCCCTTCGGGATAAAGATGGTCGATAGACTGACCGGGAAACCGATACACCTTGATATATCGGACGAACCGATGAAAAGAGGTATCACCACCAACCGAAACAAGTTCATTCTCGGCCCGTCCGGTAGCGGTAAGTCATTCTTCACCAACCATCTGGTGCGCCAGTATTATGAACAAAATACACATATTCTGCTGATTGATACCGGTAACTCTTACGAGGGCCTTTGCAATCTGATTCATAATAAGACGCATGGCGAAGACGGTATCTATTACACCTACACAGAGGACAGCCCGATTTCGTTCAATCCTTTCTACACCGATGACGGGGTCTTTGATGTGGAGAAGAAGGATTCTATCAAGACCTTGCTGCTGACACTCTGGAAGTCAGAGGATGACAGAGTGACAAAGACCGAAAGCGGCGAATTAGGCTCGGCGTTGTCTATGTTCCTCGACAAGATGAATAGCGATAAAGACATCGTGCCATGTTTCAACTCCTTCTATGAGTTTATGCGCGACGACTATCGTCAGGAAATGGCACAGCGTCCTATCCCCATCTACAAGCAGGATTTCGACATCGACAACTTCCTGACCACCCTGCGCCAGTATTACCACGGAGGCCGTTTCGACTTCCTGTTGAACTCCAAAGAGAATATCGACCTGTTGAACAAGCGGTTTGTGGTGTTTGAAGTGGATTCGATTAAAGAGAATAAAGAACTTTTCCCGATAGTGACAATCATCATCATGGAGGCTTTCATCAATAAGATGCGACGTCTCAAAGGTATCCGCAAGATGATAATCGTGGAAGAGGCTTGGAAGGCTCTTTCAACCGCTAATATGGCTGAGTATCTGAAATATATGTTTAAGACAGTCCGCAAGTATTTCGGTGAGGCAGTGGTGGTTACGCAGGAGGTTGACGACATCATATCGTCACCGATTGTAAAGGAGACCATCATCAACAACTCCGATTGTAAAATCCTGCTCGATCAGCGCAAGTACATGAACCGCTTCGACCAGATTCAGGAGCTGCTCGGTCTGACCGACAAGGAGAAGTCGCAGATACTCAGTATCAATATGGCTAACAATCCAAATCGCCTATATAAAGAGGTGTGGATTGGTCTCGGCGGTACACAATCCGCTGTCTATGCCACAGAGGTCTCGACCGAGGAATATCTCTGCTATACCACCGAGGAGACAGAAAAAATCAGAGTCCTCGAACTGGCTGAAAAACTTGGAGGTGATACCGAAGCCGCCATTAAACGAATTGCTAACGGATAATATATGTTTGAAGATATTTTAGAATTTCTCGAACCCGTGATGAACGTGTTCGCTGCGGTTGTAATCTTCAGCCTTGGGATTACAATCAGTGTCGGCTGCATAATGCTGGCTTTCAAGGTCTGTGGCCGGTTCAATACTTTTGTCAGAGAGAAGGCTGAAAAGACAATCAATAAGTGGGCCCGTCGCATCGACAATGTTGTCGTGCGCATCGGTGAGCGGATCGGTCATTTCGTCAAGGAGGCTATCGAAAAGTCGAAGACCGGGATTCCTGTTGATATGCGTCCTAAAATGGCAGGTGACTGGTTTTGTCCCGACGTGGCCGATATGACAATCAGCGAACACAACGGCTACTACAAGGTAAAATTCTCCGGTGTCGGCATCCCGGCTGAGATTATTCCACAGGAGTTTATACTCCGGGATATTCAGGGGTGGCTCCATGACGATAACGTCTATTGCGCCGAAGGTCGTGATGTACTGGCTATGGCAATATCGAATGACGGCAATGAAATATTTGTCGCGGATCTGGGCAGGACATTCTATCGGAAGTGTGATATGACACCTACTGAACACGAGATTTTTGATGCAAAGGCATTGGATGAATTCCTCAATGCTAATCAGGCAGTCGAGAATAAGGATATTCTGACCGAGGTCCACGAAGTCGTGGAGGGGATCACCCTGCCTGATGATGTTCGCAAAAGGGTCTGCGAACTGGCATTCAAAGATGTGCCGGCCAATGATGTAGGTTTTAACATCAATGTCATCGAGTGAAAGTACCGCGTGTCTTATGGGTAATAATTGCCGGTCTGTTCATCGGACTGCTTGCCCTGATAACCTTCCCGCTGCTTCTGCTCTATGCCGGAGTAAGAATAATCGGAGGCATGGCCTCCAGAATCTAAATAAATGCGTATGAAAGAATTGAAATTTATCCTCCCTCTCGTTCTGTTCTGCCTGCTCTTCGGAGCGGGCAGAGCAAACGCCCAATGGACGGTGATAGACCCGTCGAACATAGCCCAGTCGATTGTCAACTCTTCAAAATCACTCGTTCAGGAATCAACGACGGCGACAAATATGGTGCGCAATTTTCAGGAGACGGTAAAGATTTACCAGCAGGCGAAGAAATATTACGACGCACTCCAGTCGGTCAACAACCTCGTCCGTGATGCCCGCAAGGTGCAGCAGACAATCCTGATGCTTGGAAACATCTCCGGCTATTATGTCAATAATTTCCAGAAGATGCTGACTGATCCGAATTTCACGTCAAGCGAACTGTCTGCAATTGCATCGGGCTATACCCGGATTCTTGAAGAGGCCGGCGGAGTCCTTAACGACCTGAAACAGGTGGTCAATATCACGACACTCTCGATGACAGACAAAGACCGCATGGATGTTGTGGACGACTGCTACAAGGAGATGAAACGCCTGAAAAGTCTGACGGCGTATTATACCAATAAGAATATCAGTGTGTCATATCTCCGCGCCAAGAAGAAAGCTGATACCCAAAGGGTAATCAATCTTTATGGCGACGGTTCGGAAAAATACTGGTGATGCCCATGCTGTGTGCCATTGATTTTTCCAACCTCCATACCATACTCCGGTCGCTCTATGACGAGATGATGCCGCTTTGTTCCGACATGGCGGGAGTGGCTCAGGGGATTGCCGGATTAGGCGCGCTGTTCTATGTGGCCTACAGGATATGGAGGTCGCTGGCTGCTGCCGAACCGGTGGATGTGTTCCCTCTGCTGCGTCCGTTTGCAATCGGACTGTGCATAATGTTCTTCCCCTCTATCGTTCTCGGCACCATCAACTCTGTCATGTCTCCGATTGTGCAGGGCACAGCCTCGATGCTTGAAGGTCAGACTCTCGATATGCAGAAATATAGGGAGGAAAAAGACAGGCTGGAGTATGAGGCCATGATGAAAGACCCGTCAACGGCTTATCTTGTGGATGACGCTGAGTTTGACCGTCAGATTGACGAGCTTGGAGTTACCGAAATAGGCACCGCCGCCGGAATGTATATCGAGCGCGGAATGTATAAGGTCAAGAAAGCAATCCAAAATTTCTTCCGGGAACTTCTGGAAATGCTCTTTCAGGCGGCGTCTCTGACAATCGACACGATTAGGACTTTCTTTCTCATTGTCCTTGCCATTCTCGGTCCGATTGCCTTTGCCCTGTCGGTATGGGATGGATTCCAGTCAACATTGACCACATGGATTCAACGCTATATCCAGACTTATCTGTGGCTTCCGGTTGCTGATTTGTTCTCCACTATCCTTGCCAAGATTCAGGTGCTGATGCTTCAGAACGACATATCGGAGCTGACCAACAATCCCAATGTAAATATTGATGGTTCAAATATTTGCTACATCATATTTATGGTGATTGGGATTGTCGGCTACTTCACTATACCGACTGTTTCAGGCTGGATTATACAGGCAGGAGGTGCAGGAAACTATAACCGTGCGGTCAACAATACCACAATGCAGGCCGGCTCTATGGCGGGCAGCATCGCAGGTGGTGTCGCCGGAAATGTCGCCGGCAGGGCAGGCAAACTATTAAAGTAGTATTATGGAACCTTTAGCTCGCGGTGTGAAGACACCGCAATTCAAATCATTAAAGAATATTGAGACCTCTTTCCGTCAGATACGTCTGTTCGGGATTGTGTTCGTGGCGATGTGTGCGGTGGTGGTTTCCGTGGCTCTGATCATGGTTTTCAATTTCGCTGAAAAGCAACGTGAGAAAATCTATGTCCTTGACAATGGCAAGTCCCTGATGCTTGCCTTGTCACAGGATATGGAGCAGAACCGCCCCGCCGAGGCCCGCGAGCATGTGCGTCGCTTTCATGAACTGTTCTTCAACCTTTCCCCCGATAAGTCCGCAATCGAGCACAATATAAACCGTGCCCTGATTCTGAGCGACAAATCGGCATACAACTATTATACCGATTTTTCGGAGAAAGGTTACTATAACCGCATCATTGCGGGGAATATAAACCAAGTGGTGCAGGTTGACAGCGTGGTATGCGATTTCAACAATTACCCCTACACCGCCAAGACCTATGCCAGACAGATGATTATCCGTGAGTCGAATGTTACCCAGCGCACACTGGTGACAACGTGCCGCCTTTCAAATGTGTCGCGCTCTGACGACAATCCCAACGGATTTATCATCGAAGGTTTCAATATCCTTGAGAACAAGGATATAATCACTACTAAACGATAATTATGACGAAAAATAAATCTCCTCTCGCCCGGCTCATTGATTGGGTCTGGCGGGAGCCAAAAGGGAGAGTCGGCGCAAAACTGAAACAGATCTGCGACGATATGCCCCACAAGCAAAGGCTGATGGTTGTGACCGTACTGCTCTCGGCTTTCGTGCTGATTGCCTTCTTCGTGTTCGGTCATGCCTGCTACAAAATCGGAGCAAAGAGGGCTTTATTCGAGTATGAGGTGGAACACCTTTATAATCTCGATTTACCGGAGCACTCTGTAAAAGATACCGTTTGCTCACTCGAAAAATTTTATATCCCAACAGATTCTGCCTATGACGATACAGGAGTGGAAAGCGAAGATTAACTCATACTTCCAGCCCAAGACTACTGCGGAGCGTCAGAAGATGATGAAATATCTCGTGGTGTTCCCTGCCGCTATCCTTTCAGGTGTGGTAATTCTGTGGCTGCTGTATTCCAGTCTGAACAAGGAAGATACCAAGACGGGCAATGCTTTCAATACCGAGATACCGGCCGGTGAAAGCGAGAAGATAGGCACAAAGGTTCAGGAATACGAGGCAGCTGATGCAGCCAAGAAAAAACAGGCACGGATTGATGTTGTCGGGTCACTTGACACAATCGCGACTTCTTCACCTCTCGATACTGTTGCTGAATCATCAGCCATTGAGAGTTCTGTTTCGCAGTATCAGCAGGTACAGGCTTCTATTCAGGATTTCTATGTGCCTGACTATAGCCAGACTGAGCAAGTGGCGGAATTACAGGCCCGGATTGAGGAACTGGAGGCTCAGAACGCGATGGTCACACAACAGGCACAGCAGCCGGACGAGATGGAAATGCTTGAACGTTCATATCAGCTTGCCGCCCAATATATGGGCAACGGCAATGGCGGGAACTATCCGCCTCCCCGGCAATCCGAGGAAAAAGGCAAACGGAATGTGCAGCCGGTGACTCAGGTAAATCGCAGTGTGGTTTCTTCGCTCAGTGCGTCATCTGACCGTGGCTTCAACACCTCTGTCGGAAGGAAAACCTCTGTTGCCAAGAATACTATCGCGGCTGTTGTGGCAAACGACCAGAGTGTGATTAACGGACAGTCGGTTAAACTCCGGCTTACCGAACCGATGTGGGTCGGCAATGCCCTGATACCCCGGAACACTCCTCTTGTCGGAGTGGCGAGATTACAGGGCGAGAGACTGGAGGTTGCCATTACATCAATTGAGGCAAACGGCTCTGTGTATGAGGTGGACTTAACGGTCTATGATTCCGACGGTCAGGAGGGTATCAATATCCCTAATTCTATGGAGTCTGACGCACTGCACGAGATTGGAGCCAATATGGGATCAACTATGGGCAGTTCTATAAATCTGACCACGAATACCGGTGCGCAGATTGCCTCAGATGTCGGTCGAGGACTTATCAACGGAGTCAGTCAGTATCTCAACAAGAAACTGCGTACTGTTAAAGTCCACCTTAAAGCCGGGTATCGGGTGATGATTCACCAGCCCGAAGATGTCTAATATAATTTACTAATAATGAGAATAAAGACTATTATACTATCCGCTATCGCTGTTCTCGGCATGGCAACCCCGGTCTTCGCGAAATCGAAGACAACAGTCAATAACACCGATAATAACGTGTCGCCTGACACTGAAAAGGTAGCTGAACATGACTTGAGCGTGTACGGCTCCAGCTACACCGACGGCGACAAGTTCGACGGTCTGACCCGAAAGGTGGGTTTTGACCGCATGATCCCGCCTCACGCGCTGGAGGTCTGCTACCATAAAACCACGCATATTATCTTCCCTGCGGAGATAATTTATGTGGACCTCGGCAACGAGAACCTTGTGGCAGGTCTCGCTGATGGAGCGAAGAACGTACTTCGCGTTAAATCAGCGTTTAAGCGTTTCAAAACTGAAACAAATCTGTCGGTGATTACCGATGATGGCTCTTACTATGTTTTCAACGTCAAATTTGCGAAAGAGCCTCTGCTACTGAGCATTGAGATGACCGACTTTCTCCATGACGGCGAGGCTGTCAACCGTCCGAACAACGCTCAGGAGATATACCTCGAAAAGTTGGGTAGCGAGTCGCCGATGCTTGTCAAGCTGATTATGAAGAGTATATACAAGCAGAACAAGCGCGAAATCAAGCATATCGGTTCAAAGCGTTTCGGGGTGCAGTTCCTGTTGAAATCCATCTACACCAATAATGGGCTTCTTTATTTCCACACGGAACTGAAAAACACATCCAACATTCCTTTCGATGTCGATTTTGTCAGCTTCAAGATTGTGGATAAGAAGGTAATCAAGCGTACCGCAATGCAGGAGCAGGTAATTGAACCGCTCCGCGCCCAGAACTATGTGACTGTGGTACACGGCAAAACCTCAGAAAGAACGGTGTTCGCTCTGGAAAAATTCACCATCCCCGACGACAAGCAGCTCGTTATCGAGATTGCCGAAAAGGAAGGCGGCAGACACCAGTCTTTCGTGGTCGAGAATGAGGATATTGTGAGAGCCAACGTAATTGACGAATTAAGCATACAGTAACCATGAGAAAAGCGATAATGATAATCGCTGCCATGCTCACCCTCTTCGGAGGGCGGGCAATGGCCCAGCGATGCCTCCCCGGAATGTCAGCGGTAGAAATCAAGGCTGACATGGCAGACGGTTTTTATACCGGCAACTCCCGCAACTGCGGTTACTCTTTCGGTGTGTTCTATTCCGTTTATAAGGGTCGTGCCAATACTTGGAGCTTCGGCGGCGAGTATCTCCAGACCTACAAGCCCTACGGCGCGAAAGGTCGTATCCCGGTGGCGCAGTTTACAGGCGAGGTCGGCTACAATCTCCATCTGTTGAGCGACTACTCGCAGACCTTCCACATCTACGGTGGCGTGTCGGCACTCGGTGGCTACGAAACAGTGAACTGGGGGAAGTCGGTTTTATCCGACGGTTCGACGCTTCATGACGGCGACAACTTTATCTATGGCGGTGCGCTGACGCTCTCTGCGGATTTCTACCTGTCAGACAAAATTGCCCTGACCGCAAATGTAAAGGAGCGTTTCACCTTCGGTAGCGATGTGCAGATATTCCATACCCAGTATGGTATCGGTGTCAAATTCATAATCGAGTAATGGCTATGAGATACACTGAAAAAGACATCCGCAATATTCCTCTTACGGAATTTATGGCGGCTCTCGGAGAGAAGCCTGTCAAGTCCTTCGAGGATATGAAACTGTATTATGCACCGCAACGCGACGACACTGAGCCGATGCTGGTGGTCGATACCAATACAAACCGTTGGTATGACCATGCAACTGACCAGAGCGGAGACATCATCGACCTTGCCGCCTTGAAAATGAATCCGACGCTCTATATGGACCCGCGTGACTTCATATTGAAATATATGAATGAGTATGAGCAAGGCAAGGAACTTTCGATAATGGCGCGTTGCCCGCAGCCTCCGACGGTTGTAGGCATTGATATAAAGAAGGTGAAGCTCATAGACTTTATGAAGGCTCTCGGTCAGGAACACCCGGTTGCTGCCGATGGCAATCTGAGGATTTACAATGCTCCATACGATGCCAATCCCGGTCCGACAATGGTAATCAACACCGAAACAAATCTCTGGCGAGATACAAAGTCCGGTGCATACGGCAGTATCTATGACCTCGCTTATGAACTGACAGGCTCGTGCAATATGTCGGAACTGAACCGATATATAGCCTCAGAAATGGCGGTTTTGGAGAAGTCCAAAGATAAGGAACAGAATACAGAACCGTCCAAGCAGGAACCTGACAAACCCCAACGGAAGATTCGCCTATGAACATCGACGACATCAGGAAAATCTCGCTTGTCGAGTTTCTCAATCAGTTGGGATATCAGCCTACCGGACGCGACAGCAAAGGTCTGTGGTTTTACGCCCCGTATCGCAGTGAGAGAAAACCGTCGTTCCATGTCAATCCTAACCGTCAGGTTTGGTTTGACTTCGGAACGGGCGCGGGTGGCGATATCTTCTCGCTTGCCAGAGAAATGTCCGGAGAAACGGACTTTTTGAGGCAAGCCGATTACATCGCGGAGAAGATGCGCCTCCCGGTCGCTAAACCTTATAAGCCAACGCCGTTTGTCGAAGAACCGACTTTTGAAAATGTCGAAGTGTCGCGTCTGGAGTCTCACGTGTTGCTGCGCTATCTCGCCGACAGAGGCATACCTAAGGAGATAGCCCAACGATACTGTGTACAGGTTGACTATGAACTTCATGGCAAGCGGTATTATGCCGTCGGCTTCCCCAATAACGCCAATGGATTAGAGCTGAGGAATCCCTTCTTTAAAGGGTCTTATCCGCCAAAGCATATAACCCATATTGCCAATGACAATGCCCGGTGTAATGTGTTTGAAGGCTTCATTGACTTCCTTTCAGCGGAACGCCTCGGCTATAATGAAGGTCTCGACACTATCGTGCTCAACTCGGTCGCCAATCTTCAAAAGGCGATTACTCCACTCGGTGATTACACTGTAATCCAATGCTATCTTGACAATGACACCGCCGGTCGTGCGGCACTTGCCAGACTCCAAAGAGAGTTCGGTGATAAGGTCATGGACAAGTCGGCACTCTACCCAAACCACAAGGATTTGAACGACTATCTCATGTCGCTCTATCCGACAAAATCAAATAAAGTAAAACTCTGAATAATATGAATCTGATTCTTGATAAAATATGCAACTTCCGCGTCACTGCCGCCCGTTTCTTCGGATTCTGGGCAATACTCTTCACCCTCGTTCTCGCTCTGACCTCTTGCTCCGACGACCTCGATGTGCAGCAGTCCTATCCCTTTTCGGTGGAGGTGATGCCATACGCTGACAAAATTGCCAAAGGGCAGACCGTCGAACTGCGCTTCGAGATAAAGCCCGAAGGCAACTACACCAACACCCTCTATACCATCCGCTACTTCCAATACGATGGTGAAGGTTTGCTCAAACTTGTTGACGGTCCTGTGCTGGTCAATAACGACCGTATTCTGCTCGAAAGCAAGACCTTCCGCCTCAATTACACCGCAAAATCAGACCAGCAGCATCGCTTTTTAGTTGTGGTCGAGGACAATTTCAATTCTACCCCGTGGGAACAGACATTTGAGTTCAACGGCAATGACAGTGGCGACGATGATGACGGTAAAACTACCGGAATAATCAGTCCTGTCAATCCCGGATCAATAACACCGATTGCCCGATGAAAAAATTTCTGATGTTCTTTATGGCGTTGCTGACCCTTGTGACGGCAACGCCGACCGCAAATGCAAAGCGGTCGATTATGGAGCTTCCGCTATTTGAGCGGGCGGTGCTGATTATAAAAAAATTTGAAACGCTTCATAAGCCAAAGCACTGGCCGACGATATGCTATGGTCATGTCGTTCAGCGTGGAGAACATTTCACACGCCGGCAATACAGTGAAAGCGAGGCTGATGCTCTTCTTCGTCGTGACTATGCCAAGTTCTGTGAGTTGTATAAAGAATATGGTCGTGACAAATATATTCTTGCGGCTCTCGCTTATAACATTGGGCCCGGAGCCGTCAATAAAAGCAGCGTTCTGAAAAAGTTAAAACGGGGTGACCGTAATATCTTCAAGGCCTATACCTCCCACTGTCATTACAAAGGCAAGTGGCACTCCGGGCTTCACAAAAGGCGGCTTACTGAACTTGCCGTTTTATACGTCCCCTAAAAATCTACAGCGATGCCATTCTATCAAATGGAATAGCATCGCTGTATTGTACTTTTTATCAATCCCAATCATTTAATGATTCGATATATCTATCAACATCAAGTATCCGGACATACTTTTTGCGATTCTCCAAACAGGATTGACAATTACAATTTTCAGATTGTGATTGGATATGAACTGTTTCTATTTCCGGACTATCCTTTTCGATTTCTCCTTCCATGATTATTTTGCTACTTCTTCCTTAAAAGAATTGGCGGGTTTGAAAGCTGGGATATTGTGAGCCGGAATAATTATGGTAGTGTTCTTGCTGATGTTGCGAGCTGTTTTCTCTGCACGGGTCTTGACGATGAAAGAGCCGAAGCCTCGGAGATACACGTTCTCACCGTGTGCGAGACTGTCCTTCACTACGGTCATGAACTGTTCGATTACGGTAACAACCGCAGCCTTCTCGATGCCGGTTGTTTTTGCGATTTCAGTCGCTATTTCTGCTTTAGTCATAAATGTTTTCTGTTTGAGTGTTGAAGATTTAGATTACAAAATTACGAATTTTTTCACAGTCGTCTGAGCATTTTGTCGGAAGTATGTGCTTGGCATATCGAATGTTTAGGGACTGTTTAACACAAAAGTAAAATAAACACGTTATGTCAGCATACTTCCCACACTCCCACATCCTCCTGGGATCTGCAATAATATTTGCAAGAACATCACGAGTAAGTGCGGCGAATGTGGCTTCAATAAGGGTGGTTTACATCGGCCTTGATTAAGGCCCGACGATACTGATACTATTTGAGTTTGTACCTGAGCAGATGTCCGCAGTTGTCGGCCACCTCTTCTATTATCCTGTGGCATACTGTTTTCGGCAGTTTTATTTTGGTGCCGACTGCTATGAAATCCGAGATTGTAGGATACCCTGTGCCGTTGACAGATGTGGCGTGTTCGCCGTTGTAGCCTTCCGTGCATAGTGTAAGGTCGTATGCCGGGGCTATGTGCCATCGCCATTTGCCCGAAGAGTCCCGGCGAACGATGAAACTGAAATTCTTGCAGTGGTCATCCTTGTTGTCCGTTAGATAGTTGAACACCATGCGCCGGAACATCTCCTCGACATCTTTCGGATTCTGTGTCAGAAAACCTGTCAATGCAAGCAGATTGCTGTAGTCAAGAATCGGATTGCCGAGTGATATGCAGAGCAGTCCGCCGGCTGTGGCGGTATGCAGTCTTTCTCCGGATTGCGTCAGGTCGAAACGGCGAGAGGCAAAATATTTGCCATTGACCAGTTTGAAATCAGGAACCGTTATTCCGCACTTTCGAGCTGTCTCGTTGTAGATATATTCCTGCTCACCGATATTCTTTGGATCGTATGTGTGCCGGAACTTCACAAGCCAGTGACCGTCACTGTCCGAAAACACCGCCTTCGGTCTTGCGCCGCCACTGTTGCCGCTGTTGAACAGCAGGAGTTCCGCATCATCGTCCTGCCGTTCCCGAAGCACCTCCAGAGCCTTTTGCTGGAGCATATCGAAATCATCGGTTTCCTCTCCTGTCACAATACTTGACACAGGCGCGTATGTCAGCGCACCCATGCCACCACTGCCGACAATGCTCAGTCTGTCAAGTGCTGACAAGTCGGAATCATTGATACCTTCTCGTTGCAGAGCCTTGTGGAGCAGATAACGTCCGTAACCATCCGGGAGGCTGTCCTCGAAAATTCCAAAATCACCGTTGAACGGTGTCGGTTTGGCTATGAACATACCCGGTTTCAACGGCAACTCCAGCGGAGAGATGCTGAAACCGTCGGCAAGCCATTCCCTGTCGTATTCAAAGACGCAGAGACGGTTGTCGGGTGTAAGCGACATCGTACCTACATTGCGGTCGTGGTATCTTACGGAAAGTCGGTCAATCTTCTTCATCGGCGCGGGTTTTACGGTTGTATGCTTTTTTCTTGCCGGTATTCTTGCGTATCTGCGAGAGTTCCTCCATGGTGGAATATTTGGGAGCGGCGAAAATGTCTCGCACTTCTTGCAGATAATCCATGGAGATAGCAAGGAGTATCAGATTCTTCAGAGATATGAGTCCTTTCTGCTCGAAGCGTGTTATGTTGGCGAGAGCCACGCCTGATTTCTCAGCCACGGTCTCCCGTGTCAAGCCACGCTCCACACGCCTCTTGCGGAAGTCATCCGCCAACTTGCGGGCCACATCGTCCGCATCAGGCAGCATAAAACTATCCAATACTAATAACATATTATCTGAATTATTCATATGCACGTAATTACGGATTAAATATTATCAATTACAAAGATAGTGATTATTCCTGATACGGGCAAGCCTATATGGGCATATTTCAGTTGTAGGACATACAAATCCGAGGATAAATCGTTAATTTTGTGTATGGCAAAGAAGAAGCGACAAGGACATTACTGCCGGATATGCGGTGAATATAAAGCCAATGAGAAATTCAGTGGCAAGGGTCACGCACAGCATATCTGCAAGGCGTGCATGTCAAAGAAAAATAAAGGGATTGAGATCGACTCTGAAATTCCGGTTGTTGACGAAGATTATGATGATGAATTGTTCGGAGACATGGAATATGATATGTTCAATCCCGACATTGACATCATGCCTCCCGCAGAACCAGAACATAAGAGATACGACAAACTCAACAAGGAGGAAAAGGCTGCGCTGAAAGAACTATGGGCTGAAATAGTAATCCGATATTGGGAGGATGAACGACTTATCCCATTCGGTGAGCCTTACTCAAAAATCAAGAAAGAGCTTCTGGCGATTTTTGCTGAACATGGAGAAATAGCCTTGAAGGATGACAATAACCTCAAAGTCTTTCTTCACGATACAATGATAGTCACCATCAATAAAGTTCTGAAAAGGAATGCGAGCATATAGTAGAGAAGTTTTTAAGCATAAATACAGCCCAAACGCCGCCTTTTGGCGGCCGAAATTTTTTGGCAAAATGAAGGTGACAGAGGTCTTATACTCCGCCACCTTCATTGCTGATATGGCACTGGCTATGCTCTCTTTCTCTCTGCTATCATTTTCTTGTTGGCGTTGATGATACCTGCTATCTGCTGGGTGTACTCACATATTTCATTGGCGAAGGCTCGGCATTGGATTATGTGGTAGTCGTCAAGCGAAATTTCTATGGTGGCTATCTGCTTGTTTCCGATGTAGGCGGTAAGGGTCAATGTATCCTCTTTAAGGTAATATTTGGCAGTACCGCAACAGATAGATTGTTTATCTCCGATTTTATAGTAATCATCGATGGTGTCGATTGAGTGGATTTCAATCTCTCCGTCAGTCATTTCCATTCCGAAGTAGCGGGATTTGAGTTCCTCGAACTTGGCTTTGTCCTTGATGGCTTGCTGACGTTCTTTCTCTCTCTGCTCCTTGATGCGCTGGCGATTGACCTTAGCCACATATATGTCGTGGACTACTTTGAGGTCATTGGGTGCTATCAGCGAGGGAGAATTGAGGTTTCTGCCCATACGCTCCAACATCTTGATGTAGTCAAACCACATCTGCGGGTCTTTGACCCTGTAGCCGTTGCGCTTGGCTATCTTAATGGTATTCCAATACTTGTCAATGTCTGACTTATTGGCTGGTCTTGCACAAAGGTATCGTAACAATCCTATCTCGTTGGCTTTCATCAGTGTCTCGGCTTTTGGGTTGGTCAGTAACTCTTGGAACATAGTCACGGGGTGGATACGGTGGACTGAGTTCTTGAACCCGTTGCGCTTTATGGTATCAGTGACCTTGATGCGTGGATATACCCATTGGTCTGAAACGTACATATAGGCGTCTCCATCGTTTCTGATTTCAAGTGGTGCGCTGAATGCAAAGGTATCAACATAGCAACCGAGAGTACGAGGGATAGCGACAATGGTCTTATTGCCTTTGGGGTCAATGAAATACTGCCCGATTTCAAGGTAGGCAGGTTTCACCTTCATACCCTTGCGCATTTCAACTATCATCAGGAACATTCTGACTACCTGATAGTCCTCAATAGTCGTGATGATGTTGAAATAGGACTTTTCGCGGATAACACGCTCTTTGGTGTCCTTGATTTCTATCTGAGTGCCACATTCGGGGCATAGGCACGTTCCGTTTCGGGTTTCCAGCCACTCGTGACCGCATTTCATACAGGTACACATTCCATTCTTCAACCTATAGCCATAGTGATTGATGGTAGAGTTGAGTGCCCAATTCATTTGGGGAGTGGTGAGCGGGCGAAGTCGCCCACTCAGTTCCACTATATGCTGTTGTTTCTTATTGCGAGGTTTCATATCCTTGGAGTTTTAGAAGTCGAAAAGATTGGGTTGAACATTGATTTCTGCTCCGGCTTTGGGAGCGGTGGCGGTCGGCTTGGGTTGAGTCTTCGGAGCTGACTGCCGTCTGATTTCTCGGAGTTGCTCCTCCTTGTATTGCTCCATAGCCTGCTCTTTGAGTTCTGCCTTATCCTCATCGGAAAGTTCCGGCTTGGATACCACGATGTTGCAGTTCACCTTTCCGCCTTCCTCAATCTCATTCTCGTCGAAGTAATGAACCAATATGTTCATCACGGTAGCGTCATCGACACAGCACAGACCGCTCTTCTGAATTTGTCCGCACAGATAGTTTACTGCGCCTTCCATACTCTTGGACGGGTTTGCCATCTTGATAGCGAATGTGGGTTCTGCGATGCAACGCTCTTGGAGCATCTGCTGCATAGCTGCGATTGCAGCGTTGTTGGATTTCATAGTAGCCATATCAGTGTTATATTAAAGGGTGAATAACCAAAAGATTATCATTATTGCGGTTATAATGGATATTACCCAGCCCGCACCTCGGATTACAGGTCTGACCATCGCCCACACCAGAGTTCCGATTATTGCTCCGATGATGATAGCCACCACCTTTGCAACCTTTTTTATTTGGTTGAACCTGAGGCTTTGAGCTTCGCTTTGACCTTTTATGTGGCTGTTTGTTTTCATCGTTGCGACTTTTTTTTATTTGTATATCACCATCGGTTTTCGCTTGCTTGACACCTCAAAGGCGTGTGGTGAACAGAGGGGATGTTCGCCCTTTGACGGAAAAATACGAGTGCAAAATGAAGTATTCGCCGGAGCTTACGGAGGCAAATACCATTTTGTGTCTGGAGATTTTTCAGTCAAAAGGCAAAAGAATATCCCCGTCACCACACGTTAACCATTGGCTAGCAAGTTAAAATCGCTGTTGATTAGACAATAACAGGAGCCACGACTCCGGCACGGTGAAAACATACGGCTACATAATCGCTCTGAAATTTTCGTAATATTGAAATGTCTGTAAATAGAATTGTCCAGTCCGGAAAGACGAGTCTGTGATATGCCCCCGACGAAGGAAGGAGGCACATCACTGTCTCGGCTCGTGGACTGCTACCAACGGAGAGTGGCGCAACGGCTCAAATAACGAATGATGGAGGCGGCGTAAGAACACGCAGTGGCAGATAGACTTGGCATGTACAGCGAAGCAACATGCTCAGGCTATCAGACACTCGGTGTTTAGCCGACTCTTCAATTCTGGCAATGCGGTCAGCGGTAGTGCCGGACTCGCTCCAAACGCCACTGACGGCATTGCCTCACCCCGGCAATGCCTCGCTTGCGACTGCCAAAGTCAAGCCGTCGCGTCTCTCGCAGTTTAGAATCGAATAATCGAACAATTCAGTCCAATTTGTAAGCATCTGATATTTCGTAGTCTGTATGTCAATAAATTTTCGTAAATTTGCATTCATAATGATAGAAAACAGTTTGTACGACAGGAAGTCCTTACGGGCAATATACGGACCGAAAGCAGATTTTAAGGAAATTGCCAAAGATTGTGTTGCTTTTGCCAACGCACAAGGCGGTATGATCGATTTTGGAATAGAAGATGAATTGGTCGTAAAGACAGGAGCGACAACTTCTTTGCGTTATAATCTCGCGACAAAATCAGTCTAATAAACCACGCTGTTATCGTAAATTTATCTATATTTGTCGCAACTTTGTCTTTGGACAAAATCAACAGACTGTGTTTTAGTAATATAACTTGCGACAAACACGATCTAATAAAAGGTCTGACTTGCGACAAACGTATCAATCCATTTCCAAAGATTGAGATACCCCGTCATTGCGATGAGGTACAATGCTGAAAAATCGTAATTGCCAGGGATTTGTACTTGTAAATGTAAAGGTGTAAGAAATATTAACTTCAGTGATTTGGAGAGATGCCGTATTATTGTTAATTTTGTGGATGTTATGCCAAGTATGGCGAAGAACTTTGAAATCTATAGGAGTAAAAATAGGGAATAGCCGAAAATCGCTATAGATGCAAATGTTTGATAATTAGAGTGGTTACCTCAAGAAATAAGTGTCCCAGGCGGATCACTTGAAATTAAACCCAAACATCTATATATCAGATGTTTGGGTTTTCTTATTTTTGAAGATTGTCCACAAATTGTCCACCAAATGAAGAGCTGCGCTGATGTGGACAAAAATTTTTCGATGTTGAGTGTTAAATTTTCTCAAACATTATGGCCGGGGTGCGTGTTTTGTATTTCGGTGCGAATTTTTCGTGCTGCAACAACTATCCCCCATTTATGAACAACGAGGAAAAAATTGAACACGCAAAAGGGCTTCTCCGCGAATGGAAAGCCACACACCACGAGGAATACTGCAACTTCACCGACTGGATGCATGACCGCGAAGGCCCCGGCTTCATCGCGGTATTCAACCATGCCAAGGCTTTCATGCCGCAATTTGAGACAGCCGTGCTGCTGCATCTTAAAGATGACAGCTCGAATGATGTGGGCCATCTGGAAAAGATGCTTGTCGAGGGAGGCATGGAGAACCATCTGCTGACAGGGCTGAATACTCCCCACATACCCGGCAACATTTTCCTGCCGATGTTGGCATGGATGTTCTACGGGCGCAGCTTCGAGTGTATGGTGGAGTACGGTGAAGACCTTATCAGAAATCCCAAGACTAATTTTCTTATACGCTTGGGAGCGAAACACCATATCAAGTGGATAATCAAGAGCAGCATAGCATTGAAAGGCCGAACAGAAGAGGACTGGGCTAACTTTGTCGAGGAACAGCGCGAGATGGGCAGCGAACCTAACGTTACCGCCAAGACCATCGCCAAGTTGAAGACAGCTTCGGAAGAAATACGGGAATTTGTAAAACCCGCAGGAAAGAAAGGTGCTCCGGGCAGAGCCGCCCGTCGTCGCCCGTTGACCGAGCTTTTGCCCAATGGCGACAATTATCTCTTTGACTGCATCGACAACCATGTGAAGATACGCAATAGCGGCAAGGATTTCGCCATGCTATTTATCGTGCTTAACGAGGGGCAGGCGTTGGCGAGAACCAATATCGTCGAGTTTCATTCCGCTCTCTCCGAAAGATACAAGGATAATCCCGGAATACCAATCCCAACCCCGCGCAGCATACAGGAGGGTCACAAGAGCTATATGGAGCTTACCGAGTACAAGGGCAACAAAATCCGAATGTTCGAGCGGCCGGAGTATATTTCCGAATACAATGACATCCGGGAGAAGCTGAGTGTAGCCGATTATATGTTTGCCGACTGACATAAGCGCTCGACCAAAACCATAATGCAGAAGCCATCTGACAATTTTGTCGGGTGGCTTTTGTCGTTTTTGGCAGTTTGGTTTACCCCTATTTCAGACAAATTTCGGCTCAAGCCGAAAGCACGGTGCATATGTTAAATTGGGCAATTAGAAGTGTTAAATTTTAGGCGTAGAGTTTGACCAATCGGAAGATGAAGAAGTCTCGGTCTCTTACTCCACGCATCTGCGATCGGAAGATCTTGACCTTTGAGTTGAATGCCTCGGCCGAGGCGTTGGTGGCCCTCCTGCGAAAGTAGTTGATTATTGTCGGGGCATGGTTCTTGAATGTCTTGATCACGGAACGGAAGTTATTGTTGTCCAATGCCATTACTTTCTCATACCATTTGTTCATCTTCCCTAATGCCTTGGTCGGTGAGATTTTCAGATTAAATATGCGGCGTAGCTCCATCGCGAGCTGATACGCAGCTTTGAGTATCGGATAGTGCTTGAATAGAATGTTGGCTCGATGTCGCTGTATGTCAGTCCATTTGTTCTGCGACATCATCAGTGTGTGCTTGCTGCGGGCAAGTATCTGACGCATGGTCTCGCCGTTGGAGTACGTCATCGGCGGCTCGGACTTGTCGCGGGAATTGTCCTCTGCTATGAGCTGACGGCGGATGTCGACACGGATTTCATCGACAGCCTCGTTGTAGACCTGCTGTACGTGGAAACGGTCGTTGACAACGTGTGCGTTGTAGAAAACCTCGGCGGCAATGAGCATCATTGACGGCGACAGATCGCACGTCACTTCTTTCACCCGGCGTCTGACTGATTTTCCCATCGCGCCGATAAGAATCGATATTATCTCATCGCTCCTGGTGCCGGGAATGGCCGCCGCCAGCGTTCCGGGGCCGCCATGACCGTCCTTGTTGGTGAGGAAAGTCCATACCTCCCCGTTGCTCAGACAGGTCTCGTCAAGGCTCATGTACGGGCCGATGTTGGCGGCGTTGAAGTAGAATCCGCAACCGAGTTCGCTCTCGCACCACTGGGCGTAGCCGCTCAGCTTATTGCGGTATAAGTCAGCAAAATACTTGCCGCTTACGCAGTACATCCGCGCTATGTGCTTAATCGACAGGGCTGTCGTCTCCACCTTCGTCTTTTAAAAAAGCCACGAACTCGGCACTGAGTCGTGTCCCTTCTTCGTTGGGAAGTTCAAGGTTGTAGGAGAATATCTCGTTTGTTTTCTTGTCCCACCACTTGTTCTTGCGCATATGCAGATACACAGGACGACCCCGCAAGGGATAGTCCTGTACGGTAACATAGTCCGTGTAGCCTCTCGCTACGATATGGGGATTACGAAAATCCTCATCAGACAATTTCTTCTTCTCGTCAAGCCATATGTCGTAGGATTGGTCTGTCTTTTCAAACCTGACCATCTCAAACAGCTCGTTTAAGCCTTCGGGTAAAAACTGCCAAAATGCATCACTGGTTTTCATGACGCAAATTTAACACTTTTCCCAAAATTCATGCACCGCACTTTCGGCTTGAGCCCAAATTTCTTCGTTTTATTTCGTTACGAACCAAAACGAATTTAACCCACTATCTATCAGTGTTATACATTTGCAAGTGCACGAGATTTGTGCTTTCTTTGCACCGCTGTAACGCTGAAAACGCATAGTGGTAACGAGGCTCAACGGGGAAAATAGACCGGTCGCCCCCAACGCCTCAATACGATTGCCGATGCGTCAGGCTGAACAGCCTTTGACTGCATTTAACTGTTGTCGGTGCGGTCAATGTCTTAACCCAGACGACGCGAATAAAATCAACATGACAGGTTTATCCGAACTTTTGCAGGAAGGAGTGGCCGGGCTTACACTGGCCATCCCCCTGTGCGACCTCAAGGAATTTGCCGACTATATAGTAGCAAAGACCAAGGAGGAACTGCTGCCTACGTTGAAGGCGGCGGACACAGATCCGCTTATTCCCCGTTTGGAGGTGATGCGGATGCTTGGTGTATGCGCCAACACCCTTAGAAACTGGCGTAGGAGCAAATATCTTGAAGCCGTGCTTGTGGGCGCGAAAGTATATTACCGCACGTCGGCTGTTAACAAAGTCCTTAATGAGTATGGAAAAGAGCGTATCTGACAGAAAAGGTATCGACCCGATGCTTGTACTCGGTAAAGCCGTGGATATGGGCATTAGCGTCAACGGCGGAGATTTTCCGTTAGGAGCGTTGCCGATGAAGATGCAGAGGATTGTACGTGAGGCCAACGACTGCTACGGCTATCCGGTGGATTATCTCGCCGGGGCTATGCTTGTGGCTGTCGGTCTTGGCATCGGCAACACCCATTTCGCCCGGCTCAAAGGGAAGTGGGATGAGAGCGCGATTCTGTTCATGGCTCTTGTGGGCAGACCCGGAGCGTGCAAGTCGCATCCTCTGAATTTTGCCATCCGACCGTTCACCGAGTTGGACGGTAAGGCGACACGCGCTTATGTCAAGGCTTGCGAGGAATACGAGCGTCAGCGTGAACTGCCAATGAAGGAGCGTACAGCCCCGCACCCTGTGGCCCCGGTATGCAAACGTTTTCTTATTTCTGACGCCACCCCGGAAGCCATGCTGCTTATTCACTCGCAGAATCTGCGTGGCATACTTATGTGGAATGACGAGCTTGCAGGATGGTTCAAGAACTTCAACCGCTACAACAAAGGTTCTGACGAGGAATACTGGCTCAAACTGTTCAATGCCAATCCGTCGTTCTCCGACCGCAAGGGCGTGAAAAACTCGGTTTATATCAGCCGTCCTTTTATCTCGGTTGTGGGAACTATACAGAACGGTATACTCAATGAGCTGGCTCAGGGAAGTCGCACCTCAAATGGTTTCATCGACCGTCTGCTGTTCGTTATGCCCGGCAATCAGGACAAGCAGCCGTGGAGCGACAGAGAACCATCGTTCGACATAGAAGCGGCATGGGCTGACATCATCGGCAGACTTGTGGCAATGCCCTACGAAACCGATGATGACGGCAATATCGTCGCTGGGATTCTGCCTTTCACTCCTGAGGCAAAATCGCGACTTTACGAATGGCAACGTCAGAACACTGAGGAATGTAACCGGGAGGAATGTGACGCACTGAAAGGTGTCTATAACAAGTTCGATTTCCATGCCATACGCTTTTGTCTAATAATGCAAATGGCGCGCTGGGCATGTGGTGAAGCTGACAAATCGGAAATAGAGCTTGTATCGGTTGAAAATGCCATATCACTTGTGGATTATTTCAAGACAACCGCCACAAGAGTGCAGGGCATTATCCGCGAGCTGTCGCTGTCGGAACTGCAAAGAGCCGTGATGTCGGCTCTACCCGATGAGTTCACAACTGAACAGGGTGTTGAAATCGCAGCCGACAATTCTATGCCGGAGCGTACTTTCAAGGATTTTATCAGGCGTTTCACCGGGATTCACTTTCAGAAAATACGTCATGGAATTTATGGCAAGATATGACTGTAAACCTGCATTTTCTGCACTTTTTGCATTTTCCTCCAACCAAAATGCAGATAATGCAGATAGTGCGAACCGATTTTTTGAGAATCTATGAATAATATACACCGATTCATTCTCCAGCCATACAAAGGAGTGGCTACACGACATCCCTGCCCCGCCTGCCACAAGAAACGTTGTTTCAGCCGGTATATTGACACCGAGAAACAAATCTCGTTTCCCGACGATGTCGGCAGATGCGACCATGAACAGAGCTGCGGCTATCATCTTACGCCGAAGGAATATTTCGAGCGTAATCCACAGGCGAAGCCTGTGCACTGTGATTTCGCAACTCCGTCAGCATGGCGAGCCAAACCGACCGAGCAGCTAAAGCCTACCTCCTTCATCGCGGCAGAGACTGTTTCACAGACTCTGCACGGATATGAGAAGAACAATCTCTATCTGTTCCTCCGCTCCAAGTTTGGGCCCGAGGACGCGCTCCGTCTGATGAAGGATTACCGCGTAGGCACATCGAAGCACTGGCCGGGATCATGCGTCTTCTGGCAGACCGATATTAAAGGTTGTGTCCGCACGGGTAAGGTCATGCTCTACAATGCCGAAAACGGCAAGCGTGTCAAAGAGCCATTCAATCATGTGACATGGGTTCATTCGCTGTTGAAGTTGCCGGAGTTCAATCTGCGTCAGTGCTTTTTCGGCGAACACCTCTTGCCGATGAACCGAGGCAAACCGGTTGCCATTGTCGAGAGCGAAAAAACTGCAATCGTGGCATCTTATTATCTGCCGGAATATGTGTGGCTGGCAACAGGTGGTAAAAACGGTTGCTTTAATGCCGATGCACTTCGTGTTCTCCGTGGCTGTCAGGTTATCCTGTATCCCGATATTGGCGCGACCGACCAGTGGCGGCAGAAGCTGAGTTTGTTACGCAGTCTCGGTATCGAGGCAAGCATCTTCAACCTCCTTGAAGAAGTTGCCACTGATGACGAGCGAACAGCCGGACTCGACATAGCAGATTATCTGCTGCAAATCGAGCCTGACCAAGCGATACTGCAATCAATGATACGCTGTAATCCGATTTTGCAGAAACTCATGGATGATCTGCAACTCACTCTTGTGTCAGTTGAACGGTATAACCCGGATACTGATACTATTCACAAACCCTCAAAAACTGATAAATCATGACAGCAAAGAAATCTCCGTCAACAACCGCATCCAAGTCAACTCAGTTGACCGATGCGCCCGAATCCAAAGTATCAACCCATAATCCCGATTTTATTATGAAGTCAGATAACTCAACCAACCCTGTCAATCCTGTTAACAGCGACAACGCTGTCAACAGCACCACTCCTGCCAACACAGATAATCTGTTTGATAACGAACAGACGGCAACCGAGGCAACAGCCACAGCCGCCACAACCGAGCCACCTAAACAACAGCGTATCGGCAAGCAACAGCGCAAGTCGGATTTCGCAGACTTCAAGGCTGCCTATCTTTCACCGGCAAAGTTAGAGAAGCGTCACCCTGTCAACATCGAGGACAGTGTGTGGGCGAAGCTGGAACGCATCGCCCGTATCCTCGGTGACCGTGACACCAGCGTCGGCAGCTACATCAACGCCATTCTTTCGGGGCACCTCGAACTCTATGCCGACGACATCGAAGTCTGGCGCAAACTCTGAGATGATAATGTCGGGATACCACTGCACCCGGTACACCGTGGGGCAGCTTCCCGATGAACGTAGTGAATTGGGAAGGCAAGGATATGTTTCGGGATTTCTTTTTCTCCGAAAACGATTCCCAAAACTGCGCAGTATAAGCCGCTCTTTGCCTCCCCAATCCACATAAACCACAACAATGTCTACTATGAGTAAATCAACTGTCAGAAAGGGCGGTCGTCCCTCTAAACCGACCGATGAGAAGCGCACCCATGTGGTGACAATCAAACTGAACGATGCCGAATACTCCGACCTTCTTGAGCGGTCAAAAACCGCCGGAGTAAAGATGGCGGAGTATGTCAGACACGGCGCGTTCCGGCTCACTATCGTCAGCCGCCTGAGCGAGATTGAACAGGAGATCGCCAAAGGAATACTAAATCTCAGTTCCGATTTCAATCAGGCAATGACCTGTTTTCATCAGCTCAAACTTCGCAGCGCGGCCAATAAATTAGCCGCCGTTGTCGATAAGATGTTTGACATTCTCAAAAAATTGAGACCCAATAAAGATACCGATTATGTTTGCAAGAATACTTAAAAGCGGCACGTTTCACGATGTCGTGGGGTATGTGACGCGCCAGTTCCACGACCCCGAAGAATATACGCCGGACACATGGCGCATCATCGGAAGCGAAAATATTTTCACTACCGACTATGCGAAAATGGTGCAGTCGTTTGAAGCGATACATGGATTTATGCCCGGCAAGGAGAATCCGGCAGGACATATTTCCATCAGTTTTGACAACGCTGACGCGCCTCGTATGACCGATGAATTCATGGCTCAGCTTGCCAAAGAGCATATGGAAGGTATGGGAATCAAGAACACCCAGTTTCTTGTCGTGCGCCATCTGGAAACCGGACATCCGCATTTCCACATCGTCTATAATCGTGTGAATATGTCAGGCAAGGCAGTCGACGAGCGCAATAATTTCAGGCGTAGCGACCGTGTTGTAAAGGCCATCAAGGACAAATACGGACTCACATACTCGCCGCTGAAACAGAAATACGAGGACAGAATTCCGGTATTCAAGGAGCGGATCAGTCAGGCGATTTATGGCTGTAAGTCGTGGGATGAGTTCTCGCGCCGCCTCGCCTGTGCAGGAATTGAGGTAAAATTTCATGACGACCACAACACAGGCAAACACATAGGGGTGAAATTTACAGACGGCGATATAACGGTCAACGGGTCTAAAATCGACCGTGCTTTCACATATCGCCGCTTGAACAACCTCTTTGAGTTTAACCGCAGACAGGGATTTGAGCAATCAGACTCAATCCAGCAGAAACCGAAAGTAACGGTCGAATATGTACCGTCGCAAAAGCCATCTCTTGTGGAGGACGTTCTGGGCGCAACCATCGGAGCGGTCGGAAACCTGTTCACACTCGGCCCCGGTTATGACCCACAGGAGGAAGAATTTGCCAGAAACATGAGAAAGAAAAAGAAGAAACCAGCCATCAAACACAGCCACTGAATATGTCAAAGCTATATGATGACGTCAAGAAACAAGGTGAGCAGATTGACGACCTGCAAAAGACAGTTACCAACCATGGCACTCGCATCGAGACCCTCGAAACAAAAGCGAAGGCAACGCCGCCACAAGCAGTCAATCAAGGGCCGATAACGGTGAAATTGCCCGACAACATAGCGACCAATGAAAGCGTCGGCAAACTGCTTGATGAGAAACTATCAGAAACCTCAACCGACGGCAAACTCAAAAAAGTCATGGAGCAACTGCCGGGTAGCCTGTCGAAAGGAGTTGCGGATGTACTGTCCGACAATTTGGGTGACAAGGTCAAGGACGCTCTTTATGAAGGATTCCGCAGGGAGTTTGCGGATGAGCGAAGAAAGCTCTATGACGTGGTGAACGACATGCGCTACAAAGCCCAGTCGATAATTTGGGGGCAATGGTGGCGTGCTACCCCACATTGGGTCTATACCATCTTTGCGGTTCTACTTCTCGCCGCCGGAGGTTTCGGTTATGGATTCTTCTATCAGCTCAACAAAAACTCAAAGCTAAAAGATGTGGAATGGCTCTACCGTTACGAGCGTGGACTTAACCGCGACATGAATGTGGTAATGCACCGTGAACGCCTTATGCTCCACGGCAAGCCCAACGAAGTTGACAGCATGAGGTCGCTAATCCGACATCAGGAGCATAGAACCCAAGCCGACACCACTTTTGTAAACTACTATCCTACCAATCCCTAAATATATCCCATGCCACCGGCTGCTACATGAGCTTTCGGTGGCATTTCTCTTTTAATCGGAGTAATACTGATATGTTTTTCAGCATATCGCATTGTTGGTTTAAATATTATCCGTAATTTTGTTAATTAAGATGGAATAGCAATCTCAACTCCTGTAATGATTCTGACGCGATGTATAAGCATATCTATTGATAATGGTGTGACCTTAAATCAGACCAAGACACGCCGCACTCTCATCGTGCCAAATCAGGCGATTGCAACCTACGTCACCCAGTGGACTTACGACAGCCACAACCGACTCATCGAGATGATCTATCCCGACGAGGAGAAGGTTACTTATTCCTACAACCTCGGAGGTCTCCTTGAAAAGGTTCGCGGCGAGAAGTCATACGGCTATGACTACATCACCAAGTTAGGCTACGACAAGTTCGAGCAGCGCAGCTACCTGAAGTACTGCAACGGCGCGGAGACATTCTACACCTACGACAACCGTCGCCGCCTGAGCAATCTCGCTGTCAACAGCGGAGGCACATCCATTATGGACAACGCCTATACGTTTGATGCGGTCAGCAATGTACTTTCGGTGGCAAATAATGCTTCTCTCCCTGCCAACGGCAATGCCGGCGGCCAGATGTCGCACACCTATACTTATGACGGTCTCTATCGTCTCGCCACCGCCAAAGGTACATACACCGGAGCAGACAACAAGTCCGCATCCTATACCCTCGCTATGGGCTATGACAATATGCACCGCATCAAGTCGAAGAGCCAGCATCTCACTCAGGACAACGTTCAGTTCAACGGCACCCTCAATGTCGGTTACGACCTCACTTACGCCTACAGTTCGGAAGAAGGAAAGAAATTCCAACTCGAAAGTGTAAAGGATGTTAATTACCGCACTGAGGAGACTCCCGAAGGTCAACAAGTGGAGAACGGTCACATCTACCAGTACGACAAAAACGGCAACCTTATTTACGTCAACACCAATCGCGTAATGACGGATGGCCATAGAGATAACAGTGTCGGAGAGCGCAAGCTTATCTGGGATGAGGAGAATCGTCTGCTTGCTGTTGACGACAACGGCTTCGTGTCCAACTACTGGTACGACGCCGACGGAGAGCGCACTGTCAAGACATCCGGAGAAAGCGATCAGGTCTATGTCAACGGAGTCTTCTCCGGTGGCTCGACCAACACCGCGAAATTCTCCCTCTATGTCAGCCCGTACCTCGTGGCTAATCAGGGAGGTCGTTACACCAAACATATCTACGCTGGTTCGCAGAGAATTGTGTCCAAGGTCGGCGATTTCGCCTCCTACGGCTCAGACCCGCGCCGCATAGAATATGCCGGTGCCAACACCGACGGCCTTTCGGTTGACTACAAGTCAAAGTATGCAGCGCAGCAGCAGGTTATCAAGGACAACTACAAGTTCTTCGATGTACCGTACAACGGCACTGACAACGACAACTATGCTGACGGCGAAGGATTCTGCTGCAATGACGGTTCAATGGAGGCGGCTGTTGCGCAGGCTCGGAAGGCTCAGACCCGCGCGGTTTCGCGGTCTTTCAAAGATCCCGACAACTACGAGAACTTGCAGTTCTTCTATCACCCCGACCACCTCGGAAGTTCCAGCTTCATTACCAACCTTGACGGTGAAGTAGTTCAGCACATCGAGTATGTCCCCTTCGGCGAAGTCTTCATCGAGGAGCGCAACAACGTGTGGAACACTCCTTATCTCTTCAACGCTAAAGAGTTCGATGAGGAGACAGGTATGTACTACTACGGTGCCCGCTACTATGACCCACGTATCAGCCTGTGGATGTCAACTGACCCAGCACAAGAAGAATATTATAGCCATTCTTCCTACTGTTTCTCAGGCAATAATCCTATAATATACATAGATTACAATGGAAAAGAATGGACTGATTTAGATGGGCAGGTCATAACAGATACTAAGAATATCAAGAAATTCATATTTTATTCAAAAGATTTCAGCAAACAAGCAAAAGTGCAATATAATGACGGCATCAAAAAGTATGGAGCTGGAAGTGTAGCCATGAGTCAGACAAGTACTACTCAGGCTTTCTCAGAAGATTGGAAAAATATGAATGGAACTGAGATTTCTGAAGTATTAATTATGACGCACGGGAAGAATCAATCAATTCTTGTTGGTGAAGGTCAGCAGTTTACGGCAACAGGAGATGGGAAAACTAATATTTCAAGGTCTCCTGCTCCAAATATTCAAGATCTTCCTCAACCGACTGGCAATATTGAAAATGCGATGTTATATATGTATTCTTGCCATTCTGCAGACACAAATCCACATCCACACGGAGAAGGAGATCATCAACAAGGAGCTTTGCTTGGGTCACAACGACCAATAGCGTATGTATTTGCTCAATATTTCAAATTTTATGGAGTGCAAGGCACAAGTGAATCTGTAAATTACCATTACGGCTTAATGGATTTATTTTCGCCTTCATCAGATTATTTGCAACCATATCCAGCAAATGGAGGTAAATGGCGCATTTACTACAATTCCAATAACTCATTAAGAAAGCAGGGCAAATGACAAAAAAAAGACTTTTTCTCATTGTCGTATTTACTGCGACAATAGTCTTAAGTCTACTCTCTATCGCTTATAGCAAGCACTATATCAAATATAGTGCTTGCTATAAGCTCACTACACTTAAGACTCCGTACTATCCTGATGCCTATAGGTTTATAAATACTAAAGAAGATCTTGAGGTTTGTATTGAATCGGTGAACGATACTGTTGATGTTAAGAATTTCATTGAGTCCAATAAAATAGACTTTAGAAGATATTCCTATGTGATGGTATTTGGTGCCCCTATTAAGGAGATGTATTATAGTTTAAAAACAACTATTTTTGACGATAAATCACCAAGTTATGCAAAAGCAATAAAATACAATAAAAAATGTGTTTTTATAAAATATGCTCATCCAACCGGGTATATATATATATACCGAATAAAAAAGGACCTAAGCCTAACAGGTTTCAATGGAATCTAATGGCATAGTCTATGTAAACACCAACCGGGTTATGACTGACGGACATAGGGACAACAGTGTCGGTGAGCGCAAGCTCATCTGGGATGAGGAGAATCGTCTGCTTGCTGTGGACGACAACGGTTTCGTGTCCAACTACTGGTACGATGCCGATGGTGAACGCACTGTCAAGACTTCGGGCGAAAGCGATCAGGTCTATGTCAACGGAGTTTTCTCCGGCGGCTCGACCAACACCGCTAAATTCTCCCTCTATGTAAGCCCGTATCTCGTGGCAAATCAGGGAGGTCGCTACACCAAGCATATCTACGCCGGTAGCCAACGCATCGTGTCCAAGGTCGGCGATTTCGCCTCCTACGGCTCAGACCCGCGTCGCATCGAGTATGCCGGTGCGAACACCGACGGTCTTTCGGTTGACTACAAATCGAAGTATGCAGCCCAGCAACAGGTAATCAAGGACAACTACAAGTTCTTCGATGTTCCCTACAACGGTACTGACAATGACAACTATGCCGATGGTGAAGGGTTCTGCTGCAACGACGGCTCTATGGAGGCGGCGGTGGCAGAGGCACGGAAGTCTCAGACCCGCGCGGTTTCGCGGTCGTTCAAAGACCCCGACAACTACGAGAACTTGCAGTTCTTCTATCATTCCGACCACCTCGGCAGCTCCAGCTTCATCACCAACCTTGACGGTGAAGTGGTTCAGCACATAGAGTATGTCCCCTTCGGAGAGGTCTTCATCGAGGAGCGAAACAACGTATGGAACACGCCTTATCTCTTCAACGCGAAGGAATTCGATGAGGAAACAGGTATGTACTACTACGGTGCTCGTTACTATGATCCACGTCTCAGTCTGTGGATGTCAACGGATCC
The DNA here is from genome assembly GCF_030759015.1 of Paramuribaculum intestinale. Classification (GTDB taxonomy): domain Bacteria; phylum Bacteroidota; class Bacteroidia; order Bacteroidales; family Muribaculaceae; genus Paramuribaculum; species Paramuribaculum intestinale. Next base: position 686,064 of record NZ_CP098825.1, on the reverse strand, counting down.
AATGGAAGAAATTTCGCCCGATATATCCAGTTATACTTTTTGTCATAACAATCCGATAAATCGTGTTGACCCATTAGGATTAACTGACTATTTTAACGAAAATGGAGCATATATTCAAACCATAGATGATCAAAAAGATGTCAGGGTAATGGTTTTTATAACGAAGAAGGATAAGGATAAAGCTGCACTCGCAGTCAGCGAAGGCAAATGTATGGCTGTTCCATCAAGAGAAGTTGTAAAGACCATGAAAGAAACATATGATCTAACCGAGAAAACCGGCAATGAACATGGTTTCCGGGTTGGAAAAAACGGCACGATTTCCCCAATTGTTGAGGGAGAGGGCGATGTTGTTAACGATGCTCACTGGAAAGATGCAATTGACGCTCTTGTCAACGTTGGAGACAGGGTTTCCTATGATGTGCATTCTCACCCGCAGTTAATCTTCCATGAAGGTGATAGCAAGTTATTATACAATAATTTACCCTCTCAAACTGACATAGATAATACTGTTGGAGATAGTCCTAATGTAGTATTAGGTTATAAGATGGTTCAGCTTCCTAATAATCATAATACAATTGGTGGTTCACCAAATGTAACCGTTGAAAAACGAATACGATTCTATAACAGGACTGGGGCATTGAACTCTGACAATTACAAATTCTCATCATTTGAGAGAGCTGTAGATAAGATTCATAAATGGAAACCAAAGACAAAATAGCTATTAAATTAGCAATTATGTTAATTGGTGTATGCACCCTGATTTCTTGTAAAGCAATTATCTCCCCCAACACGAATGGGGGAGATGATTACTCTCTCATAAAAGTATTAGGATATGCCTATGCCAATCCAAGTTCTGGTGATACAATTAATACCATACCATCATATTCTTTCAATTTGCCTAAAAAAATGGTAAAAAGGGTGGATTATGATATGGGGATAACTGTTGTAGAACTCAAAGATTATCAGTACATTTATATCATATATGAACCAAATAAGTTTTCGGATTATAGTGAACTTATTAGTCATCTTAAAGTTTATTTGGAAGAGTCGGACAATTCTCGATTAAATAAACTTAGCAATCACATTAATCTAAATAAAAACACTAAGCGTTTAAATCGTTTTTACAGAAAAGATAATTTTGAAATTGGCATACTCAATGTCCTTCCTCAAAATTACGAGGACCTTTTTAGTGTGATTGAAAACTCGTTTAATGTACAGTATCGAAGCCATAATTAGGTCATCACGAAATTCTCATATGAGTGTTTGGTGAGATACGATTGATAGATAAACAGAGTTCAATAAAATTCTCTTAGAATTGAGGCTGGAATCAGGTTTTTACTAAAACTGATTCCAGCCTCATAATATAAATGTTTGTCGTTAAGCGTGACGTTCAGAAAATTAAACTATGACAAAATCTTTTAGGTGAATTAAAATTGGAAAATCTATATGCGGGTAGAATTATAATTTTGTACATCAAAATTCGCCCCTTGAAATTAAATTCACAAAAATTATTCCTATGTTTTTAATATACCTTCGAAACATATCTATTTGGTATAATTCACAACATCGGTTATTTCGCTCATAAAGTCAACCTCCTCAATCATCAGGTCGTTGATGCTCTTGGTGAAATTCTTATAATGCCGAGAGCCTTGTATGAAAAGATTGAAAATAGCTTGTGCCGCATTTATTATACCGTAATTGTCCCTTAAATCATCCCGGACACTCTCAATCAGCGTAAAAATAATAGCATATCAAATTTACTGAAATGAATGATATATTATTAATTAGAATCAAAATTCATTGACTCGATAAAGATATTTCCGATATTCTCGACATAGACGCGGTTTAGGTCGAGAATGTTGTTTACACGGCCTCCGACTATGCGGCTCATGAAGTCTTGCTCCAGCTGCATCAGTTCGCCGACGTTTGATGTGAATTGGTCGTAGTGCTTGGAGCCTTGAATGAATAGATTGAAGATTGCCTGTGACGGGTTTTCTACACCGTAGTTATCCCTTAAATCATCGCGGACTCGCTCAAACGGGGTCTTGTATCTGTTATAGAAGTCGGAGACAGTAGCCTTGGATAGTTTCTCGCGTTCGTCATCCGAGAGCGCGAACACCGGGAAGAACAGTTCGTCGAGGATATTGGCGAAAAGAGTCTTTTTATTCTTGAAATAGTATGCGATAGCACCCCTTGTCTGCTTGATTACCTTTTCAATATCGGAAATCGCGATAGCGTCCCAACTGCCGATAGCAACCAGCGGATAGCACTTTCTAAGTATATCCGACCTATTTCTTAACGATTGTTCCCGATGTTTCGACATTACGCAAAAAGGGTATGGAGAAGCGTCGTATCTAACACGAGGGTTGTTGTGGAAGACCTGTAAGAAAGATACGGCGCAACCCCATACCCGTATGACGTATGGACTCGCGTTTCATATCTATCCGTCTTCTTACTAAAATTTTCCACGCAAAATGCGGATAATGCAGAAAATGCAGAGGAAATTATGCTGTTATCAATTTTAGGTCGAAGAAGAAAATCCGGCTTTTCAAATCCTCATCGGCAGATATGCCAAACGCATCTTTCTCTCCTTGCTCGGTCTTATATAGAGGCTTAAAGCCGTTTTTCAGGTAGTAATGCAGAGTGGATTCGGTATTGTAGGCATCAACGAGCATATAGCGGCAAGCCGCCTTATTATTCTCGTCCATAAACCAGTATTTGAGGACATCCATGAGCTGAGTGCCTATATTCAATCCTTGACCTTGAAATGTCTTGTTCACACCGAGGCGACCAATCAACACCGCAGGATAGCTGCGGTGGCGCTTTTGCTGGGGTATCTTTCGTTGGAGAGCATTTCGTGACGGATTGTCGAGTGTATAGGTCTTAATGCCATCGTAGGAGAGAGTGGCAATCGCCACAATTTCACGCTGATTCTCTCGGTTTATCCAACAATACGTTTTGCCAAGCAATTCATCCTCATAGAGAAAGACATCATGGCTGAAAAAATCGTCAAGGTCGTAATCTCCACAAGAAAAGGGGTCACAGTAATCTGCGACCTCCTTGGTATAAGGCACCATAAAGGTGTTTTCTACGAAAATAAATTCAGCCATTGTCAATTTTTCCGTGGAGGAAATATGATGTTCTTGGCACTCTCCAACATTGTGGAAAGCACCTTACGCTGTGATTCCGAGAGTTTTGGCGTAGGCAATTTGCCATTGCGCTCCGCTTCCTCGGTGAAGATTCTTGCATCTTCGCCCCAAAGTTCGGGGGATGTTTTAATTGTCATTGCCATAGTTTTATCTCCTTTTACTAATTCAATTACAAAGGTACAACAAATTTCTCACATAATCAGCTTAATAGGCTGATAAAATAACATCAGTCGAGCAAGCTGACAAGTTCTTTTTTCAGATCCTCGTCAATCTCCCTGTATCTGGCGAAAGCCTTGCTGCCCTCTTTATGCCCTGACAAAGCCCCAACAAGACTGGGATCCTTGACTTTCTTGTATAGATTGCCGATGAATGTACGCCGTGCCATGTGGCTGCTTGCAATCTCATTTATCGGGCGTTTCTCCTCTTCCCCGGTCTTTGGATTGCGTACAGTCACCATTCGGGTTATCTCGCAGAGAGTGAATATCTTTTTTATTGCCTCGTTGTATTTCTGTGCGCTGATGAAAGGAAACAGTTTCTCAGCTCCTTTGGCAGAATATTTCTCCACCAATTGCCGTGCGCGTGTATTCAGTGGCACTCGTACAACCTCCGGGCGTTCATTCTTGGTCTTGTTGGGGATGTACTCGATTGCACCGTTTATGATGCTTCCCGACGTCATTTCCAACAAGTCCGACACTCGGCAACCGATAAGGCACTGAAAAACAAATATGTCGCGTTGCACCTCCAAAGCCGGTTTATCCGACAGGTCGAAATCGGCTATCAAATCGCGCTCCTCTATTGTGATATAGTAAGGAGTGCCGTATTTCTCACTGCCTATACCTGTGAAAGTTGCGAACGGAGTGCGGTCGAGATAGCCACGTCTCACACACCAGTTGAAGAAAGCCCGAAGCCTTTTTAGTATCCCTATGACAGAATTCTCGCCGCGTTTCTCCGGGCGACGGGGCTTACGTGCAGTCTCAACGACATCAGAGGCGGTCTTGTATATTGAGGGATATTTGTCATAAATTTTCGGCTCATTGACCACAAATTCCTTGAACCGCTCTATCTCAGCGGAATCAAAGTCGTTGAGAATAAGCGTGAACTTTGTCCGGGTCGTTTTCTGCCTGTACAGCTCAAAGCGACGCAACAGTCGGGCAAGCACCTTGTAGTGGCCTGACAGTGGTGCGCCGTCAAGATGCTTGTCGAGAAATTCATTGAACACATCGAAAAACGACATCTTCTTCGGAGCGGCCTCAAACAGTTCCGGGTGGTGGTGACGCAGAATAGCGTCCTCGAAAAATTCTTTGGAGAGAGACTTTTGTGGTGTGCTTACACAGAGCGAAATCAGTCGGCTCTCCAAAGATATCAGATTGTCATTTATTATTTGTAACTTTGCTAGTGTCTTTCGGTCTGCGCGTGGCATAATGATCTTACCGTCACGAAAACGGGTAGCCTCAACAAAGATGCCGCTTTTCAGGCGCAGACGCAGTTCGCGCGACACCGACAGTCGCAACATGATTTCAGCTTCGCCATTGGCGTTGACCTTAGAGGATAGAGAGCGTGTTATGGTTGCCATATTCAGAGAGATTATTTTGATGTGGTACAAAATTACGCAATTTTGTACCACATGGCAAAATTTCCGTCCACGCTTTGTCCACATCTTCTGCCTCTACTTGCGCCCTGATGATTTCCAAAGTTCAATGTCTCGAATGGCTTTGTTATGATAAGGCGCTGATAATCAATCAATACGTAATAATTAGCTTTGAATGCTAAAATTCATTACGATTCAATACGATTCACAAATGTCACTCCCAGACGGATCACGAAAGGGTTCGGAAGAACACCGCAAAGCACTGAAATCAGTTGATTTTCAGTGCTTTTTCTTTTTGGTGAAATTGCAGGATAACGCATAATATTACCTACAGGCGTGTACAAAACGTGTACATCGTGTTTCGTGTACAAAAATGTACACGGTTACACGGAAAGGCCCGCAACAGGCTGATGACTGTGCATTTGCAGAAATTCAACTTTGAAAATGTGGGGTTCTGCGGGCGGGAACGCGACCCTCGACCCACAATTCGGGTGCGATATGGTGGATTTTAACTTTATTTAAGATTTGACCTTATCCGATGATTTTCTCAGTCGTCCCTGCTGTGGTCTTCCCCATTCTGCCGTGTGAAATTCGTGTACAATGTTAAATTTCGCCGAAAAATCGGCCTGATGTACACGGTTACGCCACCGCCGGAGTATCATGTTCCGAAGCGCATTTGGAATCCGGGTTAAAAATGAGTATCTTTAAGTAACCATTAAACCCGTAAGTAACATGACAAACAACCCTTATTTCACCCTGACCTTCTTCACACGGAAGCCAAGGTCGGAAGGCTACACCGACCACAAGGTGTATGTCAGAATTTCAGTGGCAGGTCAGCAGACTGACCTCGCCATAGGCCGCTCGGTCAATCCTGAGAACTGGGACCAGAAACGCAAGCTCTCGAAAGGTCGCTCCCGGCGCGATCTGGAACTGAACAAGTACCTCGATGAGATACGGGCCAGATTCTGCGAGATTCATACCAATCTTGTCCGTGAGAAGAAACTCGTCAACCCTATTGTTATGCGCGACCTGTTTCTCGGCAAAGTTGAGAAGCCTAAGATGCTATGTGAGATTTTCACTGAATCCAACGCAAAGAGAAAAGAGGAGATGGAGCGTGGCGATATGGTCAATGCAACTTACCTGCGTTGGGAACGTTGCGTGACCTACCTCGGCGAGTTCATGCGTCTGACTATGAATGTCGATGATATTCCGGTAAGGGATGTCACGGCAGGAATGATAGATGATTTCGAGCATTTCCTTCGTGTCAGCAAGAACTGCGCCAACAACACGGCTGTGAAGTACCTCCGCTATCTCAAGAATACTATCCAGTATGCCATCGCGCATAAGTGGATAACGGAAGACCCGTTCATCGGCAGGAAGTTCCACCGCACTCAGGCTAAACGCCAATTTCTGACTGAGGCTGAGATTATGGAGATTCTCAAACTCGACTTCTCCATGATGCCGCGTCTGGAACTTGTCAGGGACACATTCGTGTTCTGCTGCTTCACCGGACTTGCATTCTGCGATATAAAATCGCTTCAATGGAGCGACATCGAAAAAGACCGCGACGGCAATATGTGGATACGCAAATCCCGTGAGAAAACCGGCGAGTTGAGTATCATACCGATGTTGGAGGTACCGCGTCAGATAGCCGACAAATATGTCAACCACCCCGTTGCAGTATCTACCGGAGTAGTGCTTCCCGTATGTTCCAATCAGAAAATGAACGCTTATCTCAAAGAGATTGCGGATCTCGCAAAGATAACCAAGCCTCTTACCACCCATATCGCGCGACATACTTTCGCGTCTCTGTCGCTCAACAACCATGTTCCTCTCGAATCAATCCAGAAGATGCTCGGACACAGCGACATCAAGACAACGCAAATCTACGCAAAGATTCAAGACCAGACCGTCTATGAGGATATGCAGACCATGCGCAACCGATTCGACAGACTGTGCATTAACAGATGACATCAACTTCAGACAACTGAAAAGGGAGAGCTACCGGTCGATTCGGTAACTCTCCCTTTTAATATTTGGGTATGTAGATTGAGGACAAGTATTCCTCTATATCCTTTTCTTCATAAAGTATCTTTCCGTCAAGACGATAGAACGGAATAATGCCTCTGTCGCGGAAGTCCTGCAATGTTCGGCGCGAAACGCCGAGTCTTTCAGATAACTGGGCATCAGTCATAAAGCGTTTGCCCATCAAGAATGGTTTATATTCCAACGCTATTTCCTCCAGCATCTCAATATTTCGCCTTCCCATTGAGAGGAATTTTCTTATAACGTCATGTTCTTTGTCATATATTTCTTTCACTCTTGCCTTTGTTTATTTTTGAATATACGTCCTCTGACTTGTAAAAACATTTCCGTCCATGTTTGACGTAGCCGAGTTGTCCGAGCGTTTTCATAGTCCTCACTTTCCGGGTTGAAACACATAGCAGTTCCGCGACGGTCTCAGTTGGAATCCATTTGCCGGATTGGATTGAGCGGCACTTCTCATACATCGCCGCAATCAAAAGGGACTGATACTCCATTATCTCGAACATTGCATCAAGAGCCTCTTTGTCGATTCTTACGTATTCCAATGTTTAGCGGTTTCAATAGTGACCGAGTGAAAAAAGAAGGCGGAGTCCCCTCCGCCTTCAACCACTAAATCCGCAAGTCGTATGTTACATAGACTGCGATTCGATTGCGAATTTAGTGAATTATTTTCAAACGGCGGTTATTTTCAGTATAATTTGGCTTCAATCGGGGCGAATGACAGCCCTTTGCCCTTTCCGCGTACAACGATGTCGTAGAACTCATGGCCGTGGCGGTTGGTGAACATTATCTGCGATGTGTAGCCGTGGGTCAGAAGACTGGCGACCTCCTTGTCGGTGAACTTGTGGCCCATGAACTGCAAAGGCATGGTGAATCCGCAGACATGGCATTTCGCAACACGGGGATAGCGGATAACCGAGTGTCGGCCGCATATCGGGCAGACATGGGTATCAACCGTAGCCGGGAACAGGCGGTGGTCGGTGATAAGCTGTTCGGTCTTGTCATAGATCCATTTGCCGTACTCATTCATGAGCTGCGCTCCGCCGACACTGTTCTTGCGGTCTCCATAGAGCCGTTCAACCTCTACCTGATATGCCATCAGATGACCGAGGGCATAAGTTGCGTTGAAGGTTTCAAGCAGGAGATTTCCCTCGCCTGTGATTGCTGGTTCACCGCATACGTCCAGAAGAAGGCGATTGTCGCGGAGACGGTCGAATGCGTCCGCCACATCATGGTGTGCCAATGTGAAAGGCATACCGGGATTGTATTTGTCCGACAGTGAACGGAGCAACATTGAGATGGCGCAAAGCAGGTCGTTCATCTTGGGCGCGGCGGGAGCCACCGAGGTGTGGGAGAACTGGGATTTACCGGTGAGTTTCATTTCCACAACTTTCGGCACCTTGATGTCGGGAGTGTAAGGGATAGTTGGAAAAACTCAGTGAATTTGCCCCCCGGTTGACCAGATAAATTGCCCCCCGGAAAATCATTTAAATTGACCCCCGTCCGGTCAAGCAAATTACCCCCCGGAAAAAGACTTTACGGGAGTTGGCAAAAGGAGTTTTTGAGCTATATTGTATGTTAAATAATATTAAACATACGACTGATGGCAAATCGAAAACTGAGCATGAACAAATTAAGACAGGTGCTCCGATGCCACGCCAACGGCAACGGAGCCAAGAGTATCAGCAACCTGACGGGCATAGCGCGCAACACGGTGCGTAAATACCTCCGGCGGTTTATGGAGCTGAACCGTGGCATCGAGGATCTTCTGAAACTGGAGGATCCGGATCTGAATGAGATTTTCGGAGTGAGAGCGGTCGGTTCGGAACCCGTGTCAAGCCGCCATCAGGAGCTTATGGGACTTATGCCTGATTATGTCAGACGTCTGAAAAAGAGAGGTATGACGCGGCAGAAGCTGTATGACGACTATATCGGGAGTCACCCGGGAGGCTATTCCCGGTCGACGTTCAGCCGTCTGATGCGTCTGTATGTGGCGCAGATGCACCCTATAGCGCATCTGGAACACAAGGCCGGCGACAAGATGTATGTCGATTACGCAGGCGACCGTCTGGAGCTGGTCGACCGTGACAGCGGCGGGATCATCGCCGTGGAGGTGTTCGTGGCCATACTGCCTTGCTCACAGCTTACATATGTTGAGGCCGTGATGAGCCAGCGCAAGGAGGACTTCATACGGTGCTGTGAGAATGCGCTTCATTTTTATGGCGGGGCACCGGCGGCCATCGTGCCAGACAATCTCAAGGCTGCCGTAAAGAAGGCAAGCCGTTACGAGGCGGAGCTCAATGAGGATTACGCGGCCTTCGCCGAGCATCACGGTTGCGCAGTCATACCGGCACGCGTGCGCAAGCCGCGCGACAAGGCCCTGGTGGAGGGCGCCGTCAAGCTCATCTACCGCAGCATCTACCCGTTGGTGCGACAGCGCACTCATCATGATCTTGTGTCGCTGAACGCCGCTATCCGTACGGCGCTGGAGCTTCACAACAACGCCCGCATGAGCGGACGCCCTTACAGCCGCCGCGAGCAGTTCGAGGATCTGGAGCGCATGTACCTGCGCCCGTTAAATCCCATAAGGTTCGAGCTGAAGGAACGGCATACCGCCACGGTACAGCGCAACGGGCACGTACGCCTTGACCGCCACTACTACAGCGTGCCCCACCGTCTTATCGGCCGCAAGGTCAACATACTGTATGACTCACGTACGGTTGAGATATACTGCGGCGGAGACCGCGTGGCCGTACATCCCAGAGGATGGCGCCCGTACGGGTATACCACGGAGCCGAATCACCTTGCCTCGGCCCACCGGGACCTGAGCGGATGGAGCGTCGAGGGCTTCCTGAGGCAGGGGGCACGCATACATGCCGACGTAGAGGACTTCCTGCGGCATGTCATAGAGTCAAAGACCCATCCCGAACAGGCCTACAAATCCTGCAAGGGCATACTGTCGTTCGCATCCAGGGTCGGCAACGACCGCCTGGTCAGGGCCTGCCGCAGGGCCGCATCCTCCGGACTCTACAACTACAGCGCCGTCGACTCGATACTGCGCAGCCGTCATGACTGCCTCGATGACGACACCCTTCCCGGTCAAGAGTGCGAGGAGAGCGCCCAGATGCCCCGGCATGCAAACATACGCGGGAAGGAATACTTCAGGTAACATATCAATCCAACAATACATACAACAATGGAAATGAACCAACAGACACTCGCCCGGATGTCGCAGATGCGGCTGCTGGGCATGCACGCGGCCTTCCGCACATCAATGGAATCGTTCAAAAGCGAAGGCATGACAACAGACCAGTTCGTGGCGTGGCTCGTGGAAAATGAATGGGACGACCGCACCAACCGGCTTATACAGCGCCTGCAGAAACAGGCCTCGTTCCGTTACCGCGCCTCAATCGAGGAGATAGACTACTCCCTTGAGCGCGGCCTTGACCGGAACCTGCTGATGCGGCTCTCCGAGATGACCTTCGTCACCGAGCCACGCGACATCTTCATCACCGGCAGTGCCGGCACCGGCAAAAGCTACATAGCAACCGCTCTGGGCTACCGGGCATGCCAGAAAGGGATGCGCGTGCTATACGCCAGCACAGCACGCCTGATGGGCCAGCTGAAGGCCGCAAAGGCAAAAGGCACGATTCTTACCGAACTGAAAAGGATCGAGCGTACCGACCTTCTCATCCTTGATGACTTCGGCATACATCCCTTCGATGCCGCCGCGCGATCCTCACTGATGGACATAATCGAGGACCGGCACGGACGACGGGCCACCATCATCACCTCCCAGGTTCCCGTATGCGACTGGCATGACGTGATCGGAGAGAAGACGATCGCCGATGCGATCCTCGACAGGATCGTGCACCACTCGATAAGGATAGAGCTCTTCGGAGAGTCCATCCGCAAGTTGCAGAATAAAATCAAATGATTATTTTTGTAAATAAATCTTAATTATCAACACGCCATCAGAATCCCCCAGACCCTATTGTCAACCCCTGTAAAAACTGTCCAAAAATCACAGGTTATCAATGGGGGTCAATTTAAATAATCCATAGGGGGTCAATTTGTTGAGAATATCCAATTGTGTACTAAATGCGAAAATAAGTAGAAAAAGCCACAAATCAATCAAATTTCGCAATTTGCTAAATAGCTGATAATCATTGCAACCAACTATATTTAGTTATATTCTTTTTCCCCACGTTAGGTTATTAGGTGCCTTGATGCCTATTCTTACAACTCCTGACATTGAGAGCATGAAATCAGCAATAACCGAATATCTCAGACTTGAGGATAGCGAATGTGAATCGCTTTAACCTTAAGCTCTTATGCTGCCAAATTTTGCGGTTATGTCGTTAGTTCAAGCAGTAATCCATTTCTATCAGTTCTCTGTATGATTTTGCGAGGTCGTGGATGGCTTCATCATTGAGAATCCAGATTTCATTGCCGCCGTAGGAGTCTTTGAGGTCGTACATGAGGTTGAGAAGAGCAACGTCACGATTGGGCGCAGTCAGATTGCTTTCCTCTAAATACATCACTTGGACAAGCCAGTTGTCCGGATTGATGCGAAGGTTGCAGTCTGCCACATCCGGGTCGGTATCAATACGCTCCTGAACGGCGGAACAAATTGCCTGTTCAAGAGCGTAAATCTGTTCTTCTGATATGGTAGTGATTTTCATTATTGATCAGGTATGATATTTTTTGCCCATGCCGGAAGTTCATCGACATACATCTTTTCAAGTCTGCCGTCAGTCAGTCTGAACTGAATCTGCGCGTCCCGGTCATTGACCGAATTGTCATAGACATAAAGGCGGTCAACCAACGATGCTATCGCCTCGCAGTTGATTATAGACTTGGTATATCGGGATATTATCTTCCGGATTGGCACATCATGTCCTCCCTCCATGACCCTTTTTGCTATTCGGGAGGCGTTGATGGACGGATGACTTGTAGATATAAAGAATACACGGATAAAGAATCCGGCTTCCTTGGCACGGACAAGAAAGTCTATCTTGTCTTCAGCGGAGAAGACTGTTTCAAACACAAAACTCACTTTGTCTCGGAGGCACTGCTCACGCCATTCGGCGCAATAGTTGGCTGCCTGTAGCACAGCCTCCCGAGAGTTCCAATCGCCGAATTTATCATTGGCAATCTGGTCGGGATTGATATAGACAGTGCCATCAGCCCATTCGTGATGAAGGAATTTCTGGGTTACAGAAGTCTTACCAGACCCGTTAGGCCCGGCTATCACTATGAGTTCCGGCTTTCTCCCAGCTTTAACCATTTATTGCACTGTTAATGCGATCAGCCCATTTTGCCTTTACGACTTCGGCTTCTCGACGCATTTCAGAGAAATAAGCAGCGGTTGCCTGCTCCTGACGCACCTTGGCATCATGAGCAACCTCCTTCATAAGCTGTGCCAACATCTCATCACTCGGCTCTTGTCCCGAAGTGAAACGATATGAATTCATTTCCTGTTCTGACATAATTCCGTACTGTTAGATTACAAAGTTATAACAATTATTTCATATATCGAGTTTTACGGCTTCCTTATCTCTTGGATTAAATTGGGAAAGAACCTCCAATCATATCATCCTATAAAAGTTATCTTCCATTGACCGGCTTTGTTGGAGCCAGCCTTTTCGGTAACGACTTTGTCCTGCATAAGACGACGTTGATAACGTATTGACTCGGGTTTCGTTCCAAGCGCATTGGCGATTTCCTCTATCGAAGATTCAGGGAATGAGACCATGTGTTTAAGGATTGAGCGTTGGATAACAGATAAATCCGAGTGTGAATTTATGTGTGAAATTATCTGTGAATCCGAATTGTCATCAATATCTACTCTGCTGTAATCCTTAATATTATGCCCGTTATTTATCTGTGAATATGCCTGTGAATTTATCTGTGATTTCACAGATAAAGGCAATGTCAGCCACACCTCGTTTACTTCTGGCTCTTCATGGATTTCAGGATTATTGAATCCGAGGGTGTCCCATGCCTTGATTATCTTCATGAAGCCAGACCCGATATTGTCACCGAATCCTATCATTCGTAGCATCTTCTGGATTGTGCTGTTACGAGCCTGTGTATAGTCGCCATTATATATACGCTCGGGGGAGATTCGGAGCGTACCGGGATTCCGCATCACTATCCTGTCGGTGCGACGGTCAATGCGCAGCACACCTCCAAGCAGGTAGTCGCAATACGTGATGCAGTTGATCATTGCCTCCCTGACAGCTTCATGGAGCGGGCCCCCGTCTCGTCTCACTGTTCCTTCAAGTTTTCCTTCAGATGGCAATGTAAAAAGCAGTTTGCGCAGAGCCAGAACAAGGAAGTTATACAGATTATGCTCCCAACGGCCGTCGTCAGTAAGTCTATCATTCCATTTCTTACTGTCGCCCGGCTCTATATCAATCAGGTCAAGATAATCAAGTCTGAAATTAGGAAACGCGAGTTCGGGATAAGGAACACCATAAAAAAGTTGAATCGGCAGCTTGAAAAAGCTGCCGATTTTTTTTGGCAATATCACTGATGTTTAGTAATTTAGATGCAACAAACAATAAATACTGTATCATGATTACCGAAAGTAAAGTTACTGAAATTTTTTGTATTGCAGATGATTTCTGCAAGGAATTTGATGGTGAGATGGCAAAAAATGCACTTCCGCAGGTTCAACTGGCAAGTGCAAAATTAGCGATTTGTTTGAAGAACTCGGTTTTCGGGTTTGAAAAACCGAGTTTTTTCCGTGGTCTGAGGTTTAGTTTCTTTGCGACATTCTTGATGTATAGGTCAGTGAAATCATTGAAATTTGACTTTTTGGGGATGTATTGACGGATGAGTTTGTTGATGTTTTCGACCGCTCCTTTCTGCCATGAGCAGTAGCTGTCGGCAAAGTAAACAGTCACATCATCAAGACCTTTGATGCGTAATCCGGCGGTTATGTCGAGGTGTGCCGCGAACTCGCTGCCGTTGTCAGTAGTGATGGTTTTAAGATATTTACGGTATGCGTACAGCATTCTCACGACAGTCTTTGACAATGGCTTGGCTCTTTTTCCGTAAGGTAGTTTCTCCATCATCACAAAGCCAGTCATGCGTTCAAGCAGCACTAGAATCGCGTGCCCGTAGGCATCAACAATAAGATCCATCTCAAAATCGCCAAAGCGTTTGCCGTCGACCTCGGCCGGTCTGTCGTGTATGCTTGTGCGGTTTGGTATGTTGGTGGCTTTAGTGGGTTTGCGTTCGCCTTTTGGTCGTCGTCGGAAGTCGGGATGTCTGCGGTGACGGCGCAGTTCTCCGCTTTCATCAGCGTTTATAATGTTGTAAATGGTCTGTATGGATACGGAAACACCTTCCTTGGCCAACACGCCACGAATTTGTTCTGGTGACCATTGGTGGTCAATAATCATCTGTTTTATACGCCACACCAACACGCTGTCGAGCTTCTTGTTGGATGTGGTGCGCTTTCTGCGTTCAAGGGCTTTGGCATGAGCCTTTTCCCACAGATAGTGGCCTTTGGTTGTGGAATTGCGCTTCAGTTCACGACAAAGCGTTGACTGACTGCACCCTACTATGAGGGCAATTTCTTCTCTCGAAGTTTTTCTTTGCAGTAAGGCGAAAATTTGCGACCTTTGCTGCGAGGTTAATTGTCTGTACATAAGCAATACAAAATTAGTTAATCTCAGGGAGACTTCGGTCTCCCTTTTTATTTTGTATTGCCAGTATGTTCTGCTGCTGTCCGCTCTTGGGGGCGGTTTAGGCCGCCCCCGCCGCTTGGGCATCCCCTCGCCAGAAGGAGAGAGGAGAATGACTAATGCCCATCTCAAAGTTTTGCACTTCGATTTGGAATCTTCACAAAAAATGCACTTCCGTCCACAGCTGACACTCCAAAGCGGAAAAGAAAGCGCATGATGTCGGATGCCGAGGTCATCACGATTCTGATCTGTTTCCACTTCAATTCGTACCGAAACTTCAAGCACTATTATCTGGGATGTGTGCGCATTCACTGGAAGCATCTGTTTCCGCAGACATTCTCCTACAACCGCTTCGTGGAAGTCATGCCCCGATGTTTTGTGGCTATGACCATGTTCCTGCGGCTCGCGTGTTTCGGAGAGTGCACGGGGATAAGTTTTGTGGACAGCACCTGCATTCCGGTCATTCACAACAAGCGCCAATTCAACATGAAGGTATTCAAGGATATTGCGGCCAAAGGGAAGAGTACGATGGGATGGTATGTAGGCTTCAAACTGCATCTGCTATGTAACGAAAAAGGAGAGCTGATCAACTTTGTACTGACACGCGCCAATGTGGACGACCGCAATGAGGCAGTCATCGACACACTGACTGACAGGGTGTTTGGAAAACTATACGCTGACAAGGGATATATATCGCAGTCTCTTTTCGGGCATCTTTGGGATGACGGCATACATATTGTGACAGGTCTTCGCTCGAACATGAAACAGCGTCTCATGCCGTTCTATGACAGGATGATGCTTCGTAAAAGGAGCATCATCGAATCCATAAACGACATGCTGAAGAATGTGGCGCAGCTCGTCCACTCCCGCCACCGCAGCGTACACAACTTCCTCATGAACCTGCTTGCGGCAATGGGGGCGTATTGTTTCTTCGCCACAAAGCCGGAAGTGAACTTCGACTTTGAGGTACCCGAGTCAAGCGGGCAGCTTGTCCTCTGGGATTAACAACACCAAACGGTACAAATAAATCAGGCGACCTTGAAAGGCCGCCCAATACTCTATGTCTTTTGATTGGTTGAAAATCATTAAGTTCTTATCCCGAACTCGCGTTAGGAAAGTTCTTGTGGATATGAATCCCTTTGCCAAACATCAAAAGTCCGGCCATGGTTATTCCCTCAATACCTTTCTGACGGTTTATGTCATAGCCACCCATTTGAATCAGGAAGTCTCGGTCGTTGAGTTCTTCGTAAGTATGTCCCGGATTCAGGATATTGAATGACCGGCGATACTTTTCAAGAGTCTCTGCATCAATATCCTCCATGCCGTAATGCTCTATTATCTGAGAGTCAGTATTGTCTGAACTGTCACGAAGCAAGAGAGCAAGTTCCTCTTTGGTCACTTGTCGGTCTCCCTCGTGGCCTCTCTTATAGGTGCCTTGTTCCAACTTCTGATTGATGTATATTGGCTTTTGACGATAGTCGGCCTCAGGAACATTTATGTAGATTACATCCATTCCATCAACATTCACAATCCGGACATCGCTGTCGACAAGCACGCTACGGTTTACCTTCTGCGGATTATACAACTGGTTGAAGAAATCGGTAACGACCTTATTTGAATCCATCACTCCGGTAATCTCAAATCTTTCGGCAAGAGGCTTCTCCTTGTTTTCGTAAACGCCTAACAAGATTACACCGCCACGGGTATTGGCGAAAGCTGAATAAGTCTCCCATACAGAATCCGGCACAGACTTCTTACACTTCTTCATTTCAACCGAGGAATGCTCTCCATGATTGACAAGCTCCTTGATATATTCAGCGGTAATTTTCATAATTGATATTATATTTCAATGGAGTTACCCTTTGATTTTCACATACATCACCTCGGGTGTTGAGATTCTGGTGGAATTGATAAGTTCTTTGATGTCTATTTCAAGAAGATCAGCGATATCCCTAAGTGTCTCCAGTGAGGGCTGGGTATTGTTGGTACACCATTTTGAAACGGTAGCCGGGTCTTTTTTCAACTGGTCGGCAAGCCATTTATTAGTCTTCTTATGCTCTGCAAGAACTATTTTAAGTCTGTTCAAATCTTCTTCCATAGTCATTCTTGTTGAATATAACGCAAATTTACTAATTATTTCGCAAAGTATACAATCTTTGGACACAATTCATCCAAAGAACTCTCATTTTCTCCGGTTGATTCGATTTGCTCTTCCGGCAGGGAGGCGTTTTTCTGTGCGAAATTACTGCGCCCGGGAGCAACGTCAAGTGACGCTGCGCTTTCCGTCTGCGTCCGCGACCGTGAACCTCCACAACCTTCAGCTCGAAACCGAGCATTCGGTTTCAAATTTTTTCGTGCCTCCAAAATTTGGGTATCCCGGTCTTGCCGCTGACTCCACACTTGTCTTATGTTCCCTCTTGGACGCAGTTGTAGGCTTGCACAAAAAACGGCCAGCCCTGCCGAAGAAGCTCAAAGAGCTTCACAAAAAGGGAAAAGAACTTGAACTTAACTCAATAAGGGACTATGCGAGTAAAACGACTGACCATTGAAGATGGCAAGCGAATAGGTATCAGCCGCTTCCCGAACTTCCACAAGACAGTCACTATGTTTGCATCAGATTAGCTGACGGGGCGCTCAACGGGGGCTGTCTGCCCCCTTGCCGCTAAGGCTTTCCCCCGAGAGGAGTGAGGAGAAAAGATAGACGTAAGGGCAATTGCATGTAAATTTGTAAAAGCAAAATACATTAACAGCAAAACCGATACGTCTATGGTACAAAGTAACAAAAAAGATTTCAGCGGACAAAATATCTCTATTGGTATTGACGTCCATCTGAGAACATGGAGTGTCACGGTGCTCACCCCCTCTGGTTTTATGCGCACTCATACTCAAAAGGCTTCGGCCAAAGAGCTCTTTGAACATTTGAACAAGCATTATCCTAACGGTAGCTACCATGCAGCCTACGAGACGGGGTTTTCGGGCTTCTCGACCTATTATGCCCTGACTGAGCTTGGTATAAAATGCACCGTGGTACATGCTGCTGACGTTCCGACCACCCAGAAGGAAAAGGTCTCGAAGTCAGACCCGGTGGATTCAAAAAAGCTGGCCAAAGCCCTTATGCGCGGCGAGCTCGGCAGTGTGTACATTCACTCGAAGGACAGCCTCGACGACCGTGCGCTGGTACGCCACCGCGCCACTATTGTGAAGCTTTCCGGCGGCATAAAATCCAGAATCAAGCATCTGCTGTACAACAACGGCGTGGAGTACCCCGAAGAATATTTCCGAAGCAACCGCCACTGGACAAGAAGTTTCATAACGTGGTTGCAGAATGACGTGCGGTTGCTCTCCGACACCCGGGTCTCGCTTGACCTGCTCATTGCCGAGGTACTCCATTACAGGGAACGCCTCCTTGATGTGAACCGCAGATTGCGCTCGCTGGCGCGCAGCGACAGGTATGCCGAGAAATACGGCATCCTGATGTCGGTTCCCGGCATTGGTTCGACAATTGCCATGAGCCTGCTTACCGAGATTGATGACATCGGTCGCTTCAGTAACCAGCGCCAGTTCGCATCGTTCCTCGGACTCGTGCCGATGATGTCATCAAGCGGCGACAAGGAATACGTCGGTGAGAAGACTTTCCGGGGAAACAAATTCCTCGGTCCAAAAATAGTCGAGGCCTCATGGATAGCCATACGGCACGACGCGGAACTCTCCGCAAAGTTCGGCGCATTGTGCACCCGCGGAATGAAGTCGCAGGAAGCCATAATCCGGATAGCCCGCAAGCTCTCCAACATAATATTTTCCGTACTGAAATCAAACCGCAGATATGAATGCCGTTAGATAATGCGACACACAAAAGTCTTATAGGCAAATACAGTAAGACGGCTACTCTCGCCTCCTTGATGAGCCTTGGCTGCATCTAAAAGAAAGGTTGTGGCGTCTTTCCTATTATGCTGAATAAGTAAACTGTCAGCCCGATGGGGCGTGACTGATAGAAGTTTGCCTGATAGGACTTTTTTTACTACAAGGCATTTCGGGCTCTAACCGATTGCCGGTTATTTGATTGGGGCAGAGGCCTCGATCATGACTCTTTTGTGCCTACACAATCGGCACAGAAACATAAGCAATTGATTTTTAACGTTAATCTTTTCTAAATCTCAACGAGAATTTTGGAATACAACATAGAAGGAGGGATATTTTATGAGTAATAAACATGAATACAGAAGCGTTTTCGCTCCATATATCAGTGCTTTCATGAAAATAAAGAGTGCAGTTGTATCCAAAACAGCAGACTATGGACACACGCTCAAACAATGGGATGAC
The DNA here is from genome assembly GCF_030759015.1 of Paramuribaculum intestinale. Taxonomy (GTDB): domain Bacteria; phylum Bacteroidota; class Bacteroidia; order Bacteroidales; family Muribaculaceae; genus Paramuribaculum; species Paramuribaculum intestinale. The sequence continues at coordinate 667,261 of NZ_CP098825.1, read as the reverse complement.
GCGATGATACTGAACAAACGTTCTGAACTTTACGTGACAAAAGAAATGGTGTGTGAGTGGGAGAAAAGCCTTTATCCTACATCTGACGTAACATCATATCACAAGCATTCGCAGTTGATTCAGTTTCTGAAGTATCTGTGCCGTCTGGGTATTGAATGTTATGTCCCCCGCCTACCCAAGAGACCGACAAGCACATATACTCCATATGTGTACACACATGATGAAATAATCCGGATATTCGCGGCAATCGATGAAGCCGAGCTTTCAAGACCTACACCAAAATCATGTCTAATGTGCATGCCGTGCCTTTTCAGGCTTTTGTATGCTACCGGAATGAGGATATCCGAGGCGTTGAGCATCAGGAATGAGGATGTGGATTTCTCCAACAACTTCATAATTCTGAGAAAGACAAAAAACAATAAGGAGCGAATCATTCCGATGAACGAAAGACTGAAAGAGGTTTTGATGCAATACATAAAGTACCGCGACCTTGTGCCAGTTGAAGGCATTTCCAATCCTGACAGGTATCTATTTGTATCAGGACTCGGAAAGCCTTTTTCTACAAATACTCCTTACACGTTCTTTAAAAGAATATTGGAAAAATGTGGAATCCATCATCGTGGTAAAAACGAAGGTCCACGAGTCCATGACCTACGTCATACTTTTGCCGTCCATACCCTTCACAGAATGTCATCAGAAGATGTAGATCTTTACGCAGGACTGCCAATACTGTCAGTAATGCTCGGACATGCCAGTGTAAAAGAAACCGAATGGTACCTAAGGCTTACAAGGGAATTCTATCCCGAAATAATTGAGAAGATGTCGGCCACGACAGGTGGAGTCTTCCCGGAACTCGACAAAAACAATATGTACCATGGAAAAGGAAACTGATTTTGCGAGGCATCTCTCATCCTTCTTCAACTCATACCTGCCAATGGAGCGAGGCGTGAGCCGTCATACCTTAAGGAGTTATGCCCACACATTCACTTTGTTCATAGACTTTATGAAAGAGGTGAAAAACATAAGAGCAGAGAAACTTGAACTTAAGTCCATCGATCGCAATGTGGTTGTCGACTTCCTCGACTGGCTTCAGACAAAACGTCAGTGCTCTGATAATACACGGAATCTGCGTCTTGCCGCACTGCGCTCGTTCTTCAGATATCTTCAATATGAGGATGTCAGAAATATAGGTAAATGGCAGCAGATCATGAATGTAAAGGCCAAGAGAAAAGAATCTGTCACATTCACCTCTCTGAGTATAGAAGGCATGAAGACTCTTCTGGCACAGATTCCATCAGAGACTCGGGAAGGGCTCAGGCATCTTGCAATGCTCGCTTTGCTATATGACAGCGGCGCAAGGGTGCAGGAACTTATAGACCTTACGCCGGCAGACCTGAATCTTGACACTCCGGCACAGGTAAAACTGTTCGGCAAAGGAAGGAAAGCCAGAATAGTCCCAATACAAGACAATCAGGTCAGAATACTGAGGAAATATATTGCCGAATATCGGCTTGACTTGCCGGGACGAGAAAAACACCCGCTGTTTACAAATAACAGAGGTGGCAAACTCTCCAACTCCGGTATCGCACACATAATATCCATGTATGCGGCCGATGTGAGGGCAAAACATCCCGGTTTAATCCCGGACCATATATCGCCTCACTCGTTCCGACACTCAAAGGCAATGCATTTGCTTTATGCGGGACTCAAGCTGGTGTATATACGTGACATTCTCGGACATGTGTCAATCAAGACAACCGAATTATATGCCCGTGTTGACTCTCAACAAAAAAGAGAAGCTCTTGAAAAAGCATATCAGGATATAACTCCCGATAGACCTGATAAAGGAGAATGGGAACGCAACTCCGAACTGAAAGAATGGCTAAAAACCTTCTCAAAGAAGCACTGACAAAAATATATTATCCCAAGCTGTTTTGGCAAGTATGAAGGCTAATGCCTTGAACTACAACCATGCCATTAAATAGCTTGGGATAATATTATACTTTGGATAATAGTGGGTTGCCATGCCGTACACCTCTGCGTCGGTAAAACCGCAACAACCGCTTTTCTTTACCTCGTTGAGAATGAACGTAACACATTCCTCTACTGATTTTTTGGGATTTGCAAACCTGACGGCGAATAGTGCGTCATTCTCGGCTCTTTCTTCAAGATAAGCCTTGATTGTTTCGTTGAAGGCTCGTGTGCCTTTGTTTTCTTTCGTTGCCATAGTCGTATTTGTTTTATAGGGTTAATATCCAATAGATTATTCCTACTGCGGTGAGGATGGATATTAGCCAGCCCACACCTCGGAATATCGGTTTGAATATCGCCCATAGGATTACACCGACAATCGCCATTACCACTATCCCTGCAACCTTAGCCGCCTTTTTTAATGCGGTTTGAGCTGGAGAAGGAGTGAAGCTCGTATTTTTAATATGTCTGTCGTTCAGTGTCATAAGACGATATTTTTTTTAATGCGTATAATCGCTGTTTGAAGTTTGTTCGCTCGTTGACCCTGCGGCACGACGGGAGAAAAGGGGTGTTCGGCACTCGCTCAAAAAAATACGAGGTGAGCGACCGCAGGGAAGCGAGGTCTGGAGATTTTTTTGCGCGAATGCCAGAGAATACCCCGTCCCGGCGTGTTTATCAATTCCGAGCGAATAAACTTTGAACGGTGATTATACTCTGCATAAAAAATAGAGGCGGCAAAGCCCCGCAGGGTGACACTGGACGACAGACATAAGAAAAATGGAAACCGTTGAGATAAAAGCAATGGCCCCGGAAAGAGCAAGTATGCGTATGTTGCCGTACATGGAGCATGGCGTAATTATCGGCGTCATACGCTTTCTTGCTACCGTGGGCTTGAACAAACGGATAGTGGCGTGACGGCTCAGATTCATTATAAGGAGAAGGCGTATGGCACACTGATTTGCCGATTGGAGTCTTGTGAGGGAAGCGACGTCACCGGCGAATCCTCACAAGGCGTTGAGGCAAACCGGTGTGTAGCCTTCTCCCATAGTCGGGGTGCGGTCGGATGGTGTCAGTGACCCACCGGATCACCGTCACCATCTGACGGCACGACCGACGCAGACACCGTGAGCCGTCACGCCTCTATCCGTTTCCGCAGTGCAATCCTAAAAATCTCGTACCAAATAGCCTATAATCCAAATTAAAGTGTTATATTTGCAAAATAATTCCAAATACGGCGTTTGAAATGATATTGGAAATAACTCTCACCAACTTTTTCTCGATAAACGAGAAGATAACTCTGGATTTGCAGGCTGCCAACATCCAGACAAAGGAGGCCCGCGCCCTTGCCGACAATACATTTGCGGTCGGTAACGAAAGATTGCTGAAAACGGTTGCCATATATGGTGCAAACGCCTCCGGCAAGAGCAACATAATCAAGGCCATTAAAGCAGCGGTTGATATGATACTCGACTCCCATAACTATAATGAGGGTGACAGTTTCGGTTTCAAGCCGTTCAAGTTCGGAGAAAATAACGCTCCCAGTGAGTTTTATATACGCTTCATCATTGACGGCATAGAACATGAGTATTCATTCAGTTGCACCCGTGATGAAATAATAACCGAAAGCCTGTATTATTACCCGAAGGGCAGACGTGCGCTGATTTTTTCGCGTGACGAGCGTATATCCGGCGGCAAGAAAGAAAAATATGAGTTTACCAATGTTATCCGTCGCCCGATGGATGTGGCGTCCAACACCTCGCGCAAGACTCTGTTTATATCACGCGCAAGCCAGATGGACAGGGAAAAGGCGAAGGAGATATATAGGTGGTTCAATGAGCAACTGGTGTTCAGTTATCGTGGCAAGACTTCGGTTGCCATCGACCGTTTTCTTGGTGACAACAAAGACGCAGTTCTCCGGGTGCTTAAAGCCGCCGACAGTGATATCGTTGAGTTTACCTATAAAGACGGTGAACTGACTACATTCCACCGCCGTAATCCGGCGTTGCCCTTTGACTTCAACACCGAAGAATCGGAGGGTACGAAAATCCTGTTCAAAATCATGCTGACGGTCATGGATGTGGTACGCAACAACAAGGTGATGTTCCTTGACGAAGTTGAAACAAGTCTGCACACCCGCTTGGTGGAGTATCTTATCAGCCTGTTCCATTCAAGCAAATCCGCACAGCTGGTATTCACAACCCACAACACACACCTGCTTGACATGACGCGCTTCCGCAAGGATCAGATTTTCTTTGTCAACAAGCGCGACGACGGTTCATCTGATTTGTATTCATTGTTTGACTACAAGGATTTCCGAGAGAAAATGGATTTGGAGAAAGCATACCTTCAGGGGCGTTTCGATGCCGTGCCGTATATCAACGAATTTGAGAACATCTGACTATGGCACGAAAAGCAAAGCAACCGAGGGGCAAGAAGATGAACCCGACATTCTTCGTGTTTTGCGAGGGTAAGACGGAGGCGGCATACGTTGACCTGCTGCGTCGCAGTTTTCGTGTTCCGGTGGAAATCATAGCAAGAGTAAGCGACTCCAACATCTCACAGCCTTATATTGACAGATGTAAGCGTGACAGGTTTACAACATCGGAGGATAAGACATTTCTGATGTTTGACCTTGATGTGCCGGGTATGCTGGAGCGTTTGCGAAAGATAAAAGAAGCCGTGTTACTGCTCTCCAATCCCAGTATCGAGTATTGGTTTCTGTTACATTATAAGGACACCAACAAGGAGCTGTCATCTGCCGAGTGTCTTTCAATGCTGAAAGGCATAGACACAGATTATCAGAAAGGGGTATTCTCCACTGCAATGAAAAAGGTCTTGATAGACGCGATTGAAGAAGCCGCCAAACGGGCAAAATCCAAAGAGGCATACACTAATCCGTCATCAACAATTCACCTGCTGACCGATGAGATAACTAAAAGCAAGAAATAGAATTAAATATGCCACAAAACAATCAAATGCTTCATTTCCCTGTCGGTCATATAATGGACAGGGTTTTATCTTTATTTCATATAGTAGTGAGCGATAATACCCACATACAAGCTATTGATAATGGATTAAAGAAAGGCATTAAATATGTGTTGAATGATGCTCCAGTAGGGCAACCGGCTTCATTAACAGGAGAAAATGTTATAGAAGTAAACGATAATTACTGTGAATTTTTATATCTCATCTGTTACACCTTTTTAGTAATTAACGATTACTGCTTGGTTCTTACAGATAATGTTGAAGGAGAAGCCTCAATTTCAAAAGAAGAAGCTGAATCTTATTGCAGAGAGGCTGGTGAAATGTTGTCTGAAGCATTAAAGATGCTTGTACCCAATGAGAATGATGAAAAGTGTATGGCAGCATCTCGTGGTAAACTTTTTCGGTTTCCCAACACATCAAGACCCAATAAATATACGGACTTTTCAGATTCTATGACTATTGCTAGGCTAACGTATGTGTTACATCATGAATTTGGACACTTCATATTTGAACACGAGGAGGATACTCCTTTCAATGAACTTGATGCTGATAAACATGCCATCCTTCATCTTAAAAAATGGGGAGAAGCAACAAAAAACGAGAATACGATTTTTGCTGGTATAATTTTGGCTCTTATTGCGTCCGCATTCATCAATCCAACGCTGACAGCGACAAGTTATCCAGATATTGATGACAGGATTGAATATGCACTACAATTTGCTGATGACACATTGAAAGATAATCCCAACTCGCTACTCTACCGAATAATCGGATTTAGTGCTAATATATGGGCTAATCATTTCAAGATTGATATACCCAAAATCACAGCGAATGAAAGCCATAAAGAATATGTATGTCGTATTAAATCCGCATTGATTAATCACAAAAGAAAAACTAAAATAATATGATAGCACCTTGTTTTTCAAGAGGACAATTAGAGCAGTTGGCAAAACTGTTGGGTGAAGAAGTAACCGGATCTCAATTATCCTTGATGTTGGAACAAGTTTCTCTTATAGATCAAATAGAGCTTTCAACGAAATGGCGGCGCATATATAAGGCTTTTGTTATTTATCAGAATAACAAAAATTGTTCTAATCAAATAATGAATTTCATAAAACTTGTATTAGAGCCTGCATCATATGTTGCAAATTCCAGCCATTATCATGATGTTCTTAATAATGTTAGTGCCATATTGTCCTTTGTGGGATTTGAAATAAGGGAAGATGGAAGGATTTATGAATGTTTGCGATCAAAGACCGTCACAGATGCAGAACAACGAGCTAAGACTTTGAAAAAACAGTTAGAGCATCGTGGCTCACATAAGGAAATATTCAAATATTGCCTACCTGAACTACTTACAAACAACTACTTTCATTCTGTATTTGAAGCCAATAAAGGATTATTTCAGAGAATTAGAGATTTGTCTGGTTTGACTACTGATGCGGTGGCATTGATAGAACAAGTTTTCAGCACAACCCCAATCCTAATAATCAACAATTATACATCAAAGTCTGAAAAAGATGAACACAAAGGATTTTGTAACTTACTTAAAGGTTTGTGTGGAATGTTTCGAAACACGGAAGCACATGAACCCAAATATAGCTGGAATATAACAGAACAAGATGCTTTGGAGATACTTGGACTGGTATCATATTGCCATAGAAGATTAGATAATGCACAACAGATCCGTATGGTGTGACGACTCTAATTCTTGCTTTGCAAGTGCTAACGCGATTATACTGGAAGCCGTTATGCCTCTATCCGTTTCCGCAGTGTAAAGCCGGCTCTAAACTCAGTTTTTTTTAAAAATCGAGATTCAAATAACAAGGAGTATTATCTTGAATCCTAAACAAATCTCCGTCATAATTTGCATTTCCACAAGCAGCGCGCGCAGTTATTTTTATATCTTCAATTCTAAAATCTTGTGAAGATATGGCCTCACATTTTGAGAAATTATATACAGTAAGATTTACTCCATCTTGATGCAAAGAGCTGTTAAATCTAATGCCTTCATATCCTATACTTTTTAAGTATTCAGATATTATTTGCGAAGGGATATAATCATCTGGATTATTTGTAGGCTTTGAAAATGCTCCTTGTATCATGTTCATAATACAAAGTTCAAATTCTGCATCTTTATGATAATTCATATTTAAGTCAATTGTTATATCGGCTACTTTTAGCTTTTGATTGACTTTAATCTGAGCTATATTTACTGAATCAGAAATTAATGGTCTTACTTCAAATAATGCTGTAACTGGACTTTCTGCCATATATAAACAACGGACATATTTAGGATTTGCTCGACCTTCTTTGATATAAATCTCTTTTGGGGGCACAAAAGAAGCCTCTTTGCTTAATCCTCTAAATGGATTCGATTTGCTATGATATTTGATGTTAAGACGTTCCCCATCTGGAAGTCCGTAACATTGATATACCATATGATCCTTAAGAGCTTTGTCATCAATTATTCTTGCGCGATAAAAAAATTCGCCTTCTTCAATTGTAATTGTATTTTTTGTTATGTAATTTGAAAGTATTTCTAATACCTTATGTTTAAGATAATAACGAGCTTCGAATAACGCAATTTCTTTGAATTCATTCCAAAGTTTGCGAGCTTCGTAATATGCGTCACTTTCGTCAGAATATCGCTTAATTTCCATCTGATTGTTTCACCTAATTATGTTATATTATCTGTGGAATTACACCAAATTGACCGTTCATATATGCCCGATGAATTGAAGACAGCTTGTTAAGCCCTTTGAAATCAACAAGAGAAAACAGTGTGGTATTGCCGTCTTTACCCTTTTCGGTAAACCATACGGAATCCTTGCCAAACAAATCGTCAATATCTTCCAATATCGGATCATAGTGCGTCGATACAAGCAGTTGTGATTGATTGTCCGGGGTGTTTATAAATTTGGCAAGTATGTATTCCATAAGATTGGGGTGCATACTTGCCTCAATCTCATCAATGCACAGAAAAGCCTGTCGCTTCAACTGTGTATAGATAAGCGACTCCAGTTCAACCATACGCTTTGTGCCTGTACTCTGGCAGTTTTCTGGCAAAACATAACTCTCACTTCCAGTCTCTCCCTCCACGGTATGACCGAATAATGCAGCCATTTTCTGTATCTTGATGTCGGATATGTTGAAGTCGGCTTCTTGTGCGAACTGCATCAGGTATTCCCTGAAATCCTCGCTGTCTGCAATCATCTTCTTTGCTCCATGCGATAATGATGAAAGTGAACCACTCTGCAAAGGAAGCATCCGGCTGTCAATCCAACGGCGCATATTATCAAGATAAGGCACGGCGATATTGACTTTTTTCAATACGGCAAGAACCGACATATTTCGCAGACAGTTCATTGTCATAATATCCACCTCTGCCGGAGAGAGCTTGGCGACAGTTGAATTGAATGTCAGCTTTGATACGCCCTGTACGTCCTCTCGACAAAACACCTTTGTCGGGCGATTTGTGAGATAGACAAATAATGCCTCACGACATACCTTTTCTGGATTCACCGTAAGCTGATACCAATAACGTATGCCGTCCACATACAATTTGATCTCAATCTCTGTGTCATAAGACAAAGCCGACTTCCGCATAAGGAATGGCTGGACATTTGTTCCATCATCATTTGTGGCAGGGATATTATTCCAGAATTCACGAAGGAACTCAACGGCATCCAAAAGATTAGATTTTCCGCTGGCATTGGCTCCGAGAACAACTGCAAAACGGAGTAACTGCACCCCGTCAGGCATGGTTACAACACTGTTGTAACGGTCATCTCCCGAAGGCTCGAAACTTATTTCAACTTCGTCACGGAAGGACTTGAAATTTTTTATTTTCAGCTCGTGTATCATTATATGTGGCTTTGATATGGCAAAGTTAGCTATTATTTGTGGCGTTTTCAAAATAAAACCGGAATATTTTGGGTTTTAATCTCTGAATTAGCTTAAATATCGCCAAAATGGAAATCAAAACACAATCAGCATCCATTATAATGAGGCGAGAGGGAGCAAAATTAAGTCTATAAATACACCGTCAAATATACGAGGCAGCAAGAATTGGCGAAAAACGTGGTAATAAATAAGGGTTATTTAACGCTCTTAATCGCCGAAAATCAGCGAATTATTATTATCTTTGCAAAGTAAACAAAGAAGAACATTGAAATATCGGGGTGCGCAAAGAGGGAGTACCGCGATTTTCAGAGAGTTAAGATATTGATAATCATATAACATACGTTTGTATCACAGAGACCAGGCGGATCACTAAAGGGTCACAAATTCAACATGAGTTTGTGGCCCTTTTTCGTGTCCGCAAGCGACTGTCGCTCAACTGTTAGCAAATTTATAACTTTCATATTTACAATGATTCGGTAAAAATTACAGAAGTAGTTGAAACTTAAGTTAATATAACGAATTATCAAATACAAATGAATCGCCAAAGCGTTCATTATAAAAAACTTAGCGTATGAACGTATTGGCGATTCTCAAAGACTTCACCTTTCGGTGTAAGTCGGTATTTGAAAATACTACAACCAAGATGAGCAAAAGGTTCCTCAACTGGCTGATTTTAACAATACGCACTGTAGCGTTGATTCCGGGCAAAGTCAATTTTACCCGGCTGTCGCGCTATGGCGGTCGTACTGCCAAGACCTTTGCCTCCAATTTCAAGACACCCGTAGACTGGATGAAAGTCAACATAGGTATGGCGCAGGATTGTTTTGGACCGTCCGATGACATGGCAGTGGCAATCGATCCGTCGTTCATTTCAAAGTCAGGCAGCCTTACATATGGCATAGGCCGATTCTGGTCAGGGGTGGCACAACGTGTAAAACGCGGTCTGGAGATAATGGCGATCGGGGCAATAAGTCTGAGTAAACATACATGTGTGATGCTCGGTGCTGTCCAGTCCCCGGACTTCAGGACTCTTGAATCTGAGAAACAAATGTCAATGCTTGACTGGTATGTGGCACTTGTCAGGTCAAAGGCGGCAGAGCTGCTCTCACTGACGGATATTCTGGTTGCCGATGCCTTTTTCTCCAAATATGAGTTTGTAAATTGGATATTCTCAACAAATTGACCCCCTATGGATTATTTAAATTGACCCCCATTGATAACCTGTGATTTTTGGACAGTTTTTACAGGGGTTGACAATAGGGTCTGGGGGATTCTGATGGCGTGTTGATAATTAAGATTTATTTACAAAAATAATCATTTGATTTTATTCTGCAACTTGCGGATGGACTCTCCGAAGAGCTCTATCCTTATCGAGTGGTGCACGATCCTGTCGAGGATCGCATCGGCGATCGTCTTCTCTCCGATCACGTCATGCCAGTCGCATACGGGAACCTGGGAGGTGATGATGGTGGCCCGTCGTCCGTGCCGGTCCTCGATTATGTCCATCAGTGAGGATCGCGCGGCGGCATCGAAGGGATGTATGCCGAAGTCATCAAGGATGAGAAGGTCGGTACGCTCGATCCTTTTCAGTTCGGTAAGAATCGTGCCTTTTGCCTTTGCGGCCTTCAGCTGGCCCATCAGGCGTGCTGTGCTGGCGTATAGCACGCGCATCCCTTTCTGGCATGCCCGGTAGCCCAGAGCGGTTGCTATGTAGCTTTTGCCGGTGCCGGCACTGCCGGTGATGAAGATGTCGCGTGGCTCGGTGACGAAGGTCATCTCGGAGAGCCGCATCAGCAGGTTCCGGTCAAGGCCGCGCTCAAGGGAGTAGTCTATCTCCTCGATTGAGGCGCGGTAACGGAACGAGGCCTGTTTCTGCAGGCGCTGTATAAGCCGGTTGGTGCGGTCGTCCCATTCATTTTCCACGAGCCACGCCACGAACTGGTCTGTTGTCATGCCTTCGCTTTTGAACGATTCCATTGATGTGCGGAAGGCCGCGTGCATGCCCAGCAGCCGCATCTGCGACATCCGGGCGAGTGTCTGTTGGTTCATTTCCATTGTTGTATGTATTGTTGGATTGATATGTTACCTGAAGTATTCCTTCCCGCGTATGTTTGCATGCCGGGGCATCTGGGCGCTCTCCTCGCACTCTTGACCGGGAAGGGTGTCGTCATCGAGGCAGTCATGACGGCTGCGCAGTATCGAGTCGACGGCGCTGTAGTTGTAGAGTCCGGAGGATGCGGCCCTGCGGCAGGCCCTGACCAGGCGGTCGTTGCCGACCCTGGATGCGAACGACAGTATGCCCTTGCAGGATTTGTAGGCCTGTTCGGGATGGGTCTTTGACTCTATGACATGCCGCAGGAAGTCCTCTACGTCGGCATGTATGCGTGCCCCCTGCCTCAGGAAGCCCTCGACGCTCCATCCGCTCAGGTCCCGGTGGGCCGAGGCAAGGTGATTCGGCTCCGTGGTATACCCGTACGGGCGCCATCCTCTGGGATGTACGGCCACGCGGTCTCCGCCGCAGTATATCTCAACCGTACGTGAGTCATACAGTATGTTGACCTTGCGGCCGATAAGACGGTGGGGCACGCTGTAGTAGTGGCGGTCAAGGCGTACGTGCCCGTTGCGCTGTACCGTGGCGGTATGCCGTTCCTTCAGCTCGAACCTTATGGGATTTAACGGGCGCAGGTACATGCGCTCCAGATCCTCGAACTGCTCGCGGCGGCTGTAAGGGCGTCCGCTCATGCGGGCGTTGTTGTGAAGCTCCAGCGCCGTACGGATAGCGGCGTTCAGCGACACAAGATCATGATGAGTGCGCTGTCGCACCAACGGGTAGATGCTGCGGTAGATGAGCTTGACGGCGCCCTCCACCAGGGCCTTGTCGCGCGGCTTGCGCACGCGTGCCGGTATGACTGCGCAACCGTGATGCTCGGCGAAGGCCGCGTAATCCTCATTGAGCTCCGCCTCGTAACGGCTTGCCTTCTTTACGGCAGCCTTGAGATTGTCTGGCACGATGGCCGCCGGTGCCCCGCCATAAAAATGAAGCGCATTCTCACAGCACCGTATGAAGTCCTCCTTGCGCTGGCTCATCACGGCCTCAACATATGTAAGCTGTGAGCAAGGCAGTATGGCCACGAACACCTCCACGGCGATGATCCCGCCGCTGTCACGGTCGACCAGCTCCAGACGGTCGCCTGCGTAATCGACATACATCTTGTCGCCGGCCTTGTGTTCCAGATGCGCTATAGGGTGCATCTGCGCCACATACAGACGCATCAGACGGCTGAACGTCGACCGGGAATAGCCTCCCGGGTGACTCCCGATATAGTCGTCATACAGCTTCTGCCGCGTCATACCTCTCTTTTTCAGACGTCTGACATAATCAGGCATAAGTCCCATAAGCTCCTGATGGCGGCTTGACACGGGTTCCGAACCGACCGCTCTCACTCCGAAAATCTCATTCAGATCCGGATCCTCCAGTTTCAGAAGATCCTCGATGCCACGGTTCAGCTCCATAAACCGCCGGAGGTATTTACGCACCGTGTTGCGCGCTATGCCCGTCAGGTTGCTGATACTCTTGGCTCCGTTGCCGTTGGCGTGGCATCGGAGCACCTGTCTTAATTTGTTCATGCTCAGTTTTCGATTTGCCATCAGTCGTATGTTTAATATTATTTAACATACAATATAGCTCAAAAACTCCTTTTGCCAACTCCCGTAAAGTCTTTTTCCGGGGGGTAATTTGCTTGACCGGACGGGGGTCAATTTAAATGATTTTCCGGGGGTCAATTTATCTGGTCAACCGGGGGGCAAATTCACTGAGTTTTTCCAATAATGAACGATAATTATTCAAAACTTAACACACCTAATATAATAAACCTGTAATGTCAGTATCAAAATTTAAACGTGTCCTATGGACATTAAATGAGTTTGTCAAAGCCTCTTCCAGTGGCATCTCAATGAACGAACTAAGCGACAAATGGGCAAATTCGTCGATGAACGATGAAAAAGAGCCGTGTATTCCGGAACGAACATTCCATCGCTTGCGCCGCAACGTTGAAAGCATCTTTGGCGTAGAAATTGAATGTGTCAAAGGAATAGAACCTCGTTATCGTGTGTCATCCAATGACCTCGGCCCCGGGGACAGCAAACTGTATGATCTGATTCTCAACAAGGCGACAAAGGATGAAAAGTCCAAATCTGTCCGTGAAATTTTAGGGTTGATATTGCTGGGTGAAGATATTCCGTCCGGCGATATGGAGGCCGTAAAGGACATAATGCATAAACTCAGAAGTATTCCGTTTGATTATGGCAAACAGTTGATTACTTCAGTTGAGGCCGGCGATATACAAGGCGCTGATTGCGCTGAATGGGATGAGTATTATCGTGGGTACGTCTGCCTGTGGAATAAGGCTGATTATAACAGGACTGACCTATGGGTTTCTATTGGCATATATGATGACCGGGTGCTCTTCTATATCGTTACCGGCTCACAGGACTCTGCGTATCATGCAAAAGTGTCTGAATTGTTGGACGTTGATAATGGAGAAATGTATCGTGGCGACTACTGGTGGTACGAACCAACTGACAAATCGTTGTTCCAACTCGACTTCCAGACGTTCCCTGACATGAAGGAAGTAAAGCGCCACGCCGAGCTACTTATTGCCAAAATTGCGGAACTGCCAGATGATATTCAGAAACCAGAGGCTTAAAAATAATTGGAAGTTTTTGCTTCGCTGACCACTTATGGCAGTATCTCGTTGTAACTTTGTGGTAAAACATAGCGAGCACCTGCGATAACCTATTGCGGATCAAAATAAAAATTATAAATTTGCGATAATATCCTCCTAAACGCAAAAATACGAAACAGACAGTTTAGAACCACAAAAGATATTGCACATCTTGCAATGACCACCATCCGATTCGGTAAAATCTGGTAAATTCTACGAGGAATCATAAGATGGGAGTCAACGGCAAGCCGTGTATCCTCACCCGAGGACGCAGGCTGCTTTTGCTTCAATCTTGATTCCAGGTTTACCAGAGCCTTACCGAAAGAGAGAAACAAAAGAGTGTTGTGTCCTCTTTTTATGATGCAACCGGGAATGCAGAAGCCCGAAACGAGTAAGCCCCTAAACAACATTTATCATGGCACTTTGGAGAGTAACAATTAAGAAAAGTGGAAATGTCAACGGCTTGAAGCTTGAGGCCGGTATGTCGGTGGAAATTTCTACAACATCGACATCGGATCCTATCAAGTATGGCGATGGAATGGAGGCAATCGCTGACGCGTTCAGCTTTAAGTATGGATTCGACCGCCGCAACTTTCGCAGCATCAACATGCAATATCAACTTGAGGTTCAAAAACTTTAACAGTTCGGAATATGAATATAAATTCTCAATTAGCAGAGCTTTATAATTCAAAATTCGAGAATCTAAAGAATCTATTCTCTGAATTGCAGAAGCGTGAAATCTATGATTATTCATGGCCTCTCCTCCTTCTATGTTGTATTCCAAAATTCTCGTTGAGATTTAGAAAAGATTAACGTTAAAAATCAATTGCTTATGTTTCTGTGCCGATTGTGTAGGCACAAAAGAGTCATGATCGAGGCCTCTGCCCCAATCAAATAACCGGCAATCGGTTAGAGCCCGAAATGCCTTGTAGTAAAAAAAGTCCTATCAGGCAAACTTCTATCAGTCACGCCCCATCGGGCTGACAGTTTACTTATTCAGCATAATAGGAAAGACGCCACAACCTTTCTTTTAGATGCAGCCAAGGCTCATCAAGGAGGCGAGAGTAGCCGTCTTACTGTATTTGCCTATAAGACTTTTGTGTGTCGCATTATCTAACGGCATTCATATCTGCGGTTTGATTTCAGTACGGAAAATATTATGTTGGAGAGCTTGCGGGCTATCCGGATTATGGCTTCCTGCGACTTCATTCCGCGGGTGCACAATGCGCCGAACTTTGCGGAGAGTTCCGCGTCGTGCCGTATGGCTATCCATGAGGCCTCGACTTCTATGTTGTATTCCAAAATTCTCGTTGAGATTTAGAAAAGATTAACGTTAAAAATCAATTGCTTATGTTTCTGTGCCGATTGTGTAGGCACAAAAGAGTCATGATCGAGGCCTCTGCCCCAATCAAATAACCGGCAATCGGTTAGAGCCCGAAATGCCTTGTAGTAAAAAAAGTCCTATCAGGCAAACTTCTATCAGTCACGCCCCATCGGGCTGACAGTTTACTTATTCAGCATAATAGGAAAGACGCCACAACCTTTCTTTTAGATGCAGCCAAGGCTCATCAAGGAGGCGAGAGTAGCCGTCTTACTGTATTTGCCTATAAGACTTTTGTGTGTCGCATTATCTAACGGCATTCATATCTGCGGTTTGATTTCAGTACGGAAAATATTATGTTGGAGAGCTTGCGGGCTATCCGGATTATGGCTTCCTGCGACTTCATTCCGCGGGTGCACAATGCGCCGAACTTTGCGGAGAGTTCCGCGTCGTGCCGTATGGCTATCCATGAGGCCTCGACTATTTTTGGACCGAGGAATTTGTTTCCCCGGAAAGTCTTCTCACCGACGTATTCCTTGTCGCCGCTTGATGACATCATCGGCACGAGTCCGAGGAACGATGCGAACTGGCGCTGGTTACTGAAGCGACCGATGTCATCAATCTCGGTAAGCAGGCTCATGGCAATTGTCGAACCAATGCCGGGAACCGACATCAGGATGCCGTATTTCTCGGCATACCTGTCGCTGCGCGCCAGCGAGCGCAATCTGCGGTTCACATCAAGGAGGCGTTCCCTGTAATGGAGTACCTCGGCAATGAGCAGGTCAAGCGAGACCCGGGTGTCGGAGAGCAACCGCACGTCATTCTGCAACCACGTTATGAAACTTCTTGTCCAGTGGCGGTTGCTTCGGAAATATTCTTCGGGGTACTCCACGCCGTTGTTGTACAGCAGATGCTTGATTCTGGATTTTATGCCGCCGGAAAGCTTCACAATAGTGGCGCGGTGGCGTACCAGCGCACGGTCGTCGAGGCTGTCCTTCGAGTGAATGTACACACTGCCGAGCTCGCCGCGCATAAGGGCTTTGGCCAGCTTTTTTGAATCCACCGGGTCTGACTTCGAGACCTTTTCCTTCTGGGTGGTCGGAACGTCAGCAGCATGTACCACGGTGCATTTTATACCAAGCTCAGTCAGGGCATAATAGGTCGAGAAGCCCGAAAACCCCGTCTCGTAGGCTGCATGGTAGCTACCGTTAGGATAATGCTTGTTCAAATGTTCAAAGAGCTCTTTGGCCGAAGCCTTTTGAGTATGAGTGCGCATAAAACCAGAGGGGGTGAGCACCGTGACACTCCATGTTCTCAGATGGACGTCAATACCAATAGAGATATTTTGTCCGCTGAAATCTTTTTTGTTACTTTGTACCATAGACGTATCGGTTTTGCTGTTAATGTATTTTGCTTTTACAAATTTACATGCAATTGCCCTTACGTCTATCTTTTCTCCTCACTCCTCTCGGGGGAAAGCCTTAGCGGCAAGGGGGCAGACAGCCCCCGTTGAGCGCCCCGTCAGCTAATCTGATGCAAACATAGTGACTTTATGTAAGGGAAGAAGAATACCGCAAAGCCCCATACAAACTAATGGTCGTAGGACAAGAGACATATGGCTGGGACAACCCGATTCGCACACTGAATGATATCGAAATGTCTATGGCTGGCTACAAGAACTTCAATTTAGGTCAAAACCGCTCTAAATCTAATTTTTGGCCATGGGTTCATGAATTCAACATGTTACTTGGCAATCCTGACAACTATTGTTTTGTCTGGAACAATATCTTGAAATTCGGTAAAGATTGTGATAAGGGGCGTCCTGTTCAAGACGTAACCGATCAAGAAAACAGATACTTCAATGTTTTGGCCAATGAAGTAAGCATTCTCAAACCGGATGTGTGTATTTTCCTTACAGGCCCTAACTACGACAAGGACATAAAAGCAAAATTTGACGACGCAGAAATTATCCCATTAGGTGATTATCCCATCAGAGAGGTCGCCCAAATAAAGAGTAGCCATCTTCCTATACACTCATACAGGACATACCATCCCGGTTATGGCAATCGATATACCGAATGGTATCACAAAGTATTTGAGTCAATAATTGAAAGAGTTATTTCGGATAAATGAACACCGTAGTAACAGCCATCGGCAAACAAGATTGTAGCTGTGGCAACACAAGATTGAAACTACACGGAACGAAAAATTCGGCAATATAGTTCTTTGCATTATATAACTATAAAGATTACATGAACGATTTTATAAGACCTTTTTCCGATGCGGAATTCAAAAAGGCGTGCCTCTCAGCGGGCTATCCCGAGATTGCCTGGCAGTATTGCCATGAGAAGTGGCAAGAATGCTTTGACGACATATTAAGGGACAATTTGTCAGCAGAAGATCTGCCCGAACTGAAAGAGCACGCCGGGTGGACATCAGACAATATTCGCGAGCAAGCCTGGACTGATGTCAAAGAGTATTCACATGTTGATACCTATGTTCAGCAACGTGAATTAGGCCATGGCCATGAGTGGTCAAGATTGTTCTGCAAGATATTAGCCCATAGCGGCGTCGATGCCGTAAATATATATTGGGCCACATTTGTTGAGTTGCAGAACAGCAGAATCGACTCCGGAGAGGAGGTTGGGATTAAACACGACTGGTTTGATTGTCTTAAACAGGACACTCTGTCTTGTAGAGAATACGTTCTCGCGGTCAAGAATATTGCAAAAGGTGAAGGCGAGATTGTGGAGCGTTATATCGGTAATTGGTTAGGCTCTATGCGTGAAGGATATGAAGGAAATACAGATGACCTTCTACTCGAGGCGAAGCGTTTCAGAACATTGCACGAAAAACTATTAAGTGAGGGGTACTATGATGAGGATGCTTTCGGATATGCGTTAGATCTTTTCGACGAACATTATCCGGTATTCAATGAGATATACCGCGAGGCGATGCGACATGGCTCAAAACGATATGACGCATGGGCGCTTGCTGATTTTTGCGAGAACGCGGTTGTAAATGGGTGGTTGCTTCTTGAGAAAGAAAACTTCAAGAATAAATTCACCGAGTCGTGGCAACGAGAAATCTATGCCGGATTAGTTATCAAAGACTGGATACAAGATGAGGGCTCAATCAGCACGCTCCATGAGAATGAAATCAGAAAATCTTTGGATCTGAGCCCAATCGATAAACCTCTAGCTTGGGAAGATGAAGAATTCCTTCGTCTGAAGAAAGAATACATCAAAAGTGGTCTTAATGAATTCGCTGCCGAGCAGCGGTACAAAGATGCATATGGAAATTACAGCGACATTGAACTTGACAGTATCCGCAATAATCGCTCTCATGATATCAAGAGAGATATGCTTGAAATGATGTTCCCAAACGATGACATTGATTCAGAAGACTTCGAAGACGGTCTGGATTTTGAGGATATGAATGATTGACAATCTCATGTTGTATCGCAAAATGAGACACTATGGTTGTAATTTTGCGATACAATCACATCAGCCTGGTGGCGGAATTGGTCAGACGCGCTTTATATTAGATGGAAAGTGCCCTGTGATGGGGTGTTGCCGGTTCGAACCCGGCCCGGGCTGCTAAAAAGAAAAACTGATGAATCGCCCAGTAATATTTCTTGACTTCGACGGTGTGCTCAACACCGAGCAATATCAGGCGCGGCTTGCCGTCGAAGGTAAGCCGAACAAGGATGCGTGGGGGCCGCTTTTCGATCCTCGCGCTGTTGAGAATCTACGTTTGATTATTGATAATACCGATGCTGCTATTGTCATTTCCTCATCGTGGCGATATCTTCATCGTCTCGGCAGTCTGCGCATGATGTGGGAGGTGCGGGAGCTTCCCGGCGAGATTATCGGCACTATCCCCTGCGGCGCCACATACATCTCGCGTGGCGAGGATATCGAATGTTGGCTTGACAAGTACGGACGCCCAGATTACGTGATAATCGATGACCTCGACGACTTCTTCCCGGCTCAGCATGACTCTTTCATCGAGACAAATCCTATTGTCGGCATCACGGAAGCCGACGCACGAAAGGCAATCGAAATACTCACCTCTAATGCATAATCCAATGAACAACGAAATCTCAATCTGGAACGGTTATCCCGTTCATGGCGACATCAAGGAACTCGACCGCATCATTGAGTCGGAGAGCTTAATTACACTTGACAAGGATGATGTTGTCAATGTGCTTTCCACCGAGGGAGAAAGCTATGTGACATCAGGAGTTAACGCCGATCTTGGCGAAGCTTTTAACGAAGCCGTCAACGCCCTGCCTTGTAAGGTTGATAAGGTAGATGAATTACTAATTGATTTCCGCTTCGGTAACAGACAGCCCGAAATGTCAGGGTTGTCATCAATCACCGACACGCTGTCAGAAGTCAATCCTGACATCAATATTATGTGGGGTATTTCCTCAGATGAATCTCTGGGTGATTCCTATAAGGTGGTGTTGGTCGCATCGGTGAAGGTTTAGACCCGGTTCAAAAACATATCTTCATTTTTGTTATCGCCTGACAGCTTTAGGCAGGCGACAGGGATAACTTTGTCCCTAAACTTAGAAACGTAGAATATGAAACAGAATACAGACGAGAGAAGACGTAAAATTGATGAAATGAGGGAGCGTTTTGCGCCTTTGCGAGACTACATGGCGCAGCACCGTAAGGAAACCTTAGAACTGATGCGCCGCCGGCACGCCTATTATACCAAACTCATAACTGATGCGGAAATCAAAATAGCCGAGGAATTCTATGAAAGATACAGCGAACAGTTCCTGATGTACGGCATAGAATTGAAACTCTCCGATAATAAGAAATGGTGTTCAATCCATCTCGAGCTTGAAGACTATGGCTATGAGGATTACGGGGTGGAAGACGGTAAGGATGATACATTAGCTGAGGTAAGCCCCGAAGTTTCCTTTAAAGATATGTTTAATAATGTAGAAGTCAACATATTTACAGGAGAAGAACTTTAATAGCCACAACTGACACCTTTTGGCAGTACATAACATTAACTTTGCGACATAATATACAAGGAATACTTTCTCAACTCAGAGTTTGAAGATGTGTGGCGCAATAACCCAAAGAGCGTAATGAAATTATATACTTCAATATCGGACTTACAGAATCAGTCAAAAACATGGATGCAATGCCCGTGCAAGGAATTGGTCAATATCAATCCTTTGGATGTTGTAAATTTTTATATAGCGGCATCATATCTGATAAACAATCGCCTGTCAGAATTATCAAAATCCATGGATATAAGCGGATTTGAAGAATCTGAAATTGTGTCATTCTCACCACGCTCTTTGCACAGACTTGCCTTGGGCACTTGCAACAAGACTACAGGAAGAATACAAATCGCATTCAAATCCATACTGGCCTATGAATCTCTTGAGACGACACTTGTCCATGAACTATGCCATCTTGTACATGCTAATCATACTTCGAGATTCTGGTCTTTTTTAGAGTATAATCTTAAAAAACTGGAGCTTATAAGTCACGAATATAATGGATGGAATGCTCGATTCAATAAATATGATGAAACGAGGGATGTTGATTTCGCATATGATGAGGGGCAGTCGACCTTTAAAGGTAGCTGTGATAGAAAGATTGCTATCTTGAAATATAAATTGTTTCGCAAAGGCCCTCATGATGGGCTATTATTATTTAGTGATGAAATTTATAAATGCATTCCTGATTTTTTAAAGTCATCAGACCGTTATCGTCTTTATTGTAATAGACTAATCATCAAAAAAGGAGTCTGACAATTGTAGCTGAAGAGCCACTTGTAAATTACAACACAATCGAGAGGTATGGATTTAATCGATTTATGTCGTCTGAAGGATGATTGGTAACACCCATGTTGCTATTATAATTCAATATCTTCACCGTAGAAAACGTTAATTAGAAGATATTCTTACAACATACTGACAACTTTTGACAGTCTCTTACATTAACTTTGCAACATGATTTACAAGGAATACTTTATCAACTCGGAGTTTGAAGATGTATGGTGCACGCTTCAAACCTGTTATAACGAGCCGGAAAGCGTCAGGAATTTGTATAAGACACTGTTTTATACAATTCGCAATCTGCCCATTGATAACACACGTTCCGAAAAGCCCATGCAGATTGTTCGTGACTTTGAGGGTATGATTCATGTTGCGGGAGCTCCCGACCCGATTGAGTGGCTTGTGGGGCGAGAGGTGATATTCGACGATACGGAGAAGTCGACTGTCGCTGAACTCGCGGCTCACCTGCTATACTGGTCGACACTCTACGACTTCAAGACGCAGACTCGTTATCATAAAGACTGCCAGAAATATTTCGAGGAAGAATTCGCTTGCGATTACGTAGAAAATCCAGGAAAAGATCTGAGCCTGAAACGAAAGGCTTGTTATTATTGGAAAGACGCAATTGCCAACGATTCGGCGATTGACTGGATTTACATTCTCGACATTCTCCGCAAGCGGATTGAATACCACATTGGCTACCACCGATATACCGACCGGTTCACTAACAGCAGGCTCTATGTATCACGCATGGAGCTCTGTTGCCGTCTGCTCGAATTGGCTTCAGATAACGATGGTATAGAGGGCATATACGTAAACATCCACAATGCCTCCCGATATATAGGACGTATTTTCAGTCAGTATGATTTCGATAAAATAGGCAAAGACAAAGATGACAATCTCAAGGTACTTCGTTTATCAGTTCTTCGCCGGGCCAAAGCCTACAAAATCCTCTGGAAGTTCCTTGACCACAACCTCACCTATTGGTGGGACTAATCAAAAAAAACTATGTTTAGAGTTGTAGCATTAGGCTATCGTGCCGGGATGATTGTAGACCGGCTCAGAGCCAAGAAGAATTTTGATGACATCCGGTTTGTGTACTGCAACACGGACAGTAGCCTGTTGAAAGCATGCGGCAAGGAGGAGGATGAACACATCCTCCTGACCGACATTGCGCAGTGTCGCGAGGCTATTCATGACGATAATGAGCTTATGGCAGTTCTGGTAACCTGCCTTGGCGATTATATATCAGGATACAGCTCTTGGGAATATTCCTCAGAAATAATGTCAGAGCTATGGAATTATGCCGACCATTCATATTGTATTACATCACTTCCCTTTTGGGCTGGGCGTCAGAGACCTGCAGCTATTGAAATGTTCAAAAAAATAACTTACTGGAGCGACATCACCGTACTTCAAGATGACCTGAAAGATCCTTGCAATTTTTGTCTCAATCTATACTGTGGAATGGTCCGCTTCCTTGATTTATTATTGAGTCATCCGCAAAAAGGACGCAGTTCGGAACTTGGCGATCTTCCCTTTGGTGTCTGGGCAACAGAAAAACAGTTGTTGACGGCACTAAATGCGATGTATTCCAATAATATGCCTGAATACTACGAAGCCGGAACATTCTCATTTCATAAAAGCACACATGAATAGAGACAATCTGAAACATCGGCTCGCTGAGGTCGAATCGAAAATCAGAGCCATCGCAGGCGTTGACATCGACCATTCTGACAGTTGGACTTCATGCCTGGAGAAACGGGAGAAGGTAGGCTCGTTGCTCGATTCGCGGCGGGAGATTCTAAACGAAATGTTCCTTCCCTCAGATGAGAATGTGTTCAGATTCAAAGCTGTGAACGAGCGATTATTCACATTGACCCGCCAATTGCATGACCGCGTCAAGGCTCTGGAATCCCGACTGCCGCTCGTAATGGATTGCCCCGAATTTGACGACGACTATGAGCTGGAAGGAACACTTCGCTATTGTTTCAACAGCGATGATTCAGTGCTGAAACTTGAAGATGATTGCGAATATGGCTCTGATTTTACGTTGATGATAAAGCTTATTGCCGACCTTGGGGATGGCACTGTCGAGGAAAATATCGAATGCGTACATTGCTCTTCAACGCCCCTCGACGACGGACAAAGCTGGAACGAGTATCCTTTTTCAGGACGGCGCGAGTTTGCCGACATCATAATATGCCATACCGTACATCAGCTCACCGACCATCAGCTCTATTCCATCCCCGACCTTATCCGCCTGAACGACTTCTGGGCAGAAGCCAAACTGACTATCCAAAGCATTACCGAGCAGGACGGCACCCGCTTTATACCTAATTAATTTTTATTGATTTTGCCATGACTGTAAAAGAACTATTTCAATCATTGGAGCTCAAGGATATCATTGAGCCGATGAAGAAGAAATATCCTGATGCGCTTCTGCCATTGTCGGAATACAAGGAGAATTATGATATTATCCTTAACACCGTGTTTTCGGGCGAAGGCGGCACGATAACGTTCCGCCCTGATGGCAACTCTAATGCCTATATGACAGAGGGAGACCGATATTTCAATATTGTCGGCATGGAGGTAGTACTCCCCGACAACGGAGCGGTTACCACCGCAGAGGCGGCAGCCGAGATTCTATGGTGTTCCGCGCCCTTCGGACGTTATGGCGAAATCGACTGGGGAGACGTGGCAGATTGGCCCGAGGAGTTCGAGCCTGGCGAGCCACGGTGGGAGCTTGCACTGCTCGAAGCAAAAATCGGCCCTTTGCCCGAACGGACTAAACAGTCGTTATTGTCTTCATCATCCATTGAGAAAGTATACTATGAATCTCAGACTTATGGGAAGTCAGGCCGCATTGAGTACATTGCAGACCTGTTGCTCAACCCATTATATAATAGCAAGAAATATTTGGGGCCCAGCAAGAAACAGGAATGTATATGCGTGCTCTACACCACACCCGAACACCCATGCACCACAGCCGAACAAAGCCGAATCATTGAAATCATCGGCAAATACTTCGGCTCGACGCCATGGCAGCTTTTCACCCGCCAGTGTAAAGGCCTTGCCCACGAGGCAGAACTAGATATCACTTACATAACCGACTGTGAATAATCCATCTATCTGCTCTGAAAATATTCTGCTGTGAGCCCCATTAGGAATGGGCAGTTAATGCTTTTCTGATTTCCTCTTAATTATCGTTATAAAATACAAAAAAAGCAAGGACTTAATCTTGATATTTGCCCGTTTGCAGGGCGAAAATCTCTTTCTGATGCTCGATTTCTGCGGTTAATTCTTCCTTTGTCGGGAGATATGTCAGATATTTGGCAGCGTAGAGTTGTTTGCTGTCCTTGAGAATTGAATATCGTGCTAAGTCTTTGCTTGTTTCCGAGCAAAGGAGCAATCCGATTGTAGGATTATCGCCTTCCGAGCATTTCAACTCATCGTACATACGGATATACATATCCATTTGCCCCACATCCTCGTAGGATATTTGAGAGCTTTTTAAGTCTATGAGCAGAAAACATTTAAGGATATAGTTGTAAAATACAAGATCAATGTAATACTCGCCCATGTCAGTCTTTATCCTCTGCTGACGCGCAACAAAAGCAAACCCTTTGCCAAGTTCGAGGATAAACTTCTGGAGATGGTCGATAATCGCAGATTCAAGATTGGTTTCAGAATATGCGGCATCTTGTGAAAAGCCCAAAAACTCTGCCACGACCGGATTTCGCAGGAATTTATGTCGGTCTTTCTGATAATCTGCTGTAAGTCGTTTCATCTCATCAATGACTTCTCCACGTTTTGATTCCGGTGTCTGAAGCAGACGATTATAATATTGAGAGCCGATGTTGCGGTTGAGTGTACGGACACTCCAGCTCTCTTCTGCAGCTTCCCTCATGTACCAATCACGTTCATCTTCATTCTTGATTCTCATCAGCCGTTCATAATGTGACCAAGACAAATTGGAGGGGAGCATTTTTGTTAACTCCAATTCGGCAGACACTGACTGCCCTTTTATGGTAAGGTCGTTCCCGGATTGGGCAGACGGTGTCTGCCCAATTAGCAAGTTGTTGAATGTCAAATAGAACTTTCTGAAACTCTTTATATTTACAACAGAATATCCCTTTCCGAACTCTGCCGTTAGAGCCTCGGATGCAAGCTCAACAATGTGCTTCCCGTATTGAGCCCTTTCCTGTCCATGTTGCTCTTGTTCAACAATGCGTCTGCCGACAAGCCAGTTAGCAGCGACTTGAAAGAGGTCGGCGGCCTGATATGCCTTTTGTTTGGCGGTATATACTATCGCCTTTATATCACTGATAAACTGAGCGTCATCAGCGTTGATATTGTCGTATTTATTCAGCTCGGATTTCATTTTGCAAAGTTACGAATTTTATTGGGAATCAGGGCTATTATCCGAGAATGTTAACGAGGACAAAAATCAACCGAAAAACTACCTCTCATTTTCGTCTGACATGTCATTGCAGCCCACATCTCATGTAAAATACCCATACATACCATTTCCAAATCTCTGTTTTTTTGAGATTTGGAAGCATGACGCATTACACCAACCTATAAATCACATCTAAGACAGATACATCACACTTCCAAATCTACTTTTTTTACACCACTTTTGGAAACGTGATGGCAGATTTGGATAGCGGCAATCGTGATTATCCATCTCTTTATAGACTGTATATGAGGTGCACGAGAGTGCCAAATCGCATGTTTTTTACACACATTTGGCACCGTAGTGGATAATAGGAGTAAGATTGGTTTGGTTCGGGCTATATATACGCCCGATGAACTAAACCAACCATATATGGGCTGATGAAAATAAAATCATAATCAGATCTCTAACATAATTACATGTTGCAATTGACAATGAGTATAACTAACTATTTTGCAAAGCTATCCATTATAATTCTTTTATAATTCTGTCGCAAATATTGCTTAAATTTGCGACAAAACCAGACTTAAGAGACTCTACAATGTTCGTTATTTACTTACATCAGACGGCCAAATCTCATAATTCTATACCACATTTGGCATATTGATGTAAGTAGGCTGGGTATTTTTTTCCGTTTTGCTTTTTCATCAGGTTATTGTTAATTCATAGTCAATCCTTCCATATCTCACGGATTTTTCGTAAATTTGCAGTCTGAAACCCAACAAATCAGTATGATAGCTAAAGAAGATGTGTTGGACTTGTTGAAGTCCACAGAATCATATCGAGTGGAACGCACGACGAGTACAGGCAACATGGACAAGTTCTGTGAGGCCATTTGTGCGTTTGCCAATGATATGCCTGCTTCCAGAAAAAATGGCTATCTGATTATTGGAGCGAAAGATGACGGATCTATCGCGGGAATGAAGGTGGATGATGCTCTGCTGAAAAAGATTGCCGGAATACGTTCTGACGGCAATATACTTCCTTTGCCGACAATGTCCGTTGAACGGTTCTCTTATCCCGAAGGTGATTTGTTGGTTGCTGAGGTTCATCCATCTGACTTACCACCTGTTCGCTATCGAGGCAGAGTATTTATCCGAATCGGTCCGAGACGCGACATCGCTACCGAAGCTGAGGAAAGAATACTTGCTGAACGTCGTTGCTCATTCATGGCGACCTTTGATGCTACACCTTGTCTCAGTGCCAAACTGGAAGATTTAGATCTCGAATACATCAAGATCAACTATCTCCCGATGGCATTTGATGAGGAGACTCTTGCGAACGACAAGCGCGACATAAAGGAACAACTTGCCTCTATCCATTTATATGATCGAGACAATGACTGTCCTACATACGCCGGAATAATTCTTTTCGGTAAAAATCCCAAGTATTTTCTTCTGGGTAATTATGTGCAATTCGTGCGTTTTGCAGGAAAAGACAAAGGTGGAGACATTCTCAATGAACGTCAGTTTGCAGGCCCTCTATATAAGATGTTGCCGTCGCTGGAATCCTTTGTTCGTGACGGCATAATAACCCAGCGACCTATACCGGAAACTCTGTTCCGGGAAAGGACTGTCTGGAATTATCCGGAAGGAGCAATCCGCGAATTGCTGATGAACGCCTGTATGCATAGGGACTATCAAGCCAATATGCCAATTCGGTTGTATCAGTTTGATGACTATATCGAAGTTATGAATGCCGGAGGTCTTTATGGCGAAGCTCGTCCGGAGAACTTTCCATCGGTCAATGACTATCGTAATCCTCTTGTGGCAGAAGCCATGAGAGTGATGAAGTATGTCAACAAATTCAACCGAGGAGTTACCCGTGTGCAAGAGATGTTGAAAGATAACGGCAATCCTCCCGCCGAATTTGATGTGAATACCATGACGGCATTTCGAGTCAATATCCATGCCACAAACGAGTCTGATTTTTCGAAGGGCACAAGTCAAACAGCCAAAACAATTGAGGAAAAAATCATTGAGTTCTGTAATGAGCCACGTTCATTAGCAGAAATAATGGCTTATTTAGGATATAAAGACAGAGGAAAATTCAAAAGTTCATATATAAACCCCCTGCTTAATAATGTCTTGGCAATGACTAATCCAGATAAACCTAATAGTCGGAATCAAAAATATTATTTGAAGGATACAGAAATTTAACTTGTTGCCTGACTTATGTCTTAGGCGACAAGTTAGGCAACAAGTTAATATCTTATACAGGATGTATTTTCATTAGTTCATAGGTGGTTCGCTCATTCCCATTGTGGTAAATCGTCGTAAACTTCATCAGTGTTACCATGCATTCTTCGTTAGAAAAATCACGATTGTATTGAGCAATTTCATCTTGAGTTAAGTCGGCAGATATATCTCCATTAATCTTCATACCAAACGGAGTACTTATTTCAAATTTTCCTGTGTCTATTAAAGCACCCTTAAAAAAAGCCTTCTCAGTAACCTCTTCTTCGTTACAAATAGTAGAAGATACTCTTGAATAGCTCCTTTTTACTTGCGTAGATGAAAGTTCAATATATTCACTACCTGATTCTATTTTTAAAATTGAATTATTATTAGAAACTTCCTTAAAGAAAGAATTAAGGAATCCCAACCCACGGGCTGGAAGCGATTGAATTCTTTGTTCGAAGGTCTCGTCACTGTTGGAGATATCATTAATTATGTCTATAACTGGATATTCTCAACAAATTGACCCCCTATGGATTATTTAAATTGACCCCCATTGATAACCTGTGATTTTTGGACAGTTTTTACAGGGGTTGACAATAGGGTCTGGGGGATTCTGATGGCGTGTTGATAATTAAGATTTATTTACAAAAATAATCATTTGATTTTATTCTGCAACTTGCGGATGGACTCTCCGAAGAGCTCTATCCTTATCGAGTGGTGCACGATCCTGTCGAGGATCGCATCGGCGATCGTCTTCTCTCCGATCACGTCATGCCAGTCGCATACGGGAACCTGGGAGGTGATGATGGTGGCCCGTCGTCCGTGCCGGTCCTCGATTATGTCCATCAGTGAGGATCGCGCGGCGGCATCGAAGGGATGTATGCCGAAGTCATCAAGGATGAGAAGGTCGGTACGCTCGATCCTTTTCAGTTCGGTAAGAATCGTGCCTTTTGCCTTTGCGGCCTTCAGCTGGCCCATCAGGCGTGCTGTGCTGGCGTATAGCACGCGCATCCCTTTCTGGCATGCCCGGTAGCCCAGAGCGGTTGCTATGTAGCTTTTGCCGGTGCCGGCACTGCCGGTGATGAAGATGTCGCGTGGCTCGGTGACGAAGGTCATCTCGGAGAGCCGCATCAGCAGGTTCCGGTCAAGGCCGCGCTCAAGGGAGTAGTCTATCTCCTCGATTGAGGCGCGGTAACGGAACGAGGCCTGTTTCTGCAGGCGCTGTATAAGCCGGTTGGTGCGGTCGTCCCATTCATTTTCCACGAGCCACGCCACGAACTGGTCTGTTGTCATGCCTTCGCTTTTGAACGATTCCATTGATGTGCGGAAGGCCGCGTGCATGCCCAGCAGCCGCATCTGCGACATCCGGGCGAGTGTCTGTTGGTTCATTTCCATTGTTGTATGTATTGTTGGATTGATATGTTACCTGAAGTATTCCTTCCCGCGTATGTTTGCATGCCGGGGCATCTGGGCGCTCTCCTCGCACTCTTGACCGGGAAGGGTGTCGTCATCGAGGCAGTCATGACGGCTGCGCAGTATCGAGTCGACGGCGCTGTAGTTGTAGAGTCCGGAGGATGCGGCCCTGCGGCAGGCCCTGACCAGGCGGTCGTTGCCGACCCTGGATGCGAACGACAGTATGCCCTTGCAGGATTTGTAGGCCTGTTCGGGATGGGTCTTTGACTCTATGACATGCCGCAGGAAGTCCTCTACGTCGGCATGTATGCGTGCCCCCTGCCTCAGGAAGCCCTCGACGCTCCATCCGCTCAGGTCCCGGTGGGCCGAGGCAAGGTGATTCGGCTCCGTGGTATACCCGTACGGGCGCCATCCTCTGGGATGTACGGCCACGCGGTCTCCGCCGCAGTATATCTCAACCGTACGTGAGTCATACAGTATGTTGACCTTGCGGCCGATAAGACGGTGGGGCACGCTGTAGTAGTGGCGGTCAAGGCGTACGTGCCCGTTGCGCTGTACCGTGGCGGTATGCCGTTCCTTCAGCTCGAACCTTATGGGATTTAACGGGCGCAGGTACATGCGCTCCAGATCCTCGAACTGCTCGCGGCGGCTGTAAGGGCGTCCGCTCATGCGGGCGTTGTTGTGAAGCTCCAGCGCCGTACGGATAGCGGCGTTCAGCGACACAAGATCATGATGAGTGCGCTGTCGCACCAACGGGTAGATGCTGCGGTAGATGAGCTTGACGGCGCCCTCCACCAGGGCCTTGTCGCGCGGCTTGCGCACGCGTGCCGGTATGACTGCGCAACCGTGATGCTCGGCGAAGGCCGCGTAATCCTCATTGAGCTCCGCCTCGTAACGGCTTGCCTTCTTTACGGCAGCCTTGAGATTGTCTGGCACGATGGCCGCCGGTGCCCCGCCATAAAAATGAAGCGCATTCTCACAGCACCGTATGAAGTCCTCCTTGCGCTGGCTCATCACGGCCTCAACATATGTAAGCTGTGAGCAAGGCAGTATGGCCACGAACACCTCCACGGCGATGATCCCGCCGCTGTCACGGTCGACCAGCTCCAGACGGTCGCCTGCGTAATCGACATACATCTTGTCGCCGGCCTTGTGTTCCAGATGCGCTATAGGGTGCATCTGCGCCACATACAGACGCATCAGACGGCTGAACGTCGACCGGGAATAGCCTCCCGGGTGACTCCCGATATAGTCGTCATACAGCTTCTGCCGCGTCATACCTCTCTTTTTCAGACGTCTGACATAATCAGGCATAAGTCCCATAAGCTCCTGATGGCGGCTTGACACGGGTTCCGAACCGACCGCTCTCACTCCGAAAATCTCATTCAGATCCGGATCCTCCAGTTTCAGAAGATCCTCGATGCCACGGTTCAGCTCCATAAACCGCCGGAGGTATTTACGCACCGTGTTGCGCGCTATGCCCGTCAGGTTGCTGATACTCTTGGCTCCGTTGCCGTTGGCGTGGCATCGGAGCACCTGTCTTAATTTGTTCATGCTCAGTTTTCGATTTGCCATCAGTCGTATGTTTAATATTATTTAACATACAATATAGCTCAAGTAACTATTCAGCGAATCGAACACAATCAGCTCGGTCAGCAACAATTTTAGAATAATTCTCTGAGTATCATCAAAATAATAGTGGTTTTGTTTGTGTATGTCAGATAAAATTGCTATCTTTGTATCTGTGAAACAACAGGTTAACGACATAAATTCAACTTTGGCAGGGCTATTGTCTGAGCTGAAGGAGTTACGGGGAACTATTGATTCCCTGTATGCCGAAAATCGGTCGCTTAACCGAAATATAGATAAACTACTTAAGGAAAACCTTGAGCTACGCAAGCGGCTGGAGAAGTATGAACAGCTGCCGAAGAACTCCGGCAACAGCAGTACTCCGCCATCGAAAGAACCGATAAAGGCTGAGGTGGAACGCAGAACGAAATCATTGCGGAAGAAATCAGAAAGACCTGTCGGCGGTCAATCCGGGCATGAAGGAACGACACGCAAAAAGGTGGAGATGCCTGACGAAATCCAGGAAGTGTCATCCCGATATTGCAGTGAGTGCGGGCGCGATTTGTCGGGTGTTGAAGGTGAGCTTGATTATGTCAGCCAAGAGATAGACATGCCTCAGATACAGCCAATCTATCGTGAACGCAGATTTTATAAAAAGGTCTGTAGCTGCGGATGTTGCAATCGTGATTATGCACCGCGCCGCAGAGGCGGCAATGCGATTGTATTCGGCAAAAACATACGTGCCATTGCGACCTATCTGAGTGTGGTGCAATGCATGCCTTACGAACGGTTGCAGTCGCTGTTTGAGACAATGTTCAATGTCAGAATCAGTCAGGGAACGCTGGCCAATATCGTCCGTGAGATGCTTGAAAGATCCCGTCCTGCCATTGCCTTGATAGAACGTATGATAAAGGCATCCGCAGTAGTGGGCTTCGATGAATCGGGATGTTACACCAATGGGAAACTCAACTGGTCATGGATTGCGCAGACAACGTATCTGACTCTAGTGTTCCGTGGAGCCGGCCGTGGCGCCAAGGTCCTTGAGGAGCGCTTCGGCGACTCACTGAAGAATATGGTCGCGGTGACAGACCGCCACAGCGCGTACTTCGCCATTGACTTCCTCAACAATCAGATATGTCTGGCTCATCTGCTGAGGAATCTCGAATATCTCAATGATATAGACAAGAAACAGACTTGGGCAAAAGATGTGCAGACACTGTTGCGGGAAGCCATACACCTGAGGAATGAGAACCCCGATGAGGTAATCCCTAAAAACAGTTGGCTGACGAGGCTGGATGAGTTACTCAAAAAGAACCTTGACAGTCTGCGCAAAGAGTTTAATGAGTTGAAACGGGGAATAATCAGATGTCGGGATTACATATTCAACTTCCTTGAGAATCCGGCCATACCATCTGACAACAACGCATCGGAACGAGGAATCCGAAAACTCAAGGTCAAGCAGAAAATATCCGGATGCTTCCGTTCAGAAACCGGTGCCGATGCCTTTCATGCGCTACATTCTATCGCAGACACAGCATGGAAGAACGGGCAATCCCCTCTCGATGCTATATTGGCGCTCGTCTAAACTGACGGGCTATATCTTCGCATCCTTTGTTTTCGCTGAATAGTTACTAGCTCAAAAACTCCTTTTGCCAACTCCCGTAAAGTCTTTTTCCGGGGGGTAATTTGCTTGACCGGACGGGGGTCAATTTAAATAATCCATAGGGGGTCAATTTGTTGAGAATATCCACCGAACTAACAAATGCTAACTTTGGCTATCGGCAGGAATTGTGGTTTGTGCTAAATCTTTCTAAATCAAGATTTTATAAAATTGCTAACACTTGCACATCAGTCACTTACGGACATAAAAAAAGGGCCACTTTTCAGTGACCCTTTAGTGATCCGCCTGGAATCGGTATTTCTTAACGCCTTAACAATGATTATCAGAGACTTACGCTTAATCTATTTTTACTACTCACGTAGATATCACGTCTCAAAATCAATGTTCTTCCGTGGATTTCCATATCCAACGGTGCAAAGTTACAAACATTTCCCTAAACTGCCAAACAGTAGGCGTTTATATTTGAAATTTTTATCATTTCTTGTGATTTCTGCCTTTTCCGGCAAGTGTCCGGTGTTGGGTCCTGCATTTACAAGTATATCATTCTTTGGAATTGCATGGGCGATTTGATTTTATAGAATCTCCCTCTCTATAATTTGTAGTTTTGCTTGTGAGGGTTCTTCGTAAGCGTTGCAGGCAGCAAGGTAGTTTTTCAACTCTGTGAAGTCTGTGCCATAGAGGTTGTCGCTGAACTGGTGGAGCTTGGTCATTACGTTGATATACGCCATCGGGTCTTTGTGACGGGTAAGTTTGCGCAATGCCAGAATATAATCCTCGCGGAAAACTGTCGGCACGATTATACGCGACTGGTCAGCACGTACAAGTTCGGCATTCATCATCACACGGGCGACACGTCCATTACCATCATTGAACGGATGCACCTCGCTTATCATGAACATCATGAATATAGCACGGGCGAACGGGTCGGTCAATGCAGCATAATATTTGAAGCCTTGTGATAAAGTGCCTTTTACAAGCTGATAATCCACGAACTCTGTCATCCCGGCGCGATTGTTTTTTATTTTGAAAATACCGGGATTCATATGCGGTCGTCCTTCAAGCAGTATGCTGTGGCGGTGACTGAGAATTGCAAACAACTCCTTGGGTGATGTCGGTGTTTTCATCATCTCGGCGCGGTTTGACAGCACCTTGAATGTGCCGAGAATGTCATGCGAATCCTCATCACGTCGCGGCATAGGAATACCGGAGTCAACAATCGCCTTAGCCTCGTCCACCTCAAACTCCGTCCCCTCGATATAGTTGGAAAAATAACTCTCGAAGAATGAGAATAGGCGGAAGGATTCTTCATCGGTGTTGCGGTTGTTGCGGATAGCGAAATAACGGTCTTTAATTGCGTCAAACAGGACTTCAAACAGCTCCACTCTTGTTTTGTCGAAAGGATTGCCGGCGGCAAGAGCCTTCGCCGAGTCGGTTGACAGCACTTTCGAATCGTGTGTCGAAAGCAGTGCCGATATGATATTATTTATCTTGGCAAATTCGTTCTGCATACCCAATTCCTCGGCGACAGAGCTCAATTCATCTCGATACTCATTCAGGCGGTCTTCACCTCCCGTCAGCAGTATCTGTTCCAGCTTGTTTTCAATAACACTTGTTGGCAAAATACGCGACTCGTCGCCTGACTTTCTCGACACCTGCATATTCTCCAGCATATAGCGGTATTCGCCGGATATGTGCATACCCATAAACGGAATATCGCGTGAAGTCGCTTTCGGACCTTTGACAAAGTTAAGCGTGATACCCGGCAGGTCGGTCACTCGCCTTGTTGTGGAATTGGTGAGGAAGAAATCTCCCGTCGCTGTCGGGCGCATCTCCTTCGCGCTGCGATGGCTTATGAGAGCATCCGGATAACGATACACCAGAATATCCATAAGGTTACGGCGCACGATATTCTCCAGACTGTCTATTAGATTGGTTGTATAGATTCGTGGCGCGACCTTACGCAGCTCACCATTCTTTTCCTTCTTGCTGAGCACACGGGAAATATTCGGATCAGACGAACCGAATATAATCTCTTTTTGGGTGTCAACTTTAACTGCCATACAAAAAATCACGATTAAGAGAATACAAAGGTACAAATTTTTGCGATTATAACCGCGATTTCTACAAAAAACTGCGATTATGGACGACCTAAACGTTATTGGACGCCTTTTCCGCCTTTAACAGACGGTTTATTGTTGTGGCGACACATCCGTTAAGGAATTGCGTCACCTCCTTATCATCTTTGAGGTAGATTCTGAGGTCGTGAAGAAGTGCATCAAGTGCGTTCTTGCGTAGCTGTTTCAAATCTCCGTCAACCGGTATCTGCCGACAGGTCTGCCAATAATCCGTAACGAAGTTGACCATTATATCTTTCAGCAACTCTTTGACATCTTTCGGCTGTTTCTTGAAGCTTTGCCGGGCGACAAATTCCGTCTCACCCTCAAATATGGGGCACTCGTTGACAGTGTCATACTGCGGGCCATACTGAAGGTAATCCTCAAACATACCGTGATTGACTTCGACCTCGACATACTCGGTCGGAGGTTGCGGCTTATGTTTCTTTTTCTTTGCCATACACAATCCATTTAGTTGTAATGTAGCGCAAAGGCATCCTGATACGAAATTTCTGCGCGTGTCTGATGGTTCGCAATCCAAGCCTTTTCTTTATGGCTTGTCTCTGAGATTTCTCCGGCGTTCATGTCAGCGAACAATTTGCAGACAGTCTCAACCGTGGCTATTTCCTTTTCGTCCAAGGCCGAATAGTCCGCTTCGGCGTTAATCTCAAGCTGTATGCCGCTCTGTCCGCTCGGATAGACAAATTCCTCCATTGAGATACCGGACATAGTTCCATACACAGTGCCCCATGACTCCGGAACGGGGCCATATTGCAACGCTCGATATGACAGGCCGGTTATGCCATAGCCATGTCTTTTATAATGAATGAAATCGGCATAAAACATAAGTTTGTTCATTTTTGTGACAAATGTCGAGCCGATTTTGGAGATTAACAAATGTCCGACCGCTGCAACCTTTTCCATCGAGAGCGAGCGATAGCCACTGTAAACAGACGGTTGGTTTGTCATAGCGAAATCACCATTGGCGTCATCGACTTTCCTGCGGATACGGTTGTACTCCTGTTCCGTCATATCGGCTTTGGATGCCTCGATGAAGGACAAAAACACTGTTTTCTCCCTCGCTGCAATTATTGTGCGGGCATTGGAAATGCTTGGCACTTCACCGTCCTCATACATGCGATACTGATTTATGCCGAAACCGAGAATCTGTGCCATCTTCGCGGCTGAAATACCATAGTGCTTGCGTAGCCCGGCTATTTCATCCGGGAAAGGTATTCCATGCTTGGCACGATACTGGTTGTAAACCTGAAACAGATTGGCTTCGTCAAGTTCTGTAGTGGTCCACATTTCACCGTCCTCATCAATGATACCGGTATGTATATATGTAAACTCTTCCTTGCGGAAGGTTGCGGTTCTCTCTTCCTGAAAGAATTTCTCTCCACTTGACAATACATTACTTTCCATGAGCGTCATCTTTTAGAGAGTAAGACATCGGATGTTCGGCTTTGTGAAATGATATGCAGATAGTGTGTGAATTCGGTTTGCCGAGAGTAATCTTGATATACACTTCGTTTCCCCTGACATCCTTTCCAAATACCCACATTTCGCCTTGGCTGTTCAGCACATCCACGATGGGACCTTCGGAGTAATCATAGCAATCCAGCTGCATGATGATTTCCAGTCGCTGGCTTGGGGTTATTCCAAGTTCCAGCAGACTGTTCTGATTTTTTGACCTGTCATCACGAAAACGGATGCCGAAGATTTTAACCTTCAGGCTAAAATCTTCCAAGAATTTCTCGACTTGCTCCTTTGTTATCATATTGCAAAATTACGAACTATTTTCAAATAATACAACTTTACCGTTGTATTTGTTCGTTATACCGTACTAATTCCCCATGAAAACTATTTCCGGGACAATGCCGTCGGCGGTGTTTGGAGCGAGTCCGGCACTACCGCAGACCGCATTGTCCACGTATAAGAGCCGGCTGAACACCAAGTGAAGGATCGCCTGTGCAGGTTGCGCCACAAGTGTCGCTGTACCTGCTCCGTCTATTCCTTCGCTCCGTGTTCTTAACGCCCGCTCCACATCTGTACTACAGGTTTACACCTTATTATATTTAGAGAATTCCCATCTTAGTATGTCGGTCATTCAGTGTCTCCTTAAAGGCACTTGCGGCTCAATGTTTTCCCACGACAATCGCATATATCACAGTACGGAGAGTATATTCGCTCGGAATGGATAACGTGACGGAACGGGATATTCTTTGCCTTTCGGCTGAAAAAATCTCCAGACTTCCTGGTGGTCAGCTCGTATTTTTTAAGCCGTGAGGCGAACATCCCTCTGCTTCCGTCACGCCGTGGTGTTATCGAGCGAACATACTTCATACTGCGAAATAGACGCATTGAGGTTAAAAAAAATATCGCCTTATGACACTGAATAACCGACATATTAAAAAATCGAGCTTCACACCTTCGCCAGCTCATACCGCATTAAGACGGACTGCAAAGGTGGTGGCAATCATCATCGGAGCAGTGGTCGGGTTGGTGCTTATGGTGATACTCAAACCGATATGCCGAGGTATAGGCTGGGTTATATCCCTTATCTCCGCAGTGGTGATAATCTTTTGGTTACTTACACTTTAATACAATACTGATATGGCTACTATGAATTCCAAAGGAATAGGAGACTCCGCTTATAATAGACAAGCCGGAGCCAAATCCAACAACGCTGCAATCGCAGTTATGCAGCAGATGCTCCAAGAGCGTTGCATCGTAGAACCCACATTCGCTATCAAGATGGCGAACCCATCCAAGAGTATGGAAGGTGCAGTAAATCACCTTTGCAGGACTATCCAAAAGAGCGGTCTATGCGTCGTAGATGAGAAAACCGTTGAAAATATCCTCGTAGACTACTTTGATGAGGCGAATATCGAGGATGGCGGAACACCCATCAACTGCAACATCGTGGTATCCAAGCCGGAACTTACCGATGAGGATAAAGCCGAACTCAAAGAGCAGGCTATGGAGCAGTACAAGGATGAGCAACTCCGGGAACTCCGCAGACAATCTCAGCCGAAGGCTCAACCCAAGCCGACCCCCACCTCTCACAAAGCCGGAGCAGAGATTGACTCAATCCCCAACCTTTTTGATGAACTCTAAACACCCCAAGACAATGAAACCAAAGACTTTAAGAGAGAAGCATATAGTGGAACTGAACGGGCGACTTCGCCCGCTCTCCACTCCACAAACGAATTGGGCTCTCAACTCTACTATCAATCACTACGGATACAGACTGAAATCCGGAATGTGTACCTGCATGAAATGCGGTCACGAGTGGTTGGAAACAAGAAACGGAATGTGCCTATGTCCCGAGTGTGGCGCACAAATCGAAATCAAGGACACCAAAGAAAGAGTTATCCGAGACAAGTCCTATTTCAACGTAATCACCACTATGGAGGGTTATCAGGTAGTCAGAATGTTCCTGATGATGGTTGAAATGCGCAAGGGTATGAAGGCAAAGCCAGCCTTTCTTGAAATCGGCAGTTACTGGATTGACTGCACGGGTAATACCACCGTAGTGGGATTGCAGAGAACGTTGGGATACTACATAGACAGTTTCGCCTTTGGCTCTCCATTGGAGATAAGGCGTGATAACGATGCTTTCCGACACATATCCGATGAATGGGTTTACCCTCGCATCAAGGTAACTGACACCATCAAGCGCAACGGATTCAAAGGCAGTTGCCACCATATCCACCCCGTGACACTCTTCCAAGAATTGCTGACCAACCCCAAAGCCGAGACTCTGATGAAAGCCAACGAGATGGAATTGCTCCATTATCTATGTGGCAGTCCGTTTAACTCGGATGATGTTGATTACTATTGGAACACAATCAAGATAGCCAAGCGCAACGGATACAAGTTCAAGGATGTTGGATTGTGGTTCGACTACATCAAGATGTTGGAGCAGATGGGCAGAGACATCAATTCTCCCTCTCTGATAGCACCCCAAGACCTCAAAACTGCCCACGACATATATGTGGCAAAGGTCAACCGCCAGCGCATCAAGGAGCAGAGAGAGAAAGAACGTCAGCAAGCCATTGAGGACAAAGCCAAGTTTGAGGAACTCAAATCCCGCTATTTCGGAATGGCGATGACTGACGGGGAGATTGAAATTCACTCAATCGACACCATCGACGATTACTATAAAATCGGAGAAAGTCAATCTATTTGTTGCGGTACAGCCAAATATTTTCTCAAAGAGAATACGCTGACCCTCACCGCCTACATCGGCAACAAGCAGATAGCCACCATCGAAATCTCGCTTGACGACTACCACATAATCCAATGCCGGGCATTTGCCAACGGAATATGCGAGTACACCGAGCAGATAGCCGGTATCATCAACGCCAACAAGAAGATGATAGCAGAGCGCAAAAGAGCATAGCCAGTGCCATATCAGCGATGAAGGTGGCGGAGCATAAGACCTCCGTCACCCTCATTTTTGCTAAAAATTTCGGCCGCCCAAAGGCGGCGTTGTGCAGGTAATCGTTCCGAAATTCAGCTATTTTCGTAATTTTGCATTTAGAAACTCATCAAATTCAAAGCAATACAGGAATGATTAAAGCAGAAATAGCGAGTGAAATCGCAAAGACAACCGGCATTGACAAGGCTGCGGTTGTAACCGTTATCGAACAATTCATGACCGTTGTGAAGGACAGTCTCGCACACGGCGAAAACGTGTATCTCCGTGGCTTTGGCAGCTTTATCGTCAAGCGTAGAGCCGAGAAAACAGCCCGCAACATCAGCAAGAATACCACTATAGTAATTCCCGCCCATAACATCCCGGCATTCAAACCCGCCAAAGTATTCCTTGAAGAAGTAGCAAAATAATCAATGGATAAGAAATTTGCAGTCGGGGTTCAAGTCTATCTTAAATCAGGAGGGCCCGATATGACAATTACAAAATACCCGTATTCGGAAGATGGGTCTTCTGATAAATCAAAAGCAGAATGCAGTTGGTTTGATGAAAATAGCAATTTCCACGTCCATGTTTTTCCAATTGTGGCTCTTGAATTTGTATAATCTGAATGATTGAGCGAAATGTGTTCATCTGGATAAGCCTCTATTTGCCAACTTATTTCAGCAACACATATGGCTACCTCTTCCATAAGTCCTTACAATTTTGAAACGACATCCTTCGTCAAGTAAGCACTCTGTGATTTCTTTGAAACAATCTCTGACTTGATTGAAGTTAGGGTTAATAACTTCACCCCATTCTTCCATACATTCCGCAATGAATATCGGAAGGTGGGAGTGCTTTACGCGATGGTGACGTGCCATTTTATGTGAGTCTTCAAGATTGACTACTGCTGCTGTGGAACAATTGTATTCAGGTTCATCATAATCATGCAAATCCACACAAACCATGAATTGACCGGATATATTGAATCCTACGTATATGTCCATTACAATCGGCTGATCCTCGTCGGAACTCATTATATGACAGCAGGGTAAATACAGGCTGCCGCTGATATGTTTTCCCATATTGATTAAAAGTTTACGCCCGAAACCATTGACTGTATGGTTTCGGGCTTTGGTTGCTAAATAATGTCAGCTAATTGGCAGTTAAATTGTAAAGCCAACTCGCGGACGTGATATTGTTATCGGTTTTACTAAGGGGGCAGTTGCAGGTATGTCCACTTCTCGTATTTCGGTGAGAGATATGTCATCCGTCAATCCCTCGCTAATGACCCTGACAGCCATTGAGGGGAGTATTTCGGTCTGAATCATATTCATTACGTGACGAGCATTTCCGAAGTTTTTCTCCCGTTGTGCATAGTCGGCTTTAAGACGAGTGATTAGAGCTTTCTGCGCACCGGAAGTCAGAGTATAATGGTTTTGGGAAAGATAATTCTCCGCTATCTCCATCAGCTCTGCTTCTGTGAAATCATCAAAAGTGTAGATGTTAGTATCCGGAATACGCGACTTGAAACCAGGGTTCATATCAAACATCCTTTTTATCTCGTCGGGATACCCTGCAAGAATAAGCATCCAGTCTCGGTTGGTGTCATCAGAAAGTGCAGTCAGCAAGGTATCAATGACAAATTTTCCCGGATCACGCGGGTCATTAGGTTGATAGAGCTGATAAGCTTCGTCAATAAACAGTATGCCGCCTTGCGCTTTCTCTATGGCTTCCAAAGTTTTCTCTGACTCGGAGTGGTAGTTTTGTCCAAGGAGTGAGGCTCGTTCACGTACCACTACGTGGCCTCTGGAGAGCACACCTGCCTGATGCAGCATTTCTCCAATCAGTTTCGCTACAGTAGTTTTTCCAGTACCCGGTGAACCTAGAAACATCGAGTGTAAGGGTGTGGTAGCTACAGGCAGCCCTTTATCTTCTCGCATCTTGTTGAAGCGCACCACTCGTTCATATACACCCAGCTTATCCTTTACAGAGTGAAGTCCAGTGAGATGGTCAAGCGACAAAATCGTATTACATTTATATTCAGTCACATCTTCCGTCGATTTGTCATCCGCAACGGCTTCTTCTGTCGTAGACATTTTTCCCTTCTTCATGTCTTCGAGTTCGGAAGCAATAAATTTATCAATGGCTTCTTCAAGAGAATCAACTCCAGGTGTGGTGTCCGACTCGCCATCTCGTTCAAGGTGTTTATCAAAAAGTGCCTTTGACGCCTGCGGAGAATATTCATCCATAGCCTCGATTTCATGTCCAAACCAAACTCCACGTATATCCTCGTCGCTGAGAGTGTCAAAGACGAAACCTGCAATAGGATATTCCATGCAGAGGAGTTCGGCATAAAACACTCCGTTGATGTCATCGGCTGTCTCGAATGGACATTCTATGATCCATCGATTGTCTTTGTAGCTTTCCAGATTGCGACAGAATGGCTCCTTGAAGAAAGCCTTTACATATTTTCCATCAGGATAGTAAAGTCTTACCTCAAGTTCGGGCATCACTGTCGAAAGTCGGCAACAAATTTCGGGGGCAACGGTGAACAGAACAAGGTATTCGTGTGCGTCTACGGTGTTAAGTGACTTGAACACATTGTCGCTCCATGAAGGGCGAATCCCTCCATCGCAAATCTGATACCACATAGTTGGGTCGCCCATTGTTGATTTGTCAAGCAGATGGATTATGCTTTCAGTAAGGGGCAGTCCTGCGTTTTCATCGCGTACCACAAGTTTGTAAGTATGGTTACCGACTATGTCCGATGTTTCAGCAGGAAAGTGGATGAAGTAGTCCTTGAAGCCATCGGCAGCAAGATTTATCCTTACTCTTTGAGTGGCCACCTCGCATCGCATAGTCATGTCTACGAGCGTCAGCGAAATGTTTCGGCGAGCACCCTTGTCGAAGCGGTTATTCCACACTTCAACCTTGACGGCAATACCGGCAAAGTTTTTGTCAACAAGGAAATCATGACGATCATCGTAGGGGAATTGTCCGATGAAAACCAAGTCATCAGTCTCATCGCAGTTGTAGGTGTAGAATTGGATTACATCTACGGATATGGGTGATTTTCTTTTCATATTCATACAGTTTTGATGGAAGACTCTTGGAGCCCTCCGGGTTAATACTTCATTTTGTCAATCTCATCCGGAGGCCTGCCTCCGGAGCCGTACCAACATGTCAATGTACTCCCTGCTCCGATTGCCGTAATATGGATACGTCAAGACGCACCAAGGGCTATCAGGGCATTTCTGCGGTTGAAAAATGTTGGTGGAAAACTATGCGCACCTCATCTCCGCGCCGCCGGGAGGGGCAGCACCGCCGAACTTGCTGTTGTTGAGATGTAGATGCTTCATAGCTAAAAATGAAGTAATTAAACTGTATGAAATGAGTCGCGCCACAAAGGGTTGTTACCCATCATGGCGCAAAGTTAACAATAAATTTTGTTTTTCCAAAGCATTAATCAGAAAATCTGCGGGAAATCTGCGAAAATATAAATCAACTTTCTGTAATAAAACTTCACGAAGGATTTTTCCGAAAAACTTTGAAGTGGAAGGTTTAATTAAGGGCCGTAAGCTACAATGTTCTGATATACGTATAATCGGTTATGCATTCCTCGCTATTGCAAATTATAACATGGCCCCTTAACAAAGGCATAGTATCTAATACCCGCTGAACCCTATGAATTAGCTCATTATCTTCTATCCGATGAAGAGTGGAATCGGAATGTTTTTCATAAAAAAGATTATTACATTTTAAGAAGAGATTGTCCACTCGGGAAAACAATTTGAAAAATGATAAAATTGCAGACTCGGTAACCGATGCATCATAAACATGAGTAACGATAGTTGGAATACCAGCGTTTAATCCTAGTTTTATTGATTTGAATACATTATCCCAACATAAAGATTTGTTTATACACTGGCTAGTATGTTGAGCCGTTACAAAATCAAGTCCTTTGAGCGAAACTGCGAGTACATCAACAAGCTTTCTGTCTATTATCTTTCCTACAATATCCGGACGCGAACCGTTTGTGTCTAGGTAGATGAACCCTCCTAAATCGCGTATCACTTCCATATCATCAATTAGCTTCGGGTTTAACGTTGGTTCACCTCCGGTAAACTTAAAAGCATTCCCTTGCATTAATAGCTGCGACACTACATAAACAAACTCTTCTGTATCATAGCTATAGAATTCAGAAGAATCACGTTCCTTAATATTGCAAAAGCCACATGAATAATTGCACTTATCATAAACTATTGCATGTACTTTTTCTGCACGTTTTTCAACGTGAGGATAAATATGTGAGAAATAGGAGGGTCTAATAGAGTATGCCATAACAATTTATTTGGGTAATCAAAATATGTACGTCAGAATTTAATAATCTGACGTACATCCTGTCTTCAGACATACTTAAATTTAAGAAGTTAAGCATGTCCAATCTTATCACTGGGAAAATGAGCAGTGATATGACAGTTCTGTGCGGACAACCTTGTTGGCGGTCACCTTCACAGCCTTTGCTTGGGGCTTTTCGTACTTTTTCATATCGAAAATATTATAGCACACTCTCTTACTGCGTCAAAAGAGATTGCGCTGGGTTAGAAATTAACGCAGTTAATCAAAGTCAATATTCATTGGGATACAATCTATAAAGAGCATGGGCTCTTCGTTGCAAAGTTTTCTTCTATAACGTTCAATTAAATTGAACTTTAGCATTTTTTCAAAGCGGGATTTACAATGAAGATGTCTCAAAGGACAGATTGAAAATGGAGTACACAAGGGTAACATAAAGCATCCTTTGCATTTTTCTCTGCATTCATTAAAACCCTTATGCCAGTAATTGAAAATCTTTTCATCGAGCATCTCTCCATCGACAGTGCCCCATGAAACTTCATCATTTGACAGACATTCGCATTTACAAATTTTACCTGATGGAGTTATGCTAATTTTAGTGGGTTCTTGTGCAGCGCAGAGATACATTCTAAAACCATCAGGTTGCAACCGTTCATAATCATACATCTTCGCTTCCATGATTCTTTTGGTAAGTCTGTCGCAGCTATCATTGACAGCCGAGAAAACTTCAGGATGTTCCTTAAAAGACGTTTCGGTAACATCATCATGAAGACAATGCGCATACATTTTGAAATTGTCACAACCGCTGTATTTATCTATGAAGTATTCTGTCAACTTCATCAACGAATCATGATTATTTCTATCTACGCTTAACCTTACAATCATGATCATTCCTGACTTAACAATATAGTCAATATTTCTCATGATTATGGAAAAACCATCTTTCGTTGATACGAAACGCTTTCGGGTGTCATGCTCTTCCCCCCAACCGTCAAGAGTAATCCTGACTTTTGACATCCTCCATAACGTCTTAGCTTTTTCTACAACCCCGCTATTGCAAAGTAAACCGTTTGTTGACATCGTTGAAAAATAATCAACATTGTTTTTGTTTAGTATTGCCGAGATCCTATCAATGGCTCTGATATTAACCAGAGGCTCGCCCCCAAACCAACGCAGGTAAATTTTCTTTGAGGGATCATGGGAGCGCAGTATATAATCCGCCACCTTATCCGCAGTTTCCATACTCATATGTTCTACCCGGGGATAATACCCATCCTCAAAACAAT
Source organism: Paramuribaculum intestinale (assembly GCF_030759015.1). Taxonomy (GTDB): domain Bacteria; phylum Bacteroidota; class Bacteroidia; order Bacteroidales; family Muribaculaceae; genus Paramuribaculum; species Paramuribaculum intestinale. The sequence continues at coordinate 623,118 of NZ_CP098825.1, read as the reverse complement.
AGTAACATCTTGCATTGCATCCTGTAGATGTGAGGATATTATATCTGTCTAAGGAGGTATTATTGTTTAAGATGCTGTCAAACAATGTGTATGTCTCAAGATATGTTTTCAGTTCATCAGCAGACGCATCTATAAGTATGCGATTTTTTACAAATTCTTCCAGATGCTTCTGGCTTAAAGAATCAAGCCAGAATTTAGAAGGATAGCCGTCAGGCTCTATATGCTTGGCTATATCCTGATTAAGCGCACAGACAAATCTGGTAAATGTATTGCATACAATTATAGAGCCGTCATCAGCTTCCACTTTATAAATGTATGGGCTGAATTTGTAATCCTTGATGTCTGTTTGGCCAGACAGCAGATTGACAATTCTGGGTTCAGAGGATATAACTATCATAACTGAATTTGTTCGATAAGATCACTTGCATCGCTGAGAGCTGTCTCAAAGTCAATGCTATACTCAATTTGCATCTCTCTGGCAATTTCTTCAGGTGTCTTTTTACAATGATTCGGTAAAATTTGAGGTTGTTCAGTCTTGGCTAAGCCGCTAACTGAGCCAACCGATGATTTATTTTCTGAATTATTTTGAGATGCGGAGATTTTCCGCAAGTCGAAATAATTGTTGAGGCGAGATAAGATTCAAACATAAGCCGTTTGAACTGCGCTACCGAAAGATCCGGATAATCTTTCCTTATGACCTCCTTGCAGACATTGAGCGCAGTGAAGGAAAGATTGAATGCGAAGTCAAGCCGGTCTTTGTCGCGTGTCTGTTGCGACTGGAGTCCTGTAAACTGTTTGGCATCGCGTATGCCGAACTCAATCTGAAAGCGGGTGCGGTAGAAACCGATGATCTTTTCAGGTCTCATATTGGTGTCGGTAGAGAAGTAAAGAAGAGGCTCTCCGTTTTCAACCGGACAGACCACGATACGGATGTCGCGTTTCAATGCCCTCGAATGTACGACCGCCGTGTGACATCGGGTTTTGATTCCTTTGGAATCCTCATATATGAATGAAGTGAACACGGACATATCAAGAGTTGAGAAATCCACTTTCTCTCCATACTTTTTCTTTCTGCCGCGTCTTCGCGGGGCGGAGGAATCCGGTATGGCCAGATACCTCAGATATGAATTGGCACGTAATCTCCCGACAAACCGGAATCCCATGCCAATCACTTTATTTACAAACTCATATTTGGAGAAAAAGGCATCGGCAACCAGAATATCCGTCAGTGAGAGCAGCTCTGCCGCCTTTGACCTGACAAGTGCCACATACCAGTCAAGCATTGACATTTGTTTCTCAGATTCAAGAGTCCTGAAGTCCGGGGACTGGACAGCACCGAGCATCACACATGTATGTTTACTCAGACTTATTGCCCCGATCGCCATTATCTCCAGACCGCGTTTTACACGTTGTGCCACCCCTGACCAGAATCGGCCTATGCCATATGTAAGGCTGCCTGACTTTGAAATGAACGACGGATCGATTGCCACTGCCATGTCATCGGACGGTCCAAAACAATCCTGCGCCATACCTATGTTGACTTTCATCCAGTCTACGGGTGTCTTGAAATTGGAGGCAAAGGTCTTGGCAGTACGACCGCCATAGCGCGACAGCCGGGTAAAATTGACTTTGCCCGGAATCAACGCTACAGTGCGTATTGTTAAAATCAGCCAGTTGAGGAACCTTTTGCTCATCTTGGTTGTAGTATTTTCAAATACCGACTTACACCGAAAGGTGAAGTCTTTGAGAATCGCCAATACGTTCATATTGTCTAATGTTTTTATAATGAACGCTTTGGCGATTCATTTGTATTTGATAATTCGTTATATTAACTTAAGTTTCAACTACTTCGGTAATTTTTACCGAATCATTGTTTTTAGAAAGCCATCTGGATAAAACAAACACGCCCGACTCATTGAGCTTGAATACTGGAAGTCCGTCTTTAAACAGGAAGTGATTGGGCCCTACCTTTTGTATTTTAATATTTTCCATAAATTAAACGACTTGATTGTTTTTGAATTTGCAATATTCTGCTTTCATTGCAAAAATTCTTTTACAGATATCAATAGCAATGATTCGGTAAAATTTGAGGTTGTTCAGTCTTGGCTAAGCCGCTAACTGAGCCAACCGATGATTTATTTTCTGAATTATTTTGAGATGCGGAGATTTTCCGCAAGTCGAAATAATTGTTGAGGCGAGATAAGATTCAAACATAAGCCGTTTGAACTGCGCTACCGAAAGATCCGGATAATCTTTCCTTATGACCTCCTTGCAGACATTGAGCGCAGTGAAGGAAAGATTGAATGCGAAGTCAAGCCGGTCTTTGTCGCGTGTCTGTTGCGACTGGAGTCCTGTAAACTGTTTGGCATCGCGTATGCCGAACTCAATCTGAAAGCGGGTGCGGTAGAAACCGATGATCTTTTCAGGTCTCATATTGGTGTCGGTAGAGAAGTAAAGAAGAGGGTCTGCGTTTTCAACCGGACAGACCACGATACGGATGTCGCGTTTCAATGCCCTCGAATGTACGACCGCCGTGTGACATCGGGTTTTGTTTCCTTTGGAATCCTCATATATGAATGAAGTGAACACGGACATATCAAGGTTGGAGAAATCCACTTTCTCTCCATACTTTTTCTTTCTGCCGCGTCTTCGCGGGGCGGAGGAATCCGGTATGGCCAGATACCTGAGATATGAATTGGCACGTAATCTCCCGACAAACCGGAATCCCATGCCAATCACTTCATTTACAAACTCATATTTGGAGAAAAAGGCATCGGCAACCAGAATATCCGTCAGTGAGAGCAGCTCTGCCGCCTTTGACCTGACAAGTGCCACATACCAGTCAAGCATTGACATTTGTTTCTCAGATTCAAGAGTCCTGAAGTCCGGGGACTGGACAGCACCGAGCATCACACATGTATGTTTACTCAGACTTATTGCCCCGATCGCCATTATCTCCAGACCGCGTTTTACACGTTGTGCCACCCCTGACCAGAATCGGCCTATGCCATATGTAAGGCTGCCTGACTTTGAAATGAACGACGGATCGATTGCCACTGCCATGTCATCGGACGGTCCAAAACAATCCTGCGCCATACCTATGTTGACTTTCATCCAGTCTACGGGTGTCTTGAAATTGGAGGCAAAGGTCTTGGCAGTACGACCGCCATAGCGCGACAGCCGGGTAAAATTGACTTTGCCCGGAATCAACGCTACAGTGCGTATTGTTAAAATCAGCCAGTTGAGGAACCTTTTGCTCATTTTGGTTGTAGTATTTTCAAATACCGACTTACACCGAAAGGTGAAGTCTTTGAGAATCGCCAATACGTTCATATTGTTTAATGTTTTTATAATGAACGCTTTGGCGATTCATTTGTATTTGACAATTCGATATATTAACTTAAGTTTCAACTACTTCGGTAATTTTTACCGAATCATTGAATAGATTTAGTAAGGGAATTACATTCCAGATCTGCCGGACAATTAAGGAGATTCAAACAAACAGGATTGATGAGGCAGTCATCACATTCACATGTTTTATTTGTAATTTTCCATTTTGCAACCTTCTTAGAGTTTGTAATTCCAGTGTCGATATGTCCTACAACATCAGTGGCGGAAATTTCTTCGCATCGATACAAATTCCCTACTGGCGAAATAACATGACAATTTTCATTGTCTGCAATACATTTATTAATAGGCCAATTGCTATCAAGTGGCCATTGAATAAACCCCTCGTCACTTAAGATTTTGTTTAAATATATCCAATTACTTAAATTTTGTCGTAACTTCTCCTGATTATCACAGTGCATTTCCTGCTCCAGTAAGCTTACATAAATTAAATACTGAGACTTATCAGGAAAACTTTTAATCAATAACCAAATCAGCCTTTCAAGATCATGGACATTCGTGTATGAAAGATTTAGCCTTATGCTCAAATATATATTTGCTTTGAAAATTTCAGCGATATTATTCAAGATATTATTAAATGGATTTGCTATGTCTCCGGAGTAGTTTTTGGTGTCATTATATACCTTTTCAGTTCCATCGATAGTTATTTGTATTGATTTTAGATTCCACCGATTAAGGGCTTGATTAATCAGATCTTCATTCAAAAGCAACCCATTAGATACAAGACTTGACTCAAAATTTATTCCATAATTCCTTAAATCACCGCATATCAGATCAATAGCGTTAGGGTTTAATAATGGTTCACCTCCAATCCACTCAAGTTTTATTTTATTGCCTTTGCGTGTGTCGTTTACAAATTTCGCCACCTTATGTGCAATAGAATCTGTCATGGATTTCCGAATAAAATCACCATGTCTTTCATAGCAGTACGCACAATTTGCGTTACAATATAAAGTCGTAAGGATTGTGTATTTTGTACGCTTTGCTTGCACCTTCTTATATTGGCATAACAAATGTTTCAAGAATAAAGGCTCATTGAAGAATACCGGCACATAAAACCATTGAGATCTCAATAGTGAAATGAGATTACTATCCAAATGATTATCTGTCCAATCTTTCACAGACAGATTATTAATCCAAACTAATCCAAGCGTGAGAGTATTCCAAAGGAGAAGACCATTGTCAATCTCCGATACTACAACATATCGACACTGACGAACCCCCTGATCCTCCGTTTCTTGATGCCAAGTCGATATTTCATCAAGAAAGAATTTATGCATCGGTCTAATAATCAACATTTGAATTACTGATGTATAAGAAATACCACCTTACCATAATAGTATTAGATAACTCCTACCCGGTTGCTGGACGGTCGGTTACTCCATTGCATACTCTGTCGAGGCTTTTCTGCATCCGCCTTGATCTTTAGTCTTGAATTGGTTCGTCGTTCTTTTTGAATAATCCGACAATCCCTTTGAATAGACCTCCGATGATTGCCATAAGTAATTTGACAATGCCTCCGAGAATCCAGCCGAAAAGACTGATTATCCAGCTGAACATTACGTCAATGATGTCTCCGTCTTTTGCCATAAGATGCTATTTACTTTTTTATGATTCTGATTGGTATAATATTCATTATATATTTTGTCAGCGAGATAGAAATGTGATATTTACTATTAACATATTGATAGTCGAGTTGAAGCTTTATAAACCATTTCAAGCGCTTCTATATAAGATGCTATTCTTGAGGCGGTCTATTTAGGAATAAACCGACCGTTCCGGTGCAACTTCCCTTCAATTCCACCCAAACGGACATCCATTAAACTGTCTTTATCAAATTCAGGATTAGAATACTTTGCGTGATACTTGAAGGGGATAACCGTTTCACCTTTGCTATTTACAAATCCAAGTCTCTTATTGCTATAAGATGTACCCTTGTATACCGGTGCTATGCCCAAGGTAAATGGATAAACTTGGTATGCATCAATTTCAAATAAGTCGCGTCCTTGCTTATCTATAGCCACGTATTTCGAATTGCTTGCTTTCTGATACCAACCAAGACCTTCTTTAAAATCTTTAATTGTTCCATATTTAACATGTTTATTAAACAATACATTACCATGGTTGTCAATCAGTGTCCATTTGTTTAACTTCGCATCGTTCTCAGTTATCGTACCCCAGGTTACGCCATCAGAATAATCACGGATACGAGTGAATGTCCTATCTGTTAGCTTATTACCTTCATAATCATAAAGAGTATGGAGTGCTCTTGTATATGACTTAATGTCATTAGATGCTATAATTACACTGTCATTTGACACTGCAATTCTTGAATAATCATTTGACAATTTACGTCCAGCTCTATCCATTAAATAAAACAGTTTGTTATCGTCCTTCACAATAAAGACCTTTGCTTCTGACAAATACTGCCCTGGATATTTTAGGGATTCATAACCAGTCGTATTATCGATTAGACCGTTTACTGCCAAATAAGATCGGCCTTCGATATTATTATTCTTCTTTAGTATCGCTAAATCTCCCCCAACAGTAATGTCACTATATACTGTAGGTATAGTATTTTGTATTGAATCATTCACAAATGCTAATCCATATAAGTTTGTGTTTAAGTCATACAAAAACCATTGGTTGTTGCCAATAGGTTTTGGGGATATAGAATCGTATATCGCGGGAATCAACATCTTACCTTCCGAATATCCAATGCCATACTTGTTATCAATCTTAATTCTTGATATTTGTTTTGTGTCGGATACACATCCTCGAATAAACATAAAGACAACAAAGCCAAGAATCAACAACCAAGGCAACAAACATTCCCACTTGTCATCATCCTCTTTCCATCCTTCTTTAAGACCTTCCCAGAAGCCTGAAGTCGAGTATCTCCAGAAATTCTTTATTAGGTTGAGCTGCTGCTTCCATAACGATTGGTTCACTTCCTTCTCAGCTTTTTTCAACACATCATATTGACTTTTAGGAAGACATGTGAAAGAATAGGAATCATAAACCTTATATCTGTCGCTCCCGGCACTATTCCAAAAGCTATACCGAGGATTCAAGTCTTTACCGCATCTACCACAGCAATTTGCCCCGTTAGGATTATTAGAGAAACCGCAGGAATTACATTTTTTTGCCATAATATTTTAGAGAGTATCAGAGGTTAATTGAATCTAAACGCGGCCTTGATCGTAGACCAAAATGAACCATATTTGACATTTTTTAAATAATAAAGTTCTTCTTCTAATTTCCGAATCCTTAGTTGTTTTTGAAAAACTTCGTTTCGCAGCATATTAATTTCATTCTGTTCAATAACGACATAATCCTTGTACGTGTTATATTCCTTATCGGACATATCCAGTTTGAGCGGCGCACCGCATTTTCCACAATAATGAATTTTCTCTAAAGGGATGTCTTCTGGAGTCATGAAATGACAAATGTGACATCTTCTCTCAGAGTCAAGTTTTAGTTTTAATCGTTCGATTAATCCAAGCTCCATTAATTTAGTTATAATTGAGGTCTTCGCAGTTATTTGACAATATTGAGTAATTCTCTAAGAAATTGTTTTTTTGTCCGAAACAAGCTATTACCTTCTTTTTCTTCTTTTAAAATGAGATCCTTAAGTTTATCATAAAGTTTTGCATTCTCCAAAGTTCCTTTACTTACAACGGCCCACTCGATTGGACTGGAGGGTGTATAGCCAAATACTCTTGACAGAACATCTGTTTTAGGACCCATTTCATAGAATTCACCCTTCTCATTCCAAACTGGCCAGCGATTGAAATATTGTAGTGGATGCCCACATTTACCGCAATAATGATCATCAATATCATTTTGAGTAAATTGACAAACCTCACATCTTAATCCATTCATTATAATTAATTCAGTTTTTGAGGTATAGAAATATGTATCAGCTTAACGCCCGACCATGGCAATTTCTATATTTTTTCCCGCTACCACAAGGGCACATGTCATTGCGCCCGATGTTATTACCCTTAGTCTTCTTGGCGGAATTATCGGCTAATGACTTTACAACTTCACTGATTGTGTTACTTGTTAGCCTTGAGCCACATTTTCCACAAAATTTGGCATTTGAAGGATTTCCAGTAAACTTACAGTTAGGACAGATCATACTTTTCACTCTATTGTGTATGAATTTCTCTTTGCTCCACAAACCGTACAGTAATCAAATTCGTCTGATGAAAATTTGTTGCCACACGCCGAACAGAATGCAAATTTATGAATTGTTTTAACCATCGGTGAGGAGGAGTCAACTAACGGTGGAATCTGACTCAGGGGCAAATTCAAGGCTCTTTCAATTATGTCAAGTTCCCTGTCAATATCGGAGACACGTAATTTTCTTGCGCTTTTAACGACACTTGAGTTTCTAAAAGAGGATGGTGAAGAAAATTCTGATTCAGTGAATAGTAGGTTCTTTAATTGTTGTGATGGCCTTGCGGATGCATTGTTTGCCATGATAAGGAGTGCCGCATATATGACATGTTGTGAGAAATAATCCATATAAGTCTCATAATATGTAGCTGATTCTCGTTGGGGATGCTGGTAATCTTTTATTCCGGCGATATATTGGACTTTCCTTCCCATTGATGGCGAATAAAGCGAGTCATAGTCAATGACTTTTAGATTGCCATCTGGTTTGACAATAATATTAACGGCAGATAAATCTCCATGACTAATCTTACGGCTGTTAAGGATATTACACATTTTGGCAAATTTCTGAGCGACCAATTTAATTTGAGCCCCAGAATGTCCGCTATTCGCCATAATGTATTTATTGAGAGTCTCTCCCTCAACCCAATCCATAATGAGTCCCGGAAGTTCTATCCCGTCAACTTTCAGTAATCTTTCTACGATGTTAAACCCAATGAAATATGGACAATCTTTATCATTATTCTTATTAATAATGTCTGCAACTTCCACTAGATAGTCAATCTGGGACTCATCGGCCTTACCATCTGTCCAGCAACGGAGACATTGTGGTTTATTATTAGGTTTGACTATTTTGATACTCAGGGCAAATCCTCCCTTTAGGGCATATGCTTCCCCATCGACCGTCAACTGAGCGGAATAGCCTCGAAGATTTACAGGAAGTATGCTTGATGCATCCAACACCGCATCTCGTATGTCCATTCCCTTGGCAGTCTTTAATTTAATCCGAGACATTTCTTTATTATTGAGATTATTTTGGATTTTTCGTAGTTTGTATTATCGCCTGTATCAACGCTGTTTTCTTCGACACCATTGCAGTCGTCGATCTCAACGTCGTAGTTAGACTCAACAATTTGCTCCGCCTGTTCCGAATCAACAAATTCAGCATTCTCAGGTTCTTCAGAGTTATTTATCAAGACAACTTGCGCTGACTCCTCCAGAGCCTCTATCTCTACATGAGAATTGCTCATATCCACATCCTCTTCTGTTTGCGCTATTTCTCCTAAATTGTCAGAATCCTCAATAATTGCTTTAAATTCATCGGCTTGGCTTAACTTTGATTCAATATCATTGCCCTCCGGTGTTGTCGGTTCAGGTTCACATTTGCCATCATTCGTGGACGATTCAGACTCATCTGCTGTTAACTGAACATCAACCAATACAACAGCTACATCATCGTTTTTAAGGTCACTGTCGCGTAAACTGTCGATGAATGAATCAAATTTTTCAGGTGAATCAATTTCTTTAAGTGTGTCAATTATATGATTGGCATCTTCTTTTGTAAAGTTACGGCAAAACCAATCAGAGAAGGCGTCGGTCGCCAAAAGAATAGTGCAGTCGAACGCCTTAACGGATTCCTCTAAAGGTTCGCCTACAATACGCCCCTTAGTATCAATGAAATGAGGATGAATTCCAAAAACACATTTGAAAGGGAGCTCATTTTCCAGAGTAACTTCACAAGGCATGCTCGAAAGAATCATTGGAGATAAGCTATGATCTTTAGGAATTAGAAAAATACATGAATCTCCCAGAACATCAAACGAAAATTCCTCGCCATCAATACGTATTCCGGCAAATGTTGAAGCCCCCATCCCATACAATTCGCGCTGATACTCCAAATCATATGCAGTATCTTCGTCTACGGATGCTTCAAAATTACGTGATTTACAATCCCATTCTGCAACTATATAGGAAAGTAATTCAGAAGCATTTCGATCACAAAATAGTGGACCACCGGGAAGTTTTTCAGAGACATAAAATTCTGTCAAAGCTTCTGCAACAAACTTAGGCATATATGACTTTGAAACACCATCAGCGATTGCTATTTTATGCCTATCTGGAGAAATAGCAAAACTATCAGCGCAATTTGATGGCTTAGACCCGAATTTAGAAGTCTTAAAAGCCGCCAATATGGTAGAGGAAACTATCATTATTTTGGTTTTATAGGTTCCAGTTGTCTCACCATATCAGTCGTTACACCTCCTGTCGAGGTTCCCCACGAGATAAACATCAGCAATGAATCAGTATGAGTTTCATTCGAAATCATAGCCCGGCTATTTGATGTAATGCGATGTCCTTTCCAGGCATCAACATTTTGTGCAGTCTTCACCAATTCGGGAGGGATTATTGATGATGCTTCGAATAGGAATTTTGATGTGATGTTTGATGGTGCTGTATCAGGTAGGACCATTTTAGAAGCTGTAGTATCCGGGGAGAAATGGATGTTGTAAACCACCACATTCCCATCGGGAGTGCTAATTGCTTTGAGCCTATTTGCTGCAGCCAATGCCTTTGAATGAGTAAACTCACTCCCTTCATATGGGTCACCATCAGTGATATTAATCACAACAGGTGCCGGTGTTTGAATACCTTTAGCTCTTTGAGTACTCAGCCAAGTGTTTATATCTTTTGCTGCCGCATCAAATGCGTCTGACATGTATGTCTGCCATTTGGGCTCAGCTTCACCGCCTTGCTGAGTATTGAATATATAACCACGTCGGCGAGAATCGTTAAAGAACTTGTTGAATTCTTTAGCCGTTTTACACTCCATCAATGTAAAGACATCTGAATTGTAACCGATGACGGTTGCCGAGAAAAGATCCAAAATCTCATCTCCATTCATTATTTCGTTTTTCAGCGAACGAAACAATTTTTGCATCACCTCCATGACCGTGTCAACGAGGCGAGTATCATTGATTTTTCTCCCCATCGAGCCGGAAAGATCCAGCATGTAGACAATGTGGCCCGGATGTTTGGGATTCCAATGCAATTCGTAACTCATATTGTTATAATTAATTTTGATTAATGCAGAAGTATAATTTGAAATTGCCTCCTCTTATCTTTAATGACACCCCTTGAGTGAGACGTATTTTATTCTCTTTCATGGCTCCAGAAGATGTCAAAGTTCCGGCAAGGTCTGTAAGCCTATATCCTCCGGTTAAACTTTTTTCCACGCTGAATGCCACTTTTGCGGTAGTCATTACTGGCAACATAGAAATGGAATCATCAGGTGCATTACAAGATTCAATACCGGGACCTGTTGCAAAATAATGTTTTTCCACAGGGACCGGGATTACAGAGAATTCACCGTCATCATCCAAAATGAAATATACATTTCCTGCTTTTGGACTCAGTGACAATTGTTCTAATTCAGATTTCACCCGAGCTAAATCTGATGCTAGTTCTCTGTTTTGTTTCTTTAAAGATGCTGACAAATTCCTTGCCTTTTCTAAGTGGTCCGCGCTGTCAGCTAATTTATTTTCAAGATTGGTATTAATTTTCTGGAGGTTCTGGCGCTCGTTTTCGAGTTTACGTAATTGAGAGCGATTCTTGTCATTTAATTCATCGCGCTCATAAGTGAGCCGCTCATTTTTTTTTCGAGCATCAGACAAAGCTTCTTCAAGCGATGCCAAATTCGTTTCCAACACATTACGTCGGCCTTCAATATCACGAACTGTGAGTGAGTGCTTTTCCTGTATTTCACGTAATGTTTTTATCCGATTTTTCTCGAAACTGGTTATTGATTCCGGTAGAGCCTCCGGCCAGATAATTTGCGTATAACCACAATGTTGACAAATACCATTGTCGAGATTGTTGTTGCAAACAGGGCATTTATTTATTTCCATTAGCTGTCTTATTTTAAAAATCGAAGATTGGATTCATTAAAGATTTGAGATATATCGGAGGCAACATTCATAAAGAATCCGCTTTCATTCATGCCACCGTGGAGCACTCCGATAACTTTCATTGAATCAGCCAACACCACCGGTCCTCCGGAAGAACCATGCGTGGCTTGTGCCTCTGTGCGTATGGCATTGAATCGTCGTTGTGTTCCATCCTCATTGCGTATTGTCAGATTCTCTTCATAGTTGGAAATAGCTCCACTTGTCAAAACTGCTTTGCTCGACACTTGTCGGCCTAATGGAAATGCCACAATTCTGATAGACGTGGCCGGTTCACGTGC